>JAERSO010000090.1 GCA_016845585.1 Acidimicrobiaceae bacterium | reverse complement strand
GGGTGGTGTTGAGGTTGTCGTGGCCGAGGACTTTGGCTGCGATGTGGACGGGCAGCCCGGCCGAGACGGCTTCGGTGGCGTAGATGCGCCGGAAGTCGTGGGGGGTGATCCGGGCCGGGGTGCCGTCGTTGAGGGTGATGCTGGCGGTTTCGGTGATGCGGTGGATGAGGGTGCCGGCATAGGAGGGGCTGATCATGACGTTGGCCAGCCCCCAGGGTCGCTGGAACAGGAACGGCAGGGGTGGGCTGTGGACGCGTTCGGCGTGGTCGTAGCGGGCTATCAGCGGGATCTGTTCGTTGCCGTCGCGGACCCGATCGATGATCGCGGCGAGGACTTCGCTGAGGTCGGGGCTGACGACGAGGAGGCGTTCCTTGTCGGTCTTGGACGGGGTGATCTGCAGCAGCGGGATGGTTTCACCTGTGGAGGGCAGGGTGTAGGCGGCGAGGCTGCGGTGGGTGAGCTCGGTTAGTTCTTCGATCCGGACACCGGTGTGGCGCAGGACTTCGATGATGGCCCATCCCCAGAAGGTTCGTTCTTCTTCGAACCCGAGGTTGCGGCGTTGACCGGTGTCGGGGTCGAGGGCCCACACCATGCCGGGCCGTCCGGCCCCTCCGTTGGCGGGGTCGGCTGGGAGCACGGTCCGGATGAGTGTCTCGTCGCCGACGGTGAACGATTCGCCGTCGCCGGCGGCGCGGCCGGCGGCGAGGAGCGCGGCGGCGCGGCGGCGTTGCTGGTCGGCGGCATCGACCAGGCCCGGTAGGAGTGGGGCGAGTTCGCGGGTGCGCTGTTGCATTCTGGCTCTGGCCCGTCGTTTCTGTTTGTTCTGTCCGATCAGGTCTCGTGGGCTGATCGGGTTGGGTGCAGCCCATCGGGCCCAGCGGGCTGGGTCTTCGACGGCCCAGTGGTTGAGGTCGCTGTAGAACATCCGGACCGCGATCAGGATGGCATTGGGGTCCTCGCGTTGTTGGCCGAGGTAGCGTCGGCCGTGGCGGACGGTCTTGAGGCGTTCCTTCCAGCGGCGAGCCACCGCGTCGCTGAGGTGCAGCGAGTCGATGCCGGGTTGATGGATCTCGAGATCCCGCCAGAACAACAACGCCAGCTTCGAAGCCAGCGCCGCAGTTGAGGAGTAGTCGAGTTCGGCTTGGCGTTCGGTCAGGTAGTCGATCAACAGGCCCCGGATCGCGGCGTGTTCGATGCGGTAGCCGTCAACAAGTTGGGTGATGCTGCGTTGCCGGGTCCGGCTAGCGGCGAAGATGCTTGGCGGCGCGTCGGGTGGGAGGAACCCGGCGTCGAGCAGGACCCGGTACCACAGGGTCCGTTTCTGCACGGCGTAGCCGATCTGAGCCGCGTATGCCTCTCGGCAATCATCGACGGTGATGTCGTCGAGGGTGCCGCCGTTGTGGATCAGGACTCGGGTCAGCTGATGCAACAGCGGGGCCCGGTCGCCGTCCCCGAAGTTTGGGATCGTGTCGGTGTGGGCGTCGAGACGGGCGAAGCCGTCGGGGTCTCGGGTGGCGCGGGTCCATTCGAGGGTGCGCTTGGACGCGAACCCATACAGCCATCGGTAGCTGGGTCGGATCACGTCGAGCACGATCAGGCCGCCAGCGGCTACGAGCAGTCGGGTTCGCTTGGTTCGAGCAGGGCCACTCCAGTTCTCGAATTCGACGGCGTCGGTCCAGTCCCGGCCTCGCTCGTTCAACCCGCTGGCAAGCCATCGCTGCTGCCAGCTGTCACCATCGAAGCCAGTGAGCCAGTCGAGCAGCAGCTCGACGCTTGTCCGCGCCCGGCGACGCTCTTTGTCCCTCGTGGTCCAGCCCTTCGCCAACAGCTCCTGGTCGACGCGAGCCATGACTGACGCGTGGTCGCTGGCGGTCGCGGCCCAGCGTGTCGGGCGCCGTAGTTCCGGCAGCGGCTCGACCGGACCCTCGAAGCCGCGTCGCTCAGGCGCGGGCGTTGGCGTGCGGCGCTGGCCCCGGCGACGTTGACCCGGCCCGGGGACGACATCGGCATAGACATCGATGAGATCCGCCGCGTCCACGTTGTCGTCACTCACGAACTGGCCCGCCCAACAGCGTCTCGAGGACTTCGGCTCGATAGCCGCCCGGCGGCGGTTGCGGCGGCGGCCGGGTGGCGTCGTTGGCGTGGTGGCGACGGATCGTGGCGATCACCTCGTCATCATCAGGGCGCAGGTAGATCGCCGTGGTCGACAGATGCCGGTGACCGAGCAGCCACTGCACATCATGCAACGACACCGATTCGTCGGAGATCATCCGCCGCGCCGCGGTGTGACGCAGATCGTGCAGGGTCCACGCCGTCCCCAACCGGTCGTTCGCCCGCTGCAAGACCCGCCGCAACCCGGCATAGGTCAGCGGCCGGAAGGGCCGCCGGCGGGTCAACCACACTGCGTCCTCACCCGACGGGCGTTGCAGGTGTTGCTCATAGAGGCGCCACCACACGAACGCATCGCCCGAGGCCGGCATCCACTGCAGCCGGCCGTCACCCTTGCGGAACGCCCCGATCATCTGGCGGCCGACATCGACACGATCGACCGTCAGCCCCAACAGCTCAGCAGCCCGCGCCCCGGTCGACACGAAGAACGCCAGCAGAGCCCGGTCCCGATCATGGCTCATCGCTGCGAACAGCTCATCGAACGACCGGTCCGACAACCCACCCGGTATTCGGCTTGGCTCCTTTTGACGCAGCGGTGCCCGCCGATGCGACGAGAAGCCATCCATCGGGTTGTGATGGGCATGGCGACGTTCCCGATCGCCAGGACGAACCGACGGCACCGGATTGAGAATCGGGCCCACCCCGACGGCCGACCGGTCGTCGTAGAAGCAACGCAGAACCGTCAGATTGTGATTGATCGTCGCCGAGGCAAACCCAACCCGACCGCCCATCTCGATCCGACCGGTGGTCCCCACACGGGCGGCACGAAGCCACAGCACGAAGTCTCGGACCTCGACCCGGGTCGCCTGGTCCCACGCGATCTCGACCGCTGCGAGGAATCGCCACCATCGCAACAACGCGGTCGCGTACGAATGCACCGTCGTCGGCGCCAGATCACCCGCCACCAACGACCGCAAGAACCGATCAACCGGCTCGATCACTTCGCCCGAAGCGTCCAGCACCACGACCCCGGGAACAGCAGCGCACCGTTCGATCCTTCCGACCCGCGGCACGGTCAACGAGGCGACGTCTCGTACCACGACCTCTTCCTGCACCGAATCCTCCGATCCGACCCCACTTGACCACACGACGATCCAAGAGTGCTCGACTACCTGCTTAGGAGCACCGGTGGGGCAGATAACGGATCATGGCCATGGGTGTCGTTCACCGCCTTGAAACGGTCGAGATCGAGAAACATCACGCCCACCACTCCTCCTCGGCGAGCCGCCCGTGCCAAGGCGTGATCGAGCCGGTCCATGATCAATGCCCGGTTGGGCAGCCCGGTGAGCGAGTCGTGACTGGCTTCGTGTGCGAGTCGATGAGCAATCAGGAGCGCCCGTTCGCGTCCTCGGGCGAGGGCGAACACACCACCGGCGAGACCGAGGCTCAGGAGCATTCCCAACAGGCCGACGACCCACGGAAGCAGAGCGCCGACGGGGGCTGAGCCGGTGTCGGTGACGAGCAGTACCCATCGACGACCGCTCACATCCATCTCGAGTGTCACCGATCAACCGGGTGGCAACTCTCCCGATTCGTGCGAGCTGACATCGCTGTCATACAGCAATCTGTCGGTGGAGCGATCCGCGATCGGCACACCGGACGTCAGGCCGACGTCATAGACTTCGATCTCGATCTCCCGGTCGGCATTCAGAACATCGAGCAGCATGTCGTTGGCGTCAACCACGGGATGGATCGCAAAATCCGGGTAGCCGGCCTCGGTGATGCTGCGGTCGGCTCGCACCGCGTCTTCGTAGGCGGCGACATCGTCGATCGCGACACGGCGCGTGAACTCGAGGGCTTGAATCCCCGGGAAGCGACCGATGATGTCCTCGATCTCGAGATACGCGTTGAATTCGTCCCGGCTCACGTCCTTCGATGCCGCGAACAAGGCACGCAACCCGCGCAAGGTCTCTTCATAGATCGCGAGCCGGTCCTCAACGGACGAACGTGCCGCCTCCGCGTCAGAACGGAAGGCGAGATCCGCGTCATCACGGACATGATCGGCGGCACTCCTGACCGCGACGGCGGTGGCTGCGAGGGCAACCAGGAGCAGGGCGACCCCGAGCAAGCCTGGGCGTCGGTACCACGGGGTGTCAACGAGAGCCCCGGTCCGCGCGGCAGTCGTGTCGCCGGTCTCCATGCATCCCCATCGACGAGTACGTCAGCCAAGTGAGACGTACCGCCCGCAGAACGCCGTTCGTCTCATATCTGTGGAGTACTTCGGCCCTGGCTGATCGCCGCGACGATCGCCGCAGCCTGCGCCCTCGATGATGTGCGCCGTGGTGCCGTATGCCTCGGCCAGGTCCCGTTGACCCGGCACAGCGAACAACGAGTCACGCTCGGCCGCCACGACGGTGACCGGGGTCGCGACCCGCGTCGGCCGAGGGGGACGAAACACCAGCGACAAGTACGAACGATACGACTCGTTCTGCAGCCGGGCTCGGGTACGCGCCACGATCGCCGGTGGAGTGTCATCGGTGAAGAAGGCGCCTCGCACATGGTCGTCGTCGGCGACGAACCCGCTCATGTCCATCAGCAGCGTGGTCCGCAAGAAGACCTTCGGGTCGTTGCGGAGGATGGAGAGTGCGGGTCGCCAGACACCGTGGCGGGGAACACTCGCCACCAACACCGCGTGAGCGGCACGCCGTGTCTCCAGCATACGCTGCACGATGTAGCCGCCCATGGAATGACCGACCACGATCGTGTCGGGACCAAGCCGATCCAGCACCGCACCGACATGATCGACCTGCTGAGGGATCGTCGGCCATATACGACCGAGATCACCCGGTCGATCATGGTCGACCAGGTCGATTGCCTCGCAGGCGAACCCGCGCTCCTCGAGGTACGACACCCAGTGCTCGCGCGAACACCAGCCACCGTGCCAGGCCCCATGAACCAACAGCAACTGCGTGCGACTCATTTCGCCTGGCTGCCGCGCTGCCAGACATGGGTGACGCGATCGGGATCACCCCAGACGCTGCGGTCGTCGAGGGGATTGGCATCGAGGGCGATGACATCGGCATCGAACCCGGCACGCAGCTGTCCGGTGTTGGGAGCCTGCGGGCCGAGGGTCTCCGGGCCGTTGGCAGTGGCCGCCTCGATTGCCTCGAGGTCGGTCATGCCGGCGTTGATGAGGTGCATGATCTCTTTGCTGCTGCCGCCGTACATCTGGCCCGACACGAAGATGTCGCAACCCGCCGCGATCTTCACACCCTTGGCGATGGCGATCTTCATGGCCATCTCATGGGCACCGGCCACCATCAGCCCCTTCTCGTAGGCGTACCGCGGCAGTGCCTCGGCCTGGCCGAGCAGTTCGTCGACGACGAACCGGGTCGGCACGAACATCGCACCCTGCTCCACCATCAGATCGGCACCTTCCTCGTCGAGGAAGCTGCCGTGCTCGATCGTGAAACACCCGGCGCGCAGTGCCGCCATGATCCCGGCCTTGCCATGGCAATGCGCGGCCACGATCCGTTCGGCTCGGGCCGCCTCCTCGACGATGGCACGAAGTTCTTCGTCGCTGAACTGCTGATGCATCGGATGATCGATCTCCGACATCACACCGCCAGAGGCACAGATCTTGATGAGCTTGGCGTTGATCCGGAGGTTCAGGCGCACCGCCTTGAGCACCTCGGGCACCCCGTCACACAGGACGCTGAAGCCCGAGTTGCAGGTGAGCTGGTGCACGAAGTCGAGCGGGAGGCTGTGGATGTCGCCGTGCCCGCCGGTCGTCGACAGGATGCGGCCGGCGCCATGGATCCACGGCCCACGCATCCGACCCTCGTTCACCGCCCGCGCCAACCGGACCCCGAGGCCCCCGACGTCACGGACGCTCGTGACGCCACCGTCGAGCATCGCAGCGGCGTCATCGACGGCGCGTGCCGCCGCCGTGACCACATCGGTCGTGGCGATGAGCTCGATGTTGGGCTCCGGCATGCCCACGAAGTGCGTGTGGCAGTCCCACAGGCCGGGCATCACCGCCGGCACCTCGACCAGGGTCTCGTGCTCGCCGGTGGATGGTGCGTCCGCGGTGGCACCGGCGAACGAGATCTCACCATCGGCCATCAAAACGGTGCCCCCGTCAATGGGTTCAGCCCGTCCAGGTATCAAGACATCAGCGACGATCCGGGTTGTCATGGGGCCCTCCGACTCTCGACCGGTCCCACGATCATCGCCTATTTCACCGGATCGGGCGAGACCACCTCACCGGCCCTCATGCCGAGCGCGAGGACCAAGCCGACGATTGCGGCCGGCATGAGCCAGACCAGAGCGAGCCGGATGTCGTCGAGTGCTTCACCGAGAGCGCCGACCGCCGGTTGGGTCACCGCTGTCATGAGTCCCGACACGCCGAAGACCAGCCCGGTGGCACCACCGGTGCGTTCAGCAGAGGCCAGCCGGCTGGCCTGCGCAAGCGAGACGGGGAACAGACTGAACTGGAAGAACGAGATGCCGGCCACCGCAACGAGCGCGATCGCCCCGCTGCTGACCGCGAAGACGGCGACGAGGATGATCGTGGCGATCGCCGCGATCTGAAGAACGCGCGGCCCGCCGATCCGGTCGAACGCCCACCCACCGAGCGGTTGTGAAATGGCACCACCGAGGAGGATGACGGTGAGCAGCACCCCGGCGCTCGTCTCCGTCCATCCCTCGTCGACGAGCATCTTCACCATGAAGATCTTGAAACTCTGACCAACGATCCCCACCAGGCCGAAGGCCACTGCAGCGATCAGTAGCGGGCGCGAAAGTGCCCCTCGCAACGTGGCGTTCGGTGACGGGGCGGTCTCCTGAAGCCGGATCCGCGACAGTGCTGCCGCGAGCACCATCGGTATCGCAATGGCGGCCATCGCCCACCGCCAACCGAACGCGGCCACCGTGAAGACCACGGCGGCGGGGGCGGTGAAATGACCGACCGAGCCGCCCCACCCATGGATCCCCAGGGAACGCCCCCGCCGGTCGGGGTAGGTATCGACGATCAACGCCGACGCCTGGGGGTGATACGTGGCCTGCCCGAGGCCGCAGAACAGGCTCACCGCAACGATGAACCAGAAGCTCTGCGCCACCGCCATCGCGAGGAATCCGCCGGCACCGACCAGGAACCCCCCCACGAGCACGAAACGGCGACGCCCCGCGCGGTCGGCGTAGTTGCCGAGCGCGGGCTGCATCACCCCGGTCAGCAGCACGAACGCGAACGACAGAATCCCGAGCTCGCTGTAATCGAGGTCGAATTCCTCGGCGACGGCCGGGAGGAACGCCGGAAGCACCGTCACGCTGAAGTCGTTGACCACATGGACTCCGACCAGGACGGTCAGCACGGTTCTCGGACTCGACGACATCGCAGCGAAGTTTGCCAGAGTTACCCGGTCGCGTAAGTTGTCCGGAAATGATCGTCGAATCGCTCCTCCCGCTCGGCAAGCTCGATCCGGGCCTGCGTGAACCCGAGACGCCGCTCGACATCCGGCGCTTCGCCGAGCTGGCCGCCACCGCCGAGGACGTGGGTCTCGACGCCGTACTCGTCGAGGAAACGAAGGACGATCCATTCCAGCTCCTCGCGCTGGGAGCCACCACCACGTCGACCATCCAGCTGGGCACGTCGGTGGCGATGGCGTTCCCCCGAAGCCCCACGGCCACAGCGCTCTCGGCGTGGTCGTTGTCGAAGCTGTCGGGCGGGCGATTCATCCTCGGTCTCGGCTCACAGGTCCGCGCCCACATCGAACGGCGCTACGGGTTGCCATGGCATGCCCCGGCACCGTGGATGCGCGACTACATCGGCGCCATGCGCGCCGTGTGGGACTGCTGGCAGAACGGCACCCGACTCGATTTCGCGAGTGAGCACTACAACCTCGATGTGATGGTGCCGCTGTTCAACCCCGGCCCGATCGATCATCCGACCATCCCGATCCATGTCGCTGCCATCGGGCCGAACATGGTGGCAATGGCCGGCGAGGTCGCGGACGGTGTCCGGCTCCATCCGGTCTGCACGCCACGCTTCATCGATGAGGAAGTGTTGCCGCACCTGGCCCGAGGGGCGATGCGTACGAACCGCGACGTCGACGTGGTCGAGGTCTGCATGAAGCCACTGATCGGCACCGCCGCCGACCAGGCCCGGCTCGACGAGGTCACCGAGTCCGTCCGCGCCAGAGTCGCCTTCTACCTCTCGACGCCGTCGTACCGACGCACGTTCCGCCTGCACGGGTGGGAACACATCGCCGAGCAGGCGTCGGTGCTCTCACGAAACCAGCAGTGGGAGGAGCTCCCCGGCCTCGTCGACGACGAGATGCTCCACACCGTCGCCACCATCGGCACCTTCGACGAGATCGCGGACAAGCTCAACGAGCGCTACGCCGATCGCGTGCACCGGATCGAGTTCTCCATCCCGGTGGAGACGCCCGACGATGCCGAGCAACTCCGGGAAATCCTGGCCCGGCTTCGCTAGGCATCGGGGATGCCCTCTCCCGTCCCTCGCCGTCCCGAGCCGGTCGACCCGGTCAAGGCTCCCACCACCGAGCGCCAGGCACTCACCGAGTTCCTCGACTTCTACCGCAACGTCCTGGCCCGCAAGGCCGAGGGTTTGAGTGCCGACGATCTCGCCCGGACAACGGCCGCCTCCTCGCTCACACTCGGCGGCCTGATCAAGCACATGGCGCTGGTGGAAGACATCTGGTTCGGTGTGCGATTCATGGGATACGAGCCGGTCGAGCCGTGGGCGAGCGCACCCCGGGATGAGGGCGAGGACTGGGCGATCACGTCCGCCAAGCACGACTCGCCCGAGTGGCTGCTCACCACCTTCGACGATGCGTGTGCCCGCAGCCGTGAGGTCACCGACGCGGCACCAACCATGGACACGATGTCGCAGGGCGACACCCTCGGGCGGGGACCCTGGAACCTCCGCTGGGTCCTCGTGCACATGATCGAGGAATACGCCCGCCACGCCGGCCACGCCGACCTGCTCCGCGAGGCGATCGACGGTGAAACCGGCGACTGACCCTCGCTCAGCCGGCCAGGGAGTACTGGATCCCGGCCTTGGTTCGACCCTGCTCGACGAAGAGACCGAGCGGGCGCAGGCAGTACGCCATCTGCTGGGCCACGTCTCGGCCGATGCCGGCGCGGCTCGCCAGATCGGCGGTGGTGAACACCGGCGGCAGGTTGTCCGGAACGAGGCGGAGCAGGTCACGACTCTCCTCGAAGCGATGGCGACCGAGGACTTCACGCAGTCGTCGGTCCTGGGTGCGATAGCCACCACGCCCTCGGCGGGCCTTCGGGTCCTCGACCTGCACCTTGGTCACGGAGACCAACACGATCTCGAGCGTCAGGTTCGGATGATCGAGCAGCGTGGGAATGCTGACGAGCTCACCGAAGAGGCTGTGGACGGATCCCTTCTTGGGCGACTTCCGTGGGTTCCGGCCGGGCCGATCGAGGTAGCTCTCCACCGCAATGGGGTGCACCAGAAGAACCTGGTGGCTCGGCAGGAGATGGTCCAGCTTCCGCCCCATCGCGCCGAACGAGCCGGTCTGGATTTCGATCAGTTCCTTCCCGCGACAGATGTCGATGACAAAGCCGTCGAGTGGCACCTCGAATTCGTCGCCCGGTTCGGCATACGCGTCCTTGAGCGCGGCATGCAATGAACCCTCGTTGAGGGTTCCGATGTGCGGATCGCTGCTCAGGGTGCCGTCGTCACCAGAGCACCACCGTCGAACACGAGGGTCTGGCCGGTCATCCACTGTGCGTCCGCGGCGAGGAAGAGCGCCGCTCGTCCGATGTCGCCGGGCTCGCCGAGGCGCTGCAGGGGCATGCGGGCCGCGACTTTCTCGCCCGCCTCGCCCTCCCAGAGGAGGCGGGCGAAGTCCGTCTTCACCACCGATGGTGCCAACGCGTTGACCCGCACGCCGGGGCCCATCTCGGAGGCGAGTTGCTCGGTCATCTGCACGAGCGCCCGCTTCAGGATCGAGTAGATCCCCAGCGCTGCCGACGTCTTGAACGCGCCGACCGAGGCGAGGTTGATCACACATCCACCATTGTCCTGCATCCAGGATCGCCACGCCTGCTGCGTCCACAACAGCGGGCCGCGCAGGTTCACCTCATAGGTCTTGTCGAACATGCCCGGGTCACAGTCGATGATCCGACCGGCATGCGGATTCGTGGCCGCGTTGTTCACGAGGATGTCGATCGAGCCGAACTCGTCGAGAGTCGCTGCCATGACGTCGGCGCCACCATCGAGACCACCCGTGTGCGCAGCGCGCCACGCGACCCCTCCGCCCCCGAGCGATGACAGGTGCTCGGCCGCCTCCTCACACTTCTCGGCCTTGCGCGACGCGATCATCACGTTGGCGCCCGCCTTCACATATTCCTCGGCGATCGCCAGGCCGATGCCGGCCGACCCGCCCGTCACGATCGCAGTCTTCCCATCCAAACGAAGTTCCATGGGCCGAACGTAGTCGGCGGCGCGTCCAGACCGCGACTCGCCAACTACCCTGAGGGCTCGTTCGACCGAGACAGGGATGGGGTACATGGCTGGCGGTCTCGTTGGTTTGCTCGATGATGTGGCGGCGCTGGCGAAGCTCGCAGCGGCGTCGATCGACGACGTGGGCGCGGCAGCCAGCCGCGCCAGCATGAAAGCGGCGGGTGTGGTGATCGACGACACCGCGGTCACCCCGACCTACGTCCATGGCTTGGCCGCCAACCGGGAGCTCCCGATCATCAAGCGGATTGCCACTGGCTCGATCCGCAACAAGCTCCTCTTCATCCTCCCGGCTGCGCTCGTGCTCAGCGAGTTCGTGCCCACGCTGGTCGAGATCATCCTGATCTTCGGCGGCTCCTTCCTGTGCTACGAGGGCGCCCACAAGATCGTGCACGCCATCAAACGCGACGATCACGATCACGACGTCCCCGCCGCCGTCCTGGGCCCCGCCGCCGAGGCCGCCACCATCAAGAGCGCCGTGCGCACCGACTTCATCCTGTCCGCAGAGATCATGGTGATCTCGCTGAAGGAGGTCATCGACGAGAGCTTCGTGGCACGCGGAATCATCCTCGTCGTGGTCGCGGTGTTCATCACGATCGTCGTCTACGGACTGGTCGCCCTCATCGTGAAGATGGACGACATCGGTCTCTCGATGGCCGAGCGCGAGTCCGAGTCTTCCCAGAAGGTCGGCCGGGCACTCGTACTCGGGATGCCGAAGGTGCTGCTGTGGCTCTCCATCATCGGCACCGCCGCCATGCTCTGGGTCGGCGGCCACATCCTGCTCGTGGGTGCCGACGAACTCGGCTGGCACTGGCCCTACTCGGTCGTGCACGACGCCGAGCACGCCGTGGAGGACATCGCCCGAGTCGGCGGTGTGGTTGCCTGGCTGGCCAACACTCTCATCTCCGCCGTCGTGGGCCTCGCGTGGGGTGTGGTCGTGATGGGTGTGTTGTCGCTGGTGCCGAAGCGTGCCGACGCCGCCCACTAACCCAGCTCCCGCACCGGCTCAGCACGCCGCTCGGCGAGCCTCAGCATCGTTCGACGCTGCCTTCGGATCCGATCACTCATTCATCAGTCGCGCTCCCGGCCGAGGCCTACCTGATCGGTGACCACACCGACTACAACGACGGGTTCTGCCTCCCGATGGCACTACCATTCGACACAGTTATCGCCGCCCGCCCGAAAGCGGGCTCGACCGTGACGGTCTCATCGGAGGGTTTCGGATCCACGGTGTTCGACATCGACGACGATCCCGCCGACACGGAACCTTGGGCGCGCTACCTCCACGGGATGGCTGTGGTCATGCGCGACACCGGACATCCCGTTGCGGCTTGGGAAGGCACGATTGCCAGCGACATCCCGCAGGGAGCGAGCCTCTCGTCGTCGGCCGCTCTCGAAGTCGCGGCCGGTCTCGCGTTTTCATTCGCAGCCGGGGACGAGATCGACCGCGTCACCCTGGCCCGCATCGGCCAGCGCGTCGAGAACGAGATCTTCGGGTTGCCGAGCGGAATCCTCGACCAACTCACGTCCGCAACAGCCCGAGCTGGTGCCGCGCTCCTGCTCGATTGCCGGACACTCGAGACGACGCCGATTCAGCTGCCGGCAGCCGTTCGGGTGGTCGTGATGGACACGATGTCGCGACGAGACCTCGTCGACTCGGAGTACGCCGACCGCCACGCCACCTGTGCTCGCGTCGCCCGCACGCTCGGGGTTGATGCGCTGCGTGATGCCACTCTGACCGATCTCGCAGCCCTCGAAGTTGGCGACGAGCTCGGACGACGTCGGGCCACGCACGTGATCACCGAGAACCAGCGGACACTCGAGACGGTGGCCGCGTTCACCGACGGTGATCCCGTCGAAGCTGGATCGCTCATGAGTTCGAGCCACCGGAGCCTCCGGGACGACTACGAGGTCTCCGGCCCCGCGCTCGATCAGATTGTCAAGATCGCGCACGGCCTCACCGGGTGCCTCGGCGCACGAATGACGGGAGGCGGTTTTGCGGGTTGCGCAGTGGCGTTGGTCGACCGCGACGCTGCAAACCAGATCATCGCCGAAATACGCCGGCGCTACGAATCAACCGCTGGCGTCACGCCCCGCGTGTGGATCTGCGAACCCTCCAACGGTGGGACCGTCTCGTCACACTGATCCCGGTCCCACCTCGCCGTCGAGGTACACCCAACGGCCGTCGACCCGGCCGAATCGACTGCGTTCACGCAGCTCGCCGGGGCCATCGGCACCGACGAAACGCGCCACGAACTCCACCACCCCGTCCGCGTCGAGTGCACCGCCCCTCTCGCTGCCGACGATCTCCAGTCCCATCCACCGCAGGCTCGGATCGAGTTTCAGATCCACGGGACAGGTGACCGGCGACCATGACCGCACCAGATGGTCCCGCTCACCGGTGGCGTACGCGGTGTAGCGGGAACGCATGAGGTCGGTGGCAGTCAGCGCGGGCCGCTCCCCCGCGATGACCGGGCCACAGCACTCGCCGAGCGGCCGAATCGACCCGCACGGACAGTTCACGCGTCGGGCGTGTCCCGGGCGAACAGTAGACCGGCGTCCGGCGCCGGCAGCGCCGGGGACCACAGTCATCCCATCGCCCGGCTGCAGCCGAGTTCGAGGAGGGTCTCCACCTGCGCGGGCTCTTCGACCCCTTCGGCCACAACACCGATCCCGAGCGCTTTCGCCAGACCGATGATCGTCTTCACGATCTCTCGGTCAACGTCGTCACGCGCCAGGTTCTGAACGAAGGCGCGGTCGATCTTGAGCGTGTCGACCGGAAGCCGTTTGAGCCAGGACAGCGAACTGAAACCCGTCCCGAAGTCATCGATGGCGACTTCGATGCCTTCGCCTCGGATTCGGGCCAACGTGGAGATCGTCGACTCGATGTCGAGGAGGAGCGATCGCTCGGTGACCTCCAGGCACAGGTTCTCAGTGCCGAGGCCATGCTGACCGAGCACCGACATGATCTCGAAGTCGAGAGACTCGTTTCGAAGCTGAGCTGCCGTGATGTTCACTCGGAGCTTCGTGTCGATGCCGTCCGCCATCCACGCTCGGAGCTGAGCACATCCCTTCTCGAGAGCCACCTGGCTCATACGTGGTGCAAGTCCGAGTTCCTCGGCGACGTCGATGAACTGGAAGGCGGGTACGATCGTGCCGTCGGGCTGAGCCCAGCGAATGAGTGCCTCGAAGCTCAGGATCTCTCCGGTGAGGAGGTCGTACTCCGGTTGGAAGTACGGGATGAATTCGTCATTGTCGAGTCCCGCCCGCAGGCCCGTCTCGATCGTGAGACGCTCGCGGAGGGAATCGATGCTCGTCGGATCGAAGAACGAATACCGATCACGACCTTCGGCTTTTGCGTCGTGGAGCGCAGCGTCGCTTTGACGCAGGAGGGTCTCGGACCCCACACCGCGCTCCGCACTGGCAATCCCGAGCGAGCAGGTCATGCGTGCCGGCACACCCTGGGCGTCGATTGGTTCGCTGACCACGTGGAGAAGCCGCTCCGCAAGCGCCGCCAGTTCGTGGCGCTCGCGGCGACCGGCGAGAAGGATGGCGAACTCGTCGCCACCGAATCGGCACACGAGATCATCGGAGCGGCACGTGAGTCGTAGCCGGTCCGCCACCACGGCCAGCACTTCGTCGCCGGCCCGGTGACCGAGTGAGTCGTTGATGACCTTGAACCGGTCGAGGTCGACCATGATGATCGTTGCATCCGTCTGCTGACTCGTGTGCGAGATCTCTTCGTCGAGCCGTCGACGGTTTCCCAGGCCGGTCAGCTGATCGTGGCTCGCTTCGTACTCGAGCATCGAGCGAGCTGATCGTTCGTTGGTGACATCCTCGACATGCACGACCGTCGTGGGCCGCGGCTGGCCATGGTCGATGACCGCGCTGCGGATTCTCGTCCAGAGCGTGTGGCGCCCGACATGGAGCGGAACCTCGCGTTCCTCACCCCCGGGAACGAATCCCGGGTCGAAGTCGATCCAACGCGATCCGACCACATCGCCCAGACGTCGACGGATCGCGCTGTTGGCTGATTGCACGACCCCGCCGTGATCGAGCAGGAGCTGGCCGGTCGGCACCGACTCGAACGTCGTGGCGTGAAGCAGATTCGATCGTTGTCGATCGCCGACCTCATGGATCAGATGCCCGATCGCGGAGATGGTGTTCAGTACCGCGTCGGATTCGGGTGCCTCGTCGAGGACGACGTCGAGAGTCACGAGTGGCCGACCGGTAGGCGACAACACCGGCGCCATGATCCGCGGTAACCAGGTGACGGCCGGAAAGAGGCGGCGCAGAACGGCGAGAACGGGTCCGTCGTCGTCACAGAAGCGAACCGTCAGCGTCGACTCCCAGAGCACCGCCCAGTCCTCGCGACTCGCTTCGACAGTGGGCACCACCACGGGATCGGCATCGGGCCGAGCCGCATTGCGGACCTCGATGGTGCGGCGTTCGGCGTCGAACTCCAGCCACTGCGCGGCCCGAGCCGACAGCGTCGTCCTCACGTCGGACAACACCGCGTCGAGCGCTTCATCGAAGTCCGGAATCTGGATCAGTGTGGCCGCAGACCGTGCCAGCAGCTCGTCCATACGACGATGGTTCCGGTTGGCGGTACGCACACGCGCCGCATCCGTGCTGGCCTGGAGCTGGTTGCCCAGCGACACCAGCGTCGCATGCTCCGCTTGGCCCCACTTCCTTCGGCCGCAATGGGCCACGGTGATGGTCGCTCGCCGCGCCGTGTCCCCCACCGCTGCGGCCAAGAGTTCCAGCTGATCGACCCCGAGGTCCGTCATGACTCGTCGAACGCTGGGCGGGAGGTCCGCGCCCGAGATGATGGAGTGACGGGCAGGGTGAGCCAGCTCCAGCCAGTCGGGAAGTGATCCGCGATCCCCGGATGAGGACTCGAGATGCTCAGTGATCGCCCGCCCGCACGCGGTGGCCCACACATGCCGGTGATCACTCCCGGGTCCACCGTCCTGGAACAGCACGAGATCCGCATCGAATGCCTCACCGAGGCGACCGATCGTGCCGTCGATCAAGTCATCGACCGGGGGACCCGCGGTGTCGATGAAATCGCCCGCGATGGCCAGCCGCAACTCGTCATACCGATGATGGCGTCGCTCGTCCCGCTCGTGTTCGAGCCGGGCCTGATATTGCCGGATGAAGCGGTTGAGGTCGATCAGGACCTCGAGTTCCGCCTGGCTCCGCACCGGGCGCGGCCGGTAGTCAACCAGCCCGAGCCCTGCGTTGTACTCGACGCCTGTACTGACCGTCACGATCGTCGCGGCGCTCTCCGGGTATTCGGCCGGGTCGATGCCGAGACGGGCGAGGGCCTCGTCATCGAAGCGCGTGCGGATGATGTCCTTGGTGGGGTCGAGCGGATGAGCGACCACGCGGAGGCGTTCGGGCGGCAGCTGATCGCATACCCCGTCGGACCGCCGGAACCGGCGAGACAGGTAGGCCTCGGCCGGGTCGGTGCGGTTGCCCCAGATGACTTCGTCGCAATCGAACGTCACGGCGACCCGCTCGAGCACGTCGTGGAGCACTTGCAGCACATCATCGAACTCACGGACCGGCAGGAACTGTTCGCTGGCGAACGTGCGGAGCGCATCGAGTTCACGCTGGCCGCTGAGTCTCGCAGCGAATTGCCCACGCTCGACGAACGCCCGGCAGACATCGGACAGCTGTCCGACGAGTCTGACCGAGGAGTCGGGCAGGGGTACCCTCTCGGCGAGCACAATGAGGCATCCTTGCGGCTGGCCGGCGCGGCCAAGAGCGAAGACCTGTCCGCCGTGGTCCGCGGTGAACAGAGAGCCCAACTCACAAGCATCGCCGGATCTCCAGGACCACATGCCGTCACGAGCGAGTTCGTCCCAGCCCGGGTCAACACGCGAGAACGCCGTCCGATCGGGAAGAGGCGTCCCCTCGATGAAGCCGCCGACGAGGTCGGCCTCATCATGCCTACGGGCGACGATCATCACGCCCGTGGCTCCGACCTCCGAGCACCACTCCGAGAGTCGAGCGCTCAGCCGCGCGCCGTCTCCCCTCTCCTCGACGTCCCACAGCGCGCTGACGATGCTCCCCATGAGATCGTTCACAGAAGCGGGATCCACCATGAGTGCATATCGGCGCCGGCTGTCGGTTTCTGAGGTCCTCCGAGGCTGACCCCGAAGATCAGGCGTCAGCGGAATCGGAGGGCGCGTCCCAGAACTGCACTGCGAAGGCAGCGTCGGCCGCGGGCTCCACATGGTGGCGCTGGCCCGGCATGATCACGTGCTCATCACCGGCCGCGAGGGTGACGCGGTAGTACGTCTGCTCGTCGACGAAGTCGACCGTGCCGGCCTCGACCTCGACCACGGCCCAGGCATTGGTGAGGTGGGCCTTGGTGAGCGCGGGCGGCACCGACTCGGCGGTGAAGGTCGGCGAGCGCCGACCCTTGGTCAACCCGTTCGGCAGATTCGGCATGGCCGTCAGCTTCCCCATCCGCCGCCACCCGGCGTCTCGATTTCGATGCAGTCACCTGATTCGACCGTGGTGCGATCCGCACCGCCAAGTCGGGTGACCGTGCCATCGGTGCGGATGACCTTGTTGACCCCGATCGCGCCGGGCTCACCGCCCGACATCCCGTAGGGCGGTACGCGACGGCGACTCGACAAGATGTTGATCTCCATTGCCTCGCCGAAACGCATCCGCCGAACCACACCATCGCCGCCCGTGTGCTCGCCCGCGCCGCCGGAACCGGCGCGCACGTGGAACGTCTCGAGGTGTACGGGGTATCGCCACTCCAGCACCTCGGGATCGGTCAGGCGAGAGTTGGTCATGTGGGTGTGCACGGCACTGCAGCCGTCGGCGTTGGGCGTGGCGCCCGCGCCGCCACAGATCGTCTCGTAGTACTGGTGCTCGTCGTTGCCCCAGATGAAGTTGTTCATCGATCCCTGGGCCGCTCCCATGACTCCGAGCGCGCCGAACAGCGTGTCGACGACGAGCTGGCTCGTCTCGACATTCCCGGCGATGACCGCGGCCGGATAACTCGGGTTGATCATCGAGTCGTCGGGCAGCACCACATCGAGCGGCACCATGCAGCCGGCATTGAGCGGGATGTCGTCGTCGACCATGCAGCGGAAGACGTAGAGCACGGCCGCGTGAGCGATGGCCGACGGCGCGTTGAAGTTGCCGGGATGGGTGCTCGACGATCCCGTGAAGTCGATGGTGGCGGAGCGGACGTCGTGGTCGACGGTGATCGCCACACATACCCGATGTCCGTCGTCCATCTCGCAGGTGAACTCCGAGTCGGTGAGTGCGTCGATGACCCGACGAACCGACTCCTCGGCGTTGTCCTTCACGTGCCCCATGTAGGCGTGGACGACCTCGAGTCCGTAGTAGTCGATCACCCGACGCAGCTCGGTGGTGCCCTTCTCGCACGCCGCGACCTGAGCTTGGAGGTCGGCGATGTTCTGTGCGGGATTGCGAGCCGGATAGCGACCGCTGCGGAGGAGCGTGTCGATCTCGTCGTGCAGGAACCGGTCGTCGCGCACCAGCACCACATTGTCGAGCAGGACACCCTCCTCCTCGACCGAGGTCGAGTTGGCGGGCGCCGACCCGGGCACACTGCCACCGATGTCGGCGTGGTGGCCTCGGGACGCCACATAGAAGATGACCGTGTCGCCGGGCTCGCCGTTCGCGTCGAGGTCGAACACCGGTTTGATGACGGTGATGTCGGGAAGATGGGTGCCACCGTTGTACGGGGCGTTCATCACGTACACGGTGCCCGGCTCCATGTCTGGGTTCTGCCGGATGATCGACCGGATCGACTCGCTCATCGACCCGAGATGCACAGGCATGTGCGGCGCGTTGGCGATGAGATCGCCGCGGGGATCGAAGATCGCACACGAGAAGTCGAGACGCTCCTTGATGTTCACCGACGCGGCGGTGTTCTCCAGCACCACACCCATCTGCTCCGCAATGTTCATGAAGAGGTTGTTGAAGATCTCCAGCTGCACGGGATCGACCGTGGTACCGACGGCAGTGACCGTGGGCAGGGCCTCCACCCGTTCGAGGACGAGGTCGCCGCGGTCGGTGGCCCGCGCCGCCCATCCCGGCTCGACCACGGTGGTGGCGGTGGCCTCGACGAGCACGGCCGGTCCGTCCACGACCTGACCGGCCGGCAGGCCCGCCCGGTCGATGAACGGGGTGTCGTGATCGGCGCCCGCCATCGTGGTGCGGTGACTTCGGGGCGCCAGGGCTGCGGCCGCACCGGGAACGGTGGCCTCGACCTCGGCGTCCGATGCGCCGATGATCTCGACCTGCATCGCCTCGATGATCAACTTCTTCTCCGGCGAGATGAAGCCGAAACGGGAGCGGTGCACGGCCTCGAACCCGGCGACGACCTCGTCGTGCTCGCCGCCGTCGACCATCAGTGCGGTGTCGGACCCGGCGTAGCGAAGCGCCAGTCGTCGAACCGTGGAAATGTGATCATCGGCCACACCCTGCTCGGCGACGACGACACGGCCGTCGGCCTCCAGGGCGGCCCACCCAGGGCCGAGATCGGCGAGCGCCCCGGGCGAGAGTTCGGCTTCGACGGCGCTGTCAGCGACATGGCGCACGTCGGCCAGCCCGATCCCGAGCGCCGACAGGACGCCGGCGTGCGGGTGGATGTGCACCCGTTCGATGCCGAGGCGATCGGCCACCAGGCAGGCATGCTGCCCACCGGCCCCACCAAAACAGACGAGCGTGTAGCTCGTGACGTCGTACCCGCGCTGCACCGAGATCTTCTTGATGGCGTTGGCCATGTTGTCGACGGCAATGGCGAGGAACCCCTCGGCCACGTCGCCCACCGAGGTCGGCTGATCGGTGGCGGACTCGATCTCGTCGACCATCGACCGGAACTGGCGGCGAACGGTGTCGGCGTCGAGCGGCTCGTCGCCGCCGGGGCCGAACACCGTCGGGAAGTACTCGGGCCGCAGCTTGCCCAGCACGACATTGCAGTCGGTGATCGTGAGGGGGCCACCATTGCCGTACGCGGCAGGACCAGGATCGGCGCCGGCCGAGTCGGGGCCGACACGCATCCGGCTTCCATCGAAGTGCAGAATCGACCCGCCACCCGCGGCCACGGTGTGGATGTGGATCATCGGTGCCCGCACGCGCACACCCGCGACCTCGGACTCATACGTGCGCTCGAGTTCACCTGCGTAGTGCGACACATCGGTCGACGTACCACCCATGTCGAAGCCGATCAGCCGGTCGAACCCGGCCGCCTCCGCGGTGCGGACCATACCCACCACACCACCGGCCGGACCCGAGAGAAGGGCGTCCTTGCCCTGGAAGCGGCGGGCGTCGGTGAGACCGCCGTTCGACTGCATGAACATCAGGCGGGGCCCGACGCCGTCGGGACGAAGACGTTCGTCCACCTGGTCGACATATCGGCGCAGGATCGGCGACAGATAGGCGTCGACCACGGTGGTGTCGCCGCGGCTCACGAGCTTCATGAGCGGACTGACTTCGTGGCTGACCGAAACCTGGCTGAACCCGAGAGCACGGGCGATCTCGCCGAGCCGTCGCTCGTGGGCGATGTGGCGGTACCCGTGCAGCAAGGCGATGGCGACCGAGTCGAACCCCTCCGCCCGAGCTGTCTCCAGCGCGTTCCGAGCGGCTCCCTCGTCCAGCGGTTCGAGCACGTCGCCGTGGGCGTCCACCCGCTCGTCGATCTCGATGACCTCGCGGTAGAGCATCTCCGGCAAGACGATGTCGAGGGCGAAGAGGTCGGGGCGAGCCTGGTAGCCGATCCGGAGTGCATCGGCGAAGCCTCTCGTGGTAACGAGCACGGTCGGCTCGCCCTCTCGTTCGAGCAGGGCGTTGGTGGCGACCGTGGTGCCCATCTTCACCGACTCGATCTCGGTCGCCGGCAGCGCGTCGCCGTCGCCCACGCCGAGCAGATCCCGGATGCCCTGGATCGCTGCGTCGGGGTACCTGCGGGGATTCTCCGACAGCAGCTTGTGGGTGATCGTCTCGCCGTCCGGGCGACGCGCCACGACGTCGGTGAACGTGCCGCCACGATCGATCCAGAACTGCCAGCCTGGTGGCTGCTCGTCGGTGGTCATGGACTCAGTGCTCACGGAAGAGCCGTCCCAGACCGTCGATGGTGTCGTCGATGCCGGCCAATCGCAGGCAATGCCACAGCATGGCCTGGTTGCTCGACACACACGGCTTGCCGGTGGCAGCCTCGATCTCGTCGATGACCTCCACGGTTCGCAGGGCACCGCAACTCACGAAGATCGCGTCGGCATCCGGCCGGTCGACACTGATGGCGAAGTCCCGGATGTAGCTCGGAGCCACTCGCACCATCTCGGAGTCGAGGGTGATGTTGAGACCCTGGATGTCCAGCACGTCGTATCCGCGCTCGACCATGTAGTCGGCCTCGATGCGGTTCACTTCGTCAAGGTAGGGCGTGGCCACGACAACCCGCTTGGCCCGCAGGGCATCGAGGGCGGCGAACACCCCGGACACGAGTGTTGTCGGGATGGCGGTCGGGTAGCCCTTGGCGAGCTCGGCACGGACGACGTCCTCCCCCATCACCACACTGCCGGAGGTGCAGGCATAGCAGATGACGTCGAGGGCGGCGTTCGGCGCGAGGAGGGCGGCGGCCGGCGCCAAGCCGTCCACCATGCCGGCGAGGTTCTCCGCCGTGATCTCGTCGGGAATCGCCGCGCGGGTGAAATGGATGCCGACCCCCGCTGGTGCCAGGCCCATCATGTCGGATTCCACTGTCTGCTCAGTGGCGAGATTGAGGAAGCCGATCTTCGCTCGCGGGAAGCGGCCGGCGTCGAACACGATGCCCTCTCTCATGCCACGACCAGCTCGAGCGACGAGCGGCTGAGACGCTCGGTGCCGGCGTCGGTCACGAGCACCGAGTGGCCGAGCGTCATGGCCCGGTGGGCGTCGAGATCGAGGATGATCATGTGCAGGAAGTACACCTGGTTGGCCTCGAACGTCAACGGATTGCCGTGATACAGCATCGGCCAATCCACCCAGATCGGTGTGTAGACGGCGCCCATGCCGTAGCCGCAGGCGTTGAGACGATGGTCGGCGTAGCCGGCCGCATCGAGGACCTCGGCGTGGGCATCGAACACCGAACCCATGTCGGCGCCGGGATGAATGGCCGCCTCGCACGCGAGGAGCGCTTCTTCGCATGCCGAGTGCATCGCCACCTGTTCAGGGGCCGGTTCACCGACGAGGATCGTGCGCATCATCGCCGCGTGATACCGCTTCTCCGAGCCCGCCCATTCGAGGGTGAGCTGGTCATTCGTGTCGAGGGTGCGGCGACCTGAGGTGTAGCGCACCATCAGGGCGCCGGGACCCGAGCCGATGATGAACTCGTTGCCCGCGTAGTCGCCGCCACCCCGGAAGACCGCCCCCTGCATGTCAGCCAGAATGTCGCCCTCGTCGGCGCCGGCTCGGGTGCCGGCCACGGCTGCGTCCCAGGCATAGTCGGAGAGCTCCGCGGCTCGGCGATGGTACGCGATCTCCTGCGGGCTCTTCGTTCGCCGCAGCTCCTGGACCAGTCCGGAGTGGTCGGCCCACGTGGCGAGCCCGTCGAGCTGTGCCTCGACCGCCCGCCAGCTCGATGCCTTGAGTCCGTAGCTGTCGAGCTCGATGCCGAGATGCGAGTTGGCCAGACCCATGTCGGCCAGCATCGCCCGCAGATCGGCGGCAGGATTCATCCCTTCGACATCGGTCCAGATGCGGACGTCGTCGACGTTCGACGTGTACTCGGCGGTCCATCGATCCGGGGCCCGGGTGAGCAGCGCCACGCGACCATCAGCGGTCGCAACCATGCACTGGAACGCAGCGAACCCGAACGTGTCATAGCCCGTCAACCAGTACATCGATTCCTGCTTGAACACGAGCAGCGCATCGAGCCCCGCCGCCCCGATCGCCGACGCCGCTCGCGCCCGACGATCCGACATCTCATCGTCCGAGAAGTGAATTGGCATCGCGGGATCATGACATACCAATCCCACCAGGAGTTTGGGACCACACTGGGTCCATGTTGGAAATCGACCCCGGCGCCGACCCCATCGAGATCGCCCGTCGAGCCACCGATCACGGGCCGCGGGCCATGTTCGTCGGGAGTCCACCGGCGATCGACGACGACACGACCCTTGCGGATCAGATGATGACCGCCGCCCGCGAACACGGCCTCGAGGAGCCGACCGAGCTGGCCGACTTCGCCATCGACGAGTTCGACTGCGAGGCGCTGCTCGACCGCGTGCCACGACCCATGAGTCGTGGTGAACGTCAGCTCTGCGGCCTGCTCATCGCCTTCGCCCGACCGTTCGACGCGCTCTACATCGTCGATCCGTTCGCGGGCTTGGACGCGCGACGTCGACAGGCCGTCGCCGCGATCATCGCCGACCTCGCCCTGGACCGTCTGATCGTCTCCACCACCTCGATCTCCGCCACCTGAAGACCGTCAGGTGGTCCCCGGGTGGCGAAGAGCGGGTGCGTGAAGTCAGCCGGCGTCGTTGATGCCTCGTTCGACGAGGACCCTGGCCAGGTGCGACCGGTACTCGGCGTCGCCGTTGAGATCGACGGGCGGCTCGGTGCCCTCCGCGGCCACCGCGGCAGCATCGGCCGCGGACGAACCGCTGGCAATCGCTGCTTCGACAGCAGTCGAACGCATCGGCGCCGAACTCATGTTGACGAGTGCCACGCCCGGGTTGGCTCCGAGCTGCACGGCGGCGCCGACGATGGCCCAGTCCTGGGCTCGACGGTTGAACTTCTGATAGCTCCAACCGGCGCCGCCGGCCTTCGGGATCCGAATCTCGGTGAGGAGTTCGTCCTCACCGAGGGCGGTCTCGAGGAAACCGGTGAAGAAGTCGTCAGCGCTGATGACACGTTCGCCGCCGGGACCCTTGGCCACGACCGAACCGCCCATGGCGAGCAGCGCCGCGGGCAGATCGGAGGCCGGGTCGCCGTGGGCGAGCGAGCCGCCGAGGGTGCCGCGATGGCGCACCTGCGGATCGCCGACCTGCGATGCCACATGACGGAGCAGTGGCGCCTCGGCACCGAGCAGCTCGCTCGTCTCCAGCGCACGGTGACGGGTGAGCGCACCGATGGCGACATGATCGCCACCATCGTTGATGTAGCTCAGGTCGTCGAGCCGGCCGATGTCGACCAGCACGCCGGGAGTGGCGAGCCGGAACCGCATGAGCGGGATCAGGCTGTGCCCACCGGCGAGGAGCTTGGCGTCGTCGCCGTGCTCGGTGAGGGCCGCGATTGCGGCATCGGCGGAGGAGGCCTCCACATACTCGAATGATGCGGGAATCATGACGCACCTCCCTTTCCGTCCTGAATAGCTCGCCAGACCCGTTGTGGCGTCGCCGGCATTTCCATGTCGGTGACACCGTAGGGGCTCAAGCCGTCGCAGACGGCGTTGATCACCGCGGCGGCCGAGCCGATCGTGCCGGCCTCGCCCACCCCCTTCACACCCAGCGGATTGCTCGTGCTCGGTGTGACCGTGAAGTCGAGTGTGAAGCTCGGAACCTCAGCCGGCGACGGCACGAGGTAGTCCATCAATGACGGGTTGGTGCAGTTGCCGTCCTCGTCATAGTTGGCGCCTTCCCACAATGCCTGTGCGACACCCTGGACGATGCCGCCGTGGACCTGGCCCTCGACGATCATCGGGTTGACCTGCGTACCGCAGTCGTCGACCGCCGTGTAGCTGAGCAACTCGACTCCGCCGGTGTCCTCGTCGATCTCGACGACCGCGACATGCGTGCCGAAGGGGAACGCGAAGTTCGGCGGATCCCACGTGACCTGCTCCTGCAGGTTGGGCTCCATCCCATCCGGAAGGTCGTGGGCGGTGAAGGCACCGAAGGCGATCTCCTGGATGGCCATCGCCTTGTCGGGCGAACCGGCAACCGAGAACATCCCGCCGCTGAACTCCATGTCGTCGGCGCTGGCCTCCATCGCGTGGGCCGCGATCAGCTTGGCCTTCTCGACCACCTTCTCGCAGGCCGCGGCGATCGCCACACCGCCGACAGCGAGCGAACGCGAGCCGTAGGTGTCGAGACCGAGCGGGCTGATCGCCGTGTCGGAGTGCAAGACCTCGACATCCGCGGGATCCACTCCCATCTTGTCGGCCACGATCTGGGACCACGAGGTCTCGTGTCCTTGACCATGAGGCGTGGAACCCGAGACGACTTCGACCTTGCCCGTGGGCAACATGCGGACGGTGGCGTGCTCCCATCCACCGGCGCCGTAGTTGAGGCCACCGAGCGCCCGGCTCGGTGCCAGGCCACAAATCTCCACATAGGTGCAGAGACCGATGCCGAGCTGCTTCGACGACCCGCCATCGCGGCGCGCCTGCTGCTCGGCCCGGAGGTCGCCGTAGCCGGCGAGTTCGAGTGCCCGATCGAGGTTGGGTCCGTAGTGACCTGAGTCGAAGGTGAGCGTCGAGGGCACATCGAGGTTCTCGAAGTGCTCACCCCCTGCGAGGTAGTTGCGCCGGCGAATCTCATCGGGGCCGACCCCCACCTTCGAGGCCAGGATGTCCATCGCTCGTTCGATGGCGTAGCTCGCCTCCGGTCGACCGGCTCCTCGATACGCATCGGTCGGCGTGAGGTTCGTGAACCATCCGTCGCACGTGAACCCGAACGCCGGCACGTCGTACACGCCCGTGTAGAGGAAGCTGCCGAGCAGGGGGACGCCTGGCGTGATCAACATCAGGTACGCACCCATGTCGGCGTCGAGATGAACGCGAACGCCGCGCAGCTTGCCGTCTTCGTCGGCGGCGAGTTCAATGCGCTGGTTCTGGGCCCGACCCTGATGAGTGGAGAAGGCGGCCTCTGACCGCGACTCCGTCCAGCGCACGGCGCGTCCCAGCTTGTTGGCGAGGGTGACGGCGAGCAGCTCATCGGGGTTGACGTTGAGCTTGGCGCCGAACCCACCACCCACCGACGGGGCGATGACCCGGATCTTGCTCTCGGGGATGCCCGTGGTCGCCGCGATCATCACCTTGAGGATGTGCGGCACCTGCGTCGCCGAATAGAGCGTGACGTCGCCTCCGTGCGGAGACGGCACGGCGAGCACACCGCGCGGTTCCATCGCGGCCGGAATGAGCCGCTGCTGCACGAACTCGGCCTCGATCGTGTGGGCTGCACCGGCGAACGCCGCGTCGAGGGCATCCGGATCCGGAATCAGTGGCCAGTGGAACGACTTGTTGGACGCCAGGTCGGAATGCGCCATCGCATCCTCGGCCATCGCGGCGCCGACAGAGGCCACGGCAGGCAGCGGGTCGTAGTCCACCTCGACCAACTCGGCAGCGTCGGCCGCGCCGTAGCGATCATCGGCGAGAACGACTGCGACGATGTCGCCGACATGGTTGACCTCACCGACCGCCACCGGGAAGTGCGGCGGGTTGACCATGTCGTCGGTGACCGGCCACGCACACGGGAGGGGCGCGAGCCACAAGCCCATGTCCTGCAGATCCGAGCCGGTGTAGACCGCGTGGACACCCTCGGCCGCGGCCGCCGCGGAGGTGTCGATGCTGTTGACCTTGGCGTGGGCGAACGGGCTGCGCACCATCCCCATCCACAGCTGGCCGCCAACCTGGATGTCGTCGACGTATTTGCCCTCACCGGTGAGGAGCTTCGGGTCCTCCTTGCGGAGCATCGGTGTACCGATGGCGCTCATGACTCACCCCCGGCGGCAGCCAGGACAGATTTGACGATGTTGTGGTAGCCGGTACAGCGACAGAGGTTGCCCTCGAGTCCGACCCGCACCTCGCGCTCGGTCGGGTTGGGGTTCTCGTCGAGTAGTGATGTTGCCGCCATCACCATGCCCGGGGTGCAGTAGCCGCACTGGAGGCCGTGGCACTCCATGAAGGCCTGCTGCATCGGGTGGAGTGTGCCGTCATCGGCGGCCATGCCCTCGATCGTGGTGATGTTCGCCCCTTGGGCCTGCACCGCGAACATCGTGCACGACTTCACCGACTCGCCGTCGATGTGGATCGTGCACGCGCCACACGACGACGTGTCGCAGCCGATGTTGGTCCCCGTGAGCCCGAGTTGCTCACGAATGAAGTGGACCAGCAAGGTCCTCGGTTCACAGTCCCCTGAGTAGGACTTGCCGTTGACGGTGACCTGAACTTCCACGCGCGCTCCTCAGCCGATGGGATGGGCTGCCAAGGATTCCATAATCGGGCCGGTGTGGCCAGCAGTACGACACGATCCTCCACGGAGCCTGGCGCGAACGGTGCGATCAGGTGGCGCGTGGCGTGCGCTTACCCCTTCAACCCAGAACGACGATCAGAATGATGATGACGACGATGGCGACCAGTACTGGAACGAGTCTCTTCGCCATGGCGCCGCCCGCGACATCGAGCAGATCGAGTGCTTCGGTCTCTGTTTCACCGGCGCCGGCGCCCGACTCCGATGACGCCTTCGCATCTTCGGCCTCGGCCCCGGGCTCTTCAGGCGCCGACTCTGCCGGCTCAGCGTCGTCCTCAGCGGGGGGGTCGAGTTTGCCCCCGATGCAGTCGGCGAACTGACCGATCAGCTTCTTCGACACGTCGGCCATCACACCGCGGCCGAACTGGGCGACCTTGCCGGCGATCTTGAGCTCGGTGTCGATCGAGATGTTGGTGCCGTCGCCGTCCGGCGTCATCACTGCGGTGATGTCCGCCGACGCGTTGCCCGAGCCACGAGAATCACGGCCACTCGCCGAGAGCAGGACCCGATGGTTCGCCTCGTCGAGCTCGGTGATGGTGGCGGTGCCCTTGTACTCCGCGGTGACAGGGCCGACCTTGATCTTCATCTTGCCTTCGAACGTGTCGCCGTCCTGCCCCGTGAGCTCGGCGCCGGGGAGGCACGGGGCGATCGCCGGGATGTCGGTCAGGAGCGCCCACGCCTGCTCGATCGGGGCGGCCACACGGAAATCGTTCTCGATCTTCATGCGGGCGAGCCTAGTGGCGAGGCTCGACGCCTCGGGTTGCCAACAGCGAGGAGAGACCGAACAGTGCCGCCGCGATCCCGAGCACCACGGGGATCGACGTCAGCTCGGCGATCGCACCCAGCGTGAGGCCACCGACGAGTTCGGCCATGGCCGTTGCCTGGCCCATGAGCGAATGGACCGTGGCTCGGACCTGCGACGGTGCATCCCGGTTCGCCCACCCCTCGAGCACCGGCCAGAGGGCCTCGCGAGTGGAGTCCTGCAGCATGTAGCCCATCGCGATGACCACGACGATGTTGGTGATCGCCGCGAGTGCACCACCCACAGCAGCGACGAACAACAGCACGACGGCGAGACGGGCCACGCCGAAGTTCGACTCCAGCACCCGACCCGCCACCGCGTTCGCGGCGAGCCCGGAGAACGCGAGCGCGATGAACAAGATCCCGAGGACGACGAGCGAGCCGTCGTCGATTCCCCCACCGTCGAGGAAGTGCTTGTAGCCGAGCCGGTCGAACGCCTCCGACCCCATGTCGAGCGCAACGATGACGAGCACCAGGGCGCGGAGCCGAGGCGCGCTGCGAACCGCGAGGATGCCGTCCTTGAGGGTCTCGAAGAAGCCACGCTCGCGGTGCATGCCCGGCACGAAGTGTTCCTCGCGCAGGTTCAGGTGGAAATAGAGGCCCATCGAGATCTGGATGATCCCGATACCGAGACCGACCCAACGCACGGATGTGAGCGTGCCGACGATGATCGTCGTCGGCAGGGTCACCAGCGCTACCGCTATGCCGAAACGGTGCTTGCGAATGAGGAGCCGTTCGAGATCATCGTCGGTGTGATCGCCGATGCCTTTCAACTCGTCGGTAACCCACGCGGTGTCGGCGCCACTGCGGAACGTCCACCCGATGCCGAACATCGCCTGGGCGGGAAGGATCACCCAGTAGTTCGTGCTCGCCACCGCCCACACGAAGCCGATGCCCATCAACACCTGAGCGATGATCAGCGAACGCTTGCGGGAGATGAGGTCGGCGACAACCCCGGTCGGAGTCTCCGCCAGCAGCACTGACGTCTCCAGCACCGTGCCGAGCAGGACGAGTTCGAACGGGCCGAGATTCAGCTCGACGATCCACCAGACGGTGAGCACCAGCCAGAACGCCCACTCGATCCCCTCGGAGAGGCCGGCCGCACGGACGAAGACGCGTGCGGGGTCGTAGGGCTTCTTGGACACCCGTCGACGCTAGTTCGTCCGTACGAAGAGGCGCTGCCTGTTTCCCGCGTCGTACCCTGAGGCCATATGTCTGATTCGTCAGCTCTGGTGGAATCGGTCGACGCGGTCATCGCGGCGCTCGGCGACCACGACTATCTCTGCGATCGGGGCCTCGCCACGTCGATCCATCTCGCTGCGTCATTGAAGCGGCCGTTGCTGCTCGAAGGCGAGGCCGGCGTCGGCAAGACCGAGGTCGCCAAGGTGTTGGCGGCGGTGACCGGCGGCGAGTTGATCCGCCTGCAGTGCTACGACGGCATCGACGCCGCTCAGGCGCTGTACGAGTGGAACTACACCCGCCAGCTGCTCCACCTGCGCGCCGCAGAAGCCGTCGGCACCGCGCAGGCCGAAAACGCCGATGCACTCGAGGACGAGCTGTTCACCGAACGCTTCCTGATCCGCCGTCCGCTGCTCGCCGCCATCGACCACCGCGCTGACGTGCCCCCCGTGCTGCTGATCGACGAGGTCGACCGGGCCGACGACGAGTTCGAGGCGTTTCTGCTCGAAGCGCTCTCCGACTACTCGGTCACGATCCCCGAACTCGGCACCTTTCACGCCGAGACCCCACCGATCGTCGTGATCACCTCGAACCGCACCCGCGACGTGCACGACGCGCTGAAGCGCCGCGCCCTCTACCACTGGGTCGACCACCCCGATTTCGAGCGCGAGGTCGCGATCATCGCGGCCAAGGCCCCGGCCGTGGCCATGCCGCTGGCCCGCCAGGTCGCGGCCGCCGCGGGCGAGTTCCGCGAGATGGGGCTCTACAAGCCACCGGGCATTGCCGAGACACTCGACTGGGCGAACGCGCTGAACCTGCTCGGTGCCGCCGAGCTGACCGAGCAGAACATCGACGAGACGCTCGGCGCGCTCCTGAAGTATCGCGAGGACCAGGACCGCGCTCGGAGCGACGGGTTCGAGGCCGTCATCAAGGTCGCGCTCGGCGCCTGAGCCGTGACCGTCACCGACCCAGCGGCCACCGTCGCCGAACTCCCTGATCTCGGTCGGGTCGTGGCGGGGTTCGTTCGTTGTCTGCGGCGTGGTGGCCTCCCGGTCCCGATCAGCCAGTCGCTACGGTTCCGCGAGGCGCTCGACATCGTCGGCGTCGGTTCGGGTCTCGACGTGTACTGGGCCGGTCGGGCGACCCTCGTCTCACGCCCCGAGGAGATCGCAATGTACGACGCGATGTTCCTCACCTTCTTTCACCACAACACGTCGGGACTGTCGCTGCGATTCGACGACATCGCCGAAGTCCCGGTCGCCGCCGATGACGACGGAGCCGATGGTGGCGAGGGCGCAGACGACGAGGGCGAGGATCAGGAGGTGCTGCGGTGGAGTGCCGCCGACATCCTGCGCGACAAGGACTTCGCAGAGTTCACGCCCGCCGAGCTGGACGAAGCCCACAAGGTCATGGCCGAGATGCGGCTGCACCCCGCCCGCCAACGGTCCCGCCGCCGTGAACGATCGGACACCGGCGACCGGCTCGATCTGCGCCGCACCGTCCGCGCGGCGATGCGATCCGGGGGTGAGCCCATCGGGGTCGCTCGCACCACCCGTGGCGAGCGCACCCGCCGCGTCGTTCTGCTCCTCGACGTGAGCGGCTCGATGGAGGCGTACGCACGGGTACTGATCCGCTTCGCCCACGCCGCGGTGGTCGGACGGGGCCGGGTGGAGGCGTTCGCCCTCGGCACTCGCCTCACACGCATGACCCGCCAGCTCGGCTCCCACGACGTCGACCAAGCGGTCGCCGATGCGGCCGAGGAGGTCGTGGATTGGTCCGGTGGCACCCGTCTCGGCGAAGCGATCGGCCACTTCAACCAGGAGTGGGGCGTGCGCGGCATGGCCCGCGGCTCGATCGTGGTCATCCTCTCCGACGGATGGGACCGCGGCGACCCAGAGGAGATGGCCGAGGAGATGGCGCGACTGCACCGCACCGCCCACCGGGTCGTGTGGGTCAACCCGCTCAAGGCCGGCCCCGGCTACGAACCCACCGCCCGAGGCATGGCCGCCGCACTCCCCCACATCGACCGGTTCCTCGAGGGTCACTCCCTTCGCAGCCTCCAGACCCTCGCCGACGTCCTGACCTAGGTGGGTCGGTCCCACCAGACCTGTCCCCAACGGGACAGGGGTCTGACCCCACCGTCCCAACTTTGGGCATGATGCTGGGATGACGGAGACTTCGATTCCTTCGACGATGGCGGCGGTACTGCTGACGGGGCCCGGCGATTTCGACAGACTCGAGTACCGCACCGACGTACCGGTGCCGCAGCCGTCCGAGGACCAGGTTCTGATCCGGGTTCGGGCGGCGGGGGTCAACAACACCGACATCAACACCCGGATCGGTTGGTACTCCAAGACGGTCACGGTCGACACCGCCGACGCGGCCGCGGTGGACGGCGACGGGCCCGAGGACGGCGGCTGGGGCGGAGCACTCGACTTCCCACGGATCCAGGGGGCGGATGCGGCCGGCGAGATCGTGGCGGTGGGCGGGAACGTCGACCCGGACCGCATTGGCGAACGAGTGCTCGTCAGCACCATGCAGCGTCATCCGAGCGGTGACCGGCCGTGGGTCACGGAAGTGTTCGGCTCCGAATTCGACGGTGCGTTCGCGCAGTACGCCGTCGCCCACCATCGTGAGACCCACGCCGTCGACTGTGACTGGACCGATGTCGAGCTCGCGTCGATTCCGTGCGCCTACTCGACCGCCGAAAACATGCTCCACCGCATCGGGCTCGGCGCCGAGCGGGTCCTCATCACGGGCGCGTCCGGCGGGGTGGGCTCGGCCGCCGTGCAGCTGGCCAAGCGGCGCGGCGCCACCGTGATCGCAGTCAGCGGAACCGCAAAGGCCGACGGCGTTCGGGCTCTCGGAGCCGATCGGATCGTCGACCGCGACGCTGATCTCATCGTCGAGCTCGGCGAGCAATCCGTCGATGTGGTTGTCGACCTCGTGGCCGGGCCGGGCTGGGGGCAGATCGTCAACGTGCTTCGCATCGGCGGTCGCTACATCACCGCTGGAGCCATCGCCGGACCGCTCGTCGAGCTCGACGTGCGCGACCTCTACCTCAAGGATCTCACTCTCAAGGGCAGCACCTACCAGGAGGCCGGCGTCTTCGAGAACCTCATCGGCTACATCGAACGCGGCGAGATCGCGCCGGTGGTCGCCGGTACCTATCCCCTCTCCGAGATCGTCCAGGCGCAGGAGGACTTCCTCGCCAAGGGCTTCATCGGCAAGCTGGTCCTCGTCCCACCGACCGACTGACATGCCCGCCGAGATCACCCTCGACCAGCTGAGTCTCGACCCGCACCAGATCTGGCATCGGCTCCGCGCCGAAGGACCCGTCGTGTGGGTCGATGCGGTCAATGGTTGGGTGATCGTCGATCGCGCCACGGCAGTCGCCGCCATGCGCGATGACGTGACCTTCACCGTCGACGACCCTCGCTTCAGCACCGGGCAGGTCGTGGGTCCATCGATGCTGTCGACAGACGGCGCCGCCCACGACCACCACCGAGCCCCGTTCGCAGACGCGTTCACCACCAGCGCGCTCGAAGACACGATCACCTGGTGTGGCGAGGCGGCGAGCCGTCTCGTCGCATCGATCGCCGACGACGGCGAAGCCGAGCTGCGAACTGCGATCGGTGCCCCTCTCGCCGTGTCGACGATCGTGCGCACCCTCGGCCTCTCCGGTGTGGACGACGCGGAGGTACTCGGCTGGTACCGCGCGATCGTGGCCGAGGTCGAGGCGATCATCTATGGCGGACTCGACAAGGAGAAGAGCCTCGCCGCCAACGAGGCCCTCGTGGCCGCCGTGCGTCGCACGATCGAAGCCAATCCCGCCGGGTTCCTCGCCGGGGCGGCCGAGCACCTCACCACCACCGAAGTCGCGTCCAACGTGGCTGTCATCATGTTCGGGGCCATCGAGACGTCGGAGGCGGCCACCGCCAATGCGCTCTGGCACCTGCTCACCCACACCGACCAGTTGGCGATGGTCCTCGAGAACCCGACCCTCACGCCGGCCGCGGTCGAGGAGTCGCTCCGGCTCGAACCCGCGGCCTCGGCGGTCGACCGGTACGCCACCACCGACACCGAACTCGCCGGCGTCGCGATCGCGAAGGGAGACTTCGTTCAAGTGTCGTTGGCCGCCGCCAATCGGGATCTGTCCGCGTTCGCCGAACCCGACGCATACCGCATCGATCGACCGAACAATCGCTTGTCGACCACCTTCGCCTACGGCCCCCACGCGTGTCTCGGGATCCACCTCGCCCGCGCCGAAACGATCGCCGCGGTGACGGCCGTGCTGCGCGACCTCGTGGACCTCCGCCTCGACCATGGCCGCAGCAAAGGTCCACAAGGACTCGTCTTTCGCAAGGCCGCCGCGGTCACGGCAACCTGGCGCGTCGACTAGGTCTTCTCGGCGTCACGCGGGGCGGTGATTCCGCACGTTTCCCCGCAAATTCTCGACTCAGACATGCCTCTGTCAGCCGCGTTATCGCCCTCTAGCCTCGTGTTCACATGACCGAGTCCTCACACTTCGAATCCGACACACGCATCACCGCTCTCGGGGATGGACGATGGTCGACGGAGCTTTCGTCCGCTTGGAACATCGGCGAGAACCCGAATGGCGGCTACCTGATACTTCCCCTGCTCCGGGCGATGTCGACCCTGGTCGAACAGCCGGATCCGATCACGGTCACCACGCACTACCTCCGCACCGGCCTCGGAGACGAGACCGCGGAGATCCAGGCGGAGCTGATCAAGCCCGGCCGACTCGCCAGCTCGCTTCGCGGCTCATTGCACCAGGCCGGCAAGCCACGCCTCGAGACACTCGCGGCGTTCGGAGACCTCGAACAGCGCTCCGGACCGGCCGTGGAGATGACCCTCGAACCGCCGGAGATGCCACCACCCGACGAGTGCATCATGCGTTCGGGTTCCGACCAGGGTGTCGACCTCTCCTTGTTGTCACGTGCCGAGATGCGCCTTCATCCCGACTTCGCCAATGCCGGTTCGCTCGACGAGCCCGTCATCGACGGCTGGGTGCGCTTCGCCGACGGCACCGACCCCACCACCATGTCGCTCCCCTTCTTCGCCGATTGCTGTCCGCCGTCGATCTTCGCCACCCACGGCCGGGTCGGATGGGTACCCACGCTCGAGCTGACCGTTCACGTTCGGCGTCGACCCGCACCCGGTTGGCTCCAGGTTCGCAATCGCACCGAGGATTGTCACGGTGGACGGCTGATCGAGACCGGATCCATCTGGGACTCCACGGGGTCGCTCGTGGCCCAGATGCGCCAGGTCGGCCTCCTTCTCGACCACGAGTAGCCGAGGCCGCTCGGTCGGGACTTCGTCCTGCTTCGTCTCCGCTGAACCTCGACTAACGTCGACGTCATGAGCAGCGTCGACACCATCGTGATTCAGGGAGGCCGTGTCGTCTCCACCAGCGGCGCCACCGCGGCCGATGTGATCGTCGAGGGTGAACGAATCGCCGCTGTGGTCGCGCCCGCCTCCGTCGCATCCATGGCGGCAACGACGAGTGGGGCCCGAGTGGTCGACGCCGCGGGCTGCTACGTCGTCCCCGGCGGCGTCGATGTCCACACGCACCTGCAACTCCCGATGAGCCCGGAAGCGACGTCGAGCGACACTTTCGAAACCGGCAGCGCGGCCGCGGCGTGGGGCGGCACCACCACGCTCATCGACTTCGCCGGCCAGATGAAGGGCATGCACGTTCGTGACGCGGTCGAGGAACGACTCGCCGAAGCCGACGGCCAGTGCGCGATCGACTACGGGTTCCATTTGTCGATGGGCGACGTCGACGAGATCGCGCTGAAGGAGATGGGCAGCCTCGTCGACGAGGGCATCACCAGCTTCAAGTTCTTCATGGCGTACCCCGGCGTGTACTACTCCGACGACGGTCAGATCCTGCGGGCCATGCAGCGCAGCGCCGAGCTCGGAGCGTTGACGATGATGCACGCCGAGAACGGGATCGCTATCGACGTTCTGCGCGACCAAGCGGCATCGCGTGGCGACACGGGATCCGTCTGGCACGGCCGCACCCGACCGAGCCGACTCGAGAGCGAGGCCGTCCATCGGGCCGCCGCCCTTGCCGAGGTGGCCGGCGCACCGCTCTACATCGTCCACTTGACGTCCGGCGATGCGCTCGAGCAGGTGACCTGGGCCCGTCAGCGCGGCCTCAACGTATTCGCCGAAACCTGCCCCCAGTATCTCTACCTCTCGATCGATGAGCACCTCGATCAGCCGGGCATCGATGGCCTGCGCCACATCTGTTCGCCACCTCTTCGTCACCACGAGAACCACGACACGCTCTGGAAGGGCCTGCGCCGCGACGAACTCGCCGTCGTCTCCACCGACCACTGTCCGTTCTGTGACAACGAGAAGCTCCTCGGCACCGACGACTTCCGAGTCACGCCGAACGGCCTCGGGTCGATCGAGCATCGCATGGACCTCATCCACGCCGGCGTCATCGCGGGCGAGATCAGCGTCGCGCGATGGGTCGAGACCTGCTCGACGACACCGGCGCGACTGTTCGGGATGTATCCGCAGAAAGGTGTGATCGCCCCGGGGAGCGACGCCGACATCGTGGTCTACGACCCCACCGTCACCCAGATCCTGGGCACCGACACGCACCACATGAACCTGGACCACTCGGTGTGGGAGGGCATGGAGATCCCGGGCCAGGTCCGCACGGTGATCAGCCGCGGCTCTTTCGTGATCGACGACCGCACGTATGTCGGCCGCGCCGGTCACGGCCAGTTCCTCCGTCGCGACGTGAGCGACCTGTTGGTCTAACCCGCCTCGCTCCAGAACTCCGGCGACTCTCCCGGCGCAAACGGGGCCACCGCCACCAAGGGGATGTCGCCGAGCAGGTCCTCCAGCTCGGCCAGATAGCGGGCGTGGTCATCCGTCGCCTGATTGATGAGTACCAGGAACCGCGCTCCGCTCGGCAGGCCCTTGCGCGAACCCTGCTCGCTCAGGAGCACCGCGGCGAGGCGCGACGGTGTGAGAGGGTCGGTCTGCCGGCAGCCGGCGATCGCCGCAACACGATCAGGGCGCTGACACTGCTGTTCGATCCGTGCGTCCAGGGCCGCTGCGCCAACGCAGGCCACCAACACCGTGGTGGCGGACGGGACGACCGGCTCATAGTCGCGCGGCGCCTTGAACGGCTTTCTCCGAGAACCATCGGCCTCCACGACGACATGATCGGCGAGACCGAGCCAATGGTCGGCCGTTTCGGGTGCGACACCGACCGCCTTGTGCACCGCATCCTCCTGCCATGCAAGGACGCAACCGTGCTCAGCCAAGGCCATGGCGAGCTCGCGGTCGCTCGGATCGAACACCGCCGGGCGTCCGCCGGTGCGGTCACGACCCATCTTCGTCGTCGTCGTGAGAACGACCGATCCGCGGAGCTGCCGGCCCAGCGCGAACAACGCCGTGGTCTTCCCCCCGCCACCGATCAGGGCGACCATCTCGTTGGCTTCGAGCTCCAGCGCGTCGGCCAGCTCACCAACTCGAATCGTACGCATCGCATGACGGTACCGGGGGTCTCCGACGGCACAGACGCACCCCTCGTCTCCGCGACCCACAAACCTCGGTCTCCGAGTTGACTTGGCGCGCTGATCGCCCAGTTTTCGGCGCACACAACACTGTTTCAGAACAGACCTGGAGAGGGACCCAATCATGAAGCGACGCTTGTTGCTCCTTTTGTCGATGCTGCTCGCATTCACCATGATCGCCGCCGCCTGCGGCGACGATGAGGACACCGATGCCGGCTCAGACGATGCCGCCGACGACTCCGGCTCAGACGACGCTGCGGATTCCGGCGACGCCGCCGTGACCGCCGCGTTCATCTACATCGGCATCCCCGGCGACGCCGGCTGGACCTGGGCCCACGACCAAGGCCGCGCCGCCGCCGAGGCAGCCACCGGTGCGGAGACGTTCACCATCGAGAACGTGCCCGAAACCGGCCCCGACTTCGAGCAGGCCGCCCGCGAGGCGATCGCCCAGGGCGCGGACGTGATCTTCGCCACGTCGTTCGGCTACATGGACGCGATGGAGGCGCTGTCGGGTGAATTCCCCGACGTCGCCTTCGCCCACGCCACCGGCTTCAAGTCCAACGACACGAACTTCGGCAACTACTTCGGTCGGATCTACCAGGCCCGCTACCTCACCGGCCTCGCCGCCGGTGAAGCCAGCGCGTCGGGCAACGTCGGCTATGTCGCCGCCTTCCCGATCCCCGAGGTCATCCGTGGCATCAACGCCTTCACCCTCGGTGTTCGCGCCGCCAACCCCGACGCCACGGTCACGGTGAACTGGACATCCACCTGGTTCGACCCCGCTGTCGAGGGCGACGCCGCCCAGGCCCTGCTCGATGCCGGCGCCGACGTGATCGCCATGCACCAGGACTCCACCGCGGCCGGTGAGGCCGCAGAAGCGGCCGGTGCCCGCTGGGTCTCCTACAACTCCGACATGAGTGCGTTCGCCCCCAACGCCTACATCGCCTCGGCGATCTGGGACTGGGGTCCGTACTACACCTCGGTGATCGAAGCGGTCGCCGACGGCTCGTACAGCGGTGGCGCCTACTGGGGCGGCATGGACGACGGCATCGTGCAGATCGGCAGCCTCGCCGACGACGTCTCCGACGACACCAAGGCACAGATCGATGATCTCACCGACCAGATGATCGCCGGCACCTTCGACCCCTTCACCGGCCCGATCAATGATCAGGACGGCAACGAGGTCATCGCCGACGGCGTCGTGCCCGGCGACGGCGACCTCCTCGGGATGTTCTACTTCGTCGAGGGCGTCATCGGCGAAATCCCGGAGGGATGAGCCGAGCTGCTGTCGAACTCGACGGCATCTGGAAGCGCTTTCCCGGTGTGATCGCGAATGCCGGGGCGAGCCTCACGGTTCGTCCCGGCACCGTTCACGCCGTGCTCGGCGTGAACGGCGCGGGCAAGACCACCCTCATGAACTGCCTCGCCGGGGTGTACCTCCCCGACGAGGGCGCGATCCGCATCGGCGGCCAGGAGGTCCGCTTCTCCTCTCCCGCCGATGCGCTCGCGGCGGGCATCGGGATGGTGCACCAGGAATTCCGGCTGGTGCCCACGTTCACCGTGGCCGAAAACGTCGTTCTCGGCGCCGCACCCCGCGTGCTCGACATGGCCGCGGTGAATCGCGAGGTGGCCGCGCTGGCCGAGCGATTCGGCTTCGACGCCGACCCGGAGCGACCCGTCTGGCAACTCAGCATGGGCGAGCGGCAACGAGTCGAGATCCTCAAGGCCTTGTGGCGAGACGCCAAGGTGCTGATCCTCGATGAACCCACGGCGGTACTGACCCCGCAGGAAGCCGTCGAGCTGGGTGCGGTGCTGCGACGCATGGTCGACGAAGGTCGGGCCGTGATCTTCATCAGCCACAAGCTCGACGAAGTCACCTCATTCTGCGACGAAGCCACCGTGTTGCGCGGTGGCAAGACCGTCGCCTCCTCGATCGCGATCTCCGACGTCGACGCCGGGCAGCTCGCGGAGCTGATGGTCGGCTCGTCGTCGGCCGCCACCCCCATCTCCCCGCGTGTCGGCGTGCCTGGCGACGTCATGCTCGCGGTCGCCGATCTCACCGTCACCGACAGTCGCGGCCTCACCGCCGTCGACGCCCTGTCGCTCGAAGTACGTTCCGGCGAGATCGTCGGCATCGCCGGCGTGGCCGGCAACGGTCAACGGTCGCTCACCGACGCCATCGCCGGCCTCGAACTCGTCGACTCCGGATCCGTCACGATCAATGGCAGCGACGTCACCACCGCGGGCACGCGCCAGCGTGTCGACGCAGGCCTCGCCTACATTCCCGAGGACCGCCTCGGCGTCGGCCTCGCTCCGAAGCTGCCCGTCACCCACAACGCGGTGATGCGCGGCTATCGCGACATGCGGCAGGGCCCGATGCTCTCCTGGGAGCGCGCCAAATCCTTCTGCAACGACCTGATCGACCGCTTCGAGGTCAAGGTCGGCCGCATCGACGACCCGATGGCCTCCCTGTCGGGCGGTAACCTCCAGCGGCTCCTGCTCGGACGCGAGCTGAGCAGCGACCCGAGCGTCGTCGTCGCCTCCCAGCCGACCCGAGGCCTCGACGTCGCCGGCGTCGGCGCTATCCAATCCCTGCTCGTCTCCCAACGCGACGAAGGCACCGGGGTGCTGATGATCTCCGAGGATCTCGACGAGCTCCTCGCACTGGCAGATCGCATCCTCGTCATGTCCGAGGGGCGAATCGTCGGAGAATTCGATCCCCGGGCAGCAAGCCGCGCCGAGATCGGCGAAGCCATGATGGGCGCGCACGCATGAAGCGCCTCGTTCTCGCCCGCCGAGAGACACCGACTCGCGGTGGGCAACCCGCAGCCGTCTTCATCGGACTCGTGTTCGCCCTCATCGGCGGTGCGATCCTGCTCACGATCGCCGGCGATCCCGTCTTCGAGGTCTACGACCGTATGTGGGACCGCAGCTTCGGTTCCATGGACACACTGAGTGCCACATTCAACCGTGCCGTCCCGCTCGCCCTCGCCGGTCTCGCCGTTTCGGTCGCGGCCACGATGGGGCTCTGGAACATCGGTGCCGAAGGGCAGATCCTCTTCGGTGCCACCGCCGCCACCCTCGTCGGTCGCTTGTTCCCCGACTGGCCCGGCCCGCTCCTCATCGTCGCCATGCTCCTCGCCGCTGCGATCGGTGGAGCGCTGTGGGCACTCGGGCCCGGCATCGCCCGCACCGAGATCGGTGTGAGCGAGATCATCACCACACTGATGCTCAACGAGGTCGCGTTTCGGCTGATCGTGTGGCTGCAGACCACCAAGTGGAAGGATCCCGAGGGTTTCGGGTTCCCGCAGATCACCGCTCGCCCCGAGCAGGCGAAGCTCGGCATCATCTGGGAGCGATCCCACTTGGGTGTGATCATCGCGCTCGCGGTGATCGCCGCGTTCGCGTGGTTCATGAACCGCAGTGTGTGGGGCTACGAGTTGAAGATCGCCGGATCCTCACCGAAGACGGCCACCTACGCGGGCATCTCGATGCGCCGCAAGGTGATCGGCGTGATGACGCTCTCCGGAGCGGTGGCAGGCTTCGCCGGCGGCATCGAGCTGGGCGGATCCGCCGTTCGCCTCAGCGAGAACATCTCCAACGGCTTCGGCTTCGCGGGCATCATCGTCGCCGCTCTGGCCCTCATGCGACCGAGTGGTGTGGCCGTCGTGGCCCTGGCCTTCAGCGCATTGCAGGTGGGCGGCCTCAGCATCCAGACGCTCGGCGTGTCCGATGCCGTCTCCACGATCCTGCAGGCGCTGATCCTGTTCGGTGCCATCGGGGCTGCTGTCCTGTCGACCTACCAGATCCGACTCGTCGATCGGAAGGTGGTGGCATGATCCTCGCCGAGCTCACCATCACCGAGACGGCCGTCATCGGGTTGTTCGTGGCCACCATCCAATTCGCCACACTCCTGTACCTCGCAGCCCTCGGCGAAACGATCAGCGAACGAGCCGGCGTCCTGAATCTCGGTGTCGAGGGGATGATGGCGATCGGTGCGGTGTTCGGTTTCATCGGCGGCGTCGAGACCGGGTCACCATGGATCGGTCTGCTCGTCGGCACCTTGGCCGGTGGCGTGGTGGCCGTCCTCCATGCCACCGCAGCCGTCTCGCTCGGCGCCGACCAGGTCGTCAGTGGCCTCGCGCTGACGATGCTCGGCCTCGGTCTCGCCGACTTCATCGGCGACGACTACGCCAGCGATCCGCGTCGGGCGCTCTTCACCGAGGTCGACATCCCCGTGTTGAGCGACATCCGGTTCGTCGGTGAAGTGCTGTTCTCCGCCTCCCCCGTGACATACATCGCGATCCTGCTCGGCGTCGGCGCCTGGTTCATCCTGAACCGCACCTCCGCCGGCCTCGGGCTTCGAGCAGTGGGGCAGAGTGCGTCGACGGCCGATGCGGCCGGCCACAGCGTCGTCGGGATGCGGATGGGTGCCGTCATCGTCGGTGGGGCACTGGCCGGAATGTCAGGGGCATACCTCACCACGTTCGTGGTCGGCGCGTGGAGCGTCGGCATCACCGCAGGTCGCGGCTGGATCGCGGTGGCGCTGGTGATCTTCGGGGCGTGGCGGCCGGGGCGCGTCGCGTCCGGCTCGCTGCTCTTCGGTTTCACACTCGCCCTTCAGAGTCGACTCCAACCCTTCGGCGTCGACTTCTCGCCGATCATCGTTTCGATGTTCCCGTACCTGTTGACGGTGATCGTGCTGATCGTGATCTCCATCCGTGCTCGGAATCAGCCGAGCCCGAGTCCCGCCGGACTCGGCACCGCCTACCGGCGCGAGGAGCGGCGACGCGAGTGATGTCAGAGGAGCGGTGACGCGAGTGATGTCAGAGGAGCGGCGACGCGAGTGATGTCAGAGGAGCGGCGACGCGAGTGATGTCAGAGGAGCGGCGACGCGAGTGATGTCAGAGGAGCGGCGACGCGAGTGATGTCAGAGGAGCGGCGACGCG
>JAERSO010000089.1 GCA_016845585.1 Acidimicrobiaceae bacterium | reverse complement strand
CGCCAGCATCCCGTCGGTGGTGCTCGGTCTGTTCGCCATCAGCTTCATCACGCCGCAGGTGCTGCAACCTCTCGACGGGTCGATCGGGTTCGCCTCCCTGCTCGCCGCTGGCCTGGGGGTCGGCGTGCTCACCGTGCCGATCATCGCCTCGATTTCCGAAGACGCGATGCGGGCTGTCCCGATGGAACTGCGCGAGGCCAGCTACGGCCTCGGCGGTCGGCGGGTCACGACCTCGCTTCGTGTCGTGTTTCCCGCAGCCCTCTCCGGCATCTCCGCGGCCTTCATCGTGGGGATCTCCCGTGCGATCGGCGAGACGATGGTCGTGTACATCGCCGCGGGTGGCTCCGGTGGGGCTGTCCTCGAATACGACGCCCGCAACGAAGGGCAGACGTTCACCGCCGCCATGGCATCACTCGGCGCGGGTACCGACTCGGTCGCCGGCGTGGGTATCGCCTTCCAGAGCCTCTACGCCCTGGGTGCGCTGCTCTTCGTGATCACCCTCCTGCTCAACGTGTTGTCGGACGCCATCGTCCGTCGCTTCCGGCAGGTGTACTGATGCACGATCGTCAGACCGTTTCACTCGACTCCCTCCGGGCTCGCCGTGGCGACGACACCGCTGGGCACGTCTTCCTCGTCCTCATCACCGGCGCGGTCGCCCTCGCGTTCCTCATGGTCGGCGCAGTCGGCCTCGACGTGGTGATCGAGGCCTGGGACATCCTCAGCAACCGCCTGTGGGACTTCCTCGCCTCCCCGAGCTCGGCCGACTCCACGAAGGCGGGTGTGGTGCAGGGCATCCGCGGCAGCATCCTCATTGCCGTGATCGTGATGCTCACCTTCCCGATCGGTATCGGTGCGGCGGTGTACCTCGAGGAGTACGCGGACGACACGTGGCTGTCGCGTCTCATCCAGGTGACCGTCCGCAACCTCGCCGGCGTGCCCTCCATCGTGTACGGCTTGTTGGGCCTGGCCGTCTTCGTGAAGGGCCTCGACGGTCTGACCGGCGGCCGCAGCGTGATCGCCGCAGGCCTCGCCATCGCGGTCCTGGTGCTCCCGGTCGTCATCATCACCGCGGCCGAGGCCTTGCGCGCCGTCCCGACCCCCTTGCGCGAAGGGGCCTACGGCCTCGGTGCCACGCAGTGGGAGGTCATCCGTACCCAGGTGATTCCCGCCGCCCTGCCCGGCATTCTCACCGGCACAGTGCTCGGCATCGCCCGAGCCCTCGGCGAAGCAGCCCCGCTGCTCGTCATCGGTGCGGTCGGCTTCTACACCACCGGCAACCAGGACTTCGTCGAGCAGCTGCGCGGCGCCTTCACCGCCCTACCGATGAACATCGCCAACTTCGCTCGCCTTCCGGCCGAGACCTGGCGAGGGCATGCGGCGGCGGCGAGTGTCGTGCTGCTCGTCCTCGTGTTCCTGATCAACCTCGTGGCGATCGTCGTCCGAGCCCGAATCTCGAAGCGACTCGGTCGCTGAGTTCAAAGAGAGACTGATGTCCATGACCGATCCCGCCGTTTCGAACGACAGCGACCTGCTGATCGATCCGATGCCGGTGGCCAACGACGTCTTCACCGTCGATGGCCTCAACGTTTTCTACGGCGATCATCACGCCGTGTCCGAGGTCGACCTCACCGTCAAGGAGCGCGAGATCACGGCGTTCATCGGCCCGTCGGGCTGTGGCAAGTCGACCGTCTTGCGGTGCTTCAACCGCATGAACGATCTGATCGACATCGCCCGGGTGGATGGCACCGTGCGCTACCACGGCGTCGACCTCTACGACGAGGCCGTCGACCCGGTCGCGGTTCGTCGTCGCATCGGCATGGTGTTCCAGAAGCCGAACCCGTTCCCGAAGTCGATCTACGACAACGTCGCCTACGGTCCCCGAGTGGGTGGCCAGAAGGGCAATCTCGACGAGGTCGTCGAAGGTTCGCTGCGGAGCGCCGGCCTGTGGGACGAGGTGAAGGACCGTCTGGGCGAGTCGGCGCTCGGCATGTCGGGTGGTCAGCAGCAGCGTCTGTGCATCGCCCGCGCCATCGCGGTGAACCCCGACGTGCTGCTCATGGACGAGCCGTGCTCGGCCCTCGACCCGATCGCCACGGGCGTGATCGAGGAACTCATGAAGGAGATCCAGAGCGAGTACACGATCATCATCGTGACCCACAACATGCAGCAGGCCGCCCGCGTCAGCGACCGGACCGCCTTCTTCACCGCCGAGATCGACGAGCACTCGGGGCAGCGCCGCGGCAAGCTGGTGGAGTTCGACGAGACCGGCACGATCTTCTCGAACCCCGGCGACGAACGCACCGAGGCCTACGTGACCGGCCGCTTCGGCTGAGCGGAGGAATACCTATGGAATCCAGCGAGACCCGATCCCAACTCGACGAGCGACTGGCTCACATCCAGTCCGATCTCGTGGAGATGATCGAGATGGTCGCCGATCGGGTCGGCGAGGTCACCTCGGCCATGCTCGAAGGCGACATCGAGGCCGCCGACCACCTGATCGCCGGTGACGACGACGTCGACGTCTTGTCGCTCCGAGTCGAAGAGGGA
>JAERSO010000088.1 GCA_016845585.1 Acidimicrobiaceae bacterium | reverse complement strand
CCGTGGCGGTGAACAGGGAGATGCCTCGGTCGCGAACGTCGGGGTCGGCCGCCTTGTGCTCGGCGATGATCACCACATTGGGTCCGCCGATGTTGTTGGAGGGATGCTGGCTCGGGGTCTTCTTGTCGCCGCGGGTGATCATGAGGCGGACGTGCACGTCGTCGCGCATGTCGTTGCGTTCGACGGTGGCTCGCAGCGCAGCCTCGACACCGTTCCGGTCCATGCCGATGTCGAGGTCGATCGCGGCCGCGCCGGCGAACAGGCGGTCGAGATGGCGGTCGAGGTGGGCGAAGACCCCGTGGTGGAGACGGATGCCCTCCCAGATGCCGTCGCCGACCAGGAAGCCGGAGTCGAACACCGAGATCTTCGCCTCGTCGCGGGGGAAGAACTCGCCGTTGATGTAGATCTCGACGGTGGCATTGCGCTCGTCGGCCAACGCCTGGTGGGTGCTTCGCGTCACTTCACACTCCTGCTTCTCGCGGCATCCGGCCGCGTCGTGCGCTCATCCCGAGCACGCTAGGTCACGTCGACGCCAACCGGCGCTTCGTCCGCCTCACCAACGCCAGCCCGGCCCAGTTCCGAGCCGCGGGCCGGGCGGGGGATGGGGCACCGTCTCGGTCGTAGACTCACGCCATGCTCGACCCTGTGACCACATCCGAAGGCGTCGCCGTCGTCCACCTCTTCTGCGCCCGCACCCCCCACACCGACAACGCCGCGGTCATCGCCGCGGTCGAGGAGGCCCAGGCCGCCGAAGTGCAGGTCGTGAGCATCGCCATCCTCGGCCACAAGGCCGAGCTGTGCTTCATGGCCCTCCACGCCGACACCTGGCGGCTACGCGATCTGCAGAGCGGATTGCGCAACGCCGGTCTGGCGATCGTCGACAGCTATGTGTCGATCACCGAGGTGTCTGAGTACGCCCAGGGTCTGCCCGACGAGATGCGCAACATGCGGCTGTACCCCGAGCTTCCGCCGGAGGGCAAGAACGCCTATTGCTTCTATCCGATGACCAAGCGGCGCGAAGCCGAACAGAACTGGTACCGGCTGCCGTTCGACGAACGCAAGGAACTCATGTACGAGCACGGCACGTCGGGCCGCCAGTTCGCGGGCCGCATCGTGCAGCTCATCACCGCCTCGACCGGCCTCGACGACTGGGAGTGGGGCGTCACCCTGTTCGGGGTGAAACTCGATGACCTGAAGGACACCGTCTACACGATGCGTTACGACACCGCGTCGGCGGTATACGCCGAGTTCGGGCCCTTCTATACGGGCATGACCGGACCGGTGGACGAGATCGTCGGCCGAACGACCTGACTCGGCCCGATCACCCCGTCACCGGGTTTTCATGGCGCGAAGCGCAGAAACCGGTAACATCTTTCGGCACGGTTCGCGGTGCCGTATTCACCGCGTCATCCCATTTGGAGGGGATTCATCCATGAAGCTTTCACGCAAGCTCACCATGGTGACCGCCGCTCTGCTCTCGCTTTCGCTGCTCGCCGCAGCGTGTGGTGACGACGCAGAAGAAGCGGTCACCGATGACGACTTCATCGTCGTCGACGAAGGTGAAGAGATCCAGATCCGTTCGCTCAACGCGATCACTGGTGACGTCGCTTTCCTCGGTATTCCGAACCAGAACGCAGTCGAGGCGGCCATTGCCGACTATGGCGACATCGAGGGCTTCTCGGTCTCGATGGGCCAGGGTCTCGACGATCTCTGTTCGGCCGATGGTGGTCAGGCTGCGGCCCAGACCATCGTCGCCGATGCGCAGATCGTCGGCGTGATCGGCACCTCGTGCTCGGGCGCCGCCACGGCGGCCGCTCCGCTCATCAGCGAGGCCGGCATCGTGATGATCTCGGGCTCCAACACGTCTCCCGCGCTGACCTCTGACCTCCAGGGCACCGCTGGTGACAACTACCACTCGGGCTACTACCGCACGGCGCACAACGACCTGTACCAGGGCGCCGCCATGGCCGCCTTCGTCTACAACGACCTCGGCATGACCACCGCGGCGGCGATCCACGACGGTGACCCCTACACCGAGGGTCTCGCCTCGGCGTTCACCGACGCGTTCGAGCTGCTCGGTGGCACGGTCACCGGCTTCACCGCGGTTGCCAAGGAAGACACCGATATGGTCCCGGTTCTCACCGAGATCGCTGCCGGTTCGCCCGAGGCACTGTTCTTCCCGATCTTCCAGCCCGCCGGCGACTTCATCGCCGAGCAGGCTCCGGGCGTTGCCGGTCTCGAGAACACCCAGCTGCTCGCAGCTGACGGTCTGTTGAACACCGATTACCTGGCGCTCAGCCAGTCCGAGGGCATGTACTTCTCGGGCCCTGACGTGCGTTTCGGTACCAACACCAACCAGGGCACCGGCAAGAGCGCCGCTCAGGTTCTCGAGGACTACGAGGACAACCACGGTGAAGCGCCGTCGGCTCCGTTCTGGGGTCACAGCTACGACGCCACCGCGATCCTCCTCGAGGCGATCGAGAACAACGCCGAGGTCAACGACGCCGGTCAGCTCGTGATCGACAAGGCCGGCATCCGGTCCTACATCACGGCCCTGCGCGGCTACAGCGGCCTCATCGGCACGATCAACTGTGACGACTTCGGCGACTGTGGTTCGCAGAAGATCACGATCGTGCACCACACCGATTCCGGTGACGTCGACGGTGGCATGTCCAACGTCGTCTTCGAGTACGCCCCCTGATCCAGCTGAACTGAATCAGAGGCACTGAACCGGGCGAGCCCGGCTCAGTC
>JAERSO010000087.1 GCA_016845585.1 Acidimicrobiaceae bacterium | reverse complement strand
GGCCGTAGCCGAACAAGACACCGGGCTTCCCCGCAGCCCCGACCTGCTCGACGACCTGCGATGCCGGTATCAGGAAGACGAGACACAACCAGAACGTCAGGACGGAAACGCCGTCGAACGGACGGGTCACCGCGGACTCCGTGGTCAGCGTCGAGCGGTTGGCGAGCGCGGTCACGTGGTGTCGGCCTCCGCACGAACCGCTCGTCGCTCGCTGAATCCCTCAGCAACGAAACCGGCCATGATCGTGACGAGAATCACGGCGACTCCAAGGGTGCCCATGACCTTCAGCCCGCCGCTTGTGTTCTCGACCGCGCGGATCTCGCTCAAGATCTCCATGTGGGCAACCTGCTGTTCGACGGTTGCCTCGGTGACGTTCTGGCGGGCCGCGAGCTCACGCGCCAGCTCGAAGAAGACGAAGTCGAGCGTGTCGCTCGATTGTGCCGGTGTCTCACCCTTGGCGGTGATGAACAGGATCGACTCGACATCATCGAGGTCGATCTCATAGTTCGGCGACAGTCCGTCCTCGACGGCAATCCGTCGCACGGGTGTGGAGCCGACGACAAGCGGGACGGTGCGGGCGAGGGTTCGCGTCGCTCGGGGGTTCGAGATGAACGGGTTCAGGTCGTCAACGAACTCGGTGCCATCGGAGAAGTCCACCAGGTACGTCGTGGCGGGTAGGAAGATCACCGTGCCGTACGACTCGTACTCGGCACCGACACCCGAGGCCACCCGAAGGGTGATGCCCATGCCCAACACGAAGACCGGGATGACGACCTTCCATCGCCGGCACATCACTCCGATCATCGAGAAGAAGTCCATGTGGGTCTCCACCAAAATCCTGCGGTAGCGAACGGGAACGAGGATGCCGGAGCGCCTGTGTACCTGTTCGGCTGAAGCCTCGGGGGATGAAGACTTTCGACCGCGCGACGCTCACCGTAGTCGACCCCAAGTATCAGTTCGCACCGGGCTCAACCGAGAAGCGCCCCTCCACAACCTACGATGTATCGATGACCACGGTGTTCGTTCGCGACGACGACCTCGGCTCGCCTGTCGAATCCCTCGACCGATTCAATGCGGTGTTCATCGACCGCAAGATCCCAGTCGCCTACCAGGTGGTCCCGGCGCTTCTGCACGACGATGTGGCGGAGTGGTCGATCGATCAACAGCGACGCAACCCCGGTCTCGTCGAGCTGCATCAGCACGGCAACCTCCATGAACAGACCCTGAACGGGACCCACCTCTACAGCGAGTTCGCCGGCGACGTCCCCGAGGCTGATCAGCGAGTCGCGCTGGCCGACGGGAGAAGCGAACTGGCCGACCGTCTCGGCGCGGCATTCGATCCGACAGTGTTCACGCCCCCGGCCCACAAGTACGGACCGACCACGCTCGCCCTCCTCGGCGAGATGGGTGTGCGTGTTCTGTCCTGCGGAGTTCACCCTGGTCTCCTGCCGCGTGTCGTCTACACCGCGGGACGGCTCGGTCGACGGGTTCGGATCGCAGGCCACACGATCTCGTACCATGGCAGACGCCTGCCCGGAGGCGAGCTCACGGAATGGTCATGTGCCATCGACGTCGACCAGGACGGCAAGGGCAACCGGGTCAATCGATCACTCGAGGACCTGCGTGCTCAGTTCACCCGGGCACGGGCAGAACTGGACGTCGTGGGCCTGATGCTCCATCACGAGGGGTACGACGGTGCCGAGAAGTTCGATGCGTTGGAGCGTTTCCTGGACGAATTGGTCCAGGATCCAACGGTTCAGTTCGCCGCGCTGGGGTCGCTGCCCGACGCCTGAGCCTCATAGGCCACCGGATCGAACTCGACGACCGGAACCCTCTCTCGCAGGCGCTTGCGCCGGATACGTGTGAGTGTTCCACCGATGGACTTGACACGAGCCTCCATCGAGAGCTCGCGCAGCCAGATCCGCAGCGTCGCCATGCCGCGGTAGCGAGGAGTCGGGACACCGGCGAGTCGGAGCGCCAGAATCCGACCCCACACGGATCCGCGCGTCTCGAGCAGGTTCGGCTGGGACGCCGGGAGCAGTTCATTCCCCACACGCTCGAGATCCAGGCACCCGGCGGTCATCGCATCAGCCAGGTACCGCCGACCACGTTCGGTGCGAACGATGACGAGCGAGCGGCCCGGGTCGCCGGGCTCGATCTCCCGGTACCACGGGTCACCCACCGAGATGTCGGCGAACTCTCCGGTGTGATCGATGCACACGTAGCAGCGCCACTGGCGATGCTGCTGCAGCATCGTGCCCCAGGACTCGGCGTAGCTGGCGCTGCCGGACGCCGGGATGCCGTTGTCGGTGCCGGTGACCACGGCGTTACCGGGCCAGCCGTCGCCGCGGTACCGGATCGACTCGATCTCGGCGGGGTTCGCCACCCCGAGCGTCTTGGCCATCTCGACGGTTGCGCGGGCGTATGGTGCACCGGCACAGAAGATCGCGACGGTGAGGCCGAGCTTGGTGTCGAGGGCCGGGTCGCGGTCCGCCGCCTTGCGAGCGCCGGCGATGTCACAGGGTTTGCCGATCATCAACGACGGAGTGTCGCGATCCTTCAACTCGTGGAGACGTTCGCCGGGACTCGCCGCGGCATAGCGCGACCCGGTCGCCGCGATGAGTTCATCGGTGGTCGTGCTGATGACCGTCTCATTGAGGTAGGCGTGGTCGGCGCGCTGTCGAATGTGCAGGACGCCACCCATGCCGCCGCCGGTCAGGCCATGGA
>JAERSO010000086.1 GCA_016845585.1 Acidimicrobiaceae bacterium | reverse complement strand
AAGATCGCGCCGTGCCCGGCCCTCGAGCCGATCATCGGTGACGAACCGGTCCTCTATTCCGGCGACACCGGGTATCTCGATGACGACGGGTACCTCTTCTTCTCGGCGCGTACGTCCACGTTTATCAAGTGCAGCGACTTCCGTGTCAGCCCCACCGAAGTCGAGGATGTCGTCTTCTCCTCGGGACTCGTCCACGACGTGGTGGCGTTCGGCCGCCCCGACGAGCTGCTCGGTCAAGTCGTGAACATCGCCGTCACCGCCGCCGACGGCAACGCGCCGGACACCGATGCCATCGCGCGGTACTGCCGCACCGCTCTCCCGCCCTATGCCCAGCCTCGCGAGATTCACGTCTGGGATGGTGCAACCATGCCCCGCACCGCGAACGGCAAGGTTGACCGGCCCGTGGTGATCTCCCATTTCGATGTCTGAGCCGAGCGACGAGGGTGACATCCTCGTCGTCGAAGGCGAGGGGCGTCATCTCTCCTTCGCCTTGATCTGGTCGTTCATCCAGAACTTCGGTGCTCAGGGACTCACGGTCCTCACGACGTTCCTTCTGGCACGCGAGCTCGGGCCGGAGCTGTTCGGGTTGGCGGCGCTCGCCATCGTCTACGTGCTCTTCGTGGACATGCTGATGCGCCAGGGCCTGAGCGCGGCATTGATTCACCGCACTGCGGTGACTCCCCGTGATCTGGACACCGCGTTCGTGCTGCTCATGGCGGCAAGTGTCGTCATCGTCTCCGCCACGATCGCCCTGGCCGGTTCATGGGCAAGCCTCAACAACGCGCCGGATCTGCGGAAGCTGACCATCGTCTTGTCGGTCATGGTGCCGTTGAGGGCGCTGGCCGTCGTGCCCGATTCGCTCCTTCGTCGCCGACTGGAGTTTCGTGCGCTCGCGGCTCGGAGCTTCGCGGCGGCGATCGCCGGGTCGGTCGTTGCGCTCGCCCTGGCCTTCGGTGGCTACGGCGTGTGGGCGCTGATCTGGCAACAGATCGTGGTTGCCGGCGTGGACTCTCTCCTGCTTCTGGCGGCCACCGACTGGCGTCCGCATCGTCGCTTCTCGAGAACCGCAGCGAGGGAGCTTCTGGCCTATGCCGTGCCGTCGTCGGTTGCCACCGTCGGGGTGTTCGTCTCCGAGCGCTCCGACACCGTGGTGACGAGCGTCTACTTCGGGCAGATCGCCGTGGGACCCCACCGATTCGGTGTGCGATTCACCGATGTGCTCGTGGCGATGTTCTCGGGGCCATTCCTGCAGGTCTCGCTACCCGAGCTCGCTCGCCAGAACGATGACCGTGAGGCGTTCTCCGCTCGGATCGTGGATCTGATGCATCTGTCGGGATTGCTCGCGTTCCCCGTGTTCGCCTCGCTCGCGGCGGCTGCTCCCCACTTCGTTCAGCTGGCCGGGGATGAGTGGACCGCTGCGAGCCGACCGCTCCAACTGCTCTGTCTCACCGGCGCGCTGAAGTCGCTGGCCTTCTACAACGCTCCCGTGCTGCAGGCGCTCGGCCGGACTCGCCTCCTGGCCGTCACCGAATGGGGTCAGGCCGCCTTCAAGACCGCAATTGTGATCTATGTCGCCTGGTCACTTCGAGACGACGCCATCACCGACCAGGTCGTCGGCATCACCGCAACCATGGTGGGAGTGGAAGCGGTGTTCTTGTTCATCGTGGCCATCCCGATGCTCTCTCGCACCGCGTCGGTTCGTCCTGCCGCCGTCTCGCAGGTCCTCGCCGTACCGTTCGTCGGGGGACTCGGTGCGGTGGGCGCCGTCGAATGGATGCGTACGCAAGCGATGTTCGACAGCGTGCCGACCTTCATCGCCCTGGTGGTCACGGCAGGCCTCGGCTTCGGATTCGCGACGATCGTCGAGCTGGCGTTCGACGCCCGGATGCGTCAGTTCATCTCTGAGCGACTCGGCCGGTAGTCAGCAGTCGTCGTCGATCACCGTGGCATCGATGTAGAGCGAGAGCGGAATCGCGGAGCCATCGAGGAAGCGGTTGCATCGGGCGATGGCCGTCACGGTCGGATCGCCGAGCAGAACGGTGCCGGCCGGGCTGGTGCTGACGACGTTGTTCTCGACGATGCAGGTCGTCGCACGCGTGCATCGGATCAGATGGGACCCGAACCTGCCGTCGAGGTAGTTGTACCGAACCTCGACACCGAGGTCACTGGCGCTGCTGGTGAAGACAACAGCGTTGTCGCAGCAGCCCTCCCGGTCGTACTCCCACCAGTTCCCGGCGACGATCAACTGGCCGGTGGTGGTCTCGAACTCGCCGATCTGAATTCCGTCGGTATGTGCGGCCTCGGCCTCGATCAGATGGTGGAAGACACTCCGGGTCACGAAGGACCGGCCAACACCTCCGTCTACGAAGAGTTGGTCGTCGCAGCCCCTGATCTCGGTTCGGTCGACGCCGAAGTCGGACGCGAACTCGAAGAAGATGCCCTTGCGCGCCCGAGGGTCCTCCAGGCAGTCGATCGTGCTCGACTCGACGCGTGTGCCCGAAGCCCCATTGACCTTGATCGGGTAGGTGCTTCCACATTCGATGTGAACGTTGCGGATGACGACATCGTCGGCCTCGATCTGGACGCAGCCTTTGAGGTGGATGTCTTCGAGGAGCTCGCGGTCGGTCGACATGACGATGTCACCCTCGATCACCGTCTTCGGATTTCGGGCGCCCACCTGCTCGCCGATGTCAGCCGGCGTCACGTAGCCGGCAATGTCGGCAGGCACGCCGGAGCGCGTTTCGTCGGAGACGGTGACCGGCCGCTGATCTTCGTCGTCTTCGGCCTCCTCGGAGTCGAGAGCCTCGTCTTGATCGCTGCTGCTCGACGGCCACACCCCGGTGTTGGCCACGATCGCGAGCATCACCGCGATGGCGATCCCGATCAATCCGTACATGTGGGACCTGCCCTGCGGCGATCGGGGCGGGTTCGGTCGCGGCGCGCCTTCAGGTGGCGGCTGCGGAGGGATTGAGGTCATCTGGGAGGTTCCGCCGATTCGTCGAGCCGCGTGTGGCAGGGGATGCCGCTCCGCGTCGCGAGCCTATTGCGTGGGTACGGCCTGGTGTGGGCGCTGTCGAATTCTGCGCCACCTAGAGTTACCCCGACGAGCGGGCTCAAACGTCCACCGCGGCTGCCGACGGAGCAGTGACCTCGCATTGCGACATTCGGCGCTTCCCCCGAGATGGAGATCAGATCGATGGCCAAACGACGTAAGCGTGTGCTTGCCATCTCCACCAGCGGCGGCCACTGGG
>JAERSO010000085.1 GCA_016845585.1 Acidimicrobiaceae bacterium | reverse complement strand
CGAAGTACTGCTTCGACCATGGTTCAGACTTCGACTACTGCGCATGCCTCGCTTTCGAGGACGTGCCGCAACGAGCGCCGGAGGCTGCTCGAAGGCTTCTGGTTCGACTGAACGGCCCCGTGCGATGTGGTCTTGGCCCATCCTCGGTGAGGCTCGCCGCTCACATCCTCGAGTTCGATAGGTTGACGATTCCTTATATCATGATATAAATCATGTCCGGAGGCAGGCCTGTCGGAGGAAGCCCTGAGGAGGGAGAAGGTCATGATCGAGGTCCCCGTGTGCGTCATCGGCTGCGGGCCGATCGGGCTCAGCGGAGCGCTCCTGTTGTCGCGCCACGGCGTGCCGGTGCTGCTGGTGGAGCGACGTAGCGAGCTCAACACACACCCGCGCTCCCGATTCGTGGACACCAACACCATGGAACTCTTCCGCGAACTCGGCATCGAGAAGGCCGTCGAAGCCACGGGTCTCGGGCCGGACTGGACGGCCTACAACCGCTGGTCCGACAGCCTCGCTCAGTCGCCCTACGCAGAGATCCCGAGCCCCACCTTCCTCACGGTCCCGGGGCCCAACAGCCCGTGTGTTCCCGTCATGACCGCTCAGGACGAGGTCGAGGCGGCGCTCATGACCCGTGTCCTCGAGGATCCCAACATCGACGTCCGGTTCAACACCGAAGCGATCGATCTCGCGCAGACCGACGACGGTGCGCAGCTCACGCTGCGCGACACATTGAGTGGCGAACGTGAACCGGTCACGGCGCAATACACGATCGGTGCCGACGGGCCGGGCAGCAGCACCCGGGCGGTGGTCGGCACGCATCTCGAAGCGGAACCGCGGCCGATCTACTCACAGGACGTGATCTTCAACGCGGATCTCTCCGCGTACGTCGGTGAGCGCAAAGGGTCGCTGCTCTACACAACCACGCCGCAGGGTGTGGTCATCTTCCAGCCCCTCGACGGTCATCGGAGATGGCGTTGCCAGGTCGTCGTCGGTGACCAGAATCTGATCTCCGAGGAAGACGCACGGGCCCGCATCCGGGTTGCCCTCGGGACCGAGGACGATGTGGAGATGACGATCACCAGCATGCGGATGTGGCAGCCGACCCCCGGCTGTGTGACCCAGTTCGCTTCCGGCTGCATCTTCCTCGCCGGCGATGCCGCCCACGTTTCCGTGCCGACCGGTGGGATGGGCAACAACATCGGCTTCGCCGGCATCCGCAACCTGGCTTGGAAGATCGCCTATGTCGTGCGCGGTTTGGCACCTGATGCGATCCTCGAGACCTACGACACCGAACACCGGCCCGTTGCGGTCGAGCGGATCGACTTCGGGGTCGACACCACCGAACACATGGCCCGGATGATGCGAGGCCACGTGATGGGCGAGGACATCACCGAGGCCTTCGAGCGCACTCATCAATACGCCGACTATGACCACCTCCTGCGGGGCTTCGAGATGTCCTCGGAGCTGATCGCGCCGAGCGTCGGTTCGGGTGGTCGAGCTCCCCACGTGTGGATCGACGATGATGAGACCGAGTCCGTCCTCGACTGGTTCGGGCTGTCTTACGTTCTCCTGCTGGGCTCGTCGTGCTCGGCGGTTGCTTGGGAGGCCGCGGTCGGGGAACTGCCTGCGGGCGGGGTGCCGGTCACGGTGCGTCAACTGCCCGCCGGAGCGTCCACCGGATCCTACGAGGCGGACGAAGTCGTCCTCGTTCGCCCCGACGGCATCATCGCTCAGCGGCGCAGCGGCGTCGGTGGGCACCCCGATCTCTCGGACTTCCTGCCGTACATTCCTCGAGTCGAGACGGGTCGACCGGCGGCGCAGGTCTGAACGATGGCGGCCGAGCGCGAGCAGGAGGAGGGCGACGGCGGGGCCGGCCCATCGCGCCGAGAGCAGGCCAAAGAAGAGCGTCGTGAACGCATCCTCGCGGCGGCGGAGTCGCTGATCCGGCAGCGAGGCGACACGGACTTCTCGATGCGGGATCTCGCCGAGTCCGCCGAGGTGGCGTTTGCCACCCCGTTCAACCTGTTCGAGTCGAAAGACCGTCTCCTCGCCACCTTGCTGTCCCGCCGGATCTGGCCGCGGCAGCGGTCACTCGCTGCCTTCGCCCCGCATCTCGACCCGATCGACCATGTCTTCGACTTCGCATCCGGCGCGCTCGGCACCTACACCGATGATCCGGGGCTCTTTCGGCCGCTCCTGCGCTCGGTGATGTCGCCCGACGTCCATCCGGTCGGCAGCTCGCTCGACGCTGCGGCCGACTTCTGGGCGCAGTGCCTGGGCCCCGCCCGCCGCGCTGGTCTGGTGCGCGACATCGTCGACGGGCCCGGCATCGATCGGGCATTTCACATCACCTTCCGCGGCGTTCTCGTCGGGTGGGCCAGGGCCGAGATCGACACCGACTGCGCCGAGATCGACCTCCTCCAAGCGGTCGGACTGTTGCTTGCGGGCAGCGTCACTGACGACGGCCGCAAGCGCGTCGATGATCGGATCAGCGCTGTTGCGCCGGCGGACGCGGCTGTCGCACGAAGTCGACCACTGCGGCATTGAACGGTTCCGCCGCCTCGATGTTGATCGAGTGACCGCCTTCAGCGTGAACGATCTGGAGGTCGGGGATCAGGTTCCGGGCCTGTTCGACATTGGGCTGGAACTTTTTCTCCCATCGACCGTTCACGAGCAGGATTGGCACTGCCAACGTGTGCAACTCATCTGACGAGCGCCAGTGGGGCGCGGCTGAGCCGATGTGGGCGATCTGGTCGACCCCCATGGCGTCGGCCTGATGAACCATCCGTGCCTTCAGGTCGGCCGGAAAGCGTCTGGCATGGATGGGGTGATACGGGAGCGCCCTGATGTCAGTGGGCGCAGTGACGGATGAGCGGGCGGATGCAGCTCCCTCGCGTTCGATCCCGAAGACGGCGCGGGAGTTCGTGAACACGACGCCGTGCACCCGGTCGGGGAATGCGAGCGCGTAGCGAAGGGCGATCGCTCCGCCCATCGAGTGCCCGACAACCCACCATCGATCCAGTCCGTAGGCGTTGCGGATCCGTTCGATGCCGGCGAGGACCGCCTCGGGTCGATAGCCGGAGGTATCTGGCGGCACAGGGGAGCGGCCATGACCGGGCTGCTCGATGAGGAACGTCTGGAGTTCCGTTGCGAGCCGTTCGATGTTCGGTTCCCATTGCAGGTTGCTCGACATGAAGCCGTGGATGAATGCGACGGGTGGCCCACCGGATTCCAGGATCGCATCACAGTGGAGGTCCGCAGCCTCGAGCTCGCTCACGTGGATGTCAGATCGTCCGGCCGGATTCGGCCCAGAAGGGTTCGCGGATCGCCTTCTTGTCGATCTTGCCGACGGCGGTGTGAGGCAGTTCGTCGACGAAGTCGACCGACTTCGGTGCCATGACCGAGCCGAGGGCGGCCTTGCACCGGTTGATGATCTCGGTCTCGCCGAGCTCCGCGCCGGCGTCGAGTCGGACCACGGCCTTCACTTCCTCACCCCACTGCTCGCTGGGAATCCCGATCACGACGGCTTCGGCGACCCCGTCGATGGCGTGAAGCGCCTGCTCGACTTCGGTGGAATAGACGTTGAATCCGCCCGAGATGATCATGTCCTTCTTCCGGTCGATGATGAACAGGAGCCCGGTTTCGTCGATGACACCGATGTCGCCGGTCAGATGCCAACCGTTTCGGCGGATCTTCGCCGTCTCCTCAGGGTTCTCGTAGTAACCCTCGGATACCATCAACCCCTTCACCGCGATCTCGCCTCGCGTACCGCGTGGGACCGGGTTGGCGTCATCGTCGACGATGGCGAGCTCGGAGAGGATGGTCTCCGAGCCGACCGATCTGAGACAGTCGTCGTCGACGAGCTCACCGGTGACGTCGCCGTTTGCGAAGTGGTCTTCCGGTTCGCGGCGGGCGATGAACATCGGGCATTCGGTCTGCCCGAATCCGCCGGTCATGACCGGACCGAAGACGTCGAAGGCCTGGCGAAGCCGGGGGATGGACATCGGAGCCGACCCGTAGGAGAAGCTTCGGAGCGAGCTGAAGTCGGTGTCACGAGTGTCGGGATGGTCGAGGAGTCCGTAGATGGCCGTCGGCGGGAGGAACACATCGGTGACCTTGTGCTTCTCGATGCTCCGGAGAATTCGTTCGAGGTCGACGGCACCGAGGATCACGAGTTTTGCGCCGGTGCCGAGTGCGAGCAGTGCGGCTCGTCCGGTGACGTGGGTCATCGGGGCGGCGCAGAGGGTGATGCGCCGGGTGCCGTCCCAGCGCTCGTGTGCTCCCCAGGCCATTGCGGTGAAGTTGCGGTGGCTGAGCATGACCCCCTTTGGCACGCCGGTGGTGCCACCGGTCTGCGGAAGGCACAGGGTGTCGGAGCCCGCGCGATCGACGGCCGGCGCCGCATCGGAGACGTCGATGAGCCAGACGTCGAGCGCCACGCCGGGTCCGAGCGGCTCGGCATCGCCGGCCGTGAGTTCGACCTGAATACCGCCGAGTCGATCGGCGATCTCGTTCGCGGTGTCGGCGTGGTCGGGCTGGTACAGCAGGGCGTGGCAGCTGAAGCGGACGAGGATCTCGAGATTGGTCGACGGCGTGTTTCGCGGATTCAGCGGGATCCAGACCCCACCGGCGCGAACGATCCCGATCGCGGCCACGAAGGCATCGATGCTGTTGGCGCTGTAGACGGCGGCGTGATCCCCGGGCGCGAATCCGTCGCGCCGAAGTGCGTTCGCGACCTTGGCCGACGCCGCGTCGATCTCTGCATACGTCGCGGTCCGCCCTTCGAACTCGACACAGACGTTGTCGGCGTAGGTCCGAAAGGCCTCATCGAGGATCGGGAGGAACGAATGGTCGAGGTCGGGAATGTCGGGGTGCATGGTCGATCAGGCCCCGAGACGGTTGACGAGTACGTCGTGCAGGTGATGGAAGGCGACCGGGGCGTCGAAGCACTCCGGATCGAGGAGCCACTGGAATCCGACGCCGCGGACTGCCGTGACCACGAACGCTCCTTCGGCTTCCGCATCGAGTGAGGTCTTCACCGAGCCGTCGGCCTGACCCCGGGCCACAGCGCTGGACATGCTCTCGCGCATGCCTCGATGGAATTCTCGGAAGTGGTCCTGGAGGAGTTGCTCGCCGCCGATGGCCTCGAACATGAGGGCGTAGAGCACTCGCATTCCCCGGGCGTCGGTCTCGGCCTGGCGGGTGAGCGCGTCGATGAAGTGGGTCAGGAAGTCGAGGCCGGTCCAGTCGTCCTGGCTGACGAGTTCGCGATCGCGCCACTGACCGACGATTCGTTCGAGCATGGCTTCGATCAAGCCCTGCTTCGACCCGAATCGGGCGGTGACCATCGCTCGGCTGTAGCCCGCACGTTCGCCGACTGCGGCGAACGTCATCGAGGCGAAGCCGCTTTCGAGCACGAGTTCACTGGCTGCCTCGAGGAGGGCGCGGGTGCTGGTCTCGCGGCGTTCCTGCTGGCGAGAAGGGGACACGATCGTCATGTGCACATCGTGGCAAGAAACTTGTTGCTTGACAAGTACTTAGTTGTCGGGCGACTATCAACTCATGACGAAGCTCGCAGTCGCCGCCGTCGAGTCGCTTCAGGCCCGCATCATCGACACCGCTCGTACGTTCACCGACCACGAGTGGGTGGCGTCGTCGGCGTGTGCCGGGTGGCGGGTTCGCGATGTGGTGGCCCACATGGGCACCGGAGCCCGAGCGATCATCGACCCCATCCCGCTCCCCGACGGAACCGTGATTCCGGAGAACCGGGAGCGAGAGCACGACCTCCACGTCGACTTGCGTCGTGACTGGTCCCACGAGGAGGTGCTCGCCGAGTTCGAGAAGTTCGGCGGCGAACGCCTCACCCGTCTACCAGCACTCCAGGACGAGCCGCCGGCGTCATCGGAGATCGAGATTCCCGGCCTCGGCACCTACCCGATGCACGCCGTGGCCAACGCCATTGCCTTCGACTACTTCTGCCACCTCTACCACGACATCTGCGCACCCGCTGGTCCCGTCGATCGTGATCTCGCCGAGCCGACCCACGAGGAGATACTCCCCGTCGTCGAGTGGATGATGTGGGGTCTGCCACAGATGCAGGGTCCGGAACTCGACGATGCCCTCATCGCGCCGCTCACGATTCGGTTGACCGGGCCCGGTGAGAGCACCTGGACCATTCGCCGCCCCGACCCCGCCGGCGGTCTGGTCGTCGACGAGGGAGACGGTGGCGATGTGGTCGTCACCTCCAGCGCCGTCGACTTCGTGTCATGGGGTACGTCCCGCAGCCCCTGGCAGGCCGCCTGCATCGTCGACGGCGACCTCGCCGCGGCCACCTCATTCCTCTCGACCCTCGACATTGTCTGACCACAGTTTGATCAGGAGATCCCGTGACTCTTCACCCCGGAGACATCAACCTCGCCAGCAATAACGACATGAAGCGTGTCGGTGGCGCCCCGTATGAGTACTTCGCCACCCTTCGGCGTGAGGCGCCCGTGTTCTGGAACCCGCCGCCGATCGACGGTCTCGCGCTCCGCGACCTCGAGAACTATGAACCCTGCGGATTCTGGGTGCTCAGCAAGTTCGACGACGTGGCGCTCGCATCCAAGGACACCGAGCGATTCTCAGCATGGGAGAACGGGATCCTCTGGATTGATCTCAAGCAGAGTCCCATGGCCCTCGAGTCGCAGCGCTCGGGGCTGATGGGCATGGATCCGCCTCAGCACGCTCAGTACCGCCGCCTCGTGCAGCCGGGTTTCACGCCCCGGTCGGTGGCAGCGATGGAGCCCCACATTCGTGAGGAGGCGGCCAAGGTGATCGGCGAGCTCGCCCAGCGCGACAGCGCCGAGTTCGTCTTCGATGTGGCCGCCGAGCTGCCCATGGTCCTGCTCTGCGAGATGATGGGTGTCCCTGAAGAACGCCGTACTGAGTACCTCGAATTGGGCAACGGCACGGCCACGGTCGAGTTCAACGAGAACTTCGTCGAAGACCAGATCAATCTGTTCCTGCTTCTCGACGACCTGGTGAAGAGCCAGAAGGACGCACCGTCGGACACCCTGTTGTCGAAGTACCTCCATGGCGAGGTCGACGGCCGCAAGCTCACCGAACCCGAGATCACCCAGTTCTTCCAGGTGCTCTCGATCGCAGGGCACGAGACGACGCGCAACACCACCGCCCACTTCGTGCGGCTGATGGACGAGCACCCGGACCAGAAGGCGCTGCTGCTCGAAGACCTCGAGGGGCGCCTCCCGAACGCGATCGAGGAGGTCCTGCGGTTCTCGCCGCCGGTGATGCAGTTCTGCCGCACCGCCACCGAAGACCTCACGCTGCGTGGGGTCGACATCGCCGCCGGCGACAAGATCTACATGTCGTACATCTCGGCCAACCGCGACGAGGACGTGTTCGAGGATCCCGACCGGTTCGACATCTTGCGCGACAACGCGGACAAGCACTTGGCCTTCGGCACCGGCGCCCATTTCTGCCTCGGTGCGTCGCTCGCCCGGCTCCAGCTGCGCTGCGTCCTCCACGAGCTCTACACGCAGATCCCGGAGATCTCCCTCGCCGGTGCTCCCACCCCGATGTACAGCGTGTGGTTCAACGCCCTCGACGCGATGCCGGTTCGCACCTGCCCGGTGGCTGCCCATGGCTGATGACATCGATCTCGACTCCTTCCCCGTCGTGAGGAAGGGCAATCAGTTCGAGGAATTCACCGTGGGAGGCGAGTTCACGCACCACTGGGGCCGCACGCTCACCGCGGGCGACAACGCGGTCTTCTCGACGGCCACGTGCAACTGGAACCCGATGCACCTCAACGCCGAGTACGCCCGAGCCCATGGACATCCCGACGTCGTGTTGAACCCGATGCTCGTTCTGTGCACAGTGGTCGGGTTGTCGGTCGAAGACCTGAGCGAGAGCGGTGGCCCGTTCCTGGGTATGGAGGACGTCACGTTCCATCGCCCGGTTCATCCCGACGACACGCTGACCGCATCGTCGACGGTGGTCGACACCCGCGAGTCGGACAGTCGGCCCAACGTGGGCATCGTCACGTGGCACACCGAAGCCCACAACCAACGCGGCGAGCTCGTGCTCGACTACCGCCGCACGAACCTCGTCGCCAAGCGCGGCGAGGGAAGGGTGGCCTGACATGCCTCGCCAAATCGTTGATCCCCGGCCCCCGATTCCGGCCGCCTACCGAACCGACGAGCGGGTCGCCATTCAGGAGATGGCCCGCGACTTCGCCATGAACAAGGTGCTCCCGGTGGCCAATGAGCTTGACCCCGAGCACGGCTACATCCCCGACGAGTTGCGGCGCGAGATGGGCGAGCTCGGGTTCTTCGGGGTCATGGTCCCCGAGAAGTACGACGGCCTCGGTCTCGGGGTGTTCGAATATGCGCTCATCACCGAGGAGCTCGCACGGGCGTGGATGTCGGTTGCGTCGATCATCGCTCGATCGGGCATGGCGGCTGCGCTCGATCCGAGCCAGCGCGAGCAGTACTACCCGTTGGCGGCGCGAGGCGAGTGGCTCGGCAGCTTCGCCATGTCGGAGCCCGATGCCGGATCCGACATAGCGTCGATCCGCACCCGCGCCGACAAGGTCGATGGTGGGTGGGTGCTCAACGGCCAGAAGATGTGGTGCACCTTCGCCGATCAGGCCAACTGCATCCTCGTCGTCGCCCGCATCACTCCGTATGACCCGGAGAACCGGCACAGCGGGATCCGCCGGTTCATCATCCACAAAGAGCCGGGTGAGTTCCCCGAGGGTTGCGCCGGGAACCCGATCCGCAAGATCGGCTACCACGGTTGGAACACCTACGACCTGTCGTTCAACGACTGCTTCGTGCCCGACGACGGGCTCGTCGGCTACGAACGCGAGCAGTCAGACGCCGAACCGCGCGACGCGAAAGCGGGCTTCATCGCCGCGGCGAAGGGAATGACGATCCCCCGAATCCACACAGCCGCCCGCTCGATCGGGCTGGCGCGCGGTGCGCTCGAGGACTCGATCGCGTACGTGCAGGAGCGTGAGCAGTTCGGACGCCCGATCGGCGACTTCCAGGTCACGCGCTTCAAGATCGCGAAGATGGCGGCGGAGATCGAGAGTTGCCGGGCGCTCATGTACCAGGTTGCGGCCAGCAGCGACCTCGGCGGCTACGACAACACCACGTCGCCGGACATGGAGGGGGCCATGGTGAAGTACATGGCGAGCGAGATGTCGGAGCGGGTGACGTCCGAAGCGCTTCAGATCCACGCCGGTTCCGGCTACACCACCGACTTCCCGATCGAGCGGTACTGGCGAGATGCCCGCCTCACCAAGATCTTCGAAGGCACCAGCGAGATCATGCTGCGCCTCGTGTCCGACTCCCTGCTTCCTCCGAGCCCCCTGCGATAGGACCATCCGTGACCCTCTCCGCACTCACCGGCAACAGCAGCTACTTCGAGGACTTCGCAGTCGGCCAGCGCATGCGGCATGCCCGCAGCGCGACCATCGACGAAGTCGAGAACAACTTCATCTCGAAACAGGTGATGAACACGGCCCAGGCCCACTGGAACGAGGCGATCATGGCGGGCTCGCCGTTGGGAGACGGCCGACTCGTGTTCGGGCTGATCACCGGATCCATGACGGTCGGGCTCACGAGCCAGGACACCGCGGAGAACGCCCTGGCCGAAGTCGGCCTCGACAAGGTGCGTTTCAAGAAGCCGGTGCATCACGGTGACACCATCACCGCCTACACCGAGGTGCTCTCGGCCGAGGACTCGCCTGATCACGAGGACGCCGGCGTCGTGCGATTCAAACACTGGGGCCGCAACCAGCACGGCGATGTCGTCTGCGAGTTGGAACGGATCGTGTTGATCAAGCGCCGGGGCCACTGGGAATCACGATGACCGTCCACGACGAAACCGGCTCGTACCGCACCGCTCACGAGCAGGCCGCTCCGATGGCCGAGGGTCGGCGCGGACCATTGAGCGATGTCCGGATCGTCGATCTCACCCAGGCCCTCGCCGGGCCCTATTGCACGATGCTTCTTGCCGACATGGGCGCCGACGTGATCAAGGTCGAGCCGCCTGCCGGTGACGGCGTGCGTCTCATCGGCCCGCACACCGAAGTCGACGACGACCACCATTTCGGCGGTTACTACGCCAGCGGCAACCGCAACAAGCGCAGCATCACCCTCGACCTGAAGCACGGACCCGACATCGACGTCTTCCTCCGTCTCGTCGACACCGCCGACGTCGTCGTCGAGAACTTCCGGGCCGGAGTGATGGAGTCACTGGGCCTCGAGTACGAGGTCCTCCGAGAACGCAACCCGAAGCTCGTCTACGGGGCGATTCGCGGCTTTGGTGATCCTCGTTCGGGCGAAACGCTCTACTCGTACTGGCCCGCCTACGACGTCGTCGCCCAGTCCATGGGCGGGCTGATCTCCCACACGGGCACGAAGGCCGGGGAGCTGGTTTCGTCCGGCCCGAGCGTTGGTGACCTGTATCCGGCCACGATGATGGTGGGCGGCATCACCGCCGCGCTGTACCACGCAGAGAAGACCGGCGAGGGCCAGTTCGTCGACATCGGGATGATGGATTCGATCATGGCGCTGTGTGAGTCGCTGACCTGGCGCTACACCTACACCGGAGAGCTCCAGGAGCCCCGAGGGGCCGAACACGCCTCATTGTGCCCCTTCGAGCTCTATGACGCGGCCGACGGGAAGGTCGCGATCGCGGCGCCGGCGAACAGGCAGTGGGAGCTGTTGTGCAAGATCATCGACCGCACCGACTGTGTCGATGACGAGCGCTACAGCAGCGCCCGCAGGCGAGTGAACCACCGCGAAGAAGTCCGAGAGATCATCACCGCGTGGACCAGCACCATGCCGAAGGCCGCGGTCGTCGAGCGCCTGGCCGGACGAGTGCCGTGCGGGCCGGTCAACACCGCCGCTGACCTCGCCGCCGATCCCCACGTGAAGGCCCGACAGATGTACGTGGCGATCGATCATCCCGGATCCGAGCGTCCGGTCCTCACCCCGAACACCCCGCTGCGATTCAGCGAGACCCAGGGCGGGGTCTATGCCGCGGCGCCGCTTTTGAACCAACACGCCGACGAGATCCTCGCCGAGCTCGAAGCCATCGAGCGGGAACGGGGAGAGGAGCATCCATGACGACACCCACCGCGTCTGACTTCGGCCGCGCCTGCGCGGCCGACGCCGAACTCCGATTGGCCGCCCGCCACTGGACCGGCGGACTCCGTTTCGAAATCGGCGACGAAATCATCGGGTTCACCGTCGACGCCGGTCAGGTCTCAGCCGCGGTTCCAGCCGAGGGCCGGGGGGTACTGACGGTCTCCGGTCCCGCCGAACTGTGGGCGCCCCTGACCCTTCCCACACCACCGCCGTTCGCCACCCTCGCCGTGATGGTCCAGACCGGCCTCACGCCCAACCGGACCGATGAGCTCTGGTGGCAGTATCTGCCGGCGGTCGAACGGGCCGCCGAGCTGCTGCGTGCTCCCGGTGGGGAGCGGGCGGCCGTCGTCGAGCGTGGCGCCACGCCACGCCAGGACAGCCCGGTCGGCCGCTATGTCCACCTCGAACTCGTCGGGCGCGACCACCGGATCTACTACGAAGAAGCCGGACAAGGGATTCCGCTCCTCCTCCAGCACACCGCCGGCTGCCACGCCGTGCAGTGGCGGCACCTGTTCGAAGTGCCCGAGATCACCGACCACTTCCGGCTCATCGCCTACGACCTCCCGTTCCACGGCAAGTCCATTCCCCCGGTCGACAGTCGGTGGTGGGAAGACGAGTATCGCCTCGAAGGAGGCTTCCTTCGTCAGGTACCCACTGCATTGGCTGCGGCCCTCGAACTCGACAACCCGGCCTTCATGGGTTGCTCGGTTGGCGGCTTGCTCGCCCTCGACCTGGCGCTTCACCACCCCGATGAATTTCGGGCGGTCATCTCGCTCGAAGGGTCACAGCACATCGGTGGCGATCTCGAGACGTTGCTCGGCTTCTGGCACCCGCAGGTGTCCAACATGACCAAGGCCCGGATGATGGAAGGGCTCTGCGCGCCCACATCACCCGAGTCGTACGTCAAAGAGGTGTCCCACACCTACTCATCAGGCTGGCCACCGGCCTTCCTCGGCGATCTCTACTACTACGCCGTCGACTTCGACATCACCGAACGTGCCGGTGAGATCGACACGTCGCAGGTGGCCGTTCACATCCTCAACGGCGAGTACGACTACACCGGCCATGTCGCCGGCGGCCTCGCCGCCCACCACGCGATCGCCGGTTCGACCCACACCGAGATGAAGAACGTGGGCCACTTCCCGATGCAGGAGAACCCGGTGGCCTTCACCGAATACCTGCTCCCCGTACTCGACCAGATCCGCCGCGATCACCCAGAACACAACAACCCTCAAGACAACAACCAGGAACAATGAGCAACTACGAACGACAGAAGTACACGCGCATCCGGCGCTCTGAGCTTTCCACGCCCGGACACTCCGAGAAGATGATCGCCAAGGCGGCGGCCAGCGATGCCGACATGGTGTTCCTCGACCTCGAGGACGCCGTGGCGCCGTCGGCGAAGGTGCCGTCGCGCAAGAACATCATCGCCGGACTCAACGAACTCGAATGGGGCGACAAGATCCGTTCGTTCCGCTGCAACAGCGTCGACACCGAGTGGTGCCACGACGACATCGCCGAGGTCGTCACCGGCGCCGGCGCCAACATCGACGTGATCATGGTCCCCAAGATCAAGGGCCCGCGCGAGGTGTGGTTCGTCGACGACCTGTTGACCGGCCTCGAGATGAAGCTCGGGCTCGAAGTCGGCCGGATCGGCATCGAGTGCCTCGTCGAGGAAGTCGAAGCGCTCCAGACCGTCGACGAGATCGCCACGTGCAGCCCCCGCCTCGAAGCGCTCACCCTCGGCGTCGGCGACCTGTCGGCCAGCCAGGGCATGCGCCTCGGCCACATCGGCGTCACCGACGGTGAAGAAGCACTCAAGTACCCCGGCGACGTGTGGCACTACGCCCGCACCCGGATGATCGTGGCGTGCCGCTCCGCGGGGATCGACGCGATCGATGGGCCGTACGCGAACTTCGCCAGCCCCGCGGGCTACGAGAAGTCGGCCGCCACGTTCTCCATGCTCGGCGGCGTGGGGAAGTGGTGCATCCACCCGTCCCAGGTCGAAGTCGCCAACCGGGTCTTCGCCCCGACCGATCAGGAGATCGCCACCGCCCAGGGTGCGATCGATGCGGTGAGCGAGGCCGAAGAGCAGGGGCTCGGTGCCGCCAACTTCGGCGGGATGATGATCGACGCCGCCACGACGCGCCTGTTCCAGGTCACCCTCGACCGAGCCCGCCAGTGCGGGCTCATCGACTGACGAGGGACGAGTCGAGATGACGCAGCGATACGGCCATTGGGTGGCCGGCGAATCGATTGATCCGGCGTGTGGCACATGGCTCACGTCCCACGAGCCGGGAACCGACACGGTGGTCTGCGAGATCGCCGAGGGCGGAGCCGCCGACGTCGACCTCGCCGTCGGCGCAGCCGCCGGAGCAGCCGCGGAATGGCGAGAGCGCAAACCCATCGACCGCGGGCGGCTGCTGATGGTGCTTTCCCATGCCCTCCGTGACAACGCCGAGCAACTCGGCGATCTGGAGAACCGGGAGGCGGGAAAACCGGTGTTCATGGGGCCGGCGGAGATCGGCGGCGCCGCCGACTACTTCGAGTTCTATGCCGGCCTGGTGAACCGCGAAGCCGGCGAGGTGCTCGACCTCGGCCCCGGATTCCACAGCTACACCCGTCGTGAGCCGTTCGGAGTCATCGGGATCATCACCCCGTGGAACGCGCCGATGAACCAGGCCGCCCGAGCCGCGGCCCCGGCGCTCGCGGCCGGCAACACGGTCGTGGTCAAGCCGTCGGAGGAGACGTCGGCCACCACCCTCGAACTGGCTCGCCTCACCAAAGAGGTCGGCTTCCCCGATGGCGTGTTCAACGTGATCACCGGCACCGGCCCGGCGGCCGGTCAGCCGATCGTCGAGCACCCCTCAGTTCGCAAGGTGGCCTTCACCGGCTCGCTACGTGCCGGCCGCGAGGTCGGCCGCATCGCCGGCGAACGGATCATTCCGGTCACGCTCGAACTCGGCGGCAAGTCGGCGAACATCGTCTTCGACGATGCCGACATCCCGGCCGCGGTGCAGGGGTCGCTTCGTGCGTTCGTCCTGAACACGGGGCAGATCTGCTCCAGCGGCACCCGCCTCTTCGTCCATCGAGACATTCACGACGCCTTCGTCGATGCCCTGGTGGCCGCGACCGAACACGCCGTGCCGTTCGTCGGTCGGCTCACGACCGAAGCCCAATACGACAAGGTGAACGAGTACTTCGCCATCGCCGAGCAGGAAGGTGCCATCACCGCAACCGGGGGCCGGATGGCAGACGGCTGGACTCCCGAGGTCACCGTGTACACGGCCGTCGACAATGGGATGCGCATTGCGAGGGAAGAGATCTTCGGACCGGTCCTCTCGGTGATGTCGTTCACCGATGAGGACGAGGCCGTCACACTCGCCAATGACTCCGACTTCGGGCTTGCCGCCGGCCTCTGGACCCGCGACATCTCCCGTGCGCACCGGGTGGCGGCGCGCCTGGAAGCCGGCCAGGTCTTCGTCAACACCTGGGGCACCGGCATCGAGACTCCGTTCGGCGGTTACAAGCAGAGCGGGATCGGGCGCGAGAAGGGCATCGAAGCCCTTCATCACTACACCCAGCTCAAGTCCGTCACGGTTGCGCTGTGACTCCATCTGAAGGACATGCCCGTGCCATCTGAGATCAGCGAACGTCCGGTCGTCGTCACGGGAGGCGGGAACGGCATCGGTGCCGCGCTCGCCGAGGAGGCAATTCGGCGGGGCGCATCGGCCGTTGTCGTCGCCGACATCGAACTAGCGGCGGCCACGGAAGTCGCCGAGAGAATCGTCGCCGCGGGCGGCCAGGCCACGGCCCACCAGTGCGATGTCGCCGATCCCAACGCCGTCGACGCGCTGGCCGAGGAGATCGTCGCCTCGCACGGAGTGCCCGGTGTTGTCTTCGCCAATGCCGGGGTGATGGCGCCGACGTCGGCATTGCTCGACGTCCCTGCGGCCGACATCGAGTGGCTGCTGGGCGTCAACGTGCGAGGCGTGATCCACACCCTCCAGAGCTTCGGTCGGCGCATGGCGGCCAGCGAGACCGGCGGTTGGCTCATGGCCACCGCGTCGGAGCACGCCCTCGGTGTTCCGCACATCTTCGGCGCCCCCTACACCGCATCCAAACACGCGGTGCTCGGCGCCTGTGACGTGCTGCGCGGAGAGTTGCCCGAACACGTCGGTGTGAGTGTGCTGTGCCCCGGTCTGACCACGAGCCAACTCTGGAACTCGACCAGTACGCGTCCTGATCGGTTCGGCGGCAGTAGCTCGGGCGACCCGGGGACGGGCGACTTCATGGAGTCCTCGGGCATGGATGCGGATGTCGTTGCCCGGCGCGCGTTTGACGGCGCCGAGGCCGGCCACTTCATGATCCCCACCCACTACAACGCGCGCGCCTACGCGGCGAAGCGCGCCGCCGAGATCGAGGCGGCGTTCGATCGTCTCGCCGAGATCGACACCGCCGACTACGACGTCGGCACCCTCGCCGCCGAGCTCATGGCTCGCCTCGAGGCCGAATCAAAGGAGAACGGAACATGAGCAACCGATTCGAGGGAGCTCGAGTGGTGGTCACCGGCGCGGCCGCAGGATTCGGCGCCGCCATCGCCCGCGACTTCGCCGCCGAGGGCGCCCGGGTGATGGTGACCGACATCGATGAAGCCGCCGCCGAGGCCGTCGCTGCCGGACTGAACAGTGCGCTTTCGTTCGGGCTCGACGTGACCGATGAGGCCCGGACCGCGGAGATGGCGCAGGCGGTCGTCGACGCGTGGGGTGGGATTGACGTGGTGGTCTGCAACGCCGGTCTCCCGCATCGTGCCGCTCCGATGATCGAACTCGACACCGACGACTTCGATCGGATGTGGACCATCAATGTGCGCAGCATCTTCCTGGCCGCAAAGTACTGCGTGCCCCACATGCCGCCGGGAAGCTCGATCGTGTCGGTCGCATCGATCGGTGGCCGTCGCCCCCGGCCGGGGTTGACGGCCTACAACGCATCGAAGGGGGCCGTCATCACGCTGACCAAGGGCCTCGCCGGCGAACTGGCACCCGGGATCCGGGTCAACTGTGTGAACCCGGTGTCGGCACCGACCGGCTTCGACAAGAACGCGGTCGGCCTCGACAAGCTCCCCGACGAGGTTGAAGCTGCGGTCGTTGCCGGCATCCCCATGGGTCGGCGGGCGCGGCCCGACGATGTCGCCGGTGCTGTCCTTTTCCTGGCGTCCGACGATGCGTCGTTTCTCACCGGCGTGGGCCTCGACGTGGACGGTGGACGGAGCATCGGGTGAGACTCGGCGCCGCGCTCCCGCTCGGCGACCTCGGCGGCGGACCCGCGGGACCTCGGTCGTTCGCCGAATCGGCACGGATCCTCGAGGATCTCGGCTACTCGTCCCTGTGGACCTTCGATGCGGTCGGACGCGGGTTCTTCCTTCCGGATTCGCTGATGGCGCTTTCCGTCGCCGCTCAGGTCACGGAACGAATCGAGCTCGCCACGGGCATCATGCAGCTGCCGATCCGCAACGTCGCTGAGGTCGTCCACCGCCTCTTCACGCTGGAACAACTTGCTCCCGGGCGTCTGGTGTTCGGGGTGGGGCCGGGTTCGACGGCGGCCGACTTCGATGCCTTCTGCGGTGACTTCGGGAGCCGTTTCGAGACGTTCGATGAGCAATGGGCCGAGCTCCGACGCTGGGTCGCCAACGGCGTCGACGGAGAGCGGGATCTGAGCATCCCGCCTGCGCTTCACGGCAGTCCGACCCTCATGCTGGCCGGTTGGCGGGGCGCCATGGTGGAACGTTCGGCCCGGGAGTCGGCCGGATGGGTCGCGTCGGCCGCCCATGGCGATGCTGAGCAGCTCTCCGAGGCGATCGGTCGATACCGGGCCGCCGGTGGGCAACGAGCGGTCGTCACCAACATCCAACCGGGCGAGGACCTGGCGCCCACCATCGAGCAGCTCCATCGCTTCGCCGAGATGGGGTTCGACGATGCCGTCGTATTCGATCTTGCCGCCACCCGTGAACGAGTCGCCGAGGTGCGAGAAGCTGTGCCCGATGAGTGAGCTGACCGATCAACTGTGGGACCGATTCGGCTCGCTGTCGTACGACGACCTGCCCGCCGATGTCGCGGAGGGCGCCCGTCACTCCGTGCTCGACTGGTTCGGGTGTGCGATTGCCGGCAGCCGCGAACCGCTCGCCGGCATCCTCCGCGATGAACTGACGGCGAATGACGGTCCGTGTTCGATCATCGGGTCGGCGCGGCGCGCCGACCCGCTCCGCGCCGCCATGGTGAACGGCGCGACGGGACATGCGCTCGACTTCGACGACACCTCACCAGTGATGGGCGGTCATCCGACCGTGCCGCTGCTGCCTGCGATCCTCGCCATCGCCGAGGAGCAGGGGAGGAGCGGGGCCGATGTCCTCACGGCCTATGTGGTCGGGATGGAAGTGCAGTCTCGCATCGGTGCATCGATCGGCCCCGAGCACTACTTCGACGGTTGGCACACCACGTCAACGATCGGCGTGTTCGGTGCCGCCGCGGCAGCGAGCTGGCTGCTCGGCTTGGAGTCCACAGGGTTCGGAATGGCGATGGGGCTCGCCGCGAGCAGCTCCTCCGGTGTGAAGGCCAACTTCGGCACCATGGCCAAGCCGCTTCATCCCGGCCAGGCCGCGGAGCGCGGTGTGTTGGCGGCTCGCCTGGCCTCACGGGGGTTCTCCGCGAACGCTGATGCCGTCGACGGCAATCAGAGCTTCGCCCAGGCCGCCGGCACCGGAACGCTCGACCAGGCTCGCATCGGCTCACTGTCCGACAGCTGGGCCACGACTCGCACCCTGTTCAAACTGCACGCGGCGTGCCACCTCACCCACGCAGGTATCGAGGCCACGAAATCGGTCCTGGCCGAAGGGATCCGGCCCGATGACATCCGGCGGATCACCTTGACCGTCAACCCGACGATCCTCGATGTCTGCGGCATCCCCGACCCGACCACCGGTCTCGAGGCGAAGTTCAGCCTGCGGGGAACGCAAGCGCTTCTCGTGAACGGCGTCGACACGGCGGCGGTGGCGAGCTTCGGAGACGAGCCGATCAACCGGCCCGACGTGCAACGATTCATCCCGCTCGTGGAGGTCGACACCGATGCATCGGTCGCCAACATGGCCACCCATGTGGAGATCGACCTGGGAAGCGAGACCCGCCTGGCCAGCCACGACGTGAACCAACCCTGCACCGATCTCGAGGCACAGGGCAATCGGCTGCGAGCGAAGTTCGACCAGCTCGCCGGTCCCGTGATCGGGTCGGATCAGGCCGCCGCCCTGGGCGACGAGCTCAGTCGGCTGCCCAATGTGGCTTCGATTGTCGAGGTCCTCACGCTCGGCCGCTGATCAGCCTGTGCCCGGGGGGCGCCCAGCTCGCTGTCGCAGTCGAAGCCTTTTCGTCGCGGGGCGACTGTCTCGTTGCGCGAGGCACGTACGCGGACGAGGCGGTTCACCGGCATGCTCGGTCTCGTCGCTCTGGTGGTGTTGCTGTCGGTCGTGTCGCCGGCGAACGCGCAGACGAATACCTGGTCCGGCACCTGGTCGACATCGTGGACCGGGGCCGGCGGCGACAGCGCCATCATGGTGTTCGAGCAGGCTCCGGACAACATCGTGAGCGGCGACCCGAACGGATCGGTGTCGGCCTCGGCGCCGAGCTTCGTCAGCGACGGGTTTTTCGCCGGGCTGCAGAGTCCCGACACACGCTTCGGCGAATGGGCCGATGACAGCGGGAACGGCGGCACGTTCACGCTGATGCTCAGCGCCGACGGACAGAGTTGGCGCGGCACCTACAGCGAAGACGGAGGCGGAACATGGTCGGCGACGTGCACGGCCGGGGCGTGTCTCGACAACATCGTCCAGACCGAGGACTCGCCGGCGGCGGTGTCGGGATCGTGCGGTCCGACCGGACCGTCCGGCCCCGTCACTGTCGTCGACACGAACCGGACGTACACCCTGCTCACGGGCGGGATGCTGACCGACGACGACTTCCGCGTCTTCGAGATCGACTGGGGCGACGGCACGACCGCAACGCTCGACAACCGCGCCACTGACGAGGACGGTATTCGGATCGCGTCCACGGCGTTCCACGGCTACGACACCGACGGCGCCTACGAGGTGACGGTCGCACTGGTCGAGGGCAACTCGTCGATCACCGGCCCGTGCGAGCCCGGGTCAGCGTCCTGGACGGTGCAGATCGACAGCAGCGGTGTGAGCGAGGTGGCGGTCGCCTCGGTCATCGGATCGGGTGTGCCAGTCGAGGACGCCCGGTTCGAGGGCGAGTACTCGATGAGCGCCGTCATCTCGGGCGTCCAGTACCCCGAATCGGTGTATCCGCCGGGCTATGGCGTCGAGGCGATCGGCACTGTCGAGGAGGCAGCCGCTCCAGGGGTCGGTGTCTTGTGGCTGGAGTCGACGCTCGCGGCCACCTTCGCCATCGGGATCCACTCGGCGCTGTTCCGCATGATCCCGATCACGTTCATGGCCGGCCACAAGATCTGGACGGTGTCGCGGGCCCGATGGGCTGCGATCTACGCCCCGGTCGTCTTCCTCTTCGTTCGCATCAGCAGGCAGCGCAGCGGCGACTCGAGCACCGTCGACTGGACCACGACACTGTCGCTGTTCGTGCTCTTCGGTCTGGCCTCGGTCCTGTTCTGGGCGTACTGGCGCAACCACGACCGAAAGCTCGAGTCGGCGGAGATGGACAACGCGTGACCCGGCCGCCCGGTGACCGCTAGCGACCGATGGTGACCGGGGTGGCGGTGAGCTCTTCTTCGGGTGGCTCGAAGTGGGTGAGGTCGATGCCGTCGACCGCAGCCTTGTATTCCTCGATGGTCGGGGTGCGGCCGAGTACCGTGGAGAGCACCACGACCGGTGTCGACGCGAGAAGCGACTCGCCCTTCTTCTCGTCGGAGTCCTTCACGACGCGGCCTTGGAACAGGCGGGTCGACGTGGCCATGACGGTGTCGCCGGGGGCGGCCTTCTCCTGGTTGCCCATGCAGAGGTTGCAGCCGGGGCGCTCCAGGTAGAGGATGTTGTCGTAGCCGGTGCGGGCTGCGCTCTTGGGGTCGGTGTCGTCGAACTCGAACCCGGCGTAGCGCGACAGCACGTCCCAGTCGCCTTCGGCCTTGAGTTCATCGACGATGTTGTACGTGGGCGGCGCGACCACGAGCGGAGCCTTGAACTCGACCTGCCCGTTCTGCTCTTCGAGGGTCCGGAGCATCTGGGCGAGGATCTTCATGTCGCCTTTGTGCACCATGCACGAGCCGATGAAGCCGAGGTCGACCGTCTTGGTGCCCTCGTAGTGTGAGAGCTCGCGGATGGTGTCGTGGGTGTAGCGCTTCGACGGGTCGTTGTTGTTCACGTCGGGGTCGGCGA
>JAERSO010000084.1 GCA_016845585.1 Acidimicrobiaceae bacterium | reverse complement strand
GAGACTTAGGGTCACTCAAATGATAGTGATTCTCAATCTTGAAGGTTTCAGCTGATGCCATCCACACTCCGACCGCTACTCGCCATCATGACCGCCGGCGCCGCTCTTCTGGCCGGCTGCGGCGCTGACGAGGGGGCCAGTGGCGCCTCGGGCAACGATCGACCGGTGGTCGTGGTGACCACCAACATCCTCGGCGATGTCGTCCAGAATCTCGTCGGAGACCAGATAGAGGTGATCACGATCATGCCAGTCGGTTCGGATCCCCATTCGTTCCAGCCCTCGGCGCAGCAAGTCGCTCAGATCGGCGCCGCCGATGCCGTCATCGTCAACGGTGCTGGATTCGAGGAAGGCCTCCTGGATGTCATCGAGTCCGCCGAAGGCGATGGCGTTCCCGTCTTCGAGGCCATCAGTGCCGTTGCCACCATCCAGTTCGGTGCCTTCAGCCACGACGACGAGCACGACGAGCACGACGACCACGACGACGAGCACGACGAGCACGACGAGCACGACGAGCACGAGCATGACGGTCTCGATCCTCACTTCTTCACCGATCCGGCCCGGATGGCGGTGGCCGCGGATGCCATCGTTGCGTTCCTCGCCACCAACGTGGCCGGGGTCGACGCGGCGACGCTGGACTCCGATGCGGCGCCCTACATCGCACAACTCGAGTCACTCGATGCCGACGTGGAGACGATCCTCGCGGCGATTCCCTCGGATCGGCGCGTTCTGGTGACCAACCATGCGGTGTTCGGCTATTTCGCCGACCGGCACGGATTCAAGGTCGCGGGCACCATCGTGCCGAGCGGTTCCACCGCCGACCGCACCGACGCACAGACACTGGCCGAGCTGGCCGAACTCATCGAACACGAAGGTGTGCCGGCGATCTTTGCCGACACGTCATCACCGAGCGAGCTCGCCGCCACACTGGCGGACGAGGTCGGCGCGATCGCCGTGGTCGAGCTCTTCTCCGAATCGCTCGGGGCGGACGACTCCGACGGTGCCACGTATCTGGACATGGTCCGCACGAACGCCGAGCGCATCGCCGCCGCGCTGGCGGGTTGAGGATCGACGTAGGACGATGGACTACATATTCGAGGCCTTCGAACCGGCATTCATGCAGCGAGCCCTGATCGGCAGCCTCATCGCCGTGGTCGCCACGTCGTTGGTCGGGACCTGGGTCGTGCTCCGTGGTCTCGCGTTTCTCGGCGACGCGCTCGCCCACGGCGTCATCCCGGGAATCGCGTTGGCGGTGCTGTGGGGTTTCAGCCCGATCATCGGCGCGTTCGTCGCCGCTCTCGTGATGAGCGGCCTCGTGAGCGTGGTCTCCACTCGCACCGCCGTACGGGAAGACACGGCGATCGGACTGCTGTTCGTCGGGATGCTCGCACTGGGGATCGTGATCGTGTCGAAGGCCCGGTCGTTCTCGACCGAAGTCACCGCCTTGTTGTTCGGCGACGTCCTCGGCGTCACCGTCGGCGACATCCGCGCCCAGATGATCGCCACCGCCGTGGTGGCCGTGACATCCGTCGTCCTGTACCGGCCCTTCCTCGCGCTGACGTTCAACCGGGCCAAGGCTGAGACACTCGGGATGCGGCCCCGGCTCGCGCAGACCGCGCTGTTGGCGATCCTGGCGCTGAGCATCGTCGCCAGCTTTCAAGCCATCGGCACCCTGCTGGTGTTCGGCCTTCTGGTCGGGCCACCCGCCACCGCGTCGCTGCTGCTCCACCGGGTGAAGGCGATCATGGTGCTGTCCATGGGACTGGGCGCACTTGCGGTGGTGGCGGGATTGGTCGTGAGCTTCCACCACGGCACCGCGGGTGGCGCCACCATCGCCGGGTTCAGCGTCCTGCAGTTCTTCGTCGTCCTTACCGGCCGTGAGATCTCGGCCGGGTTCCGTCCCCGAACACCATTGCCCTGCTGAGAACCTGCAGGGCGTCGGCGAATCAGTCGTCGCGCGGGCCGAAGTCCTCCCACCTCGGTGCCCGTCGGGGCGGCGGCTCACTCGCGTCTGCGACAGCCGGCACCGAATCAGGGGCGGGCGAGTTGTCCGCGGGCAAGACGGCCCCATCGGGCGCGTCATCGTGGTCAACCATCGAGGGCCGAAGAACGGCAGCCGCGAGAGCAGTGGTGATCGGGACGGCCGCAACAAGCCCGATCGACCCGCACAACGTCCGGACGATCTCGACCGCGATGATCTCGGAGTTCGCGACCATCACCAAGGGTTGATCCGACACGGCGAACAGCAGGATCAGCGGCATGCTGGCGCCGGCGTACGCCAGCAGCAGCGTGTTCACCGTCGACGCGATGTGGTCGCGGCCCACCCGGATCCCGGACGCGACCAGTTCGGTTGTCGGCAGGCGCGGACTGTGGCGTCGCAGCTCCGCAACCGTCGCGACCTGGGTGACGGTCACATCGTCGAGTGCGCCGAGCGCGCCGATCACGGCGCCGCCCAACAAGAGCGCGCTCACATCGAGATTCTCGGCGATGAAGGGAAGGATGAGCGCCTCTTCGGTGGCCAGACCGGTGAACGAGGCGAGCTCGAAGAAGAGCCATGACAGGCCGAGTGTCAGTCCGAGGGCCGCCAGCGTGCCGGCGAGGGCCACGGTCGTCGTCGGCGTGAAGCCGTGGGTCAGATAGAGGCTGATGAACGCGATGGCCGACGCGGCGACAACCGCGACCAGCAATGGGTCGTTCCCGTCGAGCACGGAGGGCGCCACGAAGACGACGAGAACGACCAAGGTGGCGGCCATGGCCAGGAGGGCCAACACGCCCCGGAACCGACCGAGGGCGACCACGACGATTGCGAACAGCCCGGCCAGCCACACCAGCGAGGATCGGCGATCCTGGTCGGCATAGAAGTAGACGTTCGTCGACTCCTGATGGCCGAGGATGACCCGATCACCCACCGCGAGATCCGGGATCGAATAGTCGAACCTCAGGTTGATCTCCGGGAGAGCCACCACCGCCCCCGCCTCCGGTCCCTCGTTGAGCACCAGGGTCAACGTCCGGCACTGCTCCGGATCGTCGGCAGTCGAGTAGCTGCATCGACGATCCAGCACCTCTTCCACCGTGGCGCTCAGCCGATCGGTGACCAGCCCGAACTCAGCCGCGTTGTCGACCGCGCTCTGTCGCCCGTCGCCGGTCGGCCACAACACCGCCACCGCGACGACGGTCGCCAACGCCGCCAGCGCGACGCCCGCGAGCACGACACGCAGGATCGGATCGCCTGCCCACGCGCGCCATCCGCCTTCCAGTCCGTGGTCATGGCTGTGGGAATGGCTCGGCGGCGAAGGATCGGCGCTCAACGTCGCATCCCGGTTGCCGCCGAATCAGCCATCGCCCCAGGGTAGGACACCGCCCCATGTGAACCGGGACGGCCCTGAGCCAAGACGCTCGGCGTCGGCGCAGCCGTCCGAAAACGACAGCGGCCCGGTCCTGCTGGACCGGGCCCTGAGTGGTGGCGGGGGCAGGATTTGAACCTGCGACCTTCGGGTTATGAGTTCGCGAAAGCCTATATCGACGAATGTCGATCAGTGCCGAAAAGGCCCGTTGACCAGGGGTTTCGCGGCTTCGCCGTGTCGGCCCGTGCCTGTGGATAACGCCCTCTGACGGGCCGTTCGTTAGAAGATCCGTTAGAAGTGTTCCGGGATCGGCGTTGTTTCACCGCTCCTGAAACAGGCCCGATTGTGGAACACCGAGGCTTCCGGCAGCAGGGCCCGCCTGCGACAAAGATCCGTTGATGCCGACTGCTCCTAAGTTACAGTTATCTAGTAACCGATACTTAGAGGAGTCATGGCTTCACACTTGCGGAAGCGCTGGGACGCGAACTTCCAGGGGATGAGTCGACGAGATCGGCGCGGCTGCGACTACGACGCGTATCTCGCCGACCCGCTCGCCGACTGGGACCTGTCGATCCCCGCCGATGTCGCCGCCGATGTCGCCGACGCCGAGGCAGCCGTCCGAGCGCTCAACGAAGCAGGCACCGCGCATGTGAGCCTGGAAGGTCTCGCCCGCTTCTTGCTGCGCGCCGAGTCGGTCGGGTCGTCCAAGATCGAAGGCCTCGAAGCTGCGGCCCGCCGGCTCGCCCGAGCCGAGGCCGCGATCGCGCTCGGCGGTGACGCCAACGATCGCGTCGCGGTCGAGGTGATCGGCAACATCGCGGCGATGGAATCCGCGGTCGAGCTCGCAACCAGCGCCGACCCTTTCGAGCTCGACGACCTGCTGTCGGTTCACCGCACGCTGATGGACAACTCCCCCACTCCCGAGCTCGGCGGCGTCGTTCGGGAGGAGCAGAACTGGATCGGGGGGAGCTCATTCAACCCGTGCAGCGCTGCGTTCGTCCCTCCGCCGCACGAGTACCTCGACGACCTGCTGGCCGACCTGCTCGACTACGTGAACGGCGATGAGCACTCCCCGCTCGTCCAGGCCGCCATCGCCCACGCACAGTTCGAGACCCTCCACCCCTTCGCCGACGGCAACGGTCGCACCGGCCGAGCGCTCATCCACGTCGTGCTGCGCCGCCGGGGCCTCGCCCCGACCTTCGTGCCACCGATCAGCCTCGTGCTCGCCACATGGTCCGACGACTACGTCAACGGACTGATGACGTTCCGCCACCTCAACGAACCCGACAGCGCTGAGCGATCCGCTGCCGCGGTCGAGTGGCTGCGCATGTTCGCCACTGCCACGAGCCGAGCCTGTCGAGACGCCGAGGCCTACAGCGCAGACATCGACGAGATCACCGCCGTCTGGCGATCGAAGCTCGGCCGCGTCCGAGCCAACTCCAGCACCGACCTGCTGCTACGCGTCCTACCCGGCGCGCCCATCGTCACCGTGGAGTCAGCCAGCAAGCTGATCGGACGATCCAAGGCGCGAACAACTGACGCGGTGAACGCCCTTGCCGAGGCGGGCGTTCTGCGTCAGCGCAACGTCGGGCGCCAGCGATACCGGGTCTTCGAAGCAACCGAGGTACTCGACCTGTTCACCGGTCTCGAGCGAGCGCTCGCCAGCCCAACGGGCAACACCAGAAGCGATCGACCGATCCGGCGCGTGCCCCAGCGGCCCGAGAAGAGCTGAGGCCCGCTGGCCTCAACCCCAGAAGATGCCTGTTTGGTCGCGCTTGACCTCTTCGATCAGCTCGTCGATGTGCGGGGTCGGCTCGACCAGGTCGTACTCGTGGAACTTGAGGTGCCGATCGCGCCAGTACAGCGACCACGGGTCTGCCGCGGGTAGCGGTGACAGGTTGGTTTATGCGGCCAGGGCCGCTGTTGGGGTCATGATGGTTTCGTATTCGGTTGGGGTCAATCGGCCGAGGGCGTCTTGGCGTCGGCGTTGGTGGTAGGTGCGTTCGATCCA
>JAERSO010000083.1 GCA_016845585.1 Acidimicrobiaceae bacterium | reverse complement strand
GTTGTGGGCGAACAGCTTCGCCGCGGCGTAGGGGCTACGGGGATGAAAGACCGTGGTCTCGTTCTGTGGAGGCGCGGTCGACCCGAACATCTCCGAGGATGAAGCTTGGTAGAACTTCGCCGACGACCTTGCTGACCTGATCGCCTCGAGCACGCGCAGCGGACCGACGCCTGTGACATCGACAGTGAATTCGGGAACCTCGAAGGACACCTTCACATGGCTCTGGGCGGCCAGGTTGTAGATCTCGTCGGGTTGGGTGCGGTCGATGAGCGAGATGAGGCTGACGCTGTCGGTGAGGTCGCCATAGTGGAGTTCGAGGCGGAGCTCCGGCTCGTGTGGATCCTGGTAGATGTGATCGAGCCGGGGCGTGCCGACGCTCGATGATCGACGGATCAGGCCGTGGACGTGGTATCCCTTCGCCAGCAGGAACTCGGCGAGGTACGACCCGTCCTGCCAGATACACCGGTGATCAACGCGGTTGGCATCAGCTGACCGTCCCCTCGACGCCACGAAGCGCCGACTCGTTGGCGAGGAACCATTCGTAGGTGCTCTCGACCCCTTCACGAAGGCCGATGGGAGCCTTCCAGCCCAATGCGTGAAGCCTGCTCACATCGAGAACCTTGCGCGGCATGCCGTCGGGTTTCGATGTGTCGAACTGAAGAACCGCGTCGGGATTGACGATGTCTCGGATGGTTTCCGCAAGCTCCTTGATGGTCAGATCCACACCGGTGCCGACGTTGATGTGGCCGCTCTCGCTGTACTCGTCCATCAGGAAGCGACAACAGCCAGCGAGATCGTCGACGTGAAGGAACTCTCGCATCGCTGAGCCGGTGCCCCAGACCTCGACAACCGGGTCCGTTTGCCCGCGCGACTCGTGGAACTTGCGCATGAGCGCCGGGAGAACGTGGCTGCCGGTGAGATCGAAGTTGTCGTGTGGGCCGTAGAGATTCGTGGGCATCGCGGAGATGAAGTCGCAGCCATACTGCTGCCGGTAGTAGTCACACAACTTGATGCCGGAGATCTTGGCGAGGGCGTACCCCTCGTTGGTGGGCTCGAGCGTTCCTGTCAGCAGTTCGTCTTCGGTGATGGGTTGCGTGGCGTTGCGAGGATAGATGCACGAGCTGCCGAGGTAGAGAAGCTTGGTGACGTCCGTTCTTCGGCTTGCTTCAACCACGGTGGCGTGGATCATCATGTTGTCGTAGAGGAATTCCGCGGGTCGAGTGGAGTTCGCCATGATCCCGCCGACGGTCCCGGCCACGAGGTAGACGTATTCTGGTCGAACGTCTTCGAACCAAACGTTGACGGCGGCCTGGTCGCGAAGATCCAACTCCTGGCGATTGGCAGTGACCACGTTGCTGTAGCCGTGGCGCTCCAGATTTCGCACGATTGCGGACCCGACGAGTCCGCGGTGTCCAGCCACGAAGATCTTGGCCGAGGTTGGAACAGGCATGAATCTCTCCTCCGCTAACAGACTCCCGAGCCTACTGCTCAGGGTCGATCTCCCAATAGCGCCCACGACGCAACAATTGTGTGTCGGTATCGAACGGAGAACAGAAATCCTCGACGAGCCAGCACTGGTCGCCCTCGACCGGATGCACCCCCAGACCGGTGTTCGGAGTTGTCTCGACGACGGGCGGAACGATCTCCTCGAAGGTCCAGGGATCTCGCCCCCACGTCTCAGCGAGTGGTTCGGCCCCGGTCAGCGAGATCGCCGCCCACACGATGAGCGGCAACCCGATCGCGGCCAGTGACATCGTCGCTCGATTCCCCTCGGAGTGAACTCGTCTGCCGTAGACGAGAGTCGCCGGCAATAACGTCAGCAGATGCCAGGCGCCGAGTCCGAAGCGGGTATCGGGTGCTTGAACGAACCAGAACGCCAGGGCCGCAACCTCGAAGACTGCGAGTCCACGCAGTGCCTTGCTCAGCGAGGTTGAACGGGCGGCTCTACCGACCGAGTTGTGTTGACCCGTGGCGCCGGCCGCGACCCAGGTCAGTGCGAGGAGTGCGACGGGCAGGATGAGAAGCCACGTCAGGTCGCGGTAGTACCACTCCCACCATTCTTCCAGCCATGGCGCACCGTCGAGCACTTCTGCTCGGTGTACCGGCGAGGTGTGGGGGGCGCGGGCCCAGCCTCGGACCGCATCAGAGGCTGTCTCCGCGGTTACCTCGGCGGACCATGGCAGAAACGTCAGGCACGAGCCTGGCTCTGGGTATGCCACACATCCACTGAGCGCGATTCCGCGCATGACGGTCGGCAATCCGAGTGCGAGCGAGACCGCTGCGGTTCTCACCACTGTCTTGCGGCTGACGATCGAATCTCGGACCAGGCCGACCGTGGCCCACGCGACGAGAAGCAGGAGCGGGGCGCTGGAGAGTTTCAGAAGGATCGCGAGAGTGGTCAACAAGAAGAACGAGAGATAGGCGCCGCACCGCTGGCGAGACGGCGCGGACGTGTCGAGCGACCGGAGGAAAGCCATGGTGCAAAGGAGAAAGACGAGACCTGCCCCCGAGTCGTTGAAGGTGATCGCGAGTGGGTAGTAGTCGTGGAAGATGAGAAAGCTCATTGGCGCGAGTACACACATGAGCGCGGGAGCGATCGACTGTCCTGGATGCCTTCGAAGTAGGTACTCGGCGAGTGCGGCGAAGAAGAACAGGAAGTAGAGGCTCTCGCCGAGCGCTATCAGTCGGAGATCACCAGAGGGGAGCAAGAGTAGGGCCGACTGAGACTCGTGAATCGAGTTGAAGCCGAAGCGGTCGTGGAGATTTGCGAACCCCAGAATCACCGGCTCGGTACGCATCCAGAGCTGGACCGGTAGGTGGTAGAGACCGGCGTCGTAGCCGACCCGTGCGGTGCCCGCATAGCCCGCGAGCGCGGCGGTGGTTGCAAGGAGCGTCGCCGCGTATCGGCCACGCTCCTGTGGCCAGGTGTAGGACCGTCTCAACAACGCAGCGACGAGCGCGACAAGACCGGCCAATCCGATCAGCACCGCGGTGGTGGAGGTGATCGGGCCGGCGAAGTTCGCGGCAGTGGCGAGTGCTCCGATCGCGAGGAGCCCGATGAGTCCCAGCTCACCGTGCAACGGCCGACTTGTCTCCAGGCCGATCATTCGTCTCGCGAGCGCCCACGTCAGTGATCCCCAGCCGATAGCGACCATCGCGAGGAGCAGGATCAGGGCTATGGAGACGAGCATGGCCAGGGTTCCCGAGAGCGAGGCTGACTAGGGCTGTCGTTGGCGCGACCGACGACGATCAGGGATTGTCCGAACCGGAGATCCAGGTGCCGATCGCACGCCTTGACCAGGGGAAGAACTGCCATGTCGAACAGCTTGGCCGGCCCGGCTCCCGTTGGGCCCCGACGCATCACTCTCGCCCAGGCCCACCAGAGGAGGGCTCCCGGCGCGTTGATGTAGGTTGCATGCTCAACGGTGAACCCTGCGGCGGCAAGGCGGTTGGCGAGGTCCGAACGTCGGTAGCGTCGGAAGTGGCCGATCAATCGATCGAACCGGCTGTAGAGCCACTCGTGAGCCGGCACCAGGACAATCACCCGTCCACCGGGATGGAGTGAATCGCGGACTCGGCCGAGTGCATCGAGGTCGTCCTCCAGATGCTCGAGCACGTTGGACAAGATGACCGTGTCCGCGGTGTGGGTGCTCGTCACCGCCTCGAGATCGCCGTGGACCACCTCCGCGGATTCGAAGGGGGCGAGGGCTCGTGCCAGCGTCTCGAGCTGCTCCTCGTAAGGCTCGGACGCGACAAGAGGTATGCCGCGCCGGGCAAGCGGTGCGGCGATCGTGCCCACGCCGGCACCGATCTCGTGGACCGAGCCGCGGATCCAAGGTTCCATTGCCTCAACAAGATACTCGGAGTAGCCATCCGCTTCAGCCAGATGCGTCAACCCGGTGCGGAGCTCGTTCTGGCTCATCGGCTTGGCCCGGTTTCTCGCCGCCTCACTGCGGGCAACCCGATTGCCTATCGCGGAGTAGCGAACGATGCAGTAGGCAGCCCGAAGCGCGTCCTTGAATCCGATCTTCTTTCCCTCTTCGTAGGTTCGCCCGGAGTAGGAGATGCCCACCTCCCACACCCTCCAGCCGCGCTGCGCGATCTTCGCAGTCAACTCGGGCTCGATCCCGAAGCGGCTTTCCTGAAGCTCGAGACTGGTGATGACCTCTCGCCGGAAGAGCTTGTAGCAGGTCTCCATGTCGGTGAGGTTCAGGTTGGTGAAGCCGTTCGACAGTGTGGTGAGGAGTCGGTTCCCGAGCGAGTGTCTGAAGTAGAGGACTCGGTGTGGCCGACTGGTCAGAAAGCGCGAGCCGTAGACCACGTCGGCTTCATGTTGAAACATTGGCTCCAGCAGGCTGGCGTAGTCGTCGGGGTCATACTCGAGATCGGCGTCCTGCACGATCACGAAGTCGCCACTTGCCTCCAGGAACCCGCGCTGAAGGGCAGGACCCTTGCCCATGTTGAATGGCTGGTGAATCACTCGGAGTCGGTCATCGATGATGCCTGCGAGAACCACTCGCGTGTCGTCCGTCGAGCCATCATCAACGACGATGATCTCTGCCACACAGCGCTGTTCGAGCACGCGCTTGATGATCATGGCAACCGTCGCTTGCTCGTTGTAACAAGGCATCACCACGGAAAGACAGCTGTCCGGGGGCGCGAAATTGGTTGGGGTCATCGGTCTTTCCCTAACGCCGCCGAACTCCGCCTCGAGGCAGTTCGATGCACCAGCGATTGATAGCGCCGGCGGACAATGACGGTTGGGCAGGAGGCCGATGGCGCCACTGGAAGAAGGCCGATCACATCAGCGAATTGCTTGGCTTCCGCCGCTGATGTCTCACCCATGCGTGTGGCTACGCGTCGACTTCGCACCGCAGTCGCTCGAGTGCCTCGCGCAGGTAGGCCACCTCGTGACGGAGCGTCGCGAACTCGGCGAGAGCCGGCTCCGTCCGCTGAATCAGGACGGCCTGGTGCTCGAGAGAAGTTGTGAGCGTCGGGGTCGCTTGACCGAGCGACTCGATATCAGCTGCCTGGGCATCGCACATACGGCGCAGTCCGTCGAGCTCGGCCCTGATGCTCTCCGTCGGCTCGCCGGGGCTTCGGCGGTTCAGCGAGATCAAACCGGCCTTCAATGAGAGAAGGCAGACGCCGCCGACCAGAAGGATGGCAGCGGCGTCGGGCCCGGCGTTGCCGAGCGTGGCGAGCCCAACCGCGAGCGCAATGGCGGCAAGGGCCAGAACCTGGAGGTACGCACGCGCCCTGCGGTCGGAGAGGGAGTGAATGAATCTGGATCTCATGGTACGAAGAGTAGTGGCCGTCTCGACTGAGCCTTCTCGATGATCCCAAACCGCGCCAGGGTCTGCTGCTCGAAGCGTCGAGTCGCCTCATAGAGGAGTACGTCGAGCCGGGCCTCCGATCGAATCTCGTCGACGAGTTGTGGTGTCGGCGAGATGTGGCGCTCGATCGAGTGACCGGTGACATTGGACCGCAACGGCAATCGTGGGTCGAGCCCGAGCGCGGAGAACAGGTGCGGCGCGAGCACATCGAGTGAGTCGTCGGTGGCGACCATCCACATCTTCGCAAGCTCGGCGAGCAGGAGAGAGAAGCCTCTTGGGGAGTTGGGCAAACCGAGCCGGTCGAGGAGCATCGTCGTCATGAGGTTGGCATCCATCTTCGCCTGGAATTCCTCGAATAGCGGAGCCTGTTCGCCTCGGCGTTCACGCATGGTGCAGTTGAAGTTGTAGTGGGATACGAACCGAGCGGCGGGTTCGCGCAGAAAGACCACTTCTCGAATCGTCCGGCTTGGGAACAGTGGAATCAGGTCTCGGCTCACGGGATGGCCGCTGACCGAACGCAGGCGGTCCCGTTGGGCTGGGCTCAGCGCGGCCACGTCCTCTGTCGACAGCGGTTCCTCCCGGTCCCACTTCCCCAGGTGGATGAAGTCGAGATCACGTTCAAGCGTTCTTGCGAGGTGGTTGCGGATGGTCTGACCACCGGTCTTCGGAACGTGGTAGATGAGGTAGAGATGTTTCACAAGCCATCCAAGCCGTTGTTTTCGATGAACAACTGAAGATCGGGTCGATCTCGATGCCGGTCGAGGAATCTAGTGAGCCGCTTCTGGACGAGCGACCGTGGGACCGGCTGCCCAAGGTGAGATTTCCGCTGTGTCTTTCTATTGGGTTGGTCGGCCAAGATGTCGTCGAGGTCGTCGGGCGTTGGTACGTCGAGTCGCTCAAAGAGTTGCAGGGCGCCATCACGCGATGCCAAGTGCTCGAGCCACGCGTCGATCCATGTGACAGCGGGTGCGAGAGTTCGAAATCGATCCGTTCGATTCTCGATGTCCACGAGGTATCCGAAGATGAGATCGAATTGATCGACGATGTCTTCCGGGTCAAGCGGGAATGCCGACTCCGGGGCGGTGGGAGGGAGCAGCCAATCCTCCCAGGCAGCGGGCAGGGGCCCCAGGTAGTCGAGGTTGAACATGCTTCTGGCCACGTCGATCGGATCGCGGCGCAGGACCACCACGTTCAGCCGCTCGTGCTGGAATTCGTCGAAGATGACGTCGGCGAACGTCTTGATGAACATGTGCGAACTGTCGGCGTAGGCCCAGTGGGAGGGGATCTGTGCGAGCTCGGCTCGTACCGCGTCCGCCTTGATCAGCCGTTCGTCGTATGAGGCGCTGGCCGGTTCGAAAGCGATTCTGCGGGCCCAGGGGCCGACCATCTTGGGCTCTCGTTCATGGCCCGAGGAGATTGACGGGGAAGCACCGAGGAGCGATGCGAGGAAGGCTGAACCGGATCGTCCGGGATTGGCGCTGAAGATCATCCTCGGCTCCAACCCAGCGAATGCGGGAGATCCATAGGGCCGGGGCCGCGCATCGGCGCGCCGAGCGTTCACCGGGGAGTCGGTTGCGATCGCCGCCAAGAACGGCTGGATCGACTGCAGGCGCTCGACCGGTGACGTCCCATAACGCTCTACCAGGGCCCTGACGAGCTCCTTGGTTGCGGCCGCATTGTGCCGTTCGTACTCGGCAAACTGCGGATCGACCCAGGGTCGGTCGTCTCCCACGTGCAGAGTGGCATGCAGGTCACCGAAGTGACGGAACTTCTTCGCGGTGAGTTGGAGTTGCCAGAGGAGAGAACGAGCCACCCATCGTGTCCCGAGCGCGACGTTGGACGTCTCGAGTCGATCAACGATGTCCGCCGTCATCGAGAAGCAATCGTGTCCCGGGTGTGGTGAGCTGTCCGCGGTCATCAGGCGCGCCATGGACGAGCCCCGAAATCGCGGATGCACAGTCCGCCGAGTGACGGACGCGGCATCGTGGCCGTCGTCGTGGAGCTCGGCGATCAACTCGTAGAACAGTGGCTGAACGGCGATATCGGCGTTTGTGAACACGGCCACGTCGTACTGCGATGAATCGCCGAGACCTGCCAGCACATCGAAGAGCAGCGGTAGGCGACGAGGCACCTCGAACTCGGTGATGTCGAGGACAGATCGGTCGAGGATGGGGCAATCGGTCACCCAGTCACAGTCGAGCGGCTCATCGGGGAAGTGCACGGCGCGAACCTCGACATCGATCCCCTCCTCAGTGCAATGCAGGGCGGTGCGGACCGAACGAAGCGTGAGTTCTTGAGCCTCCCGGAGTCCTGCTGATGCGCTTGGTCCGACGGTTGGGATCACGTGGCGAATTCGCACGGAGAGAGCCTAGCTGTTGATCCCATTGAGGTTGTTCAGTCGTTGTCTTCGTTGTGAAGGCGGCTGATGGGTGTCTTGTGGCCGAGGGCGCTGTGGAGTCGTTGGTTGTTGTATCGCCAGACCCAGGGCTCGAGCGCGTGGCGCCGTTGTTCTGAGGTTTGGTAGACGCAAGCGTAGGCCCACTCGCGCAGCATGGTCTGAATGAATCGTTCGGCTTTGCCGTTGGTGCGGGGCCGATACGGGCGGGTGCGAAGATGCCGCACCTCGATGCGGGTGCAGTGTTGGGCCCAGGCGGTGGAGACGTAGCCCGAACCATTGTCGGTCATGACTCGTTCGACGATCACGCCGTGGGCGGCGAACCAGGCGATGGCACGGTCCAAGAACCCGATGCAGGTTGCTGCTTTTTGGTCAGCGAGGACTTCGACGTAGGCGACGCGGCTGGTGTCATCGACACAGACGTGCACGGCTTCCCAACCGACGCGGCGGTTGTGGTGGCCAGGTCC
>JAERSO010000082.1 GCA_016845585.1 Acidimicrobiaceae bacterium | reverse complement strand
GCGGTGAGGGTGGCGGGGAGGGCGGTGACCGGTACGAACACAAGATCGTCGCCCCCGTTTACGAGCCGAAGGGAACCGAGCCGCCACTGGACTCGCTCGCCGACTCTACCCGAACCGCCGAACTGATCGCCGCCATCGACGAGGCGGACATCGATCCAGGGGTGGCCGCCTTCCTCCGCCGCGCCGCCGAGAGGCATACCGCCTTCCACTTCGCTCGCATCGCCGAGTTCTACTGCCACGCCTCGCCCGAAGTGCAGGCGCTCATGGAGGACTCGGGGCTCGTGATCATTGACTTCGAGGCCGCCGTGGAGAACGGTTTCGTCCACCTCACTAGTCGCCTAGGAAAGCTGGCCGACGTGGAGCTGGAGGCTGCGAGGAGAGAGGCCGATGCGTGACGACTTCTGCGCTTTCATTCTGAGCCACGGTCGCCCAGACAACGTCGATACCTGGGGCGAGCTGGAGGCCGCTGGATACACCGGTCGCCGCTACATCGTGCTCGATGATGAAGACCCCACGGCGAACGCCTACCGAGCCCGCTACGGCGCCGAGAACGTTCTAACGTTCAGCAAAAAAGAGGTCGCCCAGCTCTTCGATGAGGGAGAGAACGACCCCGACCGGCGAACTGTCGTGTACGCGCGAAACGCTTGCTGGGAGCTGGCTCGGCAAGTGGGTGCTCGCCACTTCATCCAGCTCGACGACGACTATTTCGCTTTCGCCTACCGCTACGACAGCGCCGGTCGTTGGAAGTGGATCAGGATTCGGGAGACGATGGACGACCTCCTCGACGCGATGCTGGACTACCTCCTCACCACTCCGAGCCTTACGGTGGCGATGTCCCAGGGTGGAGATCACATCGGCGGCGCCGCGCCTATTCGGCTCAAGCGCAAGGCGATGAATAGCTTCGTATGCACCATAGACCGGCCATTTATGTTCCGTGGACGCATCAATGAGGACGTGAACACCTATGTTGAGGGCTCCAGGCGAGGCGAGCTGTTCATGACGGTGATGTCGGCGATGCTGGTTCAGCGTACCACCCAAGGCACCGGGGGCGGAATGACCGAAACCTATGTGGATGGGGGTACGTACCTGAAGACCTTTCCGACCGTGATGCGAGCGCCCTCGTGCGTCAAGGTCTCCACCCTCGGAGACCCTGGAGCGGGGGGGCCGACCAGTGGTCGGGCGAGTAGGGTCGAGGCTGTCGCGCACCATCGCATCCACCATCGCATCGACTGGACCCGGTGCGCCCCCCGCATCCTCCGCGAGGAGCACCGGAAGCCTCGCCAGTGAACGATGCCCGCCGAGCCGTCGCCGTCCTCGACCGCCTCCGCCGGTTCCTCGCCACGTTCCCGATCGCCCGCGCCGCCCTCTGGACCGCGACTCGGACGAGCCAGCGGGCCGCCGTCGCCGCCGTGCTCGTCGTCGGGAACCTCGTCGGCCTCATCACCGGAGGGAACCGGTCGGGGAAGACGGAGGCGGGGGCGATGCTCGCGGTCGCCTTCGCCCTCGGACGCGACCACCCCGCCGTCGTGGCATGGGCTCAGGTGAACCGGCTCGACGTGTCGAGGATCCAGCGGGGCCCCGGTGTGGTGTGCTGTTCCGCGCTCACCGGCAACGACTCCCGCCGAGTCCAGCGAGAGAAGGTCGCCGCCTACCTCCCCGCCGGGACCGAGTGGACAAACCGCTCGGGAGCGGGTGAGGCGACCGCCCGACTCCCCGGCGGCGGTGTGATCATCTTCAAGAGCAACGACCAGGGGCGGCGAGCCTTCCAGGGCGCGGCGTGGCATTTCCTCTGGATGGACGAGGAGCACGATGAGCCGGTCTTCAACGAAGCTCGGATGCGGCTCGCGGACCATGGCGGCCTCGCCGTCTTCACGATGACACCGCTCAAGGGTCGGACGTGGGTCTGGAGACGCTTCAGCGAGCGGACCCACGAGGACTATGAGCCCGGCGCCGCCGACTACGCCCTCAATAGTCGCGACAACCCTCACGTTCCCCAGGACTACCTCGACCGGCTCCTCTCGAACTACGGCGCCCACGAGAGGGCGGCGAGGGAGCAAGGGTCGTTCGTGGCTCTGGAGGGGCGGGTCTTCGGGGACTTCGCGAGGGCGATCCACGTCATCCCCTCGCGGCCCATCCCGTCGAGCTGGACCCGATACCAGGGTTGGGACTTCGGAACGAGGAACCCGGCGTGCGTCCTCTGGGCGGCGCTCGACCCCGCCGACGATGTCCTCCACGTCTACCGGGAACACTACCGAGCGGGCTGGACCACGAAGCAACACGCCGAGCACGTGACCGAGGTCGAGACGTGCTCCGCTTGTCGAGGTGAGCCCGAGCGATCGGAAGACGACGCCCTCGTCCAGGCCTCGCCGAGAGGCTGGGAGTCCGTCCACCCCGCCGGGGTCTTCGGGTTCGGTGGCGACGAGCTTCGGTGTGTGGCGTGCGTCGAGCACCCAGGGCGGACCGAGCCCGAGCCTGAGTGGAGGGTCGCCGACCCCGCCGCGAAGGGCGACCGGAAGACCCTCGCCCGGCACCACGACATAAGGACGATCCCGGCGGACAACGCGGTGCGCTCAGGCCTCAACGATGTCGCCGAACGGCTCGCCCTCGATGTCGAGGGGCGGCCTCACCTTGTGATCCACGACTCGTGTCGGAACACGATCGCGGAGGCCGAGGGCTACGTCTGGGACACGACGCGCCGGAAAGGCAACGACGCCGACGCGCCGCTCAAGCGGAACGACCACGCGATGGACGTTCTTCGCTACATGTGCCGACAGCTCAGCCGAAGATCGGGGGGCGGCCTCGGCGCGACCGCGTGATCTCACCGCGTGACTCGCCCTCGGGCTCGGGGTACGGTGGCCCCATGAGCTGGTACGACCCTCGATCCTGGCAGTGGCTCCAGCGGGCCATGACGACCCGCATCGACACCCCCGACCACGGCGCCGACGCCGCCTCCGAGCACCCTCGATCCCCAGGCTTCGACCAGCTCCACAGCATGGCGGCGATGTCGAGGTTCGCCTACGTCTACGCCGCCGCGACCCGCCGAGCCGCTGACATGGCGAGCCTACCGGTCAAGCTCTACGCCGGGGACCCGGTGCGAGACCCCGACGCCGAGGAGATCCCCTCCCACCCGCTCCTCGACCTCCTCGACCGACCGAACACCGAAGACACTGGCGAGGAGCTTCGCCGTCAAGCCGCCGTCGACCTCATGCTCCCCGGGAACAGCTACCTCCTGAAGGTCGGGGCGGTGCCCGGGTCGCCGCCGACCTCCCTCCTCCGCTACCACCCCGACGAGGTTCGGATCGTCCCCCAGCGGTTCGGGAACGCGATCAAGTCCTACACCATGGGACGAGGGGAGGGTGAGTTCGAGGTCGATCCCGGGCTCGTCCTTCACACTCGCGGTCCCTCGTGGCGACCCGGCGCCGAAGGCCTCTACGGTCAAGGCAGCATCGAGGCGCTATCCGACGAGCTGACCACGAAGCTCCAAGCCCGCGACCACCAGATGAAGCTCGCCGGGCAAGGCCGCCCCGACGTGGTCCTCTCTCCCGCCGACGACGGCGACACGTGGACCGCGACAGACAGAGCCTCGATCAAGGAGGCATGGTCCAAGATGTCGAGCGGGGGCGGGCCCCTCATCATGGGGGGGGCGGCGAAAGCGGACTTTTTGAACCTCACGCCCCGAGAGATGGAGTACACCGGCCTAGACGACCGGATCATCGCCGCGATCATGGCGTCGATGCAGACCCCGCCGATCGTCCTCGGTCGCCCCACCGCGAACTACGCCACCGCCCGCCAGCAGGACGCCGTCTACTGGCGAGGCATCGCCCACGACGCCCGGCTTTTCGACGCGAGGTGGACCGTGGGCCTCGCGTGGCTCTGGCCCGAGGTCAACGGGCGGAAGCTGTACCTACGCCACGACTTCGCCGCCGTGCTCCCTCTCCAGGGCGAGCGGACCGCGCAAGTCGACCGCGCTCACAAGCACATCGCCGCCGGGGCTACCCCGGCGGAGGCTTACACCTTCGAGGGGCTGGCCGGTGCTCCCGTACCCGATGAGCGGATCGACATGTTCGCCGAGGTTGGGCCGGATGAAGGGGCACCGGTCGCTCCACCCGAGGCCGACGCGCCCGAGGAAGTCGGGGAGGAGGTCGACGAGCTGGATGAGGAGGACCGGGAGGACCGCGCCCTCGTCCGCGCCCTCCGCCAGTCGCCCCACCGCCGGACTCGCTGGGAGTCGTGGCTCGTCAAGGTTCACAAGCCAGCCGAGCGCCGACTCAAGCGAGCCGTCTCGGGCTACCTCCGACGAGCCTCCGCCCGCTACGCCGAGCGAGTCGCCGAGGCGGTCCGCCAGTCGGGCGAAGTGACGCTCGCCGTCGTCGGTGAGGGCTGGAGCTTCCGGGGCGTCGACCTGAGCTACATCGAGGCGATGGCGGACGAGTCCGAGATCGCCGTCCGCGAGCTGGGCCCAGCCTGGAAGCGCTCGTGGGTCGTCGCCGCCACCGCCACCGCGAAAGAACTCCCGATCCCTGCCCTCCAGTTCGACCCGGACCGGCCCGAGCTGGTCCAGCTCGTGAAGGCCTTCACGGACTCGATCACGAAGACCCAGTCGGTAGCCGTGCGGACCGTGGTCGAAGATGGGCTCGCCACCGGAGCGACCATCGGCGACATGCAGGCGAGCCTCCGCAAGTCCGCCGCGTTCGGGCGAGCCCGCGCACTCACCATCGCCCGCACCGAGGCTACCCGAGCGGTCAACCTTGGCACGATGAACGCCTATCAGGAGGTCGCGAAGCTCGGCCTCACCGTCGAGAAGGTCTGGCTCACCGCCAGCGACGGCGAGCGCCACCCGAGCTACCCAGGCCTCGACGGACAGGCCCGCGCCCTCGACGAGGACTTCGAGGTCGGCACCGCGACCGGAGGCTACCCAGGCGGGACCGGCGACCCCGGCGAGGACATCAATTGCCGATGCACCACCGTGTCGAGGGTGACCGGTGGCGAGCCGCTGTTCTAGATCCGTCTTGACCGAGGCGGGAGCCCGGTGCTACACGACCCCAGAGGACTACATGCGACGACTCGACCGAGACCTCCTCCTCCGCGCCGCCGCCGACGGTGCGTTCATGCTGTTCGCTCGCACCGTCGCCCCCGCCCCCGCCGGGCTCCGCGCCCCAGGTGACGAGGAGGAGCCCGAGGAGGAGGACGAGGAGGCCGAGCCGAAGGCGCCCACCGCTACCGGTCGGACCCCGGTCATCGCCTCGACCGCCGCCCCCGACCGATACGGCGACATCATCGTCCAAGATGGCTGGATGCTCGACAACTACCGAGCGAACCCCGTGATCATGCCCTTCCACAACTACGCCTCGCCGCCGGTCGGGCGTGGCGAGAACGTGAACGTTGTCGGCGAGGACGGAGCCCGAGCCCTCGCGATGGACATCGTCTGGGACACCGGCCACGAGCTGGGCGCCACCCTCGCCCGCCAGTACGCCGAGGGCTTCATGCGTGGCGTCTCAGTGGGCTTCCGCCCCGTCGACTTCGCCGAGCGCTCGAAGCTCGGAGAGGACGACCCGCGCCGCGCCGACGTGGGCTTCGTGATCGAGCGGGCCGAGCTTCTGGAGCTGTCCGCCGCACCGGTCCCCGTCCAGCAGGAGGCACTAGCCGCGAAGGCTCTGAGCCTCGGCTACGGCGTCGAGGCGATCGCGACCCCAGACGACACCGACGCGAGCACCCTCCGCGCCCTCCGCGCCGCCCTGCGGAACGACCCCGAGACCCAGCGAGCCGTCCGACAACTGTTCCGCGCCTTCGACCTCGCTCGCCCCAGCTCGCCCACGAGCGCCCCCCGCACCTTCACCGACGCCGCCGCATGGCTGGCAAGCTGACCCCCAATAGCGCAAGCGCAAAGCTACGCCCCCCGAGGACGACCCCATGACCATGACCCCCGAACAGGCTCGGAAGACCATCTCGGACATCGCCGACCGCCAGCGCACCCTCGCGGAGCGGGGCGACGCCTACGACGTGAAGCACCAGCAGCTCGCGAAGAAAGTCGACGACCTGAGCACCGCGCACCGCGCTCTCACCGAGCGCTCGTTCGTGGAGCCCACCCCGCATGGTGGGGACGCGAAGCTGGCCCAGTACGTCGACCGCGACTGGACGAAGGGCGCAAGCGGTGGCCCGGTCCGCTGGGGACCCGGCGAGACCACGACGAGGCTCCCCGACATCCTCGGCGGTGAGACCGTGAAGACCGTCGAGCACGGTCTCCTCAGCGACCCCGAGCCCGCCGACCAGTGGCACGCCGACCTCATCAAGCTCGCCTCGACGAGGAACCTCGCCCGTATGGCGATGCGCTTGAGTCACAAGGGCTGGGACGGCGCTCGCCACACCGACCCCGCGAGCACGCCCCAGCTCGACCTCATGCTCTACCGCCACCTCAAGCGGTGCCCCTCGCGGAGCCTCCGGGTGGCCATCGAGAAAGCCTTCTACGACGCCGCCGGAAGCGGTGCGGAGTGGATCCCAGACCAGTTCATCCCCTCGGTCTATCAGGAGTTCATGGTCCCCCGTCGACTCCGGGCGCTCCTCCAAGTGATCCCGGTCACCGGGAATACCGTCCTCCGCCCCCGCCTCACCGTGGGCGCTCGCCCCTACATCAAGGGCAACATCTCCACCGACGACCCGCGCAAGTACACCGCGAGCACCCCGACCACCGCCGACACGACCATCAGCATGAGCGGCCTCGCCGTTCGTTGCATCGTGGACGACGCCGCCCTCGAAGACTCCGCGATCGCCGCCGGGACCATCCTCCGCCGCGAGATCGTCTCCGCCCTCGACGACGGCTTCGAGGACGCCATGATCAACGGCGACTCGAACGCCACCCATCAGGACACCGCCCTCTCCAGCTGGAACATTCGGAGCCGGTGGGGCGCATCCGGCCTCGGCGGTGACGCCGACCATCGCCGGTACTTCCTCGGCTGGCGAGCCGCCGCCTTCGACGCCTCGGAGACCACCGACCTAAGCGGCACCATGTCCGCCGCGAACTTCGCGACCATGCAAGGCTCGCTCGGTGAGCGTGGCGTCGGGAACCTCGTGTGCGTCGTGTCCCCCGAGGCACTGGTGACCGACTTCCTCACGCTGTCCCAGGTGCTCACGGTCGACGCCTACGGTCCGCAAGCTACCGTCAAGACCGGCGAGCTGGGTCAGTTCCTCGGGACGCCCCTCATCATGTCGCGCTTCGTCTCCGCCGACCTCCCGGCGACCGGCCTCTACACGACCGCCGGATCCACGACCGGCGCCATCCTCGCCGATCTGGATGCGTGGCAGCGCTACTCGAAGCGCGGCGCCACCGTCGAGGTTGACAAGGAAATCGTCTCGGGCTCGGTCAATATGGTCGCCACGATCCGCGAGGTCATGGACACCCCCGACCCCGCCGGGACTGCGAACTGCCACTTCGGCTTCAACCTCTGAGCCCATCGGGGGCGGACACCGCCCCCGTGACCCTCTCCCCTTCCCTCCCCTCACGAGGACACCCCAATGGCCGAAGTTCTCCCCGTTCCCTGTCACATCAACACCGCCGCCGGATCCACGACCGGGTTCACGTTCCACCCAGGCCGGAAGTTCGAGTTGGTCGGCGTTCGGTTCGGCTCGCGTACCGCCATCACCGCGCACGCCTCGAACATCGGCGTCGTGAGCATCTACGGCTCGGACGAGACGACCGCCGTCTGGCAGTGGGACACCACCACCGGCAATGACGGCACCGTCACCGCCTCCGCCGTCTACTACACGTCCGACGAGGAAGCTCCCGGCGTGGCCGGCGACACCGCGAAGGACTTCGAGGCCGCCGCGACGAAGACGCTCCTCACCTACGACGGGGACCAACTCCTCGAAGTGGTGAACGACCAGTCGGGTGGCTCGGGCGTGGCGTTCGTCGACGCCGGTCTGACTCTGCTCATCCGCTACCTGTAGCGGCCCACGGCTCCGGGTAGGAGCCACGACAGGACACCCCCATGGCAGACACCGCCTATCTCATCTTCCTCGGCTTCCCGGTCGACATCGAGACCGCGAAGCCCGACCCCCGGAGCAAGCGTCGACCGAACCGGAAGCCTGGGATCTCCGAGCGCCCCTACAACGGCGCCGCCCCCGAGACTCGGGGTTGGCGACCGGGCGAGCCTCGGAAGCTCACCACCCAGGGGCGACTCAACCGCTCTACCGGCAAGGTCGACACTATCTTCGACGCCCCGACCTTCGCGTCTCACGTCCTCCTCGACTTCGGGGCGGACGCCGACGCATGGACCCACCGACCCCAGGCGGAGCGGGCCCACTACGGGTTCCGCTCGCTCACCGAGGCCGAGTACAACCGGAAGCGGAAGGCGTGGGGCAAGCGAGTCGCCGCCGCCGCCGCCGAGGCCGCCGCATAGTGCCGATCAAGTACACCGGGACCGACCCCCTCGACCTCGCCGGCTACGGTCGCGTCGAGGCGGGGGATGTCGTTCGAGCGGGGGCGGACCGCGAGCGCGTCCTCCTCTCCGCCTACCCGGACCGGTTCGAGGCGGTGAAGCCGAAGCGCCGCCGAGCCCGTCGCGCCGCCGAGTCCAAGCCGACCGCCGACCGCTCTATGCGGAGCCCATCGGGCGAGGGCTGAGCCATGGCACTCGTCGCCGCCGCCGCCCTCTACCCCTACATTCCCGGGCTCGACTCGGGGGCGGACGCCGCCCTCGACGCCACCCTCGCCGCCGTCGAGTCCCAGCTCGCCTCGTGGTGCGGCTGGCCGCCGATCGTCACCGGGGGGACGCCGGGCTCGGTGAGCTGGGACGCCGCGACTCGCACGTTCTACCTCGACGGGCCGAGCGAGGACGAGCCTCGGCGGATCCAGCTCCCGGTCGCTCCGGTGACCGCGATCGCGTCGATCTACGACGACCCCACCTGGGGCTACACCGGGGCGAACCACCTCGTCGCCTCGGGGGACTACACCCTCATCGAGGACACCGGGGAGGTCTGGCTCAACCCTGACGCGAGCTGGTCATGGTCGAGGGGCCGCCGGAACATTCGGGTCGTCTGCACTGCGGGCTACGCCGCCGCGACCGTCGCCATGGCCGAGGCCATCAAGCGACAGGCCGCCGCCGCGTACCAGATCCAGAAGGGCGGAGCGGGTCGGACCCGCGCGAACGGCAAGGAGGTCTCGGCTACCTACGACCTTCCGCCCATCCGAGCCGACGTGCGCCACCTCCTCCGACAGGCTCGGTGTCCGTCGATCTGGCTCTCCTGACATGCCGGTCACCGTCGAGGAGTGGCGCGACCGAATGGCGGAACTGGGCGCCGAGGAGTTCGAGCGCCGCCTCCTCGTCTCGCTCGTCAAGGTGTCCCAGGAGGCCGAGGCCGCGAGCAAGCGGAACGCCACCGGTCGCCCGAAGGTGCGAACGGGCCGCCTCCGAGCCTCGATCCGCTCGGGCATCTACGACAAGCCCGGCGCCCCCGAGGTCTTCCTCCGGGCAGGTGGCCGCGACTCCGACGGACAGGTGGCATACGCCGGGCTTCAGGAGTTCGGGGGCACCGTGAAGCCGAAGGCCGCCGACTACCTGCGGATCCCCCTCGGTCCGTCGCTCACCCCCGCCGGGGTCGAGCGGTTCGGCGGGAGCCTCCGAGACTACGCGGGCTTCTACGTCTTCCAGGCCTCGACCGGTCGCCTCTACATCGGCAGAGAGGGCGACTACATCGAGAGCGGCGCCCCTCGGGCGTGGTACGCGCTCGTCAAGGAAGTCACCGTGCCCCGGACCCTCTTCCTCGGTCGCGGCCTCGGTGAGGCGGTGGGCAAGCTGGAGCCCGCCCTCACCGACCTCTTCCGGGTCGCCGTGGCCTTCGACCGCGAGGCGGTGGCGTGACCGCGCCCACCCTCGCCCCTCAAGGCCTCCAGGGCGGCGCCCACGCCGTCCACCGTGGTAGCGCCTACCTCCGACGCTCGGGCCAGCCTCGGCCCGTCTGGGGGGCGTAGTGGCCGCTTCGACGATCGCAGTCTGGGACGCCCTCCTCGCCGCCCTCGCTGGGGTCGACGGCTCGGGGAGCTACACCCACGACCTTTCGGGGGCGGGTCGCGTGGCTCGCGTTCGCGTGGCTCAGCCCTTGATCTCGGGCGCGTTCGTGACGTGCGTCTTCGACGACGCGCCATCGAGGCACGACATCGTCCTCGGCACCTACCGCCGAGACCTCCAGTTCACGATCGTGGGCTGGGGCGTGACCGGCGCCGACACCGACGAGGCTCGGCAGGAAGCGGCGTGCAACATAATGGACGACATCCTTCGGGCGGTCGAGGCGGACCGCTCCCTCGGTGGGCTCGTTTACGATGTCCTCTGCCATGGGCGCAGCTTCATCGGCTCGGACGCCGAGTCGGGCGCGCAGTACCCGGTCGCCGTGATCAAGGTAGAGATCCACCTCAGAGTCGGGACCGGAGGCTAGACCATGTGGATCACCCCTGACAGCTCGACGACCCGGTGGCTCAAGCGCATGCCCGCGTCCGTCGACAATACCGCCGCCTCGTCCTCGCCCCAGGACGTGAACGTCGACCTCTCCCAGTTCGGCGACTACTTCTGGGACGCCGTCGACACCGCCGGGGACTCGATCCGAGTCACGCGAGCCGATGGGCACACACTCGAAGCCTTCGAGCTTGTGTCGTGGTCGAAGGCGAACCGGACCGGGACCCTCGAAGTCGACGGCGCCACCCTCGACGGCTCCGCTGGCTTCGACAAGCTCTGGATCTACTTCGAGAGCACAAACGCGAGCATCGCGACGGGCTCGACCACGGTCCCCGCCCAGACCTCACCGAAGACCGGTCACCTCGTCCGGCGGTGCGAGGTTCGGGGGCCGGTCATCCCGTACCGACCCCAGCGGAGAGGAGCCTCGAAGCCCCGCGAGGTGATCACGAAGGGACCGACCGAAGTCCTCCACCTGTTTTGGGACTTCTCCGCCGCCCTCGTCCGCTTCCAGCGCCCGCAGTCGGGCGCCCTCGTGTGCGAGGAGCTGGCTCACGCCTCGATGGCGGTCCTCGTGAGCGAGTCGGACCAGACCGCGATTTACACCGCCGCCGATACCCGCTTCATCGGGTCGGGAGTCGTCCGCACTACGATCAAGGCTGGAGCCGCTGACACGGACTACACTCCGAGCCTCACCGTCCACACCACCGAGGGGCGCACCCTCAACGCCCGCGCCCTGCTCAAGGTCCAGACCGTCAACGAAACATAGGAGCCCATCATGCCTCTCGGATTTAGTGGACGCGGAACCGGCGTCGGAATGGTGAAGGAAAGCACCTGGGGGACCGCCGTCGCCCGCACCGACTGGATGGAGCTGGTCTCGGAGTCGATGCGCCGCACCGTGGCGCGACCCTTCCGGCCCCACCTCGTCGGCGGGTCGTCGTTCGTCCAGCAGGACGTATACGACGCGGGCGACGACTACGGCGGCGACATGGAGTTTGAGGCGGTCTTCAATGCGATCTGCTTCGGGCACGCGCTCTTCGCCGCGCTCGGCTCGGTCGCCACGACCGGCCCCTCGGGCTCGGAGTACGCCCACACCGCGACCCTCGGGACCACCCTCCCGAGCTTCACGATCGAGACCCTGAAGGGCAACGGAACCGCCGAGGTCGGGGAGGGTATGAAGTGCTCGCGGCTCGTGCTGTCGATGGCGCCCCGCGATGTGATGAGGGTCCGCACGACTTGGATCGGCGAAACCTCCGGGGGCCGCGAGTCCCAGGGAACGCCCACCTACACGTCGAGCCCTCGCCCCGTGCTCCACTCCCAGGCTCCCTCGACCGGTGTCACGTGGAACGGCGCGAACTACGCGAAGGTGACGAGCTTCGAGCTGACAGTCGACAACCGACTGGAGCGCCGGAACTACCTCGGGAGCGCCCTCACGACCGAGCCCGACTTCGGCGGGTTCCGCGACGTGACCCTCCGCCTCGGCCTCCACTGGGACGGCGACACCCTCTGGAGCGGGCTCACCGCTGGCACGTCGTCCGACTTCACCTTCAACATCGCGGGGAGCGGAGACGACGACCTTGAGATCACTGGCTACAACGCGATCGTCGAGGACGTGTCCGACCCCATCAGCGGGCCGGGCGTCGTGACCCAGAACGTGACCCTCCGGTGTCGCGCTGACTCGTCCGATCAAGGCCTCAAGATCATCCTCAAGAACAACGTCGCGGGCTCCAACTACGATTGGTAGGCGGACCCCCGACGCGCCGCCTACACGAGCCCAGGGCGGCGCCGAGGTGACGCTCGCCGCGTAGTGTGGCCGCTCGTCGTCTCGGGTATTGCGCGGGCTCAATACGACAGGACGACATCATGGCAACCGATAGCAGCCCTCTAGACGGGCTTCTCGACACGTTGGACGCTCGGGCAACCTCAACCGTGGAGGGCGGGACCGCCCACTGGCGGTGTCGCGTGCTCACCCCGACCGAGGCGGTGGAGCTGTCCGTCGCGTTCGGGATGCTTCAAGCTGCCGTCGCCGGGGCGACCGGGACGAACGGGCGACCCGCCACCACCGAGCCCTCGCCGGGGGCGAAGGTCTCGATCCTCGCGCACATGCAACGGATCGCGTGCGCCGTCGTCATTGAGGCCTCGGTCGCCGGGAAGTCGTGGGCGCCTATCCGGCTCGTCGAGCGACACGACGACCACGACCGGAAGGCGAGCCCGCCGAGGATCTACATCGGCGCGATCGACCCCACCGACGTGGCCGCCCTCGCCTTCGCCGCAACCCGCAGCTACCGGGGGGCCCGCTCAGCGGTCGCCGGGTTTCCTGGGGGACCCGATGCTCCTCCGGGGTCTGGACTCGATGGCTCGGCGCTACGGGATGAGACCGTCCCAGGTGGTTCCTAGCGCCCTCGCCGGGCTGGACCCTACCGCCTCGGAGTGGGCCGACTTGCTCCTCATGTGGGCGTGCGTCGCGAACGCCGACGAGCAGCTTCGGCACGCCGTCCTCACCATGAACCAGCGGGGCGATATGGTGTTCCCGACGATCCCCCTCACCTCGTGGCCGATGTAGTCACCCTCTCCGGTAGGATCTCCCCATGGCCAGCCTCTCCGATCGCGTCGTCGAGTACATCCTCCGGGTCAAGGACGAGGGCTCGGAGACCTTCGAGGACAACGCCGAGGCGGCAGACAAGACAGCGGTGAGCATGGCTGGGATGGCGGGGGCGGCTGGAGCTGTCACCGCCGCGGTCGCCGCCGCCGGGGTCGCGTGGCTGGCGTTCATGCAGAAGGTCGCCGACGCTCGTAATGAGCTGTCGGACATGTCGACCCGGACCGGTGTCGCCGCCCAGACCCTCGCCGGGCTGGAGCTGGCCGCCGAGTCGACCGGCCTCAAGTTGGCACAGTTCGAGGGGGCGCTCGTCAACCTCCCGAAGCGGCTCAACGACGCCGCCACGAAGGGCGGACCGGTGGCGGACGCCCTCGACCGCCTCGGGCTGAGCGGTGAGGACGCCGCCGCGATGCTCGGCGACCTCGACGGCGGACTGCGGACGCTCGTCGATCGTCTGGGCGATGTCGAGTCTCCGGGCGAGCGGGCCGCGCTCGCGACCGAGCTATTCGGCAAGTCGGGAGCGCGCCTACTCCAGGCTCTCGGGGACGGCTCGAAGCTGGAGCTGTTCATTCGACAGGCCGAGCGGTTCGGCGTCGATGTCGGCCCGAAGGCGGCCCAGGCCGCCGCCGACTGGCAAGTCCAGATGGCTGCGCTCAAGACGCAATTGGCGGGGTTCGCCGACTCGGTCGGTGGGGCCTTCGGTGCCGATGGCGGGGCGGCCTCGGCGCTGGAGACCTTGAACTTCGCGCTCCAGTACACCGCGACCCTCGCGAGTGAGCTGCTCCTCAACCTCTGGGCATCCTATCGGGAGTTCTTCAAGGGGATCGCCGCGCTGGCCGAGGGTGACGTGGGCGGGTTCGTGGCGGCGAGCCAGCGGATCGAGACCCTTCAAGACATGGTCCGAAACGCCCACCGGACCGCGTTCGACGCCGCCGCCGAGTTCCAGCGCTTCAGCGATCAAGTCATGGGGGGCGGGGGCGAGGGCGGTGGCGCCCCTCCAGCGGGGACCGTGCTCGGTGGGATCACGGAGGCGGGCGAGGAGATGATCGAAGTCACGATGGAGGCGGGCGCGTCCCTCGACGAGTTCTTCACCATCATCGCCGACGCCGACGAGCGAGGCGTTCGCCCGCTCACCGATGGAGTCACCCACCTCGACCGAGCCCTCGACGGGCTCCGAGACGCGCTGGGGGAGGGTGTCTCCGAGATGGAGCGGCTCCGCCTCATCGAGATGGACCTCGACCGGGAGATCGAGCGCGGGACCCTGTCGGTCCACGAGCAAGCCGAAGCGCACCGGCTCCTCCGCCGCGCTCGCGTCGAGGCCGCCGCGCCGACGATCCAGGGTGTCACCGGGACCGCCGCCGCCGCCCTCACCGGGAATGTTCCGGGGGCGCTCGGTGGCGGGCTCGCGCTCGCTGGCGTGGCCGACCCCATCACCTCCGCCATCGTGACCGGGGTCCAAGTCCTCGCCACCGTGGGCCGCGAGGGTGCGGAGTCGGTGGTCGAATCCATCACGTCGTTCATGGAGGACGTACAGACCGGACTAGGCGAGCTGGACGAGCTAGCGGTGGGGCTGGTCGACGCGATCCCCGAGATCATCGAGGGCAACCTCCAGGGGCTCGCCGAAAACCTCGATGACCTCATCATCGCCCTCGTCGAAGCGGGCTTCCGCCTCATGTCGGTCCTCATGTTCGAGCTTCCGGTCATCCTCTTCGAGGCGATGCTCGCGACTGTCGAAACGGCGTGGAACAGGATCCAGCCCTCGTGGTGGGGCGACCCCTTCCCCGAGGTGGCCCGCGCAATCTGGCAAGGCCTCACCGACTGGTTCCGCGATGCGTGGGCGACGATCCGCGAGTCGTTGTCCGTCGACGGGAACCTCCTCACAGGTGGCGACGAGGGGATCTTCGGAGGCCTCAACGTGGCACGGGTCGCCCTCGGCTTCGCGACTGGCGGCCTCTCCGAGGTCGGTCACGCGATCGGCGCCTTCCAGTCGGGGGGCTACGTGCCCCGGACCCAGCTCGCGCTCCTCCATCAGGGTGAGCGAGTGGTCGCGAAGGGCGGGGCGGTGACCGGAGGGGCGAGGCGGAACCTCGGGATGGGCGAACAGGCGGGGCCCCAGCTCACGATCAACACGGTCACCCTCGACCACGACGCCCTCCCCGCCCTCGTCCGACAGCTAGAGGGCGTCTTCGGCGCCTACGGTCGCGGCTCGTCGCCGCTCTTTACCCAGGGTTGATCGTGGCTAATCCATCCTTCTGGTACTACCCGACCGACTCGTCCCTCGTGGAGATCCAGCTACCCGGACCGCTGACCGAGTTCACGCCGGTTCCCCTCCGCGACCGGCGGACGGCGTGGACCCTCGCCGGGACCCCGATGTCGGTCGTCCACTCGGGCCGAATGCGGGTGACGATCACCCTCGGCCCCTTCAACGATACCGGGAGCTTCGAGCACCTAGCCCGCAAGCTCGACACGATGTCGAGCCACCTCGAACGGGGGCTCCCGGTGTCGTTCGCCGTCGACCGCGAGAAATGCTGGCTGTCCTCATGCGTGACGACGCCGGGCTCGACGGTGGTCACCTACGGAACGAACACGTGCGCCGCCTACAACGCCTCGGCGAGCTTCACGACCGGCGACATCATGGCGATCGAGTCCCCGAACCCCGAGGGGCATCGCGAGTATGCCCACGTCGCCGGGCTCGCCCTCACCGACCCCGAGTTCACAGCGAGCGAGGGCGTCCAGTACGCGCCCGAGACCCAACCCCTCATGCTCCGCCACCGCGACTTTTACCCCGTCCTCTACATGCCCGAGGACCAGCTCGGGCGGGCGATCGTCGTCCACGATCACCGGCTCCTCTTCACGCTCGACCTCACTCTGGAGCAAGGCCTCGACGGTCAGGTGGCGCTCGTCAACGGGACCGACTGGGCCGAGATGGCCGAGGGGCTGTTCGGAGATACGCCCGTCCTCCATGGCTCAGGCCTCTCGGAGGACATCGACCGACTCGCCGCGCCGGGGTCGTCGCTCCAGTCCGCCGTCGCCGCCCCCCTCGGTCTCCAAGGGTTCGACCCGAACGACTGGGCCCGGTTCCGCGCGGACACCGGGCGATCCCGAGACTCGTCGTGAGCTGGACCGATGACTTCGTCTGGGAGCTGAGCCGACCGGCGGCCTCGCCGATGTTCGTGCTGGAGTTCGTCGACGACTATCACTCCGTCCTCGGGGGCGGGGGCACGGTGTCCTCTCACGGGCTCGCGACTCGCATCATCGGGTCCCAGGTGGTCGTCGGCGGAGGACGCCTCTCGGTGGGCTCGTGGTCGTTCACGAAGGGCGGGTGGTCGGTGGCGGTCGTGGACGACGGCGACCGCGCCCACGCCCTCGCCGCCACCCTCACGCGGGGGACCTATGCGGAGCTTCGGGTCGGCTTCCCAGGGTGGGACGAGGACGCCTACGAGGCGGTGGCGCTCGGCGCCCTCGTCAACGTGTCGGGCTCCGCTCCTGAGCTTCGGTTCGAGTTCGCGAGCCTCCTCACCCACTGGGCCACGAAGCACGAGACAGCGCAGGCGAGCCTCGCCCTCTTCGACGACCTCGACCTCGACGACGCCGACCGCTCGCGTGTCTCGACCGGCGTCGACGCCGACTTCGCCCTCGGCGGTGGGACGCTCACGGTCGCGGATACGACCGGGTTCGCGCTCGGTGACACGACCGGGGTTCTACTGGCTCACGATCCCACCGCTGGCGACCCGTTCTTCATCACCTACACCGGGACCACCTCGACCACCTTCACGACCATGGGGACGACCGACCTCCACTCCACGGTGCGGACGGCGCTCACCGCCGCCGATGGCGTCGTCTATGCGTGCGCCTACTTGGAGGGTCACCCGTTCGACATCGCTCGGCAGATCCTCCTATCCACCGGGAGCGGTAGCAACGGGGCGCGAGACGTGCTCCCGAGGGAGTGGGGGTTCGCGGCGTGGCCGAGGTGGGTCGACGAGGACGACATCGAGGAGTGGAAGGGCATCGTCGGGAACAAAGCGGGCACCGACCACGACTGGAGCGTCATCGTCGAGGCCGCCCAGACGAACGCGATCGGCTGGCTCGCCCAGCTCCTCGCCGAGGCTGGGATCTGGCTCGTCGAGCGTCAGGGGAAGATCACCCTCCGAGCGTGCCAGAACCCCGACGATACGAGCGCCCTCGCCTACCACGCCCCCCTCCGCTCGGGCATCACCATCACCGACGCGGACATCGTCGAGGTCGCCGACTACCAGCTCTGGTCGCGTGACGTTCCCGCCGAGGCGAAGTCCGTGGTGGTCTGGTACAACTCGGGCCACTCCTCGGGCACGACCCCTGACTCGATCGTCATCACCGAGTCCTCGGTCTCATCGCTCCCCGCCTACACGAACGCCGATCACGACCTCCTCGACGTGATCTGGCAGGCGAGCACCCACCCCGCGACCGACATCGGCTATCGGGCCTTCACCTGGGAGGGTCGAGTGCCCGAGTCCGTCCGCCTCCGGTGCGCCGGGCTCCGCCTCGCCCAGCTATGCCCCGGCGACCTCGTCGAGGTCTCCTCCGACCGCCTTCGGGGTCGCCTCGACACGACCGTCGACGGCTGGGACGAGGTGACCGCGCTCGTCGTCGGCGTGAACGTCCGATGGATGGACGGGCAAGTCGACCTCGACCTCATCGCTCCGAGCCTGGAGGCCGGAACATGAGCGGACCACGCCGCACCGGTCGCGGAGTCTTGATCCCAGCGCTCCGCCGAGGCGGGCGAGCGCTCCGAGAGGGAGCCCGCCTCTACTTCGACGCCGCGAGCGGGCTCCCTCGGGCGACGACCCCGACCGGTCCGCTCCGGGGCTACCGGCTCGGGCTCCTCGACAAGATGGGCGCCGAGTCCGCGAAGGGGGGCGTCCTCGTCCACGACGGGAAGCGGTGGGTCCCCCTC
>JAERSO010000081.1 GCA_016845585.1 Acidimicrobiaceae bacterium | reverse complement strand
GAGGAGGCGTTCGCTGGTCGCAGCGTGGTGCCGGCCGATCCGGCGACGGCGTTCCTCGACTTTCTGCTGGAGGACTTCGGCGACGAGTGGGTCTCGAAGGTGATGTATCACTGGCGGTGGGCCCACGACGTCGACGCGCGGAAGTCGGGTCGCATCCTGCCCCTCGACCGTGGCCTTCAGATCCCCGACGAGTACGCAGCGAAAGCACACGAGATGTTCGTCGCTCGGCAGGTCTCGCGGCGAGGGTTGATCGGCTCGTCCGACAACAACGCCCCGGTGATCGAAGCGTCGTACGAGCGAACGCTCGACCTGCTCGAGGCCCACCTCGCCCACCAGGACTTCTTCTTCGGTGACCGCCCGGGGCGGAGCGACTTCGGGGTCTTCGGCCAGCTCCTGCCGATGCTGTGGTGGGATCCGACGCCGACAGATGTTGCGCTCGCCCGGGCGCCGCGTGCGCTCATGTGGGTTCAGTGGATGGACGACCTGTCCTGGTGGCGAGTCGAGGACGAAGCGGCCGGGTGGGTGGCTTCCGATGCGATCGCCGACACGACGAGAGCGCTCTTCGTTGAGGCAGGGCGGACGTATGTGCCGTTCATGGTCGCCAACGCCGAGGCGCTCGCGAAGGGCGCTGACGAGGTGGTCTGTGAGATCGACGACGTCACCTTCCGGCAGGGAGCCTTCGGGTATCAGGGAAAGTGCGTCCAGTGGATCCGCAACGCCTACGCCGAGCTGGCCGCCGTCGACCGCGACCGGGTCGACGCGGTGCTGGAAGGCACCGGCTGTGAGGTGCTCGTCCGCACCAACGCCATCTGAACGAGACGAGGACGATACGACATGAATGACGACCAGCGGATGACGATCGAGCACGAGTGCGAGCGGCTCGTGATGCGTTATTGCCATCTCGTCGACGGCGGCGAAGCAGGCCGGCTGCCTGAGCTCTTCACCGACGATGGTGTCTGGGCGAGTCCTGGCACTCGGTTGGTGGGTCGAGACGAACTCAGTGCCGTGATGAACCATCGGCAGGCGCGTCGCGATCTCCGCTCGCGCCATGTGTGCTCGACGTTCGTGTGCGACGTGATCGACGAGGACCGGGCCACCGGCGTGGTCTATCTCAGCCTGTACCGACGCGAGGGCGTCCCCGAACATGAGGGACCGGTGGGAATGAGTGGACCCGCGGCGGTCGGTGAATACCGCGACGAGTTTGTCCGCACGGAGCACGGTTGGCGCATCGCCTCGCGCGAGGTGATCGTCGCGTTCACCAGGGCCGACGCATGAGCGCCGGGTGTCCACTTGCCTCAGCGGACCGGCACACCCGCGACCACACTGAGCGCCGAGTGCTGTACCGCGCCAACGTCCCCGGCAGCGTGCCGATGCGATCACCATCACGGTCTGAGGAGAGATAAGCAATGGCTGCGCCTGTGGGTGCCCGATACTCCGTCGTCGCAGGTCAGGCGGCCATTCGGTATTCGTTGATGAGGCCGTCGCATCGGGTGGTTCGTGCGACTCGGAGCGAGGGTTCTGCATCGGGTTCGGGCTGACCAGGGGTGGCAGGTCGTGGTGGTTGCTGGTCGAGGGAGCGGTGGGGCCGGTGGTCGTTGTAGTGGGCGATGTAGTCGGTGGCGAGGCGTTCGAGCTGGCGCTGGTTCCAGATGATCGTGCGGTCGAGGAGCTCTCGTCGGAGCGTGCCGATCCATCGCTCGGCGAAGGTGTTGGCCACGGGTGTGCGGATGGGGGTGCGGAGGATCTTGAGGCCTTCGGTGCGGAAGATCTCGTCGAAGCTGTCGACGAACTGGCTGCCGCGGTCCCGTACAAGAGCACGGGCCTGATCAAGTCGGTCGCCGTGGCGCAGGAACAGGTTGCGGGCGGCTTGGGTGGTCCACGGCCCGGTCGGGTTGGCGGTGATGCCGGCGTAGAAGACTTCGCGGCTAGTGACGTCGATGAAGAACAGCACGTAGTACCGCCGCAAGAACGCAGTGTCGACGGTGGCGAAGTCGCAGGCGACGGCTGCTTGGGAGCGCAGGAACTGGGTCCAGGTCAGCACCGAGCGGTTGGGGGCGGGTTCGATGTTGTGCTGTTTGAGGATCCGCCACACGGTCGAGGCGCCGATGCGGTGGCCGAGCCGGTTGAGTTCGGCGGTGATGCGCCGGTAGCCCCAGGTCGGGTTGTTGGTGGCCATCTCCACGGCCAGGCTCGCGATCTTGGCGCTCGTGGACGGACGACCTGGCTGTTGCGAGGGCTGGGTCCAATGCCGGGCGATGCGGCGGCGGTGCCAGCGCAGCAAGGTTTCTGGAGTCACGATCCAGCCGTTGCGAAGCCGGCGGGGGAGAGCAGCTGCGATCGCGCCGAGAACGGTCCGGTCGTTGTCATCGATGGCTGGCCGCTCGGTCTGGCGGCGCAGCACCGTGAGTTGGTGGCGAAGCACGATGATCTCGAGGTCCTTGGAACGGCCTGACCGCACCGCGAGACGGGCCAGAGCACTGAGGAATCGGTAGAGGATGCCAAACACAAGGCGTCAGGATGGCGAGCATCGGCCCTGGTCAGCGACCGTGACAGGATTTCGGGCACCCACAGTCTTTCGACCGCCCGGTACGGACCGCGAGCCGAGCAAGAGCAGTCAGGAAGCCGTAGAGGATGCGAGACACGAGCAACCAGGATGGTGGCGTCAGCCCTGGTCAGCACCCACGCGCCACTTTCCGGGCGGCACAGGGTTGCCTTCGAGGTCTAATGTGCTACAATGAAGCACATGTCTGAGGTTGGGATTCGTGCGTTGAAGCAAAACGCGTCTGCGGTGGTGGCTGAGGCTGCTGCTGGGATGACCGTGACGATCACTGATCGTGGTCGTCCCGTCGCTCGCATGTCGGCGATTCCGAAGTCACGTCTGCGAGCGCTCGTCGAGGAAGGTCATGCTCGGCCTGCGCGTGGCCGGTTGATCGATGTGCCCGCCCCCGAGCCTGGGCCCGATGTGTCGACCGCGCTGTTGGAGATGCGGGACGACGAGCGGTACTGAGGTGGCGTTCTACGTTGATACCTCCGCGTTGGTCAAGTTGGTGGTTGCCGAGTCAGAGACCTCGGCGCTCCGGGCATGGGTTGCGGAGCCGGGCCGAGAGCTTGTCGCGTGTGACTTGGCTCGAACCGAGCTGATGCGCGCCGTTCGTAAGGCAGTGCCAGACCGTGTGCTGCAGGCTCGTGAAGTCTTGGACGCTGTCACCCTCGTCCAGGTCACACCGGCGGTGTTCGAAGATGCTGGCAGGCTCGACCCGCCTGGGTTGCGTTCGCTCGACGCGATTCATCTCGCTGCCGCTCTCGACCTTGGAGACGACCTCGAGGGGCTGGTCACCTACGACGACCGGTTGGCAGCTGCAGCGGTCTCGAACGGGGTTGCCGTAGTGGCGCCACGGTGAGGCTTGCTGGGGTGTCGCCTTGCAAATGGTCTGCTAATGGCAGCCAGCGTCCTGGAGCGGTAACGAGCGGTAGGGAGCGGATTCGGGGGTCGCCAGATGCCGCTCAGGGACGCTGGTTACCGCAGGACGACGCTGGATGCGCGTTGGGGGAGGTTTGTTCAAGTCCCCCCTCCGACAC
>JAERSO010000080.1 GCA_016845585.1 Acidimicrobiaceae bacterium | reverse complement strand
AACAGGAACAACGTCGGCGGGGCCCAGCCCCGAAGGTGGCGGGGAACCGACCGCACTGTAACGGGCGGAATCGGCACCACCCGAGGTTTGCCCGTCTTCGATGACCGGACGACCAACACCCCGTCAGCAACGTTCACATCGGTAACGAGCAGGCTTGCGACCGCTGAGCGGCGAAGCCCACAACCCCACAGCACCGACAACACCGCACGATCCCGACAAGACTCAAGAACACTGAGACCAGCGTCGAAATCGGCTGGGGTGGCTGTTGGCTGCGGCTTCTCCGCCTCGGTCGGTACTGGAAGATTCCTCCACCACGGAAAATCGTTGTCACCAATCGATTCAGACCAGCGACCAAACGCCCGCACTGCCTGGGCCCGTTTCCGACGCATCGACACCGTGGACGCATCACCCACCCACACCCGCACATCAGCAAGGTCGGGGGAGTCGTGGGTCTCGGCCAACCGCCGAAGCAGACTCAGGTGACACCCGACAGTGGAAGCGGCTTTCCCTGCCAGTAGCCAATCGGCCCGAAACTCAGGCAACGCATCTGTGAACATCGTGAACCTCCCGAAGGAAACGGTCACGGTGCTCTCGCTCAACGGCTGCTAGGCCTCCAGAAGCAGCACCAACTGGCGCAAAACCCTAGAAAACCAACGCCGTGTCGATTGAGCGGAGACGGTGGGATTTGAACCCACGAACGCCTTACGACGTTACTTCCTTAGCAGGGAAGCGCCTTCAACCTGGCTCGGCCACGTCTCCGTGTACCCGAAGGTACGGACCCGAAGGCTAGCGCTCGCGGTCGGTCCTTCCCACGGGTTACTCCGCCACCCGCTGGAAGCCGTCCTCGGTGAACCCGACCTCGACGCCGCGGTTGATGCTGACCCAGTCGCGGGCCTCGATGTAGGGCTTGAAGGTCGCAGCGATGGCCCGTTCGTCGTCCTTGGTCTTCGGGCGCTGGAGTTCATAGAGGTGGGGGAACTCCAGCCATGCCATGCACGCATCCCACAACCGCATAGCGGCGTCGCCCGTGGGCGGGTCGATGAGCACGGGGCCGAAGAGGCACTGGCCGTTGATGAACATCGTCGGCACGCCGTAGCCGCCGGCATCCATCACCTTCTGGTGCTCGGTGCGGATCTCATCATGGGTGGTCTGGTCGGCGATGGCTTCGTCGACGATGGCGGGGTCGAGCCCGATCTCCTCGAGGAGATGACGAGCGACGTCGGGCTCGTGGGGACGAAGCCCGTCCTCGTGCAGTGCCCGACCGGCTCGCTCGTACCAGCGGTCGAGGTCGTCCATGCTCGTGCGGCGAAGAATGGCGCCGATCCGTAGCATCGACCAGCCATACGACCAGTCGCGCTCCCAGGGGTGCTTCTTGCCCTCACGGCGGTTGACCTCTTCGAGACTGAAGAACTTCCAGTTGATCTCGATCCCGTTCTGGGCGCGCACGTCACGAATCCACTTCGCCGTCTGGTAGGCGTAGGGGCACATGACGTCGAAGTGGAAATCGACGGTGGTCACCGGTGGCTGCATGAGTATCAGGCTCACACGCCGGGGGATCCGGCGCAATCCGATGCTCAGAAGCTGACGAGTCCGAATTGCCCACTGCCCTCACGTGTACCGGTTCCAGTGCCGATTGAGGAAGGTGGTCCGATGTTCATGTTCGCCATCCTCTTCGGTCTCTCGATGGACCATGAGGTCTTCCTCCTGTCGCGGGTGCGTGAGGAGTATCTGGTCACCGGCGACAACGACGCCTCGGTCTGGCCACGGCGATCTTCGTCGATGCCACGATCGTTCGCCTCGTGCTCGTGCCCGCCACGATGAAGCTCATGGGCGACGCCAACTGGTGGCTCCCAGACTGGCTGGATCGCCTGATGCCGACGATCGACATCGAAGGCGAAGCCGGCTTGCGGGATCCCGAGCCCCAGGTCGAGCGCGAGCCGGTCCTGCAGGGCAGCTGAGCCGTATCGTCGTCGTCAGTCAGTCGGGTAGAAGCGGGCGATCACGCCCGCCATCACCAGGCTGACGGTGCCGGCGAGGCCGAAGGCGAGCGTCGTACCGTTCAGGAACGCCGAGTTCGCCGTCTCCATCATCGGTGCCGCAACCGCCGGGTCGACCATCGAGGCGACCCGTGCGGCGCCGCCGATGGAGTCTTCGGCGAGTTCAGCCAGTTCCGGCGGAAGCGAGTCCGTGGCGCTGCCGATGTTGGCCTGGTAGCCGATCGTCGTGAGCGTGCCCATCAGGGCGATTCCGAGGGCGCCGCCGACCTCGCGGGTCGTGTCGTTCACCGCGGAGGCCACGCCGGCCTTGTCCTGGGGGAGCGCGCTGATGATCGCGTTGGTGGTCGGGGGCATGAGGAACGCCATTCCCGCCGCCATCGGAACAACGGCCGCGAGCACGATCCAGTAGCTGGAATCGGGTTGGAAGGCCGTGGTGGCGACGAGAAAGCCGATCGATTGGACGATGAAACCGGCGACGATGATCTGCTTCGTTCCGAAGCGTTCGGTGAGCTTCGGATTCCGCGGGGCGATGATGATCATCACCACGGAGAACGGGAGGAGTCGGACGGCCGATTCGAGCGGCGACCACCCGAGCACGAACTGCATGTACAGCGTGATCATGAAGAACATGCCGAACATCACGAAGAAGGAGAACGTGATGGTGAGGGAGCCGAGTCCGAACTTCGGGATGAGGAAGTCGGCGGGATCCAGGAGCGGATGCTCGACCCGGCGTTCCCACCAGATGTAGAGGCCCAGGGTGACGATGCCGATGGCGAAGGCGCCCAGCGTGACGCCTGCGAGCCATCCGCTCTCGGGACCCTCGACGATGCCGAAGACGATGGAGACCAACATGACGACCGAGAGCAGAGCGCCCACATAGTCGAGGGGGTGGCGTTCGAGTTCCGCTGAGTTGGGGACGACAGCGATGATGCCGGCCAGGGCGATCACCACGATCGGCACTGCGACGAAGAAGATCGATCCCCACCAGAACCATTCGAGCAGGAGCCCGCTCGCCACCGGCCCGATCGCTCCGCCGGCACCGGCGAACCCCGCCCACACCGCAATGGCCTTGGCCCGTTCCTGGGGTGGGAAGACCACCGAAATCGTGGAGAGCGTGGCCGGCATGATCAGGGCGGCGCCGATTCCGGATAGGCCACGGAATGCAATCAGCTGTGTCGGGCCGTCGGCGTAGGCGGCGAGGATCGACGCGCCGGCGAAGATCAACATGCCGACGATCAGGGCGTGCTTGCGGCCGTACCGGTCGCCGAGCGCACCGCAGAACAACAACAGTCCGGCGAAGACCAGCGCGTAGGAGTCGATGATCCACAGCTGCTCGGTGCTTGAGGGCTGCAGTTCGCGGACGATGGTGGGTATCGCCACATTGAGCGAGCTCACCGCGGCGACGATCAACACCAACGACAGGCACATGATCACCAGGATCAGTTGCCGTCGGGGGTGGCCGGCCGCGGTTTCGGTGGCAGCGGGGGAGGAGGTCATGGTGTCGGCAGACTACCCAGCAGCCAGCGGGCCCGGGGGAGGGGTCGCTGTTGGGGCGCTGCTACCGGAGGGGTCCTACCGTTCGCAGTCGTGATCACACTGCGAGGGACCGGCCGCAGAGGGCGCGACTACCGTCAGGCGCCATGGAAGCCGTAGCAGCGGTGTGGACCATCTCGATTCACGGGACCACGCGCTTACGCTCCGCGACCGAGCCGGATCCCTTCTCGACGGACTGTCCGCGTAGCCCACCGCGGCTGTTGTCGTCCTGCTCGCCGCCGGTCTTGCCACGACGGTGTCCGGGTCGGCGACGGCCGGTGCCGCGGCCGTCGGCTGATGACTCGGACAGAAACCTTGGCGGAGAGAGGGGGATTCGAACCCCCGGGACCCGTAAAGGCCCAACGGTTTTCAAGACCGACGCAATCGTCCACTCTGCCATCTCTCCAGAGACGAGGCTAGAGGGACTATTCGGCGGTGGCGACCTCGATGCGGTCCTGGTGCCAGTCCTGGGCAGCCGTCAACGCCACATCGGCTCGGTCGATCAGGGCGCCGACGTCGAACGCGTGCGCCGGATAACAGGCGACACCGGCCCACAACGTGAGGTTGGGGTGATCCTGGGCGATGCAGCGACGAACGCGCTCCATGGTCCAGATCGCGCCGTTCTCCGGTGTGTCTTCGAGCATCACGCCATAGCGACCGTCGGTGAGACGAGTGGCCGTGTCCGATTCGCGCAAGGTCTCGCGCAGTGCGTTCGCGACGATCGTGGGGTCCGCGTCGGGACGCTCCGCCCCCTCGCGGCCGTCGACGACCTGGATCAGGGCAACGGCGACGGGTCGGAGGTGGCGTCGGGCTGCCGCGATCCGAGAGTCGAGGGCGACCAGGAAGTACTCGTGGTTGAAGAGTCCGGTTGCGGGGTCGGTCAGACCACCCTCGCCGCCGCCGGGATTGTTGATCACGGTCGGTGTCGAGCTGGCGTCACCGGCGCGTCGCTCGGCCGCGGCGAGCTGCTCGCTCAGCGACTTCACGGCTTCCTCGGCTGCCATCCGGCTCTGGACCTGTGAGGCGACGGCGCTCTCGAGCTGTCGGATCTGCTCGTTCATCGCGGCCACACGACTGTCGAGCTCGGCTGAGGCCTTGACGTTTCGCTGGCTGAGGGCGGCGCTCGCCGCTGCGCTACCCGCGGCGAGGACGCCGAGTTTCCGGCGGCCGCCGAGGGAGGCGACGAGTCCGGTAACGAGGCTGGCGGCCGCGAGTCCGGTGGCGAGATCCATGCGCTGCTCTGTCATCGGCACTCCATCGGTCGAGACGCTTGGGATTCAAGCCCACGGCGGGATCGGAATCGTAGAACTCTCTCCGGAGAAGAGCGCGGAGGGCGGGATGCGCAGCACGCTGGGCAGCCGGGTGAGGTAGTCGGCTCGGTCGATTTCGGTCACACCGAGGGTGGCGAGGTGGTCGGTACGCCACTGCACGTCGATCAGACGATGCTCGGCATGCTCGTCGTCGAGCCCCGCGACCAGAGCCGCAACCGCGGCCTTCGACGCATCGGTGACACGGTGGTACTTCGATTCGGCGGCGAACAGGCCGCCGAGAGCGAGGCCGTACAGCCCGCCCACCAGCCGGTCGTCGAGCCAGGTCTCGATGCTGTGTGCCCACCCGAGGTCGAACAGTTCCCGGTAGGCGCGGCGGATCCGGTCGTCGATCCACCCATGGGGACGGTCGGGGTCCGCGCAACCATCGACGACCTCGTCGAACGCCGTGTCGACGCGGAACTCGAAACGGGAGATGGATCGCCGGAGTGATCGGCTGGCGTGGAAGTCCGTCAGGCGGAGCACACCGCGGGGGTTCGGTGACCACCACCCCAGCGAGCCCTCCGCTTCGACTGGCATCGGGAAGATGCCGCGCCGGTACGCGGCAAGGATCGTCCCGGGCTCGCTGTCCGCACCGATCGCAACCAGCCCGTGCCGGTCGGCGATGTCGACCGGCGGGAACTGCCACGGTGTCGATGAGGGTTCGATCGGCACCCTCGCAGCCTAGGTTTCCCCACCCGGTAGGTTGCCAACATGGCGCCGCGCCTTCCGCCCGAACTTTCTGCTGCTCTCGCCGAACGGCGCCGCACGATCGCGACCACCACAGCGGGTCGAGTACTCGATCTGGGGGGCTGGAACGACCATGTGTCGTCCTATGCCGGGGAACCGCTCATGCTCGAGGATCTCGAGCAGCTGGCGGAGATCGATGGCGAGTTCGACACGATCGTGTCGCTCGTGCGCACGCCGCTCGTCGCCGACATGGACGAGTTCATCAGCCAGATGATCGACGTACTGGCTCCCGAAGGAGTGATCGCCTTTCTCGAGCCGACGATTCGTCCCGGCCGCACGGGGGAGCTGCTTCGCCTCGGCGCACGGCTACAGCGTCCGTTCGGTGGGCTCCATCTCGACCGCGACATACCCAACGAGTTCCGTTCGCGCCGGCTCTTCGTCACCGACCTCCATCGTTTCGAAGTGGCGTCTGTGGCGGCACCGTTGCGGCCATTCGTCGACGGCCGGGCGCGACGGAACCGTCACACCTGGCGCTGATCGTCAGCTGGTCTCGATGGTGACGCTGTTGACGGTGACGGTGCGCGATGGTGCGCCGCCCAGAGAGCCGCCCGGCTCGTGGAGGCCGATGATCCCCTGCAGGATGGCGAGGCCGGCGTCGTCGGTCTCGCCGAACACGACATAGACGCCCTGTCCGTCGAGGAGCGAGGATCGTGTGCCGGTGGTGAAGAAGAACTGTGCGCTGCCGGCGTCGGGCCCGGCCGAGCGAGCCATCACGAGCTGACCGGGCACATAGCGGTACGGGCCGTCGAAGACCTGGCCGGAGGCGGCATCGTATGAGAACTCGGGCTCATCGGGGATCGTGTAGCCGGGGCCGGGATCCGACGGCGACTCGGTGTGAGGTGAGCCGCCCTGGATGATGTCGATGCTCGGATCGGTCCGGAAGAAGGTTGTGCCGTCGTAGTAGCCCCAGCGGGCGAGGGTCACGAAGTTGTTGACCGTGAGCGGTGTGTCGGCGGTGTCGAGCTCGACTCGGATCTCGCCCTCGGAGGTGCCGAACACAGCCACGTGGGCGTCGTCGGGATCGATGCACATGGGCTGGGGTCCGTCGAAATCGATCGTGCGCGGTGATGATCCGTCCTCGGCGGGGCAATCGCCTGAGTCGGTTTGATCATCGGCATCGGCGTCGGTGGTGTCGTCGGTGCTGGTGTCGGACGCGGCGGCGGTGGTCGTGGCATCGTCGTCGCCACTGTTGAGCATCAGGATCGCTCCGACCACCACAATGATCACCGCGAGGGCGCCCAGGAGGATCAGTCTCCGCTGTTTCGCGGCCTGGTCCGCCTCGGCGGCTGCCAGGCGATTCTGCTCGCGGTTGGCCTTTTGTCGTTCGCGCTTGTTGTTCGCCACGGGGCAAAACGGTAGCGCCGATCAACCCGTTGTCTCGGTCACTGTCACGTCACCGATCCGGAATTCGAGCTCGGTCGCTGCTGCGCCGTCGATCGCCGAGGCGGTCTCGGGGTCGGCGACCATGCCGATGATCGGGTGCGTCGGATCCTCGGCCAAGGCGTCTGCCGCCGCCTGCGTGCTGACGATGGCCAGCTGCCCCTCCATGCCGCCGTCGAGCTTGGTGAACATGACCACCGACCCGACCGGATAGATGCCGTCCTCAGGGGCTTCGGCTGGATCGGCGGGTTCGGTGAACCCGGCGGAGCCGAGGGAACCGATCACCGTGAGCCCGTCGATGAACGATGTCGCCCGCGCACTGTCGTAGACGCCGTAGCGGGCGAACACCACGGCGAGGTTCGCCGCGGTGGGGGCGGTGTCGGCGTCGAGTTCGATCACGATCTCTCCTTCGCTGGTGTCGAGGGCCATGGCGTAGGAGTTGGCGGGATCGATACAGAACTCGGGTGCCTGTTCGAAGCTCGTCGTCCGTTGCTCGGTGCCGTCGGCGGCAGGGCACGGGGTGGGCCCGGACAGCGCGGCGCCGGCGAATACAGGATCCACCAGTGTGGGGGGAACGGTGGTGGAGGTGGGGAGCGCGTCGAGTTCGGCTCCACTGCCGTCCAGCAGGAGCCCAGCGGTGAGTGGCGCGATCAACGCGAGCGCGAGAAAGCCGACGACGCCACCGACGATCAGCTGGCGCCGCCGTTGCTTGCGGGTCTGGCGTTTCGCGTCCGCCCGGACCTGCCGCTCCTGCTCCTTGGCCAACGCGACACGTCGCTTGGTTCGCTCCTGTTGTGAGACCACCGGTTCCCTTTCGGTCCCCCGCGACGCTATCGGCCCGGCGCAGGCAATCTGGGACCACTCAACCCGAGCGCTGCTCCCGCCGACTGGCGTAGGACAGACATGTCTCCCCCCGATCACGGCGCCGACGATCGTCCCAATGAGGAACAACTCCGTCGAGTTGTCGAACAGCACGCCGCGGCCGTTTACCGGGTCGCCCTCACCGTTGTGCACGACCCCGCGCTCGCCGACGACGTGGTGCAGGAGACGATGCTCAAAGCGTGGCGCCACTCGCCGGTACCGACCGGCGAACCCATCCCCAAGGCATGGCTGTTGAAGGTCGCGCGCAATACCGCGATCTCGCTCTTGCGGACCCGGCGCGAGGACCTCCACGGCCCTGACACGATGCCCGAGGGCGCAGGTGGCCCGGAGACCACCCGTACCGTCGAGGGCCGTGCCCAGCTCGATGAACTCTGGGAGCTGATGCGCCACCTCGACGAGGACGCACGGACGTTGATCCTCCTGAAAGAGGTCGATGACCTCTCCTACGACGAGATCGCAGCGACCCTCGACCTCCCGCTCTCCACCGTGAAAACCCGCCTCTTCCGAGCCCGCAAGGCGCTGAAAGACGCACTCAAGGATTGGAACTGATTGACCTCATGAGCCGACATCCGTCCCGACAGCGACTGCAGCGCTGGCTCGACACAGGGGAATCCCGCCGCGTCGATCGTCACGTCAGCGACTGTGAGCACTGTCACGAAGCACTGGAAGCCCTGACCGAGCTGGACGTCGAGGTGGTGGCCGACCTGCAGACGGCCATCGCGCCGCCTGCCGATCTCAACGACCGAACGAACCTCGGAGTCGATGACCGGCTCCGCTCGGAGGCTGCCGCCGGGACCTTCGCCGATCTGTTCCTGATCCCGTGGGACCTGGTGCACTCAATCCTGGATCCCGCCACGGACAGTGATACTGCTCACCAAGATGACGTCGACGCCGACGGGAGTCCCCGATGATCGATCCCTGGATTTATGCGGCTGGAGCCATCCTCGTCGGCTTGCTGTCGGGTGTGGTCGGCGCCGCGCTCGTGCGGCGGATCATCCTGAACGATCGCGCCGAACACCCGGAGGCCCATGACGCCGCTCGGGCCAGCTCCACGTTCCTGTTCCTCTTCTTCACCGCCGTCGGCGTGATCGTCGCGATCGGGTTCACCAACCCCGAGACGCTCGAGCCGATCCCGGCAGAGATCCTCCGGAAATCGCCCCGCGTGCTCGCCGCGGGCCTCATCCTGATCGCGGCGCGAGCGATTGCGTTCGCCGTCGGCGGGATGGTCAACGGTGCGTTCGAGGGTTCGAGCGCCCGGATGCGCGTCCAAGTGGCCAGCCTCGGTCGCACGCTCGTGTACTCGGTGGCGATCGTCCTCTCGCTCAGCCAGCTCGGCGTCGAGACCACCATCCTGTCGATCATCGTGGCCGGTGTCGTGTTCGCGGGCGCGCTGGCATTCGCGCTGCTCATCGGACTCGGCGGCCGCGAGCTCGGTGGGGAACTGGCGGCGGGGCGCTACCTCCACCGCTTGATCCGGGTGGGGGATCGCGTCGAAGTCGGCGAGACGACTGGCCGCGTGGTGGCGATGCATCCAGCGTCGGTTGAGTTGTCGCTCGACGACGGAAGCTCGGCGCACATCGCCAACAGCGTGCTCACCAGGGGCGGGATGCGAGTGCATCACCCCTGACGGGTTGCGGCGCGTTTCTGGGCCGTTCGACCCAATTCGACGATTTGTCGAGAAACTCCGCGACTCGCGGCCTTCTCGTGCGTTGTATAGGCAACGCCGCACAACCCCCGGCACTGCCGGACCACATACTGGGCACACACCCTGCGGCCTGCCCCTCCCAGGGGCAAAGCTCGTCAATCGGACTGGACTCCCGATCAGACACGAATGAAGCGGACCGCCTCCCCGGGCGGTCCGTTTCGCGTCGGAGGATCTGCTTGGCTGGTGGGATGCCGAAGGGACTGACCGCCATCGCCGCCGGCGCGGTCACCGTGCTGCTCACGGCCGGTTGCTCGGTGCAGGACGGATCCGGGAACGGGCCCCCGGAGCGGTCGACGACCACGGCGGCAGAGACGACGCCGACGACGTCGGAGCCCGCGCCCGCGGCCGAGTCGGTGGGCTTGTTGACCATCGATGACCGAGCCTTCGATCTCACCGCCGATTGCTTTGCCCCCGGGGCGGGCGAACTGCTGGTCCTCGCCGTCGGTGTCGATGCCGAGGGAACCGAGGTGCAGGTGTATGTCGAGGCGTTCCTGGGCGCCCCGTACCTCGCCGTCGAACTCGATGGTGAGCTCCTCGAGCCATCGATCGAACGGCCGATCGAGTTCCTCATCGACGGCGATGTCATCCGTGCCGACGACGTCGTCCTCGTCGGCGATCTCGATCTGGAGACTGGCGACGCCACCGACGCGGGCCTGGGCACCCTGGTGATCGAGTGCCGCGACTACCTGGACGAGTTGCCCGAGTCGTTCGGTCGGTAGAGTCGCCTCCATGGACGTCTTCAGCAAGCCCGAAGTGAGCATCCCCGACTCGGCCGCCCCCACTGATCTGGTGATCGATGACCTGCTGGTCGGTGACGGTGCTGAAGCCGCCGCCGGTATGCAGGTCACCGTCGACTATGTCGGTGTCTCGTGGTCGACCGGCCAGGAGTTCGATGCGTCGTGGAACCGCAACGACACGCTCTCGTTCGGGCTCGGCGTCGGCCAGGTCATCCAGGGCTGGGACCAGGGTGTGCAGGGGATGAAGGTCGGTGGTCGCCGTCGGCTCACGATCCCGCCCCACATGGGCTATGGCGCGCAGGGTGCCGGTGGAGTGATCGCGCCGAACGAGACCCTCGTCTTCGTGGTCGATCTTCGCTCGATCGGCTGAGCCGGTCAGGCCTCGGCGCAGGCCTCGCCCAACACGAGCGGCACTCGACCGCTGCGGAAGGTCTCGACCACGCCGTCGCGGATCGTGAAGATCACGCGGAAGTCGGCGTCGTCCTCATCCTGGGGCACGAAAATCAGGTCGACGCTGCTGTCGTCGTTGACGGCGCGCTCGATCTGATCCCCGAACAGTTCGATGATGCGATCCTCGGCGGTGCCGATGCCGACGCCCGAGCGTGTGGTGATCGGACCCGAGGCGATGTCGACTCGCTCGATGGTGCCCTGGTGCACGACGAAGCTGATGCCCTCCGGAGCCACTGTCGGGGTGACTCGGTAGCAACTGGACACGGGCGCACACGGGATCATCTGGGTGCCGGCCGCGGACTCGGCCTGTTTGACGGTCATGCCGAAGTGCACGGTGTCGAGGCCAACCGTGCTGATCGACGACGCCGGGCCGAGCGTGGGCACGATGATCTCGGTGTCCTCATCGGGCAGATCGGCGTCGCCGTCCGCGGGGTCGGCGGCCTCCGTGGTGGTGGTGGCCGGGGCATCGACCGAGCAGTCGACCGGAATCGTGGTGGTCGTGGTGCTGGTGGTGGTCGATGTCGATGAGGTGCTCGTCGACGATGTGGTGGACGACGTGACGTCAGTTGCCGCGCCATCACCGGCGTTGTCATCGTCGTCCCCCGTCCAGTTCAGGACGAAAGTCGCCGCGCCGAGAATGGCGATGAAGGTGACGAGTACGGCGATGATCTGACGAGGCTGCACACCTCGATGGTAGAACGCGACACTCTGCGTGTCGGCGCGGGCCCGCTTCGCCGCCCTGTGGCCCAGACTGGAGTGGTGAGCGACAGGCCCGAAATGCTCAGCCCAGATCAACCCCTGCCGCTCGCGGCACGTGCCGCGAGGCGTGCCGAGGGAGGATGCGGGGCGGCCATGCTCGGGGCTGCGATGGTCGCGGTGGGGGAGATCCTCGAACCGGAGAAGGCGAACGTCGAGATCGCCCATCCCAGCGATGACGAGGGCGACGACGGTCTCGATCTCGACTCCGGCCATTTGCCGAATCTCGGTTGAGTCGGCGACTGGTCAGACGAGCACTGGTTGGACGAGCATTGGCTAGACCAGCCGCGCTCAATATCGCCGCCCAGAATCCCGGTCGGCCAGTCGAGGTGCGCGCCGCATCACGCACGGAGGTGGTGACCTCGTCGGCAATGTCGTGTGAAAACGTGCTCTGACCCGGGGTTTTGCTAGTAGGCCGCCCGGGGCTCGAACCCGGCACCTTGAGATTAAAAGTCTCCTGCTCTACCCGATGAGCTAGCGGCCCAAGACGAGACTACGCCCTACCACTCGGGAACGGCACCGAGAAACTCGAGAGCGGCGTCGATGAATCCGAACTGCTTGGGCAGCCCGAAATGGTCGACGCCGGGCAGCACCACCGTCTCCACGTTCGGGAGGAGCTCGGCCAGTGGCTCGGGGCGGCCCACGAAGTCCTGATCCCCGATCACGATCAGGCATTCGGCCTGCACGGTGGCGAGTGTTTCGGGCGTGAAGATTCTCGGGCCGGTGCGGTTCGCCCGGTACTCCGACAGTGCCGCGAGCGCGACCGGGTCGTTGTCGGCCTGGTTGAGCATGCCCTCGAACCGGTAGCCGACGTCGTCCATCCCCGTGTCCTCATCGACGTCGCCTTCGTTGGGCCGGCGTCCACCACCGATGACGTTCTCGCCGACACCGGCCAACACGAGCTTGCGGATGAGGTTCGGGTGGCGGATGCCGATCTCGAGGGCCGTCATCGCCCCCATCGAGTAGCCGCACATGTCGAGCTGGCGCTGGAAGCCGAGTGCCGACTCACCGTTGGGGTCGACCGGGAGCTGCTCGATGACGTTGTCGACCATCGAGGCGTAGGCCTCGGGCTCGTGTGGCTTGGCGGCCTCGCCGTGACCGAGCAGGTCGATCCCGACGGCGCGTCGACCGCCCTCTTTGACGAGGTCGAACCAACCCGGTTCCTTCCACGTGCGCTGAGTGTTGGTGGCGTAGCCGTGGAGGAAGACGATTGGGATCGCCGCTTCGATTGATGCCATCCGGCGAAGTTAGGGCCGAGCGAGGATCGATGCCATCTGGGCGCGGACTTCGGCCTCGATGGTGGCGTCGTCACGGTCATCGAGGTCGATCGGCGTGCCGACGCCGAGGGTGACCTTCGTGCGGCGGAACGGCAGCATTCGTGGGAGCTTCGCCCGGCTTCCCCACACGTGGTCCGCGTTGATCAGTCCCACCGGGAGGATCTGTGCGTCGGCCTGCCGAGCGATGTCGATGAATCCGGGCCGGAACTGGCCCATGCCGTCGGTCTCACGCTGATCCCGAGGGGTGATCCGTCCTTCGGGCATCACGGCGACGGGACGCCCGGCGGCGAGTGTCTCGAGGGCGATCGCGGTGGCGTCGGTGCCGCCACCGCCGGCGGGGATGCAATCGACGGACCGCAGGAACGCACCCATGAGCGGATTGTTGAAGTAGCTGTAGCGGACCAGGCACCGGGCGGGGAACCCCCAGTCCGAGAGCATGGCGATCGCGTAGAAGACGTCAGCCAGACTGCTGTGGTTCGCGACCATCACGGTGGGACGCCCGCCGAGGTCGGGGAGCTGGTCGGAGCCGGGGCGACTCATCCAACGGGCGACCATCCGGAAGATCCAACCGGCCACGGCGTAGGCACGCGGCACGGGCATCGAGTTGGTGGACCGGCCGGCGAATGTCACGCAGGTTGTCTATCCCCGCGCCGGTACGGTGCCACCCATGTCCCCCCGGCCGCGCATCTATTCGTCGCGGGTCCTCGGGTTGTTCCTCGCCACGATCGGCTACTTCTCGGTGGCCGGTCTGTCGTTCCCGGTCCTGCCCAGACTGGTCGAACGTGAGCTCGGGGGGTCGAAGGCCGACATCGGCCTGGCGTTCGGATTGCTCGCGGTCGGCATGCTCTTCGCCCGCCCCATCGCCGGGATCATGTCGGACCGCTACGGGCGCCGGCCGCTGATGATCGTGGGTTCGGTGATCGTCGGTATCGCCCAGGTCGGACACGTCATCGCTGCCGACACCGGTGAGCTCTGGCTGCTCTTCCTGGCGCGGGTGCTGACGGGTGCCGGATCATCGGCGATGTATCTCGCGTTGGCCACGACGGCCACCGAACTCCCGGCGCCTGAGCATCGTGACCGAGTCTTTGCCGCGTTCTCCACGATGGTGCTGGTGGGATTCGCCATCGGTCAGACGTCGGGCGAGTGGGTCATGCAGGAGTGGGGCTTCTGGCCGGCGTATCTCATGGCCACTGGATTCGCGCTGCTGACGCTGATCGTCGCCGCCACGCTCCCGGAAACTCGACCCCGCGGTGTGGTCGCCGCGTCGAGGATGCGTGAGGTGTTCCACCCGGTGGCCGCGAGGGTCGGACTCGTCAACCTCATGGTCTTCACCGCGTTCATGGGCTTCAACGCGTTCATCGCCGACTATGCCGAAGAGTTCGGGATGGAGGAGGTCCGCTGGCTTCTCCTTCTCTATTCGGGCACCACGATGGCGATGCGACTCGTCCAGGGTCGGGTCATGGCACTCGTTCCGCGTCGCACGCTGGCATCGATCGCACAGTCGTTCGTCGTCGCGGGTGTCTTGATCCTGGCCACGGCCGGTGGCACCGGCCAGCTCTACTTGGGGGCCTTCGTGTTCGCCCTCGGGCTGGCCTGGAACGTGCCGCTGATGATCCTGATCGCCGTCGACTCCGCGGATGAAGCCGACCGCTCGAAAGTCGTCGCCACGGTCACGACATTCGGCGACATCGCCAACTCGGCGGGCACGTTGGCGCTCGGGTTCGTCGCCGAGAGCTTCGGCTACGACGGGATGTACTTCCTGGTCGGCGGGCTCGTCTTCGCCGGCCTCATCCTGCTGCGCTCACCGTTCCTGTCCGGCCTCGCCGGAATGGGCCGCAGTCGAGTCGAGCCCGTCGCGCCCGCCGCCAGCCGCACCTGACCCTCACTGGCCCAATAACGCACACTGGGGTCTGTCCCCAGGGTGCGTTATTCGACTTCGGTGTTGGTCCAGGCCACGACCGGGCGGCAGGGTTGGGAGCGCTGGGCTCCGCAGACGGGGAGTTCGTCGGTGATGTCGTCGGGTGCGGGCAGCAGGGGGAGTGCGAGCGTGCTGTCGGTCTCGCTGCCGAGGCTGACGTAGACGTTGGTGCCGTCGTTGGGGAGCACGTCGAACGCCCACAGGTTGCGGTCACCGCCGGGGCTGCTGATGGTGAGTCGGATCCGTGAGCCGGCCCGGAAAACGTGCCCGGCCGGAAGGATGTCGATCAGCACCTCGGTGAGTTCGCCCGTGGGTAGCGGTGTCGCGTCGGCCTCGCTGTGGGTGTGGACCATGTCGGGGTCGTCGCCAGGCCCGACGAGTTGGCGATGCGAGGCGCGCAGCCAGCCCGACTGGACGTACATCTCCTGGCCGTCGGGCCTGATCTCGCTGATCGTCACCTGGAGATCGGCGTCGCTCTCATCGGCACTGATCCACAGCGTCACGGCCCCGCTGCCGGCGAGGAGGTAGTCGTCGCTCAATGCAGTCGTGTCGTAGATCAACGCGCCGCCCGGGTCGAGGGGTGCCCAGGCGAGGTTGTCGAACTCGTTCGGATCGTCGTCGCCGTCACCGGTCTTGGTCAGCTGCTGTGACCGGTCGACGTCGACCACAAATGACTCGACCGACGTCTCGGGCGCCGGCCTTTCATCGAGCTCCCCGCCCGGACCCATCGACCACGTCATCATCTCCGCGGCCGGCGGTGGCCAGGACTCGAAGGTGACCTGCGATCGTGACTGCGGCGCACCGGGGGCGAAGTCGGTCGACCCCATCTCGAGGAACATGGTGACCATCGCCTCGGACTCGATCGTCGAGCGGGCCTCCTCGTAGGACTCGAAGCGGTCGTCGGGCACGATCACCCCGGTCACACCGAATGACTGCTCGTACAGGATCGGTGCGGCGGCGCGCACGAAGGTGCTGATCTTCGGGGTCGTCTCGGCGACGTACACGTCCATGAACTCCGACGCCCGCTGCAGGCTCTCGGGCCCGAGCGAGTCGGCATGCGCGCCGTTGTAGAGGTGCACCTTGAGGACGTCGGTACCGGTGAAGTTGTCGATCATCGTGGCGAACCGTGCGCCGGTCTGCTCGTCCTGCCATGCCCCGGCCACGAACGTCGGCACCGTGATCTGATCGACGAATGTGCGAGGGGAGAGGAAGTCGGCGACCGCGGGGTCGTAGAAGGCCTGGTTGGTCGCCTCACCGCCGAGGTCGCGGTTCTGACTTCGAAGTAGCTGATTGGCATCGCAGACCTCGTCACCGAACTCGGCCCGTTGCGCCACCCACTCCTCGCCGTAGGCGTCGTTGGAATCCTGGCGAGCGTCACCCCACGACTTGGCGAAGCCGTTGTTGTAGATGCCGCCGGGATAGATGGTCGAGCGGTAGCTGTCGTCGATCACCGAGACCGGGGTGATGGCGGCCAGTGATGGCGGTTGCGTGGCCGCCACGTACAGCTGGGAGATGCCGGAGTACGAGATGCCGACCATGCCGACATGGTTGTGCTGGACCCAGTCCTGGCCGGCGATGACCTCGATCATGTCGTAACCGTCGATCGCCTGGAGCGGTTCGAAATAGTCGAACGCCCCACCCGAGCAACCCGAGCCGCGCATGTTCACGCCGACGGTCGCGTAGCCGAGAGCCCGGTAGATGCCGATCGTGGGCTCTTCCTCGATGGGGCTCGACGGGTCGTAGCCCGAGTACTCGACCACGGTCGGGAACGGGCCGTCACCGGCGAGCTCGGGGAAGCGCACCATCGCCGACAGCAGGGTGCCGTCGCGCATCTCGATGTAGTTGAGTCCCTCCTCGAGAGTTTGGCCGGCGTAGAAGTCGATGCCGGGATGGTCGTTGAGCGTGGGGACGGTGAACTCATCGCTGACCTCGTCGGGTACGTCGATCGTGGTCACCGCGTAGCCGGGTCCGGGTTCCACCAGCCGGAAGAGCAGATTGCCGAGCTCGTCGACGACACCGGTGTAGGTGTCGGCACCGTTCGTCAGCAGTGCATCCACGCCGGGTGTGGCCCCCATGATCGTGACCTGGCCCGCCGAGACCCGCACGTCGAACCGAGCGGGAACGACGGCCGGCTCGGCGTCGGCGTCACTCTCGGACTCGTCGCCGTCGTGCTCGACTGGGTCGGCGACTTCCTCGACCGGATCGGCGGTGTCGCCGGTGTCGCTGCTGCACGCCCCCGCGATCAGAGCGAGCAGAAAGAGGGCGAGAGCGAGGGGGCGACGCATGCCCCGAGCGTAGACCCCGTTCTTTCTGGGGTCCGACCCCCGTTCTTTCTCATCCGCTCGGGGGCGACTGCCGCCATGAGCATCGCCGTTCCATTTCCGCCAAACCAGCCCGCGGGTTACGAGTGGTTGGCCGAAGAACTGGCCTTCGATCCGGCTCGTCATCTCGCCCTCGAAGTGCCGAACGAGATCGTCCTGCTGCGCGATCTCGGCTACGACGACGCCGAGATCGCGACGAAGGCCACACCCGTCGCCTGCTCCCGTTCGCTCGCCCGGCGGGTGACCGCATCGAGCGTATGACCCGCGGCGGGTGCTACCGGTCGCGGTGGCTGCGCGACCTGTGCACCTCGGCCACATCAACTACCCGCCGACCACCCTGGGAGAGGCTGTCGACAAGTGGCACCACGACACGCTCCCGCTCGACTGTGTGATGACGGTGTCCGACCCCGCCACGCTCGACGGTGGCCAGTTCGAGTGGTTTCGTGGGACGAAGCACGAGATGGCGGCGATGCGTGACCGAGGCGAGACGATCCCCCGCGAACGGATCGTTGCGCCGGCATTTCCGGGACCGGGCTACGCCATTGCCCTCCACGGCGACATGATCGTGCACCGAGGCGCGCCGCTCAACACGCTGGCCGAGCGGATCTCGATGGTGAACGGCTATGTCGCGATGGACCCATCGGTCGACGAGCAGAGTCGCTCGCGGGACCTCATCGCCCTCGACGTCCAACGGGCCATCGCCGACATGCGCGGTGGCGAAGTCCCACCGGAGCACTACGAGTAGGTCTTTGAGGCGGAAGGCACTACGAATAGCGTCCTTCGGATCAGACGAGAGCTTCCTCGGCGACGATGTGGGTGACGGGGGTCATCGGCCAGTCCCTGGCGGTCCGATCGGGGATGTTGCCGCGAAGCCACGCAGACGTGCGTCGCGGCAAGGTGGACACGATGATTCCGGCCACCATCTCCTTGCCCACCCGGCGGACTGCGTCGCCTGCTGCGAAGACCGGATTGGTGTCGCCGACGTCACCGGTGGCGCCCATCCCCATGGCAGCGATACGGTCCAGCACTTCGTCGAGCACACCCTGGGCGACTTCCGCCTCGACCGCCTCCAGGTATGGCCCGGTGATCGGGTGTCTCCGGGGTACGACGAGGTGGAACCGACAATACGGATCGTCCTCTCGGAGATGATGGAGGTGCTCCATCAGATGCGCACCTCCGAGGGTGCGGTGGGCGACGACGATGTGGCGGCGTAACGCGCGCCTCCTTCCGGCCCGAGACGCGTTGTGCTCCCCGGCACTCGCTGCTGGAATTCACGGTACGCCTCCCGCGGTCAAAGGTCGAGGGCTTCCTTTTTCGGAGGGGGGCGGCGCGACATCGGGGATTGAGGTCGGGCCGCACCGTGTCCGTACGCTCTCCGGATGCCGCCGAGTCGAGGCATCTGGATCTTCAGCGTGCTGTCGGCCACCCTGGCCATGGGGTACGGCGTGCTGTTCACCGTGGTCGGCGACTTTCGTGACGAGTACGGGATCAGCGAAACACGGGTCGGCGTCCTGATCGGGCTCGGTTTCCTCGCCGGTTTCGTGGCGCAGGTTGCGCTCGCCCCACTGGCCGATCGGGGTCACGCCCGCACGACCGTGATCCTGAGTGTGGTCGGGTCAGCGGTCGGCATCCTCCTCATGGGTTTCGGCGAGTCGTTCACCCCGATCCTGATCGGCCGTCTGATCGCCGGACTCGGTGCCGGTGCTGCTCGCCCCGCCGTTCAGCGGATCGTCGTGCTCTCCGACCCCGCGAACCTGGGGCAGAACCTCGGTCGGCTGATCTCGTCAAACGTCTTCGGCTTTGCTCTGGGGCCAGCGGTGTCGGCGGTGCTCGTCGGCCCGTTCGGTCTCGAGGCGCCCTTCGTGGTGGTGGCGGCCGGGTCGATGCTCGCCCTCGGCGGACTCATCGGCATCCGCGTCGAGGAGGGGGACCGCGAGGTCGCGCGACAGCGGCTCGCACTGGACCTCCTGAAATCGAGGGTGGTGGCCGGCGCTGTGGTACTCGGCTGCGCGTTCTACGTGATGATCGGGGCGTTCGATGCGCTCTGGGATGTGGTGCACGAGGATCTCGGGACCGACAAATGGCTGGCGAACCTCGGCATCACGGTCTTCGCAGTGCCACTGATCATTCTCGGCCCGACGGGCGGTCGGTTCGCCCAGCGGTTCGGTCCGTTCCGTTTGGCGGCCATCGGACTCATCGTCGCCTCGGTGTTCATCTTTCTGTACGGCCAGTTGCCGTCGGGCGGTTGGATCGTCGGTGCGATGTTGTTCCATGCCGCGGGGGATGGCTTCACCATTGCCGCTCCTGGCGTGGCCATTGCCATGGCTGTCCCGGCTGACCGGCAGGCGGAGGCACAGGGCCTGCTCGGCGCGAGCCAGGCACTCGGTGCGGGTGCCACTGCGATCGTCATCGGAGCGATCTATGAGTCATCGGGTCGCGCCGCCGCCTACAGCACCGCCGCCACGATCATGTTGGTGCTGGTGCTCATGGGTGTTCTGCTCGGGCTCCCGTTCCTCCGGGGGCGTCGCGCCGGCGTCGACGCCGTTGTCTCTTCCGACTGAGGAGCTGTGGCGCGAACGGCGTTCCCAACGCTCTAACGGGTGATGACGGTGGATCTCGACTTCGAAACGTTTGCGGCCGAGCTGACGACGCGTCTTGCCCGCGGCGGTCGGCGTCGACGCCACCCCGGATGCCATCGGCGATGCGCTCGCCTGGGCGTGGGAACACCGGGAGCGACTGAACGACATGACGAACCCCCACGGCTACCTCTACCGAATCGCGGTCAACGTCGGGCGTCGGCGGCGCAAGGTTCCGGATCTGCCCGCGGTCGAGCCGGCCACGATGCCCGAAGTGGAGCCGGCGCTCGTTCCGGCGCTTCAGGCGCTCTCGCCGATGCAACGCCAGGTCGTCTGGCTGGTCCAGGCCTGCGAATGGACCTACGCCGAGGCTGCGACCGCCCTCGACATCTCAGCGGTCGCCGTCGGCGCTCATCTCACCCGGGGCATGACGCGGCTGCGGACGACCATGATCGGGGAGGCCGGCCATGGCTGATCTCGAAGACCAGCTGCGTCAGTACGCCGATGCGGTGGAGGCGGCATCGACCGTTGTCGTCGTCGAGCACGGCGTGACGACGACGCGCGCATCCGAGACCGACGGGGTGACGGGCGCGGTCGAGGGACTGCTCGCCGTTCCCGAGGTCGCGGGTCTGACCGTGATCGAGGCCGGTCCGGTCGTGCAGCGCGCGGGGTTCGATCTCGTCTCGTCGTCGGCGGAGCGGGTACGTGGTGTCGAGCGGCCCCGGGGTTGCTGTTCCCCAGCTGATGGGACTGTTCGCCGACACCGCCATCGAGGCGTTGCGCAACGCGGGGCTCGATGCGATCCCCGTGTTCGCACCGGTGGAGATCGGCTCCTCGGACGTGGGGCGGGTGATCGCACAGGAGCCGGCCGCCTTCGAAGTGATCGATGGCGGTGCGGTGGTGACGATCACGATCGGCGAAGGTGTGGAAGAAGGTGCCGCGGCGGGGGACGTGTCCAGCCCGACGCTGACCGGATCCTCCTGGCCCGGCCCGGATTCCGGGACTGGTGGGGGACCCGAGACTGGCATCGAGTTGGGGGCGCCGTGGATGGGAAGAGTCCATCCCGATGCGCTCGGCGGGGTGGTCGTGCAGACGACCTCCGGGATCGTGCATGTCGACGAATCTGGAGGGGAACGGCTCCTCCAGCCGACGTCGGATGCTCTGCGGCCATCCCACATTCTCCATGGTGTTGCCGAGATCGGCCGCGAGCGGCTCGCCGTCGTGGTGGCCGTCCCCACGACCGCAGGAAGTCCACGGCTCGAACTCATCGCGTTGTCCGGCGGGGCGACGCGATCTCTCGTCGAGCTCGGTTCCGGAGAAGTCGGAGCAGAGCCATTCTGGAACGGTCGCCATTTCATCCTCGTCTGGACCGACGGCGAGACCGGCGCCATGTGGTTCACGGGCCTGACTGCTGATGGGGATGATCTGGAGCTTCCGTGGAATCGATGGACGGAGGCCGAGCCGTTCCGAAGCGAGAACGCACATCTCATCCTGGGCGTCAACGACTGGCAGACCTACGTCGGCATCGTCGACCTGGATCAGAGCCTGGTGACCATCGAGGGGTTCGCGGCGTGGGGAGACCAGGTACATCCGCCGCAGACGATCAGCGTTCCTTCGCCCGTGGTGCTGCAGTTGGTGCCACTGGGCGACCGAAGCGGAGGCGAAGTGGCCCGGGAGGCCCGGCGTCGTCCGCGTCCGAGGGCACCTCATCGAGTTCGACTCGGAACCCCACGGCCTGCGTGGCCGTGCCGAAGGTGAGGCGAAGCATCAGCGAGCCGGGTGAGGTGAGCTCCAGTTCGATGGGTCCGGCGATCACGGCGGTGCCCCCGGTGGTGGGCGCATCGAGATCGCCGTCGAGTGTCCACCCGCCGATCGGCTGACCGTTCGGGTCGGACACGATCGCATGGATCGGGATCGTGCGGGCCGGGCCGCCCGGGTCGACGTGAAGGATGGCCGCCATGCAGAACCGGATCGGCTGGTCGAGGTCCGCGACGGTCGCTCCGGTGAATCCGCCGCCGGTGAGGTAGAGCTTGCCGGCCACGACCTCGGCATGGTCGGCCAGAAGGAGCGATTCGATCCGCTCGGACGCCACGGAGATCAGCTGCCCTCGAGGTCGGTGATGGTTTCCTCGCCGTCGGCATTGCGGGCAATCCGTTGAGACGGCTTCCCCTCGACGGTGTAGGTGTAGGTGTCGCCCCACGCGAGCTCGCCGTCGAGATACTTGTCGAACCGGACGAGCCGACCGTCATCGTCGTAGTCGGCGACGTAGTACGCGGTTCGGCGGAGCGCCTCCTCCTCGTCGATCGGTTCTTGCGGCTTGCGGGGGAGGGAATAGCCACCCCATCCGCCGTAGTAGACGTGCCGGCCGGCGAGGTCGGCGGCAGTCTTCGAACGACGCAACCACGCGAAGAGGTTCACTTCGACAGACCCGCCGACTTCATCAAGTCCTGTTGGAAGGTGTGGCAGTTCTGACCCCAGCCGAACGTCCATCGCCACTCGCCCGAATAGCCGTCGACGAAGGTGGTGATCCGGCTGAAGATGTCGGCGTCCGACGCGGCGGTCTTGGTCTTCGGGTGGAAGGTGTCCTTCGCCGTGTCGCCGTGATGCGGGTCCTGGGTCGGCGTTCCGCCGAACATGGCTTGACCGTTCAGGTCACCGGCGACGCCCGTGAGCGTTCCTTTGAGGTCTACGGGTTCGGCCGGCCACCATCCATAGCTCGCGCCGGTACCGCCGGCAGGGGGCGCACTGATCTCGGTCCACCAGTGGCCGTACTGGTCCTCGCCGAAGAGGTCGATGTGCTTGCGCTTCATCGTGAGCCAGGCGAGGACCCGGCCCTTGCCGGTTGCGCTCGCGTCATAGTCGCCGGCGGTCACGCCTCCGCCTGCGCCGTCACCACCCTTCTTGCGCTGGATCGTGCCTGACTCCATGCGCTGGATGCGGCTGTCGGCGTTCGCGTGACCGGTCACCGGAGGTGATTCGTTGCGTTCGATCCGGCCGGTGGCCGCATCTCGGGCTCGGGTGGCGGGACTCTCGATGAGCCGCTGGAGAAGGTCCTGGGGCTGACGTCGGGTCGGACGGGGAGCGACCTTCGACGCGTTTTCGGCGCGGGCGCGAGACCTGGTCTCGTCGCGTCGCGTGCGTTCCGTGTCCCGCTCGTGGTCCATCAGGCTCTCCTCGCCGACCGATCAAGGTTATGCTATTGCGTCGGTCGGGTCCCCTGATGGGTTGAGAAAAGAACGGTGGTCGGACCCCGGGGTGTTTTCGGCTTGGACGAGGGTGGCGTAGAGGTCTTCGTAGACGCCGCCGGCGTGACGGAGTTCGTCGTGGGTGCCCTGCTCGACGATGCGGCCGTCGTCGAGCACGATGATGACGTCCGCGTCGGTGATGGTCGACAGGCGGTGGGCGATCACCATCGAGGTGCGCCCTCGCAACGCCTCGCCGAGCGCCTCCTGCACGGCGGCCTCGTTCTCGGTGTCGAGGTGGGACGTGGCCTCGTCGAGCACGACGATGCATGGGTCCTTCAGCAACATTCGAGCGATCGCGAGGCGCTGCTTCTCGCCGCCCGACAGGCGGTAGCCCCGCTCGCCGACGACCGTGTCGTAGCCCTCGGGGAGGGCGGCGATCACGTCATGGATGCGAGCGGCCTTGCACGCCTCGATCAGCTCGTCATCGGTGGCCGACGGCCGCGCGTAACGGAGATTGTCGCCGACGGAGTCGTGGAAGAGGTGCGGGTCCTGACTGACGACGCCGATCGACTGGCGCAATGAGTCCTGGGTGATGGATCGCACGTCGTGGCCGTCGACCTCGATCGAGCCGGAGGTGACGTCGTACAGGCGCGGCACCAGCGAGGTGAGCGTGGTCTTGCCCGCACCGGACGGACCGACCACCGCGACCATCTGGCCGGCCTCGATCGCGAGGTCGATACCGGTGAGCACTTCGGTCGGCGAGCCGGTCTGCTCGCCGCCGCCCAGCGACTCTGGGGTGCCCTCCGGCGGGTTGGGGTACTGGAACGAGACGTCGTTGAATCGCAGTGCGCCGGTGGCCGCGCCGAGATCGACGGCCCCGTCGGCGTCCTCGATGGCGTTGGGGGTGTCGAGCACCTCGAACACGCGCTCGAAGGAGACGAAGGCCGTCATGATGTCGACCCTCGCGTTCGAGAGCGAGGTGAGCGGCATGTAGATGCGCACGGTGTAGAGACCGAGCGCGACGAGGGTGCCGGGGGAGATGTCGCCGTCGATGACCTGATGGCCGCCCCACCAGTAGACGATCGCGGTGCCGATGGCCCCGACCAGCGTCAGCGCCATGAGGAACACCCGGCTGTACATCGCCGACTTGATGCCCATGTCGCGAACACGACCGGCCCGACCGGAGAAGTCGCTGGCCTCGGTGTTGTGCCGGCCGAACAGCTTCACGAGCAGGGCGCCAGACACATTGAAGCGCTCGGTCATCGTGTTGTTCATCGACGCGTTGAGGTTCATGCTCTCGCGGGTGATGTCCTGCAGGCCGGCCCCGACGCGGCGGGCGGGGAGGACGAAGAAGGGCAGGATCACGATCGCCAGCAGGGTGAGCTTCCACTCGAGCAGCAGCATCGTGATGAGCGTGGCGCCGAGGGTGATGACGTTGCCGACGACGGTGCCGAGTGTGCCGGTGAAGGCCCGTTGCGCGCCGATCACGTCATTGTTGAGGCGGGAGATGAGTGTGCCGGTCTGAGTGCGGGTGAAGAACGCGAGCGGCATGCGCTGCACGTGATCGAATAGCCGCACTCGCAGGTCGAAGATCAGGCCCTCACCGATCTTGGAGGACAGGAACCGTTCGACGAGCCCGAGTGCGGCCTCGCCGAGCGCGGCCACGACCATCACGATGAACAAGGTGTTGAGGTAGCCGCCGTCACCGTCGACGATGGCGACGTCGAAGATCTCGCGGATCACGAGTGGCGGGAGCAGACCGAGGAACGTGGCGGCGATGATCGTGGCGATGAAGCCGACGATCGACCGTCGATATGGCTTGGCGAAGGCGAGGACGCGTCGGCGCGTCTCGGCGTTGATCTGCTTGCCCTTGAGACCGCTGCGATCGCTGGTCATCGAATGCATGATTTGGAACGGATGCGTCATCGCAACCGAGCCTATGGCGCCGGAAAGACGTCCCCGCGGGGACGTCGTCAGCCGAGGCGGCGAGCCAGCACCACGGTGTCCTTCGCCACCCGCGGTCCCTCAGCAGTCTCGACATGACGATCGGCGACTGCGGCACGGATGACCTCGAAGTCGTCGCCGAGGCTCGCCACGAGCTCGTCGGGTGAGGTGAGCACCTCGGCGGATTGCGGCCCACCGTGGCCGTGCTCGAGGTTGGTGGCGTCGTGGCCGACCAGCAGGAAGTGGCCGCCGGGCGCCACCGCGGCGATGGCCCGGTCCTGGACGGTGGTCCGCTGTTCGGTCGGCAGATGGATGTAGGCGAGCAGCACGAGGTCGAAGCCCTCGGGTTCGGGTACGTAGGTCGTGAGGTCGGCGACCACGGTGGTGAGGTCGACTTCACACCTGTCGGCGATCTGGTTGGCCTTGTCGATGCCCACGGCGGAGAAGTCGACGGCTGTGGCATCCCAACCCTGCTCGGCGAACCAGATCGCGTTGCGCGCTTCGCCGGCACCGAGGTCGATCATGCGCCCCGGCTCGAGGTCGCGAGCCAGCTCCTCCACGAACATGTTCGGCCCCGCGGACCAAACCAGTTCACTCGCGGCGTACCGCTCGTCCCACATCTCTGCATGACTCATGGCCCCACGGTAGACCCGCTACCCAGCACGTCGCCCACTCGCCGGTAGCGTGTAGCCGTGGAACGTCCCACGTCAGCCCTCCATACGGATCACTACGAGCTGACGATGGTCGCGTCCGCGCTGAAGTCGGGGATCGCCCATCACCAGGCCGTGTTCGAGGTGTTCGCCCGTCGCCTGCCCGCAGGGCGCGCGTACGGCGTCGTCGCCGGCATCGATCGGGTACTCGACGCGCTCAGCCGGTTCCGGTTCGATCCCGAGACGGTCGACCATCTGATCGCCACGGGTATCGTCGAAGAAGGCGAGATGGCCGACTGGCTGCGGCGCTACCGATTCAGCGGCGATGTCACCGGCTACGCGGAGGGCGAGCTTTTCTTTCCGTACAGCCCGGTCATCACCGTCACCGGCACGTTCGCTGAGTGCGTGGTGCTCGAGACGGTGATCCTGTCGGTGCTCAACCATGATTGTGCTGTTGCCTCCGCCGCGGCCCGCATGGCCGATGCCGCAGGCGGACGGCTCCTCATCGAGGGCGGCTCACGCCGCACCGACCCCGAGTCCGCGGTTGCCGCGGCTCGCGCCGGATTCGTCGGCGGCTTCGACACGACGTCCAACCTCGAGGCCGGCCGTCGTCATGGCATCCCGACCGGCGGCACCACGGCCCATGCATTCGTACTCGCCCACGACTCCGAGGAGGCGGCCTTTGCCGCTCAGCGCGAAACCCTCGGCGTCGGCTCCACCTATCTGGTCGACACCTATGCCGTGATGGAGGGCATCCGCCGAGCCGTCGAGGTCGTCGGCACCGACATCGGCGCGGTGCGAATCGACTCGGGCGACCTGCTCGGCGACTCCGTCGCGGCTCGCGAGCTGCTCGACAGCCTCGGCGCCACCGATTGCCGGATCGTCGTGTCGAGTGACCTCGACGAGTTCCGCGTGGCCGAGCTGGAATCCGCCGGCGCTCCGATCGACGCTTACCTCGTCGGCACCAGCCTCGTCACCGGCTCCGGTCACCCGACGGCGTCGATGGTCTACAAGCTCGTCGCCATCGCCCCCGACACCGATCCTGGAAGCGAGCTGCGCGCCGTCGGCAAGCTGTCACCCGGCAAGAAGACGATCGGGGGCCGCAAGGACGTCCACCGCACGGTCGACCTCGATGGTCGGTTCACCGGGGAGATCCTGTCGGTTCTCCCCGTCGAGCTCTCCGACGACACGATGGCGCCGCAGGTCGCTCTCGTACGCGACGGCGAGATCGTCGCCGACCTCACCAACCCCGACGAGGCGCGGGCGCGCAGTTTCGAACGACGCAGCCGTCTGCAGGACATCGATCGCACCCCGTGGCCGTCACACGCCCCCGCCATCCCCACGATCTGGGAAGGTGTGGAGGAACCCTTGTCCGTCCCCGTCGCCCAAGTCGGCGGAGGGGCCGCCTGATCGTCGCTCGACGGCGAAGAGGAGCACCCGCATGACCCGAGCCCTGATCGTCGTCGATGTCCAGAACGATTTCTGTGAGGGAGGTTCGATGGGGGTCGACGGCGGCGCCGCCGTTGCCCAGTCGATCACTGACCTTGTCGGCCATGCCCGCGGCGACTACGACGTCGTCGTCGCCACGAAGGACTGGCATGTCGACCCGGGAGAGCACTTCGCCGACCCGGACATCGGGCCAGACTTCGTGAACACCTGGCCACCGCACTGTGTCACGGAGACCTCGGGAGCGGCCTTCCACGAAGCACTCACGATCGCTGTCGACGAGGTCTTTCTCAAAGGTCGCACCACCGCCAGCTACACGGGCTTCGACGGCGGCGCCGCGGCTGATGAATCGGTGCTGCTCGGGGACTGGCTGAGAGCACGCCAGGTTGGCGAGGTGGATGTCGTCGGTATCGCCACCGACCACTGCGTTCGCGCCACGGCCCTCGACGCCCACGCCGCCGGGTTCACGACGCGGGTTCTCCTCGATCACTGCGCCGGTGTGGCTCCCGAAACGACCGAATCCGCCATCGCGGAGATGACCGCCGCCGGCATCACCGTTCAGTGAGCGACGCGCGGTCCGACCCCGGCTGGGGACCAGCCCTTCGGACCCTCCCGCTCATGGTGTTTCCGTTCGTCGGCATGTCGCGGGCCGTCAACTCTCCCAATTCGCTCGTTGTGATCCGGGCGCTGTGGATACTCTTCGTCGGGGCCATCCTGGTGATGGGCGTGATGGCGGTGTTGATCTTGTCGACGGATGGAATCGACGGGGCCATGAGCCAGGGTGTGGCCCTCACGATCACTGCGTTCGCGAGCGTGTCTGTGCAGTTGGTGGCCGCGCGGCTGGTCGCCGACCCCGATCTGAGCGGCGAGACGGTGTTCGTCCCGTCGTTCCAGCGATGGTTCTTCGTGCGGGTCGCTGCTGCGGAGGTGGCGGCCATCGTCAGCTTCGGTCTCTTCATTGCGAGCGCGGCGGCCATCGTCTATTTCGTCGGCGGCGCGATCGCCCTGGCGGCGATGTGGGATGTCCGCCCCGGCCGATCACGACTGCGTCGGATCCAAGCTGCGGCCGACGAGCGACGAACCGGTCTGCAGGTCGTGCGGGCCCTCGAACGCTGGGGCCTCACCCGCTAGCTAGCACCAGTGGAAGTCGTGGATTCCGATCCACTGGAACGACGTGCGGCTGGTGTCGTCGAAGTGGCTGATGATCAGCGTGTCGATCGGGGTCTGGAAATCGACCTCGACATTGCTGTTCGAGGTGTTCGACAAGAAGTCACCGCGCACCGTGTTCGAGGAGATCTGCGTGTTGGCGGTTCCCGTCGTCATCGAATCGGGGTCGATGTCGGTGGCGCTCGGGCTCAGCCGACCGATCACGGAAACCTTGTCCTCCCAGCGGGTGCTGTGGGCGTCGACGTCGACCAGGAAGAAGCTCAGCTGGACAGGCGTGTCGAACGTGAACGTTACCGTCACGGCATCGCCACTGGTGGCGTTGGACATGCCGGTGATCACCGGATGATCGCGACCATTGAGCGTTCCGCTGTGGGCGCGCACCCGCCAGTAGCCGTCCTGGACGCCGTCGCTGTCGTCGATCGACATCCAGATCTCGGTGCCATCGTTCGCGAAGAAGCTGCTGGGCGAGGTGGGCATGAGGTTCCCCGCCCAGGTCGACATGTCGACCTGCAGCGGTTTCGTGCCACAGGATCCGATTGCCGCGGCTGCCCGGTCGAAGGTGAAGACCGAAGGGGCGACCCAGAGTCCAGCGCCGGCAGCGGCGCTGGTCTTGACCATGGTCCGGCGCGAAATGGTCCGTGGATTGGGGGGTGTCAATGATGTCGCCATCGCTTTTCGTGTTCGGCGCGACGAAGGACGATTTGAACCCATTCCAGCCAGAAGGCGCCCGAAATGGCCCAGGTAGAGCCATTCGTCCCGCGTATGGGCCGTAGGGACCAGTTCAGGCGTCGAAGGTCACAGCGTGGCCTGGTCGGCGGGCCCAGTCAGCCCTCGAGGTGCCGAAGGAGCGCCTCGAGTGCTGCGGCGTAGCTGTGGCGACCGAAGCCGCCGACGACGCCGAGGCAGACGGCCGAGAGCACCGACGTGTGTCGAAACTCCTCGCGGGCGTGAACGTTGGAGAGGTGGGTCTCGACGACGGGGAGGCCGCACGCGCTGATCGCGTCACGCAGGGCGATCGAGTAGTGCGTGTAGGCACCGGGGTTGAAGATCACGCCGTCGGCCCAGCCACGTGCGTGATGCAGGGCATCGATGAGCGAACCCTCGCTGTTCGACTGTGTGTCGCGGAGGTCGACGCCGCGCGCCTCGGCCAGGGTGCGGAGGTCGCCGACGATGTCGTCGAGCGTGTCGGTCCCGTAGACCTCGGGCTCGCGGGTGCCGAGCAGGTTCAGGTTGGGGCCGTTGAGGACCAGGATCTGGTACGACATGGCGCCAGCGTAGGTCGCCCGCGCTGGGTCAGCTGTTGATAAGCACGTCGACGGTCATCTCGACATGGCCGAGATGTTGCGCGAGCTCCTCGTAGGCATGGATGAGGCACGCGCCGGTCGTCCATGGCTGGCCGAGCGGTTTCTGGGTTCGGGAAGGACCCCGCACTTCGGTGGCCGACTCCAGTTCGGGGCCGAGTGACCGGAGCGCGGCCTTGGTGTCGGCACAACGTTGTCGGAGTTCGGTGACTGTGGCGGACGCGGTGAACTCACTGTCGCGATCGCGGTTGGTGGGGTGGCCGGCCACCTCGTGCTCGCACCAGTAGGTCGCGGCGGCGAGGGCGTGGATGGTCAGCTGGGCGGCAGAGCTCGCGCCGTCGAACGGTGGCTGGTTGACCGTGTCGTCGTCGAGCCGGGCGACAGCGTCGATCAATCCATCGATGGTGCGGTCACAGAAGAGGAGGAATTCGTCGACGCCGATGCCAGGCATGCCCCCAACGCTAGGCGAGCGTGGCGTTGGCGACCTCGACGGCAAACGTCTCGCACCACACGAGGACCGTCCATGTACCGTCGGTCAGATCGACGCCGCCGGGGATGGTGTAGTTCTGGTTGCCGCGCTCGGCGGTCAGCGGAGCGACGTGTGTCGCGTCACTCAACCCGCGCTGATCGTCGCCGGGGACGAGGTACACCTCGAGATCGGGTCCGCTGCCGATGTCGGCCTCTTCGAACCGCAGGAGATGGGAGCCATCGGCTTGCCGATAAACCACGGCGTCGCCTGGTCCGCGGTGGCCCGTCAGGCCTTGGAATTGCGCTCGCCGGAGCTCGACCGGCCCCGCGGGAACAGTGGTGGTCGTGGTGGTGGTGGGCGACGCAGTGGTGGAGGGAGGTGGGGTCGTTGTCGTGGTCGTGCTGGTTGTCGTGACCACGATGACCGCCAGCAGCCCGGCCAATCGTGGTGGTCGCACCCACCGACGCATGGCGAAGACCCAACCCCCGATCGCCACGGTGAAGCCGGCGGCGCGAAGGAAGGTCTCGGCATCGCTGAACGTGCCGGTGATGATCTCGGGGGCGACGACGGCGATCGCCAGCGCGGGGAGGGCGACGAGCCCGAGGGAGATGAGGCGGCGGTTCACCTCTGGTCAACATTGCCGTCGGCCGAACGGTTCCCGTCAGATCGCTGTGGGATGTCGAGGCTCGTAGAGCTGCACCTCGACACCGGCCAGTTGCATCATCGTCGTCAGGCCGAAGCCGTCGTCGCGTGGTTCGCGGCTGAACTGGATTCCTTTCGCCCTCAGCTCGGCCATCGTCGCCACGATGTCATCGCACATGAACGACACCTCCTGGGCGGGGCCATCGCCCGGGTGCACGCCCATCTCCGCGGGAGGGAGCCCGAAGATGAGCCACCCACCGCCAGCGTCGACGTTGTCGAAGCCGAAGATGTCGCGGAGCACCGCTCGGAGCTCGTCGGGCTGGTCCGTGTCGAGCAATGTGTGAACACCGGTGATTGCCGTGGGTGGATTCTCCCCGATGCGAGAGGTTCCCCGCTGAAGAACTCAGAGCTAGTGTCCGCGCCCATGTCGCGTCCCAATGTGCTCTTCGTCATGGCCGATCAGCTTGCGCCGCACTTCACCGGTGCCTACGACCATCCGATCGTCCAGACGCCGGTGATGAACTCGCTGGTCGAGCGGGGCGCACGCTTCGACGCCACCTACTGCCACTCGCCGTTGTGTGCGCCGGCGCGGTTCACGATGCTGTCCGGCCAGCCCGTTCACAAGATCGGGGCGTGGGACAACGCGGCGGAGTTCCCGGCCGCGGTGCCGACGCTGGCGCACTACCTCCGTCTCGTCGGCTACCGCACGACGCTGTCGGGGAAGATGCACTATGTCGGGCCCGATCAGCTGCACGGGTTCGATGAGCGGTTGACCACCGACATCTACCCGGCTGACTTCGCCTGGACGCCGCGCTGGGACAACGCCGGCGAACGGATCGGCAAGTGGTACCACGGCATGGACACGCTCCAGGAGGCCGGCCAGGCAATGGCCACGTACCAGATCGACTATGATGAAGAGGTCGGCTACCGGGCCTCCCGCCGCCTGTACGACCTGGCCCGCGACCCCGATGAGCGACCATGGTTCGTGTGCGCGTCGTTCATCCATCCGCACGATCCCTATGTCGCTCGACCCGAGTGGTGGGACCTCTACGCCCATGACGACATCGACATGCCCGACGAGTGGGACGCGGAGTCACGCGACCCGCACACCGTTCGAATCCGTGAAGGCATCCAGGCCGAGGACGTCGGCTACACGCCCGAGCAGGTCCGCAACTCACGCCACGGCTACTACGCCAACACGTCGTACTTCGACTCATGGATCGGTCGGTTGGTCGGAGTACTCGAGGAGACGAACCAGTTCGACAACACGATCGTGATCGTCACCAGCGACCACGGCGACATGCTCGGTGACCGCGGCGCCTGGTTCAAGATGTCGTTCCACGAGCGTTCGTGCCGTGTGCCGCTGATCATGGCCGGTCCCGGCGTCGCCAACACGACGATCGCCAACGTCAGCTCCCACCTCGATCTGCTGCCGACCCTTCTCGACATCGCCACCGACGGCGGGGATTGGCCCGAACTCGGCGCCGATCTCGCCGGTCGTTCGCTGTGGGCGTCCGCCGCCGGGGGCACCGATTCCGTGGACGAGACGACGGCTGAGTACATGGGAGAGATGACCTCGCATCCGATGTTCATGATCCGCCGGGGCCGACACAAGTACATCCACTGCGACACGGATCCCGCTCAGCTCTACGACATCGAGGCCGACTCGCTCGAGCGGGTGAATCTGGCTGCAGCTCCCGAACATGCCGATCTGGCGGCGGGGTTCGCCGCCGAGGTCGACGCGCGCTGGGACCGTGCCGGTATCCGTGAACAGGTGCTTGCCTCGCAGCGCGCTCGCCACGCTCTGCACGCGGCGATGGACGTTGGCCCGCTCCAGAGTTGGGACTACGAACCGCCCCGCGACGTCGCCAACCAATACGTTCGCAACCACATGGACTGGACCACGGCGGGCCCCCGCAGCCGCTACCCCTGAGAAAGCACGATGGGGTCAGACCCAAACATCACAAAACTGTTACCGTGCGTTGATGGCCTTGAACGATCGTTCAATCGGCGTCGGATACAGCGCTGATGCGATGAACTCGCAGTCGCTGCATGCCGATGCGTACGTGAAGCCCGAGTGGTACGACCACGAGCTCAAGACACTTTTGTCGCGAACCTGGCGATGGATCTGCCATCGGGAGAAGCTGCGTGAGCCGGGGTCGTACCTGACCGAGACGATCGCCGACATGCCGATCGTGATCACCCGCAACGCCGGGGGAGAACTGAAGGCGTTCTACAACGTCTGCAAGCACCGTGCGCATCACCTGATCGAAGGCGAGGGGACAGCCCGGTCACTCGTATGCCCGTACCACGCCTGGACCTACGACCTCGACGGATCGCTCGTGGCCGCCCGGCACACAAACCATCTGCCCGAGTTCGAGATGAAGGACATCTGCCTCGACGAGGTCCAGGTCGAAGAGTTCGGTGGGTTCGTCTTCGTCAACCTCGACCCGACTGCCGCCCCGCTGGCCGAGCAGGCGGGCGATCTGGGTGAGGAGATCGCGCACTGGGCCCCCGACGTCGAGCAGCTGACGTTCGCCCATCGGCTCAGCTACGACATCAAGAGCAACTGGAAGAACGTCGTCGACAACTTCCTCGAGTGCTACCACTGCCATGTCGCCCACAAGGACTTCGTGTCGCTCGTCGACATGGACACCTATGAGGTGACGACCCACGGCATCTATTCGAGCCACATGGCCGAGGCCGGCAAGACCGACAACACGGCCTACGACGTGTCGGACGCCACCGTGACGGATCACGCGGTCTGGTGGCTCTGGCCGACCACCTGCATGATGCGCTACCCGGGCCGCGGCAACTTCATCATCCTCAACATCATCCCCGTCGGCCCCGATCGCACCCTCGAGACCTACGACTTCTTCCTCGAGACCCCGGAGCCGAACGACGCCGAACTCGACTCGGTGAAGTACCTCGACGAGGTTTTGCAGGTCGAGGACATCGACATCGTGGAGAGTGTCCAGCGCGGTATGAAGACACCGGCGTTCACTCAAGGTCGAATCGTCATCGACCCGTCGGGAAGTGGCTTGAGTGAGCACGGCCTGCACCACTTCCACGGACTCGTTCTCGATGCCTACCGAACCGAAATTGCTGGCGCTGGCCCACCTCAGGAGTACGCCAGCGGCAGCAATTTCGGGCTGGAGGGGTCGTGAGCGGGATGCTCGACGGGAAGGTCGCGCTTGTCACCGGCGGACGGGGTGGCGTCGGGCGAGCGGTCTGTGAACGGTTCGAGCACGAGGGTGCTGATGTGTACGCGGCCGACCTCAGTGCCGGCGGAAGCCTGGCCAACGCCGAAGGCGCGCCGGGGACGTTCGTCGCGCTCGACGTGACGTCGGAGGACGCTGCGGTCGCAGCAATGGAGCAGGTCGAGTCCGACCATGGCCGCCTCGACATACTCGTCAATGCTGCCGGGATCGAGATCGAGCACACCATCGAGGAGACGACGCTCGACGACTGGAATCGGATCTTCGCCATCAATGTCACGGGCACGTTCCTCACCTCCAAGCATGCACTCCCACTGCTTCGCAGGAGCGATGGCGCCTCGATCATCAACTTCGGGTCCTACGACGGCTTCATCGCCGACCCCCAGCTGGCCGCCTACTGCGCCACCAAGGGAGCGGTGCACGCGCTGACCAAGGCGATGGCGTGCGACCATGGACCCGACGGCATTCGGGTCAACGCCGTGTGCCCCGGCTATGTGGACACGCCGATGCTGCAGAGCTTCTTCCAGGAGTCGGGTGACATCGACTCGCTCCAGCAAGCGGTGCGCGACGTTCACCCGCTGCGCACCTTCGGCACCCCGACCGACGTCGCCAACCTCGTCAACTGGCTCGCGTCAGATGAGGCTCGCTACGCGTCAGGCCAGCTCTGGGTGCTCGACGGCGGCCTGAGCGCCCAGGTCCAGCAGATGAGCCTGTGACCGGCCGCGAATCGCAGATCCTCGACGGTGTGCTCCGGGTGCTGGCTCGCGACGGCATCTCCGGGGTCAGCATGCGGGCAGTGGCCCGTGAGGCCGGTGTCGCGGTCGGGCTGATGAACTACTACTTCGACGACAAATCGGGGATGATCGCCGCTGCCCTCGAACGCATCGGCGAACAGGACGCGGCCATGGTCGAGGTTTCCGATGAAGTTGGCGCCGAGGACGCACTTCGGCTCGCTCTCGGTCGGGTTGGCGACCCCGAGCTCCTCAACGTCGACTATCTGGGGCTTCGACTACAGCTCTGGTCGCTCGCCGCGGTCGACGGGCGCTACGCCGACATCAACCACAAGGCGCAGCTGCGGTACCTCGACGGTCTGCGAGCACTGCTGGCCGCGGCCCGACCAGAACTCGATGTCGACACCGCGTCAGCCAAGGCCGCGGAGATCCTCGTCACCCAGAACGGTATGTGGCTGACCACGATCCTGATCGATGACGCCGATCTCCGGGCCCAGGCACTTGCCCGGTGCGAGGAGATCGCATTCGGCTGATCAGCTCGCGGTGTAGCGGAGCGCCTCGCCGCCGGCCGCCGTCAGGGTCAGCCGAGGTCCGTCGATGGCGATGGTGACCTCACCCTCGAGAACGGACACGACTGCATTGTCCTGCGACACGAACTCGGCTGGGCACTCGCCGTCCATGCTCAGATTCGTGACCGTGATGGTGCCACCGGTCTCGATGTACTCGCCGGCGAAGGTTCGACACCCCGTCGAGCCCGTGAGCTCGCCGTCGGCGGTGAGGACGAGTTCGGCGGCGTCGGCGCCATTGATCGTGGACGATGCGGCCTCACCCTCGATGATCGTGTCGAGAACCCATCGGGTCTCGATCAGCTCGGCCGTCGGTGGCGGAGGAACGATCTCGAACGAGAGTTTCACACCGTCGCCGGTCAGCTCAGCCGTGTCGTCGGCGCGGGTCCAGGTGTCGATGCGCTGCAGTGCGGAAAGGAATTCGAACTCGAGCGCCATCGGCGCCGGTTCGCAACCCATCTCGGTTTGGAAGACCGGGCCCACGCTGAAGAGTGAGCCGTCGATGGTGAGGTCGCCGCCGTAGCTGTTGCACGCTGCCCGACCGCCGAGCTCGGCGTTGTCGATGTTCATGGTGACGGGGTAGTCGTCGAGCAACGCGAGGGGCGCACCGTCGACCATCGAGTCGACCAGGATCCACGCACCGTCGAGGGACGTGTCGCCGTCGGGTTCCTCGCCGGAGTCGTCGCCGACGGCGTCATCCGCTTGGTCACCGACGTCGGTGTCAGCAGCATCCTCGTCACCGCAGGCGGACGCCACGAGGGCGACAACTGCGACGAGGGAGAAAAGGAGGAGAATGGTTCTGCGCATGATCGTAGGACGATCCTGGGCACAGTCTGGTTCCCGAATCAACCGATGTCTTCGGAGCGGGCCGCCGCATCCATGCTCAACTAACTTCCGCCCATGGACGTCGAGCTGGAGAAGGTGAACGCTGATGCCGCGTACTCGTGAGGTCGGACCCGACGAGGCCCATGGCCATGCCCGAGCGTTGTATCGGCGGCTGTTCGGCGACCGTGATCCGCTCCGGGAGCCCGGCACGTCGACGGGTACACCGGGGAACTGGTGGACGGTCACCGCAGCCGTTCCCGAGATGTTCGACCACATCGTCGCCGGGTTCGGCTTCTACCGCAGCCCGGACCGCAAGCTCGACCCGCTGCTGCGGGAGCTCGGCCAGACCCGCGCCGGATACGTGCGTGGCAGCCAGTTCGTCTACTCGCAGCACATGAAGGTATGTCGTGAGCTCGGGATGGATCCCGAGAAGGCCGAGGCCATTCGCGCCTGGTCGGTGGCGGAGTGCTTCTCGCCGATCGAGCGAGCGGTTCTCGCCTACGCCGACGCGCTCGTGCTGCAGGGTGGGCGAGTGCCCGATGAGGTCTTCGATGCGCTGCGCGAGGGGCTCAGCGACGAGGAGATCCTCGAACTCACCTACATCACCTGCACCTACGACATGCACGCCACGATGAGCAAGGCGTTGCGCCTGGAATACGACGACGTGGACGATCCGATCGTCGAGATCGCCGCACCGGGGGGCGGAGCGCTCGACGCGAGGGCGGTCATGGACGACTAACGGTCGGTCGGGTACCGGTCGAGAACGTTGGCGGTCACCTGGCCGACCGCGGCGTCGCCGGCCAGCCCCCACACCCAATCTGTCGTGCCGATGGTGACGACCTCACCGCCGGCGTCGCCGAACGGCCGGCATGTGGCCATGACGGCGTTGCCGTGACGGGCGCGGGCCAGGTTGTCGTCGCTCGGGTCTCCGTAGATCCGCTCGGCGATGAATTCAGCGTCTCCCTGGTCGTTGAGCGCGGCGATCGAGGCCGGATACTCACCGAGCCCGAGATTGCTGGATGGCACGAAGGCGAGGATCTCGAGACCATCCGGCAGATCTGGTCGGTCCACGGGAACGGGCAGCTGGAACTCATCGAAGGTGATCGGGCAGCCGACGGTCTCGTAGCCGACCACCCCGTCGTCGGATCCGAGCACGTCGCCGTAGCCGAGGCCGGTGGCGTCGAAGAGCCAGTGGCCGGCCCGGTAGACGAGAAAGCCGCCGACGCCGCGGGCCGTGGCCTGACCGAAGCGGTGGTACAACCCGAACGCGGATCCGGCCCCCAGGAAGCTCCACTCCGGGCGGCCGACGATCGGGTCGCCCCACATGCCGCTCATCTCCTGGGGACGACCCGCGTCGATGACCGGGTCCTCACGATGGGCCGCGTACTTGAATCCGACCATGCTGCGACCCCGGTCGCCGGGTTCGAGCCGGACCTGCCAGAACATGGTGTTGCCGGAGAACGAGGCGAAATGGCCGCCGTTCTCGACATGGCGTTCGACGGTGTCGCGCTGACCGGCCGACCAGTACTCATCGTGACCGACGCTCACGAGCAGGTCGTAGCCGTCGGCGATGGCGGGGTCGTCGTCGAGGTCTGAGGAGACAGCGAAGTCGAAGCGATATCCGCGAGCTTCGGCCCACTCGACGAACCGGCGACCATGGGTGAACCACCCCGCCGATCCGATCGCCGACGGGTAGCCCCGCTCCATCCGGTAGGCCTGGAAGATTCTGCCGTCGACGTCGGGTTCCTCGTGTGAATAGACCGGCCGGGCCTTGCGGTCGTCGCGCTCGACTTCCGGGCGGCTGAGCATTCCGCGGCAGAACGGCCGATCGAAGGACACCTTGGTGCCGCCGGTGTAGAGGCTCCTGCCGCCCCAGGTGCTGTAGGCGTTCCAGGTGTTCGTGTCGAGCACCAGCAAGGTGGGACAGGGTGGGTGTCGACGCTGCGGTGCAGTCCCCAGTGTCCCACCTCGGACGACGAAGCCGGCGTGACCGGTGTCGCGGCCGGGTGCGGCACCGTGGGCGGTCAACGTGACGAGGTAGTAGCCGGATCGCCAGTCCGGGTCCACGGGGACCTCGATCGACACCGGCCAGCCGCAGCCCTCGGAATCAGCGTCGGGCGGGGGCGGGTGGAACTCCCCCGCTTGATCCGTGGCCGACCACACCATCGTGCGCTCGGCTCCCCATCGTTCGATGACGACGTCGTAGCGGTCGGCCTTGGTCGAGATGTGGAGTTCGGCCGTTTCCCCGGGCGCGTAGCTCAGTGCGCCGCAGTACCCCTCGATGTCGTCCCAGAACGTCTGGTCGTCGTCGGTCGGTCGTGCGTTCACGTCACACCGATCATCGCAGCCCCATGATCCCGTGCATCTCGGAGATCGGCGTGACATCGAAGCCGTTGCTCGATCCGGTGTCGCGCAGATGCGCGTACGCCGAGCGCAGGACCTTGGTGGCAGCAAGCAGGCCGGTGGTCGGGTAGAGGCCAATGGTGAAGCCCATCTCGCGCAACCGATCAGCGGAGAAGATCGGGGAGAAGCCGCCCTCGACCATGTTGGCGACGAGTGGTGCGTCGACTCCCCGGCCGATGCGTTGGAAGTCGTCCTCGGTGCCTGGCGACTCGATGAACACGACGTCGGCTCCGGCCGCCGCGTAGGCCTGACCACGGGCGATGCCTTCATCGATCCCGAGCGAGGACACCGCGTCGGTGCGGGCGATGATCAGGAAGTCATCGTCGGCCCGGGCCTGCAACGCGGCCTCGATCTTGGTGAGCATCTCGGAGGTCGGCACGACGGTGCGGCCCTCGGCATGGCCGCATTTCTTGGGCCACTCCTGATCCTCGAGCTGGATCCCGCACGCGCCGGCCGCGTTGTAGCCGGCGACGGTTGTGGCGAGCTCGTCGAGTCCGCCGAACCCGGTGTCGCCGTCGGCGATCAACGGGAGCTCGGTGCCATCGGCGATCGTGCGAACTCGGCTGACCATGTCGTCGTAGGTGGCGATGCCGGCGTCGGGCACGCCGAGGTGCGACGCGGAGATGCCGTAGCCGGTCATGTAGAGGGCGTCGAAGCCCGTCTGCTCGGCCAAGCGGGCCGACAACATGTCGAACACGCCAGGGATGATGGTCAGCTCACGTGCCCGTACTCGCTCGGCCAACGCAATCCGCTTCTGTGCTGCATCCACGTGTGCGAACCTAGCCCGACGGAGGATTGCGCCCCATGCTCGACATGCACACCCACGTCTGGCCCCACGAGCCCGGCACCCCCACGCCGACCTATGACCAGCTCGCACAGATCTGTGAGACGGCCACCGCCGCCGGTGTGACCGAGGTGGCGATCACCGAACACTGCCATCGCTTCGAACGAATCATCGACGAGGTGCTCCCGTACTGGGAGCACGACGGCGACGCGACGTTGCGGGCCGCGGCGGCCAACTCGATCGTCACCGAATCCGGGGGCGATCTCGATGCCTATGTCTCTGCGCTCGTGGATGCACAGGATCGAGGACTCCCCCTGTTGATCGGTATCGAGGTGGATCGCATCCCCGGCGCAATCGAGCCGATGGCGGCCGTACTCGACGAGTACCCCTTCGACGTGAGGCTGGGATCGGTCCACTGGCTCGGCTCCTGGCTCTTCGACGACTACGGCAATCTGACGTTCGCCCGCGAGTGGGAGAACCGTCCGGTCGACGAGGTGTGGGCCGCGTACGTCGCCGCAATCGAGGAGCTGGCGATGAGCGGCACCACCGACGTGCTCGCTCACATCGACGTGGTGAAGGTCGCCGGCCGTCGTCCCGTTGATCCGTCGCCGTACGAGGATCGGCTCGCTGAGATCGTGGTGGCGTCGGGAATGGCGGTGGAGGTCTCGTCGGCCGGCTGGCGCAAGCCGTGCGATGAGTTCTACCCATCGCCGACCTTGTTCGACCGGTTGGCAGCGGCGGGTGTTCCGTTCACCACGGCATCCGATGCCCACGTCCTCGAACACTTCGGATGGGAGTACGAGAGACTCGGCGCCGAGCTCGACGCACGCGGCGTCACCGAGCTGACCTCGTTCGACCGACGCGTTCCCCGGAAGGTCCCGCGCTGATGGAACTCGACCCACTGCTCGCCGAGAATCGAGACAACTGGGACTCCCGAGTCCCGGTGCACCTCGGGCCCAACGGCTATCGCCAGGAACGCTATGTCGATGATCCGACCTGGGTCAGCGAGATGGTGCGCTTCGACCAGCCACTGCTCGGCGACCTGACCGGTCTGTCGGTCGTCCATCTGCAATGTCACATCGGCACCGACACCGTGTCCCTGGCTCGGGTGGGTCCGTCCGAGGTGGTGGGTGTCGATTTCTCGGAGCCGGCCATCGAAGCGGCTCGAGACCTCGCGGCGCGAACCGGAGCGAACGTCACTTTCGTCGTGAGCGACGTCTACAACGCGGCCGTCACCGTGGGCCGAGAGTTCGATGTGCTCTACACCTCGGTCGGCGCCATCGGCTGGTTCCCCGACCTCGCCCGGTGGGCGGCGAACGTGGCCGGCCTGCTGCGGCCGGGCGGACGGTTCGTCTTCCGCGACCTGCACCCCGCGGCGTGGCCCTACGAAGCCGTCGATGGTCAGGTGGTGCCGCACTACTGGTATTGGAAGCGGGACGAACCATTGGTCGAGGACGAGGAGACTTCCTATCTCGGCGATGGGAAGGTGACCTCGCCGCGAGCCAACGAATGGTCGCATCCGGTGTCGGAGGTCCTGAACGCCATCATCGGCGCGGGCCTGCGGCTCGACCGGGTGGAGGAACACGAGGGCTGCGACTGGCCGATGTTCGGCGAGCTCTCCCCGCAGGAGGGCGACCAGTGGTTCTTCCCGGACCACCTCCGCGACAAGGTGCCGATGATGTGGTCGATCGCGGCCACCAAACCCGAGTAGAGGGTCAGCGTGCACCCGGCGGCTGAACCGATCAGGTGGGGTATCGCTGCCACGGGCAGGATCGCCGGCCAGTTGGCTCGAGCATTCGGCCGTCTCGACGACGGGATCGGCGCTCGTGGCGGTGGGGTCGCGACGGGGTGAAACGGCGGAATGGTTCGCGCGGGAGCACGGAATCGCCACCGCCCACTCTCGGTACGAGGATCTCGCGGCCGACCCCGACGTGGATGTCGTCTACATCGCTTCACTCCAGCCCGGGCACGCTGGTGACGCGGTGATGTTCCTCGAGGCCGGTGATCGCTTCCTGATGGAGGCGATGTGGATCCGGTTCAACCCGGGTCCGATCGAGGCCGTCCGGCGAATCCACGAGGGGGAGATCGGCACCGTCACCCGACTCGACATCGACTTGACGATCGCGGTCGACGACGACCCCGAGCACCGCCTTCGTTCACTCACCATGGCGGCGCCGTTCCACGCAGCCTCGGAGATCACGATCACCGACTCCGACGGCACCCTACGAGAGCAGGTCACGCCCGAGCCCGGCTCGCTCCATCACCAGGTCGCGGCGGTCAACCGAGCCTTGCGCGCCGGTGAACGCCAATGTGTCGAACATCCGTGGCACCGGAGCCGAGAGGTGCTCGGACTGTGCGACCGGATCCGGGGCCGGCTCGGGGTGCGGTACCCGGGGGGAGTAGACGACTGTTCGGTCGGGTCTGGCATGATCGTCGCCGTGACGACGCCGACCAACGACGCATGTGTGCTGATGGGTACGGTCGCCCTCGAACCCCAACGATGGGTCAGGGGTGTCGCTGATGCCCAGCTTTCGCCGATGTCGCCGTGGTTCGGTCCGCTGGCCGCCGCCGGGTTCGACGGCATCGAGCTGTGGGAGCGGCACGCCGTCTCGGCGCCGGAGCGCGAGCAGCAGGCGTTGATCGATCACGCGCTGCCTATCGCAGTCCTCAACAGCTATGTCTCGCTGGACGACCCGGATCCATCGGCTCGAGCGGGTGTCGCCGACTGGGCGAATCGGCTGGGGAGCAGTGGCATCAAGTTCAACGTGGGCAACGACGCCGACGCGGTAGGCGCGTACGGCGAACGAATCGCCGCCTGGATCGATGTGCTTCCGGTCGGGTGCCGGGTGCTCTGTGAGTGCCACCACGGGATCTCGATCGCGGAAGACCCGGTCGTGGCGGCGCGGATCATGGCGGCCGCGGGGCCGGCAGATCGGGTCCAGGCCATCGTCCACACCCATGAGGACGTTGACCACATCCGGGAGCGGTTCGATGCGTACGGCGATCGGATCACGCACATCCACGTCAATCACATCGACTTCGTGAACATGACGATCCCGCGCCTCGCTGAGGTCGCCGACGGCCTGGCTGCGAAGGTCGATCTGCTTCGAGAGCTGGGGTTCGACGGGTCGTGGACCATCGAGTTCGTCACCGGCCCTGGTACTGACGGTGATCGACCGGCGCAGCTCGTCGACCAGGCTGTTGCAGACCTCGCTGTCCTGCGGAGCGTCCTGTCATGACCCGGCAACGCCCGAACATCGTGATCGCGCACATGCCTCAGGTACCCGGGTTCACCGCGGCGGACCTCGATCGCCTCGGCGCAATCGGTCACGTGCTCGATGCCGATCCGATCGCCTCCTGGGACGACCCCCGGGTCGACACGCTGCTCGCCGACGCTGACGTCATCCTGGGCCATTGGGGGTGTCCGCCGATCGACCGCACCGTGCTCGATCGAGCCCCGAACCTCGGCCTGATCGCCTACGCCGCGGGCACGCTGAAGTCAGTGGTGACCGATGCGGTCTGGGAACGCGGCATCCGGGTGACCTCCGGTGCCGCGGGCAACGCTGAGCCCGTCGCCGAGTTCACGGTCGCCGCGATCCTGTGGGCCAACAAGGATGCACTCTGGCGACGAGTCCACTCCCCGCGGCCCGAGCGCCCCTCGGCCGGCGGCGTTCCCCGCGGGAACTATGGCAAGACGATCGGGTTGGTCGGTGCGTCCCTCGTCGGCCGTCGCGTGATCGAGTTGCTCGCCCAGTTCCCCGACCTCGACGTGACGCTCTATGACCCGTTCGTCAGCGCGGATGAAGCAGCCGCCCTGGGCGTCACCAAGCTCGGTCTCGATGATCTCTGCGCCGGGTGCGATGTGCTGTCGGTCCATGCGCCGCTTCTTCCGAGTACGGTTGGTCTGATCGGTGGGCATCAGCTGGTCGCGCTGCGGGAAGGGGCGACGGTGATCAACACCGCTCGGGGGTCGATCATCGACCACGAGGCCCTTACGGCGGAGCTGGTTGCGGGCCGGCTGCGGGCGATACTCGATGTCACCGATCCGGAGCCGCTGCCCGACGACCACCCCCTGCGCACACTGTCGAACGTGTGGCTCACCCCGCATCTCGCCGGGAGCGAGGGAACCGAACTCGTCCGGATGGCCGATCATGCCATCGACGAGATCTCACGATGGAGCGCGGATGCGCCGGCACGCAACGAGATCACCAAGGACCGTTTTGACCGACTCGCCTGACGTTGGACTCACCGCCGGGTCGCTGGCCGAGCGGTTGATCGCCACGACGGTCGGCCATGTGGAGGCGTTGGTCGAGTCGACCGCCGACGGGCTCCGCCTCCCCGCGATCCATGCGGGTCATCCAGTACTGGACGATGCGAAGTCCGACCTGATCTATGTTCTCGGCCTGCTGGTCGAGTGCGGGGTCGGCTCGGTCGCCGGGATCGACATCCGCGAGCACATCCCGACGCTGATCGCCGAGCTCGACGCCGCGAGGGTCGAAGCGTTCTTCTCGTACCGCATCGGGGAAACAGTGCTCCGACTCGGCGGGCTCGATGCGATGCCCGCCGACGTGCGGGGGCAGGTACTCGCCGCCGTCGACACCCCCGAGACGATCGCCCGGCTCGAGTCGGGCGATGCCATCCCGCCCAACTACGCCGTCGTTGCCGCTCGCGTGCTCCTGGCCCAAGCCGAACTCGAAGGTCGCGGGACCGGGCCGGAGCTGGAGCGATTCATCGAACGTGCTCGCTCGATGTTCACCCAGCGCGACAACGGCTGGATCGATGACGGTCTCCGGTCTTGGGTGCACTTCGACATCTACACCCCCGACATGTACCTCTTCGCCCAGCCGGTCCGGGATCGAATCGGCGGCGTGTGGGCGACGGGTCTGTCCCAGGTGCTCGATGACCTCGATGAGATCGCGCAACCCGGTGGCGCGGTCGTGTGGGGTCGGTCGATCGGCGCCCTCGGGCTGGCGATCACGATCGAGTTGGCGGCGACCTCGGTGGCGCATGGCTTGGGCGACCCGGAGAACTCGGCCCGTTGGCTGGGCCGCGCCGAGGCGGCACTCACCGAGCTCGACGGGTGGTTCCCGAACGGCGTGATCGCCGCACACCAGGGCCGACGCACGATGGCATATCGCGGTCCGGCGCGCCGTCTGCAGATGACGCTCGACCTCTACGGCAAGTTTCTGTTGGCAGCGCACGACTTCCGCCGACGGCCCGACGTGTCGGGCGACGCGGGCTCGCTGTGGCCCGACCACGATCGACTGGTTCGTTTCGACGGAGAGCGCAACGCGGCGGCGTGGTCGACCCGCTCGCGCGGGATCGAGCTGGCACTGCCGATGATGATGGGATTCTCGACCGACTACATCCCATCGCCCCGCAGTCCCGGCCTGTTCGAGCAGCCGACGAGCGGTCACCCGTGCATGCTCCCCGTCATCAGCCGACCCGGGCTGAGCGAGGACACCGGTCGGGGTGAAGCGCCGCTGATCCCGAGTGGTCTACCGGTCGCCATCGAACACTCGGGCGGGGGCCTCACGGTCACCCACGATGGCTGGAGTCCGAACGGCACCGACGAGGCCGTCGTCAGGGGTCAGCGATCGGCGACGTACCGACTCGACCGTCGGAGTCTCGACGTTCACGAGACGCTGACGTTCGATGGCGAGCTGCCCGGCCCGTTGACGATTTCGATCCCGGAGATCGCGGCACGCCCGCTCCACGTTGAGGTCGAGGGTGCAACGCACCAGGTCCACCGCATCGACACCAGCGGTGTGGCTGAATGGCGCAGCTTCTGGAACGAGATCACCGCCGTCCACCAGATCGAGATCGAACCGGCGGCCTCCGTCGATCTGACGTGGCGGGCGACTCCACAGCTGCGAGTGGCGAGCACGATCGCCGGGCACCCGTATGACGATGCGTTGTACGGCCCGCTGCGCGATGACCTGATCACGAGTCGTGCCCACCGGCCGGATCGGTACGGCCGTGTTCGTCTCGATGGGGTCGACGTGTTGCACATGGCGTGGCCCGAATGGTGGAGCGGCACGGATCCGGAGCTCACCGCCAGGGTGCTGGAGAACCTGAGCGCCGCCGGTGTTCGGATCGTCTGGACTCAACACAATCTCGAACCACACGCAGTCAAGACCGACGATGCTCGGGCCTCGTACCAGTTGTGGGCCGAGGCGGCCGACGCCGTCATCCACCACAGTCCGTCGGGTATGGCGGCGGCGCTCGACCGCTATCGCTATGGCTTGTCCACGTCTCACCATGTGATCCGGCATGGCCATTGGGGCGATCGGTACGAAGGTGCCCGCAGGACGACCCGTGAGGCGATCGAGGCCGAAGAGGGATGGGAGCCGTGTGCCCTCAGGCTCGCGGTCGTTGGCGCGCCCCGGGTCGAGAAGCGACTGCAGTCCGTCGTCGATGCGGTGGTCGCGTCATCTCGTGACGACATCCAACTGATCGTCCGTCGAGACGTCGGCACCGTCGTTCCCGACGATCCCCGAGTCATCGCCGAACTCGGCCATGTCGAGGAACGGCGTTACCACCGTCGGGCCGCGGCATACGACGCCATCATCCTGCCCTTCGAACCCGAGGGCATGCTCACCACCGGCACCGCGTTCGACTGCATTGGCGCCGGAGTCGCGGCGATCACATCGGAGTGGTCCTTCTTCGACGACACGTTCGCCGCCGGCGACATTCGCTACGGCTCGACGACCGCTGACCTCACCGCGTGCCTCGACGCCCTGACGAAGGAACGGGTGGCCGAGTCGGCCGAGGCGATGGGGGCGCTGCGTTCGATCCATGATTGGGCGGCTACCGCCGAGGCGGTCGCCGCCGTACTCGAGGAGGTTGCGTGCCGATGACAACGATCCCGCCGATCATCCCCAACCGCCGCATCACCGGGATGTCGGCGATCCTGTTGCCGCACCTCGACGAGCGCACCGTCGATTGGGATGCGCTCGATGCCCACATCGCCCGCACCCACGCCGCTGGTCTGACACCGGCCGTCAACATGGACACGGGCTACGTCCAGCTCATCGATGATGCGACTCGACGACAGGTGCTCGATCGAACGGCTGAGATCACGGGCGGCGAGTTCGTGGCTGGTGCCTTCGTGAACGACGAGGCGGGAGCCGCCTTCGACCTCGGCGGCTACGCCAATGCCGCGCTGGAGATTTCGAGCCGTGGCGGAACGCCGGTCGTGTTTCCATCGCACGGGTTGAACAGTCATGGCGATGCCGGCTGGTTGGCGGGATACCAGGCCGTGGCCACGGAAGTCGATTGTTTCATCGGCTTCGAGCTCGGCCAGATGTTCGTCCCCTACGGGCGGATCGTCGACGCGGAGACCTACACCGCGCTGCTGGAGATCCCGCAGTGCATCGGGGCCAAGCACTCATCACTCGACCGGATGCTCGAATGGCAACGACTCGAGATCCGCGACGCGCAACGGCCCGACTTCATGGTGCTCACCGGAAACGACCTCGGCATCGACATGGTGATGTACGGCTCGGACTACCTGCTCGGCCTGTCGACGTTCGCCCCTGACCTCTTCGCCGAGCGGGACCGGCACTGGGAGACGGGCGATCCGGCCTTCTTCGAGTTGAACGACATGCTGCAGTACCTCGGCCACTTCACTTTCCGGCCGCCGACACCTGGCTACCGCCACAACGCGGCCACGTTCATGGAATTGCGAGGATGGGCGGGCTCTGATGCGGTCCCGGAGGGCGCGCCCCGACGGCCCGATTCGGACCGTGCGGTGCTCGCCGACATCGCCCAACGATTGGGCGTGCTCGCATGAGGTACACACAGGTCAAGAACCTCAAGACGCTCGATGCCTTTCGGGAGCACGTCGACGGACTCGACATTGCGTTGCCGATTGCTGATCGTGTCGAGCCGAATGGCGTGCTGTCGACCCCGATCTCGTTCGTCGATGCTTCAGCGGGCACGCTGACCGCGCCGAACCGGTTCGCCATCCTTCCAATGGAGGGGTGGGACGGCTCACTCGACGGCGGCATCACCGATCTCGTCCGCCGCCGGTGGGGCCGTTTCGCTGCGAGCGGGGCCGGATTGGTCTGGGCCGAAGCCACCGCCGTACGCCACGACGGCCGCGCCAATCCGAACCAGCTGGTGATGTCCGATGCCACTGTCGACGACTTCGCTGCTCTGCGTCGCGGATTCGCCGAGGATCAGATCGTCGGCCTCCAGCTGACCCACTCGGGCCGCTACTGTCGCCCGGTCGCGGCGCCGATTCCGAGAACCGCCTACGAACATCCCCGCCTCGACGGCCCGTCCGGTGCCGACGCGTCGTCGGTGCTCAGCGACGACGAGCTCGACGGGCTGGTGGGTGACTTCCTCACCGCTGCGCATCTGGCTCGTCAAGCCGGATTCGACTTCGTCGACGTGAAGGCGTGCCACGGCTACCTCGGTCACGAGCTCCTGAGTGCGCATGATCGCCCCGGGAAGTACGGCGGTGACCTCATGGGTCGCACCCTGTTCTTGCGCAACATCGTCGAGGGCATCCGTCGGGAGCTTCCCGACCTGGCGGTCGCGCTCCGACTCTCGATCTTCGATCTGATGCCGTTCACACCGGGCGAGGGCCATGTCGGCCGGCCGGTCGACAGCGACGGTTCGTATCCGTACGCGTTCGGTGGCGACGGCACCGGACTCGGCGTCGATCTCACCGAGACCCACACCCTCATGCAGATGGCGGCCGACCTCGGGATCGGCCTCGTGTGCACGACTGCCGGGAGTCCGTACTACGTGCCGCATGTTCAGCGGCCCGCGTTCTTCCCGCCGTCAGATGGGTACAAGCCGCCGGAGGATCCACTTGTCGGTGTTGCTCGCCAGGTCGCGGCGACCGCTGAGTTGGCTCACGCCCATCCCGAGATCGTGTTCGTCGGCTCGGGCTACTCCTATCTCCAGCAGTGGCTTCCCGAGGTCGCCGAAGCCGTCGTGGGTGCCGATGATGTGGCGATGGTCGGACTGGGGCGAATGGTGCTGTCCTACCCGGACATGCCGGCCGACGTTCTCGCGGGCCGGGAACTGCAGACTCGGCTGCTGTGTCGGACGTTCAGCGACTGCACCACCGCACCACGGGCGGGTCTGGTGTCCGGCTGCTTCCCGATCGATCCGTTCTACAAGGAGCACCCACAGCGTGTGGAGCTCGCTGCTGTGAAACGGGAACTGCGTACGCGCTAGGCGTGTTGGCAGTACTCGTCGTAGCGCTCGGAGTCCATCGGGTGCTCCTCGAGGGTGTGCGGGTCGAAGATCGACCGGTCCACGTCGTAGATGTTGCCCAGGTACACATGGATCGCCCGCGCGGCCTGGCCCTCGGGAGAGCTGATGGCGTGGATGGCCCGGGCGCCGAGCGGGATCACGTCCCCGGTCTCCAGCGCACGACCGGCGGCGGGCGCGACGCCACCGTCGGTACGGGCCCAGAAGCGCTGCTCCTCGGTGCCCTCGAACACGCCGATCACGACGTTCATGCTGTGGTCGTGGGGTGGTTGAAGGACCCCCGGCAGCGTGTCGAGCAGCATCACCGTGAGGTCGTCGCTCTGATGGGCGATGTGTTCGCCGCCGAGTCTGAACCCCCGCCGACTCGTTGCCACCTCGTCATCGGCGAACGGCGGAATAGCGGCGGCGAGCGCGGCCGGGTCGGCGAAGAGATCGACCATCGCGGCGTGAATCGTCTGGTGCGGCGACTCGCCGCCGAGTGCGGCCTGGCAGGTGGCGACGAGTTCTTCGATGACGGGGGGCGTTTGCATGAGCGGGATCTTAGAACGTGACATGGTGAGCGGATGAAGATCGACGCCGTGTTCGGTTCGCCGCTGCCGAACGTCACCATCTCGGCTGACCGCTACCTGATCCGGCCGTTCGAAGCGAATGACCTGGCGTTGATCGAGGAAGCGTCGCGGGACGAGTTGATCCCCATGCTGACGACGGTGCCGGCAGACTTCACACCCGAGGAGGGCCGGGAGTTCATCGATCGGCAGAACGGGCGTCTGTCGTCGGGAGAAGGCTGGTCATTCGCGATCGTCGACCAGTCGGCGGGGCGAGCCGTCGGTCAGGTCGGGCTCTGGATCGCCCATCTCGCGAAGGGCCGAGCCGAGATCGGCTACTGGGTCGTCGAGTCGGCCCGGGGCGATGGGGCCGCTGCCGTTGCCGTCGATTCCCTCAGCACGTGGGCGTTCGAGAACCTCGACGTCGACCGCCTCAGCCTGTTCATCGAACCCTGGAACACGGCGTCGTTGAAGATCGCCGAACGAGCCGGGTTCGAGCGTGAGGCGATTCTGAGGGGCTGGGAGCGAATTGGGGGGAGTGGCGAAGGACATGTGGGCCTGTGTCCGGCTGCGCCCGGGCGCCCGGACATGACCGAACTCGTCTTCGCCTCGGGGAGACGACGGAGATCTCGTTCTCGATCACGTGGTGACACCTCAAGCAGCCATTGCCCGCGGTCGATCACAGAGGTATGCAGACGGCTGAGCTGAACCGTGAGAAGCAGGGCCGCAAATGGCTGGCCTGGTCGTTCATCATCTGTCCCTGTCACCTGCCTCTGAGCATGGCCGCGCTCGGGATCGTGTTCGGCGCCATCTATGCCGTCGGCCTGTCCATCGGCTTTCGCCACATCCGCGCCGCCACCAAGGACATCGACTGCACCGGCGACGAATGCGTGGTGCCCACCTAACGCACACTGGGGACAGACCCCAGCGTGCGTTCGGCCTCAGACGCGACGAATCCCGGCCCGGGGCCGGGATTCGATGGCGGAAGGTATGGGATTCGAACCCATGGTGATGCGAAGCACCACAACGGCTTTCGAGGCCGCCCCTTTCGTCCACTCAGGCAACCTTCCGGCAACGAGGGTAGCGGTCAACCGGGGCCGGCCCCACCGCGAGTTCGCGCTCGTAGTGCCGGTCACGCCGCTACTGGAGCGGCGACCTCCTGTGACCCGGTCCTGGATCGAAGCCAGTACTGGGTGACCCCGAAGCCGAGAACCGCCGCGGCTTGGATGAGTCCGTGAAGCTCCCCGGGTTTCACGCAGGCGTGTTGGTTTGAGTTTCGGCCTGTCGGCCTGAGTTGTTGTGGCGGTAGTGCTGGTCTTCGAATTCTGCGGGCGGGATGGTATGAGTCCCTTGGCGTGGTGGGGTTTCGGTCCGGGTTCACCACGGGGTGAGTCACCGGCGTGAGGTTCGACGTGTAACTACCAAATTGCACATCAAGGAGACCACGCCGATGACTCTGTCTGAGTCTGCCATCAACGAAATACTTGCCGTCCTCAATGAGGGCGGAGGAACCGATCTGGTTCGTCAGCCCGCCCAGTTCGGGATCCAGGGGTTGATCGAGGCCGAAGCTACCGAAGCAATCGGTGCGGCCGCGTGGGAACGCAGTCCTGAGCGTCTGACGCATCGCAACGGCCATCGTCCTCGGACCCTGTCGACGAAAGCGGGCGATCTCGAGCTCGGCATCCCGAAGTTCCGCAAGGGTGCGTTCTTTCCGGAGATTCTTGAACCGCGGCGTCGTATCGATCAGGCCATGTACGCGGTGGTGATGGAGGCCTACGTCAACGGCGTCTCCACCCGCAGCGTGGATACGCTAGTCGCCGCGCTCGGGGTCGACACCGGGATCTCCAAGTCCGAAGTCAGCCGGATCTGTGCCGGCCTCGATGAGAGGGTCGCCGCCTTTCGTAACCGGACGCTGGGCCACACCGAGTTCCCTTACGTCTATCTCGATGCCACCTATGTGCATGTCCGCGATGACGCGCTGGGACAGGTCGTGTCTCGCGCCGTGGTGATTGCCACGGGGATCACGATCAACGGCGACCGAGAGATCCTTGGTGTCGACATCGGCGATTCTGAAGACGCCACGTTCTGGACCGCGTTCTTGCGCTCGCTCAAACAACGCGGGTTGGCCGGGGTGCGCTTGGTGATCTCTGACGCCCACGAAGGCCTCAAGAAGGCGATCCGCAAGTGCTTCCAGGGGCGTCGTGGCAGCGCTGTCGGGTGCACTACGCCCGCAACCTGCTCGCCAACGTCCCCAAGACCCAGGTCGAGTTCGTAGCCGCTGCGTTCCGATCGATCTTCGCGCTCGGCACCACCAAAGAGATCCTGGCTCGTTGGGACGAAGTCGCAGCCACCCTCCAAGAACGTTTCCCCAAAGCCGCCGCGTCGATGCACGACGCCAAACACGACGTGCTGGCCTTCGCCGCGTTCCCGAAATCACACTGGCGCAAGATCTGGAGCAACAACCCCCTGGAGCGGTTGAACAAGGAAGTGAAACGGCGCTCCAACGTCGTCGGCATCTTCCCCAACGACCGCTCTGCGATCCGGCTCATCGGCGCGGTGCTCGCCGACCAACACGAAGAATGGGCGATCGCTCGCCGCTACATGTCCGACACCTCAATGGCCGAACTCGCCGAGACGCGCGACACTGATCCTCAGCCCCAACTCGAGGGCTGAACACACCGAGCATCACACTCGGAACCCCACCACCCGACGGGACTCTGCCCCGCCGCGTCCGCTGGCGAAACGAAGATCGCCAACGACACGGCAATGCCTAACGCCCACGCTCGAACCACCCGGTCAACTCGTCTATTGCTCTTTGGCCCCACAGCCATCCTCCACTCTTCGTGTTGCACTGCTCGATGCCCAACTTCGTCCACCGATACAAATCTCTGAGACGCGGGAGTGTTAGGCAGTCCACAAGCGCGCACCGCTGCGGAGCTGCTGTCACCAGCAACCTTGAGTTGATCTCGTGAGGGCTAGCCCTGCTTCTCTGTGACGAGCCAGTCTCCTATCGAGGCCCTTGTCGTCGCCGGCGTTTCGGTGAACGGCGACTCGCTCTCGCGCTCCTCCAACGGGAAGACGATTCCGCGCTCGGGGTGGTCGAGGATCCAGCCCTGAGGTGTGGTGAAGTACCACTCGTTGCCATCCTCTCGAACGTTGAACCACACCCCTTCAAGGGGGTCATTGTTCGGCTGGAGATAGATGACGCTTCGGGCGCCGATCGGCAGGACAGACCGCAGCTGATCCACCGATGAGTCCATGGGGCGCGATAGCTGCACGTAGTACTGAGTCTTGTCGTCGGTCTGGAATACGAGGTTGAGAGTTACTCCCTCGACCTCGGTCTCCGAGGCGCCGAAGAATCGTCCATCCTCGACGTCGACAAGGGTGGCTTCGACGGCGACCGTTGATCGCTGGCTCAGGTCCTCGATATTCGGCGACGGGTTGTAGTCGGCCGAAAAGGACTGGAAGTACGAGTCGTACGTGTCGACGAACACCTCGTCCGAATCGCCGTCGGATCCACAACTCGCGGCGACAAGTCCCACCGCGACAAGCGCTGCGAGCCACACGAAGAGGTGCGCGTGGCGCCGCTTTTGCGATCCTGTTTGAGGTACTGGATTGGGTCTCATGATGTCGCTACCTCCAGGTCGTCCATGTGATTGCGGGTGTGGGCCCAGTAGGTCTCCACGGTGGACGTGCCGCTCACCATGCAGCCATAGCCGCTGGAATGGTGAGTCGCACCGGCAGAGTGCCCGACCTCGTGGCAGGTCGTCTTCGCTCGCTCGCTGCTCGGTAGCGTGCTTGTGTTGCTCGAGATCCGCACATCAGCATTGTCACACTCGTTGCCGTTGCGGTCGTCGCACTGGTACTGACCCCGATACGCCGTCGTGTTGAATCGCTGGAAGTAGACGTCGGTGCCCGAGTTGCACGATTGGTGCGAGCCGCCACTGAAGTCGGTCGAACTCTCCAGGTAGTCCATTGCATCGTCGGCGATGTTCTGCAGACTCGTCCAGGTGAAGTTGGTGGACCAGCAGTAGTCATGATCGTGGTTGTCGGCCAACCAGCCCGTGCTGGACCCGCCGACGCCGAACGGGTCCGCTGAAGCGGGCGCGGCGAGCGTCAGCACCGCGAACACCAGCAAGACCGCTACAGCGGGTCGACTGCGACGACGATCTGGGGCACGACCCTCAGTGTCTTTGGCGAGCATTCGAAACCTCAATTCTCCGCCTTCGGGCGGCGTTTCCGATCGCCACATGCGGCAGGTGCCACACATGGAATCGGTGGACGGTGTTGTCCATCGCCTGCGCACCCTGCTCTTTGCTGAAGTCGTCGCAGTGTTACATCTCGTGAGCGGATCAGGGGAACGAAACATCTCGATCTCACTACGGGTGGCTTCATCCCGATCGAGGGCCCGGGCTGTGCGGCCGAGCCGAGGACGGCACGTGGACCTGACGTCGAAGGACGTCCTCACAGATGTCGGGCGGTATCACGG
>JAERSO010000079.1 GCA_016845585.1 Acidimicrobiaceae bacterium | reverse complement strand
CCGCAGACCGTGCGGTCGTCGTCGTTTCCAGCGACGATCTCGCTGTTCTCGGCGGTGTCGTCGTCTGGATCGACCGCCTCGGACTGGAGTCGGTCGCGCTCGTAACCGAGCACAACGCCGGGATCCATGCACGCCGCGCGGCCGTTCTCGCCCCGGAGGTCACCGTCCACCAGTTGAGCGGCACGGCGACCACCCCGGCCCTGGCCGACCCCATCGCCGAGCCACAGCCGGGGCTCGAGGATCTGGCCGCTCTGGTTGCGGTGATCGAACGCTCCGGTGCGCAAGCCGTCGAGGAAGACGGCATCATGCGCGCCGAAGTGGCGGGGCTCGAGGTCGGCCGAATCGTCGAAGCACCCACCGGCCCCCGACTCGAAGTCGGCGTCGGCCGCTTTGATCGCGAGGCCGGCGCCCTCCTGCACGCGGATCGTCCGGTCGAGACGAACCTGGTCAGCACGATCGAGTTGGTGCGGGAGCATCGACGTCGAGGCGCACCGTCCCATGCGATCAACAGGATCGGCCGCGAACGCTGGCTTCGGGAGGTCGTGCGCACCAATGCCTCGCAGTGGGGTCTGACCGATATCGAGTTCGTCGAGCCGGTCCCGCCTCGGACGAGCCTGCTCGAGTCCCGCGGCGCGGCGCTGCTCGCAGATCACGACGGGAAGAGAACTCTGCTGGTCTGCTCGGTCGGCGTTGACCTCGGTGTCGTACCCGAGTTGGTTGATCTTCTCAGGGTCACCGGCGCGGCTCAGGTGCAGGTCGTGCTCCCACGACGTGACCACATGAGGTACCTGGAAAACCTGCTCGATCGGCTCGGGGTACCGGCAACCGTCGTCGCGATCGACGTTCCCTGGGTCGAATGACCCAGGTGCTGACAGAACTATGGAGAGTTGTTGTGAAATCGCGACGAACGGGAGCAGTAGAATGAGGATGACCTGGCTGACTGGCGGCTACGGTGTTGCATCTTTCGGAGAGAACACGTGAGGATCCTCAACACACGGGTGGCTTTGTTGGTCATGGCTCTCGTCGGTGCGACGGTCGTACCGGTTGAAGCAGCGTTGTCGTCACCGCCTGCGGGTGCGGTCACGCGCGAGTGCCCCACCGGCGACATGCCGTTCAACGATGTCAGCACCAACTCGTTCGCGTACGACTCGATCATCTGCATCTTCGAGCTGGGCATCACGACCGGTACCAACGGCGGCACCACCTACTCGCCCAAGGACTTCGTGACACGCGAGGAGATGGCAGCCTTCATCGCTCGCTTCTACCGTGTGGTCAACGGTGCCGACGCACCCATCGTCACCACGCCGTTCACCGATGTGTCGCCGACCTCCTTCGCCCGTGATCACATCGCTCGCATCTTCGGTCTCGACATCACCACCGGTACCGGCGACGGCACCACCTACTCGCCGGACGATTTGGTCACCCGCGGACAGATGGCTGCGTTCCTGGCTCGGCTTCAGAGCGAGCTGGAGGGGTTCTGCGCCACACCCGTCACCCCCTTCGACGACATCGTCGCCGGGAAGTTCTACACCGATCCTGTCGCATGCATCTACGGCCTGGAAGTCACGACTGGTACCAACGGCGGCACCACCTACTCGCCGGACGACTTCGTCACCCGTGAACAGATGGCGGCATTCCTCGCCCGGCTCTATGAGAAGACCGACCAGGGCTCGGTCATCTATGTTCCGCCGGATCCCGGCGATCCCGGCGATCCCGACGACCCCGTCGTCGTGCCCGGCCCCGTCGAGTGCTCACTTCGCACCTCCTACATCGACATCACCAATGTCTTCGCCGCCGAGCACCTCGCGGTGTGGTGGGGTCCCGGTGGGGGAGACCTCGCACCGACCGCTCAACTCGTGGCCGAGGACATGGAGAACTCCTGGACCGCCGCAGTGGATGATCTGGGCCTCGAACCCCCAGCCGGTTCGACCGAGTACTGCACCAACATCTATATCCTCGACACTGGCGGCAGTCTCGCCACCCAGTCGGCCGGCTTCGGCACCGACGCCAATGGCGTGCCGTTCGTGAACCTGCCGCTGGTTGTCGCCGCAGACTTCCTGGTGACGCCTCCGGGGCCGGACTCGTCCAGCGCGTATGGCATCCACGAGGTCATGCATCTCTACCAGATCGGTAGTGAGTTCGACGGCATCGACTCCCGATGGTTCGAAGAAGCCACCCCTGAGTGGTTCGTGGACTACGTCTATCCCACGGACACCTTCGGCAAGGAGACCTCAGCAGCGTTCCTGATCAACCCGCAGTTGCCGCTCTGGGCTCTGGCGTCGACCCAGGGCGTCCCTGTCGGGGACCTGAGTTGGAGCCGCCAGAACCACAACTACGGGGCACAGATGTTCCTGATCTGGCTCACCGATGAGCTGGGAGTCGATCTGATCGCGGATGCGCTGACCGCTCCGGCATCCAGCCTCACCGTTCAGGAGTGGCTCTTCGACGAGATCGCGTCGCGGGGCCATGACATGGGTGCGCTCTACCTGGACTTCGCGGCGCATGCCGCCACCATCGACCTCCCGCGCAATGC
>JAERSO010000078.1 GCA_016845585.1 Acidimicrobiaceae bacterium | reverse complement strand
GCCCGGAGGAAGTCCACGATCCGGGGTCCCCACCGGGATGCCACGTCATCGTCGAGTTCGACCACCCGTCCGTCCCGGACGGCGCTCAGGTTGTCCCAACCGGGTCGTGCGGCCACGGTGGAGGCGTCCTGGGCGCAGCACTTCGTGTCGGCCAGGAAGATGAGGTCGGGGTCGACGTCCAACAGGTACTCGACGGAGATCTGCGGGTACCCCCACGACACACCGTCGGGATCGGCGGCGTCGGCGGCGTTGAGCAGGCCGGCGAGGGCGTAGACCTCGCCGATGAAGGTCGACGAGGTCACCGTGAAGAGGGTGTCGTCGAGTTCGTGGTAGTAGCTGAGCGGCTCGGAACGGGGCGTGACCGATGCGGAGAGCGTGGCGAGGTCATCGCGCATCTCGGCCACGAGGGATTCCGCCTCGGAGGCTCGGCTGGTCACCTCGCCGAGGGCGATGATTTGGGCGTAGGTGTCCTCGATGGTCGCCGCGGCTCCCTGCATCAGGGTCTCGACGCCGGCCAACGTGAGGCTGGCGACCACGTCGCCGGGGTCGTAGGACAGGACGACCAGGTCGGGGGCGAAACCGAGGATGGCTTCGACGTTGGGCTCGTAGCCGCTCAGGTCGGTGATCGGGGCACCGGCGGGGAAGTCGGACATCGAGTCGACGGCGACGACCTGGGGACCCGCTCCGATGGCGAACAGCATCTCGGTGGCCACCGTCGAGATCGACACGATCCGTTGGGGTCCGGTGGGGACGTCGACGGATGCGGGAGCGCCGGACATGGCCATCGACGAGTCGCCGCCGCCGCAGCCGGTGAGGGCCAGGGCGGGGAGCAGGATGGCGAACATGACGGCCGCGAAGGCGGCCATCGGGGATCGGCGGGTGGGACGGTGCATCGGTGGTGCTTCTCCTGTCGTCGAGGGGCGATCGCTCGATCGACAGGCCGTTCGCCGTCTGCCGGCCGAACCGAATCCCTTGCCTCGAGGGTGTCTGGTTCGTTCGGTCGGGAGCTGGTTCGGACTGGCTCGCCTCCGGGGAGGAGGTGGGCATCACCGCTGCGGGACAGCGCCGGATTCACACCGGACTTCGGTCTCCCGACCGCCCGCGGAGTGTAGTGAGCCTTCTCCTGCGGCGTGTCACAGGTCGTCACTACGGTTCTGCCGAGCCCTGTTCGGAGCCCATTCCGGGGCCGGGGCGAGGGAGGCGAGACCTATGGCAGTGACCTATCGGGCGATCTGGCAGGAAGATCGCCCAGAACTGGTGGACGCGGCGATCGACGCGTTCCGCGGCTGGGCGACGGGGAAGCACGGGTGCCTGACGTTCGATGACGAGGGAGTTGGGGGCGAGTGCGTCTCCTCGGACGGTCGACGGGTCTGGGCCACGCAGCTCGAGGCGACCGAGGAGTCCGGCCGAGCCCTGGAGTTGATCCTCCGGGAGGATTCCGAGACGGACCGGTGGATCACCACGGTGCGCGTCGCCGTGGAGGACGAGGAGCAGTGGGTGTGGGTGGACGTGGAGCACAATGCCGAGGACCCATGGGCTCCGCGGCCACAGATCGCCGCTCCAAAGCTCGTTAGCACCCTGCTGGAGGAGTCGATCTTGGCGTCCGGTGATCCCCGGTGGGGGGTGATCCGACTCTCGGGCAAGGCGATGGTCGTTCGGCCGGAGGAGGTCGCGGAGAAGGCCGTCAATCGGATCAGGAGTCCGCACCGCAGGTCGCCAGAGGTCGTCTTCGCCCACAGCTACAAGGGTGGTGCCGCCGAGACCATGGAGCGGGCGAAGAGGGCGGCGGCGCGCCTCGCTGGTGCAGCATCGGTCCTCGTCCTGCCCGAGGACGCGGTCGGCCCGTTCAACGAGGGAATCGGCACTGAGGACGGCCTGGAGTTCGGGCAGGTCCGGCTCTACCTGCCGGGAGAGGTGCCGCCCCACAGGAATCGCGTCCTCGCGTCGGGTTTCGTGGCCCGACATGCGAGTGCTACGGCGATCCAACTGGGGTTGTTCCTCCAGCCGGCCATGGCCAATCGGCGACCGCCCCCACCGCTGGACCGGGCGCTCGGACGGCTTCGTCGCGGGCGTGGGAGTGCTGAAGGGGACCTTCTGGTGGTGGCCGAGCAGGAGGTCGAGGTGGCCCGCCGAGCAGTCGCATCCAAGGACCACGAGTTGGAGCAGGCGCGAAGCGAGCACGATGACCTGGTCTTCGAACTCATGGATCGGGACGAGAAGATCGGGACCCTCCAACGCGTCATCGACTCCTATCGACTCGGGGCCGGCGAGATCTCCAAGGCCGAGATGGCGATTCCCCGCGAGGTCCTGTCGATCACCGAGGCGCTGGAACTGGCGCGCCTGCACCTGGATGGCCTGTCGATTCCCGAAGGTGTAGGGCGGGATCGGGATCTCGAGGAACTCGATCAGACGACGACGGCCACCGCCTGGGGAAATACCACCTGGCGAGGACTCCGGGCGCTGCACGCCTATGCGATGGAGGCGGGATCCGTTGATGGTGGCTTTCGGGAATGGTGCAAGCAGGGTGGACCGGACGCATGGCCCGCCACTTCGAAGAAGTTCGCCCCGGTCGAGTCGGAGTCAGTCCGGAACAACGAACTCTGGTGGGCCTGCCGGCTGCTTCCCGTATCCGTCGCTGTCGATCCGTCTGGCCAAATCCACATGGAGAGTCACCTGAAGATCGCTGAAGGTGGCGGGGACCAGGCGCCGAGGGTGTACTTCTTCGACGACACGAAGGGGGCGACCGGGAAGGTGCACGTGGGCTTCGTCGGGCCTCATCGACACATGCGCAACAAGAACACCAACTGATTTCTTCAGGGTTCCAGCAGGAAGTTCTCTGTGCGCCCCATCTGCTGGGCACCTGTCCTACCCCCAGATGGCGCGGGCCAGGGCGAGGGTGGTGCAGTAGAGGACGTCGCGGTGGCCGCAGGCGGACAGGAACATGCCGTTGGCGATCCGCGAGCCGGTGTCGACCCGGTCCAGGAGCGTTCCGGTGGCCATGTCGACCACGATCAGGTCGTCGGTGCCGTCCGGGGTGAAGTCGTTGATGACCAGCTCGCCCGACTCGGGGAACACGACCGGTTGCATGCTGGGGCGTACGTCGAGGTGCCAGAGCGGCTCGAGCGTGGCGTCGTCGACGCCGGCCAGGCCACCGTTGACGGAGTCCCAGGCGATGGCTACGCCCGGCGCACCGTCGACGCCCGGTACGTGGACGGGTGGGGCGATGATCCCACCGCCGGGCGTGCCGAACGGGGCCACGGAGCGC
>JAERSO010000077.1 GCA_016845585.1 Acidimicrobiaceae bacterium | reverse complement strand
GTCGTGGCGGCAGCCGAGTTGCGAGACGACGACCGGGTCGCCTTCATCGCCGGTATCGGCGCGCCAGGCGTGCTGGTCGAGAAGCTGCCGCGCGTCGACGAGGCGGTGACGGCACTCCACATCCTCGAGGCACATCTGGGCTCCCGATTCACACACCTCTGCCCGGCCGAGGCGGGAGGACTCAACGCTCTGACGCCGATCGGACCGGCGGCCGCCACGGGCCTGCCGATCGTCGACGCCGACGGTATGGGGCGGGCGTTCCCGTCGCTGGAGCTCGTCACGCCGACGCTCGACGGGGGCGTGTGCACGCCGATGGGATTCGCCGACGAACACGGCAACACGATGCTGATCGACACGCCGACCAATCTGTGGGCCGAAGACTTCGCCCGCGCCGCGACCGTCGCATCGGGCGGCATCGCCATGCTGGCCCTCTATCCGATGACCGGACGCCAAGCGAAGGACTGGCTGGTCCACGGCGCCCTCTCGCTCGCCCAGCGCCTCGGCCAGGCCGTGCGGCGGGGGAGTTCGACGGGCGAGCTACCGCTCGACGAGATCTTCGCGGAAACGGGAGGCCACCGGCTCTTCCACGGAACCGTCGTCGACGTCGACCGTCGCAACGAGCGTGGCTGGACGATGGGGACGGTTGTCGTCTCCGGAACCGGCCGACACGGCGGCCAGTCGATGGAGATCGACTTCCAGAACGAGAACCTCGTCGCCCGGGTCGACGACAGCATCGTCGCCACGACTCCCGACCTGATCATGGTGCTCGGCCTCGACACGGCGGAGCCGATCCCGGCCGAGGATGTCCGGTACGGCCAGCGAGTCACCGTCGTCGGTCTTCCGTGCGACCCACAGTGGCGCACACCGGCCGGGCTTGCTCTCACCGGGCCCCGGCGGTTCGGCTACGACGTCGACTTTCGCCCGATCGAGGCCTGATCGAGCCCTGCCGCGCTGGCGGGACTCGCCCCCTTGGGCCACTTGCCCACGGTGGGTCCTGCATTTGTGCGAATCGCCTCTACAGTCGATTGATCGCCGTTCTTACGCTCGCACCATGGCCCGCACCATGCGGCCGAATACGGAGGCGGGATAGCCAATGGCATCCAAGAGAGTGAAGCAAACCCGCTACTTGTGGCTGGCGCTTCTCGGCGTGTTCGCCCTGATCGCCGCCTCGTGCGGCGACGACGACAGCGACGGTTCGGCGGAAGCTCCCGCCGAGGAGTCGAGCGACGACGGGAACGACGAACCGGCCGACGACGAGCCTGCAGACGACGAACCGGCCGACGATGAGCCTGCCGAAGACGAGCCGGCCGAGCCGGTGCAGATCGCCTACCTGTCGGCCAGCTCGGCCAACACCTGGCTCGCTGCGTCGCGGACCGCGATGGAAGAGGTCGCCGCCGCCAACGGGATCGAGATCGTCGAGTTCGATGCACAGTTCGACGCCGCGCTGCAGCAGCAGCAGTTCCAGGACGCGATCGCGTCCGGCCAGTACGGCGGCATCATCCTCGTTTCGCTGGTCGGCGCCGGGTCGATCCCCGACGTCGAGGCAGCCCTCGACGCCGGCCTCGAGGTGGTGGTCCTCAACCAGGTGGTGGGCGACGACCTGTCGTCTGTGGAACCGCAGGTCGATGGCATGGCCGCCGCTGTCTTCGAACCGCCGCTGACTCGAGGCGAGCGTCTCGGTGAGCTGACGGTCGAGGCCTGCGCCGGCCTGGATCCGTGCAACGTCGTCTACTTCTACGGCATCCGTGGCATCCCGCTGGACGAGGCCGTACGCGCCGGCTGGGACAGTGTCGTCGCCGGCACAGGTGTCACCGTGGTCGCGGAAGCCGAGGGCCAGTACCTCGGTCCCGATGTCGCCCTCACCGCGATGCAAGACGTCCTCGTGACGACCGACGACATCGACATCGTGGTCGGTGCCGACCAGTCGATGCAGGGTGTCGAGCTGGCCCTCGACGGAGAAGGTGGCGTCGGAGACATCCGAATCCTCGGCTTCGGCGGCAGCTCCTTCGCCCTCGAGGCGATCGCGGACGGGCGCTGGTGGGGCGGCATCTACGGTGCGCCCTACACCGAGGGCGAGCTCGCCATGCAGGCCATGGTCGACGCACTCGCCGGGACCGACATCGGCGGTGTCGACCCGTCCGACTCGGTGCCCAACCGGGGCCTCATGACCCCGGACACCATCGGCGAGTTCACCGCCCAGTGGGACGGCTAGACCCTCCAGGGACCGATGATCGGCCGCCGCCCCCCGGCGGCGGGCCGATCATCGAGTGCCGCGGTCTCACCAAGCGATTTGGTGGGACCGCGGCGCTTGCCGACGTCGACGTGGCGATCGAACCGGGGACGGTTCACGCTCTCGTCGGCGAGAACGGTGCCGGGAAATCGACCCTCGGCAAGATCATCGCCGGGATCCATCAGCCCGACGAGGGCGAGGTCTTGGTCGACGGCGACCGGGTCGAGATCCGCTCGCCGAGGGCGGCATTGGGCCTCGGCATCACGATGGTCGCCCAGGAGCTGTCGCTCGTCCCCGGTCGCTCGGTGGTCGAGAACATCTTCCTCGGGATGGAGTCGCATCGGGGCGGAATCGTCGACTCCCGCGCCGACCTCGAGCGCTTCGACGAACTTGTGAAACGTGCCGGCTTGGCGCTCGACCCCCGGGCGACCGTCGGGAACCTCTCGGTCGCCGAACAGCAGCGAGTCGAGATCCTCCGGGCTCTCGCCCGCGACGCCCGCATCATCGTCCTCGACGAGCCGACCGCTCGCTTGTCGCACCACGAGGCGATCGCGCTGCGGGACATCGTCCGAGACCTGGCGTCGAACGGTGTGACGGTTGTCTTCGTCTCGCACTTCCTCGACGAAGTACTCGATCTCGCGGATCGCGTCACCGTGATGCGCAACGGAGCGGTCGTACGCACGACCGACACCGCTGAGGAGACGCACGACTCGCTCGTCGAAGGCATCGCCGGCCGACGGCTCGACGCCGTCTTCCCCCAACGACGCACTCCCACGGCGGGCGCCGAGCCGCTGATCACCCTCAACGACCTGTCGCGGGCCGGCGAGTTCGAGGGCATCTCCCTGGACGTCCATCCGGGAGAGATCGTGATGCTCGCCGGCCTCGTCGGCGCCGGCCGCAGCGAGGTCGCCCGCACCGTGTTCGGAGCGACGCAGCCCACGGACGGCACGATGACTCTGCTCGGCCGCCCGTACCGACCCCGCTCGCCTCGCGATGCCATCGCCCAGGGGGTGGCGATGATCCCTGAATCGCGGCGTACCGAAGGGCTCTTGATGCACCGGCGGGTGGCCGACAACGTGAGCCTTCCCCACCTCGACCTCTTCACGACCGTCGGCATCATCCAGTCCCGCGGCGAGCGACAGGCAGTCGGCCGAGCGGTCGACGACGTCCGACTCACCGGTGCCTCGATCGATTCGCCGATGAACACGCTCTCCGGCGGAAACCAGCAGAAGTCCCTCTTCGCTCGGTGGCTCGTCGACCCGCCGCGAGTCCTGATCGCCGACGAGCCGACCCGCGGCGTCGACGTCGGTGCCAAGCGGGCGATCTACGACCTCCTGGTCGATCTCGCGGCGGAGGGAATGGCCATCCTCGCGATCTCGTCGGAGATCGACGAAGTACTGGGAATCGCCCACCGGATCATCGTCATGCGAGAGAGCCGAGCTGTCGGCGAACTCGACGGTGCCACCGCAACCGACACCGAATTGATGCGACTCGCATTTGGAGTGGACGCAGCATGAAAGCCGACCAGCACCGAACCTCGATCATGGAACGGATCGCCGCCCTCCGCTTGGCGGACTACGGCATCTTCTGGATCACCGCACTGTTGTTCGTTCTGCTGTGGCAGACGTCGGACGTCTTCCTCACGAGCGCCAACATTCGCAACATCATCGATCAGCAGAGCCTGATCCTCATCGCCGGCTCGGCGATGACGCTCACGCTCATCAGCGGCAACTTCGACATCTCGCTGTCGGCGATCTACATCAACGCCACCATCGTCACCGCCCTCGTCATGAACGACACCGGAGAACCCGTCGTCGCGTTCGCGGCCGGGATCGCGCTGGGGATCGTCTTCGGGCTTGCCAACGGCCTGATCGTCGCCGTGCTGCGGATCAACTCGTTCATCGCCACCTTGGCGACGTCGTTCGTCTACTTCGGTATCGGGTTCCTCGTGAGCGACCGGAGCATCGTGCGCATCGACGACCGCGGGTTCATCGACATCGCCCGCGGTCGAGACTTTGTGATCACCAACGCGTCGTGGATCGCCATCGCGGTGGTGATCGCCTTCTGGTTCGTGCTCGAGCGGACCCGCTTCGGCCGCCACCTCTTCGCCGCGGGCGGCAATCCCGAAGCCGCCCGCCACGCCGGGGTTCGGGTCGACGCCATCGTGGTCACGTCCTTCCTGCTGACCGGCGCCATGGCCGGCCTCGCCGGCTCGCTGCTGGCCTCGCGGACCTTGACCGCGCAGCCGAGCGACGACTTCTCGTTCGTCTTCGCCGTGCTGACCGCGGTGATCATCGGCGGTACGTCGATCGCCGGCGGCGAGGGAGCCGTGTGGCGCACCGTGCTCGGCGCCTTCTTCATCGCGCTTTTGACCAACGGCTTCAACCTCCACCAGATCGACCCGATCATCCAGCGCCTGGTCCAGGGCGGCGTGACCCTCGCCGCCGTCGCCGGCGACAACTGGACGCGAAGCCGCCGAACCACGTGACCTGATCCCCAGGAGGGTGACCCGTGCCCGATCCAACGCTCCAAGCCGCGACCGACGTCGGTGGGACATTCACCGACCTCGTGACGTTCACAACCGACCCCGACACCGGGGCGACTCGGATCGAGACGGCCAAGTCGTCGACGACACCACCCGACTACGACCAAGGCGTCGTCGATGTCTTCGCCCGGGCGGGGGTCACCCTGGCCGACGTCCAGTCGCATGTGCACGGCACGACCGTGGTCATCAATGCCCTCACCGAGCGGAAAGGCGCGTGCGTCGGGCTCATCACCACCGAGGGGTTCCGCGACGTGCTCGAGATCGCGCGGGGCAACCGCCCCGACTTCTTCAACCTCGACTACGTGAAGCCGCCCGCCTTCGTGCCCCGCTTCCTCCGGCGCGAGGTCCCGGGCCGTTTGACATACAACGGGGAGCAACGCGAACCGCTCGACCTTTCCGGAGTACCCGAGATTCTCGAGGACTTTCGGCGCCAGGGGGTCGAAGCGGTTGCCGTCTGCTTGATGCACTCGTGGGCCGACGACACCCACGAGCGCAGGGTGTGCGAAGAACTTCGACGGATCGACCCGCAGCTCGCGGTCGTCGCCTCCAGTGACATCACCCGGGAGTGGCGCGAGTACGAGCGGACGAGCACCGCGGTCATGTCGGCCTTCGTCCAGCCCGCCGCCGAGAAGTATCTCCGACGGCTCGACCGCCGACTCAACGAATCGGGTCTGGCCAACCCCACCCTGGTCATGCAGTCGAACTGCGGTGTCGCCTCGATCGACTCCGTGGCGGCGACGCCGATCGCGATGATCGAATCCGGCCCGGCCTCCGGCATTCACGGAGCGGCGATGCTCGGTGATCGCATCGGCGAGCCCAAGATCCTCGCACTCGACATCGGCGGTACCACGGCGAAGTGCTCGCTCATCGAAGGCGGTCAGGTCAGGGTCATGA
>JAERSO010000076.1 GCA_016845585.1 Acidimicrobiaceae bacterium | reverse complement strand
CGAAGCGCTCAGCGCCGCCGGCGTCGACCTGCTGGTGATCGACACGGCCCATGGCCATACCCAAGGCGTGGTCGATGCGGTGCGCACTCTCAAGAAGGGATGGCCCGACATCCCGGTCGTCGGCGGCAACGTCGTCACCCGCGAAGGCGTGGAAGCACTCGTGGAAGCCGGTTCCGATGTGATCAAAGTCGGTGTCGGGGCCGGCAGCATTTGCACCACTCGGATCGTGGCCGGCGCAGGTATGCCGCAGATGACGGCGATCAATGAGTGCGTCCGCACGGCCCGTGATCTCGGCGTGCCGATCATCGCCGACGGTGGCGTCGTCACCTCCGGCGACATTGTGAAGGCGTTCGTCGCCGGCGCCGACGTCGTGATGCTCGGCAACCTGCTCGCCGGCGTCGATGAGGCCCCTGGTGATCTCGAGCTCGTCGACGGTGCGATGTGGAAGACCTACCGGGGCATGGGTTCGTCGGGAGCGATGCGTGGCCGAGCCACCGATCGTTACGGCACCGGGCAGGCGCCGGGCAAGCATGTTGCGGAGGGTGTCGAGGGTCGCGTCCGATACGCGGGCCCCATGCGCGAGCTCATCGCCCAACTCGTTGGCGGGCTGCGCTCGGGAATGGGGTACGCCGGCGCGGCGGAACTCGATGATCTTCGACATCGCACGCGGCTGGTGCGCATCACCGGCGCCGGTCTGCGCGAGAGCCATCCCCACGACATCACCGTGCTGCGCGACGAATGAGTGCCTCGCGACGGGCCCGCATGGTCCGCCGGATCGTCCGCACCCGAAGCCGGATGCCGCGGCCGTTGCACAAGCGGTGGGTCGGTGACCGTTTGCGGGTCGACGGTCGCACGCTTGATCTGCAGGCGCACGTGCTGCAGCAGTTCATGCAGCGCCGATCGGCCAAGCGCGACGCCCCTCCCTCGATGGACGAGATCCGCGAAGGATTCCGACTTCTCGCCTATGCGGCAGCACCGGACCCGGTGGAGACCGTTTCGGTTCACGATCGCCGTATCCCCGGACCCGGAGGCGATCTCCCGATCCGCCTGTATCACCCCGCCGCGGCGGAGGGGCGCGCCCCGGGCATCGTCTGGTTCCATCAGGGCGGTGGTGTGATCGGGGGTCTCGACACGGACCACAGCTTCTGCACGGAGCTGGCGGAGCGCTGCGGGGCGATGGTGGTGTCGGTTGACTATCGCCTGGCGCCGGAGCATCCACTGGCGGCGCGTGTCGTTGATGCCGTAGCGGCCTACGAGTGGGTTGCCGACAACGCCGATGGTCTGGGGATCGACGCGGCCCGCCTCGCCGTGGGCGGGTCATCGGAGGGTGGACGGCTGGCCACGCTCGTGTGCCAGGAACGGCGCAAGAGCGGGCTCTCTCAGCCCGCGGCGCAGGTCCTGGTCTTCCCCGGCGTCGACGGCCAGGCCAGCGGTGGGTCCATGGATTCGATGGCGGAGGCGTGGCCATTGTCGGGCAACACGATCGCGTTCTTCCAGGCCAGCCAGGGTCCTGGGGAGTCCGACTCCACCTGGGTGAGTCCGCTGCGGGCACCGTCGCTGGCGGGCCTCGCTCCCGCACTGGTCGTCACGGCTGGTTTCGATCCACTGCGGGATCAGGGAGAGGCGTACGCCGATGCCCTCGGTGCGGCGGGGGTGAGCGTCACCCATCGGAGCGAAGACTCGCTGCCGCATTCGTTCATCTTCATGGGCGGTGTGAGCAAGGAAGCCCGCAAGGGCACGTCGCGCGTCGCCGACGGAATCGCCGAACTGCTCGGCGTCGACTGACGTGCCGGAGGGCGACAGCCTCCACAACATCGCCGAGTTGCTCCGTCCCGCGCTGCTCGATCATGAGCTCACTGCGATCTCGGTCCCTCGTTCACGCGGGATGTATCGGCTTCGGCCCGGAGATCTGGTGTCGGCGGTCGAGAGCCGGGGGAAGTACCTCGAGATCGAGGTCGAACGGGGGCTCGTGCTTCGGACACATCTGCGGATGACCGGGAGTTGGGATCTCTACGACTCGGGCCAACGATGGCGGAAGCCTCGGCACCTCGCCCGGGCGGTGTTGGAGACTGCGCGGCACGTGGCCGTTTGCTTCGCTGCACCGGTGGTCGAGGTCGGCGTCATCGGTGACGGTCGGCTCGACCATCTCGGGCCGGACCTCTGCGCTGTCGATGTCGACATCGACGCATGTGTGCAGCGGTCTCTGGATGCCGACCCGAACCTCGAGATCGCCGACCTACTGCTCGATCAGCGTTTCGCCGCGGGGATCGGCAACGTCTACAAGTGCGAGACCCTCTTCGCCCGCGGCGTGAGTCCGTTCGCGCTCGCCGGCAGCATCGGTGCCGCAGAGCGACAGGATCTGTTTCGCACCGCAGCGGGTCTGCTGCAACAGAATCTCGGCCGGTGGCGTCGCCGGACTCATGGTGACGGCATGGCGGTCTACGACCGCGCCGGTCAGGGGTGTCCGAACTGTCTCGACCGGATCAACGTTCGCACCCACGGCCTTCACGGCCGAATGTCCTTCTGGTGTCCGACCTGCCAACCGGAGCGCTAACTAGCCCTGTGCGGCGATTCGTTCGAGGCCGAGCACGTACCGATGGAGCTTGACCACGGCGTACCCGACGTGAAGGTTCACCAGGTGAGGTGTCACCGAGTGGGTCGTGGCGATCGTCGTCGTTGACTGGCCCGCCGCGAGCGCGGCCAGGACTTCACGCTCCGTTGCAGTCAGCGTGGGTGGCGGGTGGAGCGGATCGGCCGACCGTTCGGCCCACGAGTCGAGGTCGTGGAGGAGCCGGGCGGCCATTCGCGGCTGCAGGATCGACTCACCGGTGGCCGCCGATGCGATGGCGTCCAGCAGTTCGGCTGATTCGAGCCCGGCGATCGCCACACCGCACGCGCCGGCAACGACGGTTGTGTAAGCCGACTCGTCGTCGACCTCTGCGATGGCCAAGACCCTGGTTGCGGGGGCCCACTCACGGACACGGCGGCACACGGCTCGTGCGTCGGGCTCGGCGATGCGACCATCGAGGAGGAGGACGTCGGGCAGTTCGGCCAGAACACCGGCGACGGTCTCCGTCCCGGTCGCGGCCGAACCGACGACTTCGATCTGTGGCCCGTCAGCACTCGCCGCAGGGGCGGGAACGTTTCCGCCGAGGAGGACCGTGATGATCTCGCCGCTCATCGGTGCCCCTTTCCGCAGCGTGTCCGGGCATGGCACCAATCGGCGCCGCCGTCATGCAATTGAGGCGCACCACCAAAAGTGATGACCATCGTCCCTCACCGAGTCAACCGCCGGCGGAGTACGGCTATTCGTGCGAGATGGCCTCGAGGACATCCATCTTCGCGGCGCGCCGGGCGGGCAGGATCGCCGCGATGACGCCGGCGAGGGCGGCGATGACCACGTAGAACACCAGCGAGCCGTACGGCACGGTGACGGTCTTGATGAACTCGTCGGGGATGGCGATCACCGCCGCCACGCCGAAGACCACCCCGAGCGCCAACCCGAGGATGGCGCCGAACACCGAGATGATCACGGCCTCCCAGCGGATTGCTCGCTTCAGTTGCCGGCGAGTCATGCCAACCGCTCGGAGGAGCCCGATCTCCCGGGTCCGCTCGAACACCGACAGCGCCAGCGTGTTCGCGATCCCGATCAGGGCGATGAGGAGCGACAGCGCGAGCAGGAGCAAGATCACGTTGAGGAACGAATTGAGCTGATCCTCTTGACTCTGCCGGAACTCGACCCGGTTCTGAGCACGGATCGATGGGAACTGTTCCTCGATCGGGGCGATGGCGTCGGCCGCTCCATCGAGGAGAGCCTCCTGCTCGGCATCGGGAAGGTCGTCGGAGAACCCCTCGATCGTGGCGCTGAGGAAGCCGATGTCGCTTCGGTTGAAGTGTCGGTCCCAGAGCTGGTTGTCCATGAGCCACTTGCCGAAGATCGTGGCGTCGTCGTACACGGCCGCGACGGTGAGGGTTTCGGTGGTGTTGTCCGGGAACGACACGTCGATGGTGTCGCCGACGCTGACGGCGAGATCTTCGGCAGGGTCTGTGTGGAGGGCGATGCTCGACAGGGGGTCGGCGTCGGCCAGTCCACCCGATTGGATGTCGGCATTCATGTGCGTCTCGACGAGATCGAAGTCGGTCGCGAAGATGTCCTCGTTGGACTCCCCGACGCCGATCGACCCGAGCGCGAAGCGGTAGCGGACGATGGTGCCGATCTCGGGGAGGGCCTCGAGTTGCTCGGCGACCTCGATCGCAAAGCCGGCGGTGGGATCGAGGCCGCCATTGTCGGGTTGCACGAAGTAGTCGGCATCGACCGAGTTCTCGAAGGTGTCGCGGAACGACGAGGTCAGCGACGCGCCGACCACCCCGGCCATGCCGACGAGCGCAAGCCCGATCATCAGGGCTCCGGCCGTGGATGCCGTGCGGCGCGGACTGCGGGCCGCGTTGCCTCTCGCGATTTGTCCGGGGATGCCGAGAAGGCGAGCGAACGGCGCGCCCAGGAACGATGCCACCGGCGTGGCGAACGACGGGCTCAGGATGATCACACCGATGAAGACGAGAATCGCGCCGAAGCCGATCAGTTGGAGGGTGCTTGCGGTGCCCGAAGCGACGAACAACCCCAACGAGAAGAGGATCGCTCCGATGGCCGTCATGGTTCCGCCGGTGACGACCCGGCGGCGCATGCTCGCTCCCGAGAGTCGTTGGTCGGATTGGATCGCCGCGATCGGGGAGATCGTACGGACTCGCCACGCCGGGATGATGGCGGAGATGAGCGTGACACCGATGCCGACGATCGCCGCCATCACCACCGTGCGCGTCGCGAGACCCGGATCGGTGGTGGGGAGGGAGAACCCGATCTGATTGAGCAGCCAGCTCAGGCCGCTGGCGAAGAAGAAGCCGATGACGATGCCGATGATCGTGCTGAAGATGCCCACGAGCACCGCTTCGAAGAGGACCGATTGGCTGACTTGTCGACCAGTGGCACCGATCGCTCGCAGCAGGCCGAGTTCGCGAATGCGCTGTGCCACCACGATCTGGAAGGTGTTGTTCACGATGAACGCGCTCACGAACACGATGATGAACGCGAAGATCAGCAGGGCAGTGGCGAAGATGTCGATGAACTCACCCGAGTTGTCGCTGATCTCCTGGGCGATGACCTCATTGGTCACCACCTCGAACTCGCGACCGACGGCCTCCTGAAGTGCGTTTTGCACCGATTCGACGTCGCCATCGACGACCACGCCGATACTCGAGTAGGTGTCGTCGAACCCGAGGAACTCCTGGGCGGTCTCCATCTCGAACGCGGACATGGTCTGGCCGAGGCTCGTGTGCTCATCGGGCGACCCGAAGTTGAAGATGCCGACGAGGGTGAACTCTCGCTGTTCGAGTGGCCCGGTGATCGTGTAGGTCTGGCCGATGACGAGGTCGTTGTCGCCCGCGGTCGTGACATCGGCGACGAACTCGGTCGGGTTCACCGGTTCGTGGCCCTCGGTGATGAAGAACTGAGCCGGTGCCCAGTTGAACCCGATGGTCGGCGGGCCCATGGGCAGGATGGCCTCGCCATCGTCATCGGTGATGATCGTGTTGAACGCAGCGACCCCGGGCTGGACCGAATCGACGCCGTCGACCGCGGTGATGATCGTTTCGAGCGACTCGGGGACGGGCTCTCGGTCGATCTCTTCGCCGATACTGAGGCCGGTTCGCACCGTGAGGTCGGCCCCTTCGGCAATGTCATCGGCCAGGCCTTCGAAACTCTCCCGCAGCGAATCGGTCATGCCGAAAACGGCGACGATCATGGTGACGCCCACGACAACGGAGAATGTGGTGAGCGCGAAGCGGATCTTCTTGTCGAGAAGACTCTTGATGGTGAGCCGCAGCACGGATCAGGCTCCGAGATCTTTCAGATGATCGAAGATGACGTCCGGTTCGGGATCCACTACCTCGTCGACGACCTTGCCGTCGACGAGGAAGATCACCCGGTCGGCGTAGGACGCGGCGTTGGGGTCGTGGGTGACCATCACGATGGTCTGGCCGTACTCGTCGACAGCTTGCCGCATGAACGTCAGGATCTCGTTTCCGGTGACGGAGTCGAGGTTGCCGGTCGGTTCGTCGGCGAAGATGATCTTCGGCCGGGTGGCGAGCGCTCGGCTCACGGCGACGCGCTGCTGCTGCCCGCCGGAGAGTTCGTTGGGGCGATGGCTGACGCGATCGGTGAGGCCGACGGTGTCGATGACGTTGTCGACCCACGCCTGATCGGGCGAGACGCCGGCGAGGTCCATCGGCAGGGTGATGTTCTCGAGCGCGGAGAGGGTGGGCACGAGGTTGAAGGCCTGGAAGACGAAGCCGACATTGTCGCGACGCAGGAGCGTGAGATCTCGCTCGTTGAGTGATCCGAGGCTGGTGCTACCGATGAGAACGTCGCCGCTCGTCAGCGAATCGAGACCCGCCATGCAATGCATCAGCGTCGACTTGCCGGAGCCCGACGGGCCCATGATGGCCGTGAACTCACCGACCGGGAACGTGACATCGACGCCGTCGAGCGCCCGGACCTCCGTGTCGCCGGATCCGTAGATCTTGCTGACATTGATCGCCTGCGCGGCGGCGGACAGCGGTGGGGGCGGTGATGCGCCGGTCATGGGAGCTCCAGGGGGTTCTCGCTCGTACAGACGCGACGCTAGCGGACCCGTGTGTCACCGTCGTCGCCGAAAATGCGGACTGCCGGGTCCTCCGGGCCAGCTGGTTCATGAACGAGAGCGATCTGATCATCACCTTTGGCGTGTCGTTCGCCAATCACACCGGCATCTCCGACTACAAGCCGATCGTGCAGGTCGACTTCGACCCGATGGCGATCGGGCGCTTCCATCCGGTGTCGGTCGGTGTGCAGGCCGATGTCGGCGTTGCCGCTCGGGCCATGACGGTTGCCTGCGGGACGACCGCCCGAGACGGTGCGGCTGCGGAGGTGGCGGAGCGATGGGCGATCTGGCGAGCGGAGAAGGCGAGCCGGCGCGAGGACGATCGGGGGGAGGGCATCAGCGCGGCCGCCCTGTTCGACGTGCTCGGTGACTGTGTGCCCGACGACGCGATCATGCCCGTCGATGTGGGAAACAACACCTACTCCTTCGGGCGCTATTTCGAAGTGGCGAGCCAATCGGTGCTGATGTCGGGCTATCTGGGCTCGATCGGGTTCGCGCTGCCGGCGGCGATGGGAGCGTGGGCCGCCACGCAGAGCCAACCCGACCACGCGGGCCGCAAGGCCGTGTCCGTTTCCGGCGACGGCGGGCTCGGCCAGTACGTCATGGAGCTCACCACCGCCGTGAAGTACCGCATGGACATTACACATGTCGTGATGAACAACAGCGAGCTCGGCAAGGTCTCCAAGGAGCAACGGGCCGCCGACTACGACGTGGGGCAGACCTCCCTGCACAATCCCTCGTTCGACGGCCCCGCCCTCGTCGAGGTCATGACCGACGCACTGCCGGTGTGATCCGCTAGAAGAAGAGCCGTGAAGATCCGCACCGTCATCGAAGCCGACCTCGATCAGATCGTCGAGTTGAACCAGGCGAACCTGCCGGCGGTCGGCCCGACCGATCGCGCCCAGATGGCGCGATTCGTGGAGCAGACCCACTCGTTCCTGGTCGCGGCCACCCCGGATGATCGAGTCGGCGGGTTCCTCGTCGGGCTCCCGCCGGGAACCGACTACGGAAGCGTGAACTACACCTGGTTCAGTGCCCGCTACCGCAGCTTCATCTATGTGGACCGGATCGTGGTGGGATCGGCCGGTCAGGGTCAGGGCACGGGCCGGCGGCTGTACGACTCGTTCGCCGATGCGGGTCGAGAGACCGGAGCAGAGGTGATGCTCGCCGAGGTCAATGTGAAGCCCCGAAACGACCAGTCACTGCGATTCCACGAGCGGTACGGGTTCACCTCCGTCGGAGAACAGGACACCGACGGCGGCGACAAACGCGTCACCATGCTCGAGTACCGCCTCTGATCAACATCGACGGCACGGAGTACTCGGTGCCCACCGATGAGAACGGTGCCTGGGACTTCGTCCCGCCGACGGCCCTCGACAATGGTGAGCACGAGTTCGAGATGTGGTCCGAGCTGGACGGCGAGTCGTCGGACTCGATCGAGTGGGACAACAACATCGACGCCGACGCCGACTCCGTCGCCCGACAGAACGACTACAACCGGGTCAAGAAGTGGAAGGAAGAGGGCTCCGACCAACATCGCGAGCGCTTTCGCCCCGCCACCGGCGGCGGCGGCGGGGGCGGCAGCCAGACCGAGACCGCGATGCCGGGCGGCGGCACGACCACCACGCCGGTCGGTGGCGGTGGCGGGTTCGAGAAGGGTTCGGGGACGGCAATCGCGGTGGGAACACAGCCGCAGTCCTCGGCACAGAACCTCGAGAAGGGCAACAAGCAGGAGGAGTGTCCGACCTGTGGTGAGCCGCGCGGTGATGCCAGTCCGTGTCCACACTGTGGGATGGACTGAGTGGGATGGACTGAGCGGGCAGGGTCGAGACCACGAGCCTGATCGCGTATGACCGCGCTCTTCGCCCGACGGACGGTCGACCCGACAGCTCGTCGCGGGGGCACCGTCGGACCTGAAATTCCACGGTGGCTCCACCCACATCTCGATCGCCACCGATCCCGGCGTGAACGATCGTCTGGCCGTGGCGTTCGGCCGCACATTCGGTCCGGCCTTGATGCTGCTGATGGATCAACCGCACTCGCCCGGGATGCTCGTGCGGCCCCGTCCGGGACGTATCGAACTCTGTGGCGAGCACGTGGTGGGCGATTCGCTCGCGATCGCCACCGTGTTCGCACTCGCCGCGGTCGAGACGCTCGAGCATGCGATCCGGGGAGACGGTGAGCTGCCGCCCTTCCTCGATGTGGTGCTCGAACCGGGGCGGCGCCGCTACGGGTGGTACATCGACCGGAGTGCGTACGGCGACGACCTGTATGACCGCGGGCGGTCTGCGTCGCTTCGGCTCGCCGGCGGCGGCAACGTGTCGGCGGGGGACTGGCTCGAGGCGTGCTGGAGGCTGATCCGCCCCACGGCGCTTCGCGTGGCGACGGTTGCCGAGGTCGAGGAAGTCGATGCCTGCGTTGCCGGCCGAACCGGTCTGCCGTTGGAGCGGGGTCTGTTCGGTGTGGTCGCTGATGCGCCGGTTGGTCATCCGCCCGAACCGATCGGCCTCGGCGCCCAGATCCTCTCGTCCGACACCGTCACCCTCATTCCCTGCGCGGCAACGTGGGATTGGGTGGCGTGGCGCGCCCAGATCGGGTCCGACCATGTTGCACTGATGGTCCCGCGAGCGTCGATGCCCGCGGTCGAGCGGGCATTGGGGCGCGGCGAACTCGCCGAGGCGGTGTCAGCAGCCATCGATCAGCGGACATCGCTCGCCACCTTGTCGCACACGAGTCAGCTCGGCGCGCCGGCATTCTTCGCACAGGTGCAGCCGGGGACCGGCCTTCTCCCCAACGACCGCATGGGGATCGGGAATGCACCCGCGAGCGCCGCCCGACCGAACAAGCGTGAGCTACCGGTCGACAGAACGCAGACTCGCCCAGCCCGCACCGGCTCCGGGCTCGGCGTGCTCGTTCTCTTGGCGCTCCTCGTCGGGCTGCTCGCCACGATCGCCGGTCCGGCGGTCGCGCAGGAACAGCAGGACCCTCGGTCGGTGCCATCGATGGTGCAGCCGATCGAGGTCGACGGCGAGCTCTGGTTCCTCATCGACTTCGAGCAACGGTGGACGGATGGCCCTCCGCTCGATCTGTTCTCGATGTTCTTCGAGGTCCAATTCCAGATCGGCGACCGGCTTCGAGTGTCGCACTGGGAGGTCCACGACGGAGTGGCCGCCTCTCGTGCCAGCCGGCCGCTCCTTCTTCTCGACGACGGTCGACTCCTGGCGAGCATGCACCGCGAGGTCCCGGACCCGTTCGACTTCACGGCCACGATGTCCACCGGCTCATGGCAGGACGAGAGTGGTTCGGCCGTCTTCTCGGATCATGCCTTCCCGACCAACGACAGCACGCTGCTGGGATCGGCGGCGATCTCGGGAACGACCCCGATCTTCGACCTGCAGAACGGTGTTCCGTTCGTTTCGCAGGAACCGGTGCCGTGGATGGGATTGGAGTCCGTGTTTCCAGGGCAGCCGATGTCGACGACCGGCGACCCGATGGTCTCGGATCCCCTCGGCGACCAAACCGACTATTTCGGACTGTTCGACACGAGCTATCCCGATGTGACGGGCGTCGACGTGTCGACCGTGGCGTTCGGGCCCGATTTCGCGGCCGGGACCAGGATGGAGCACCTCTCGAGGATCTGCGGCGTCGGCCTCGACGTCGGCACCTCGGTCTGCCCGAACGACCTGTCCAACCTCAGCAACGCCGGCGGCTGGACGTTCATCGACCTGAGATTCTCGGACAGCACCTCGGTCATTCAGGGAGGACTGGCCTGGACCGATCCGAGTCGGCCGGCCTACGAGAGTGCTGTGCTCGACCCGAATGTCGGCCACAACGAGTCGCTGGACGTGTTCAACAACGGCGGCAACTTCGAGGTCGGCACGACGATGTTCGTCGACAACGAGTTCTCCTTCGGACCGTCCGACGATGTGCTCGCGGTCGTGCGCCCCGATGGTCTGTCGCTGCTGATCAACAACGACACCCTGATCGGTTGTGAGAATCCGACGGTCTTCACCGTCAACGGCGGGGGCCTGGATCTCATCGACATCCCCGAGTCCGCACCCGGCACGATCTACATCGGTGAGCCCGTCTCGGTTGCCTCGTCCTCGACGAGCTCGACCCTTCCGGCAGCAACCACCGAAGATGATTCCTCGTCGGGCGGATCGACCAGCGGCGACGACACCTCCGACGGTGGGTCGACCACGACGACCTCCGGTGAAGAGGGAGGCAGCGACTCCGACACACCGATCTGGCCGTGGCTCCTCGGCATCTTCGGCATCGGGTTGATCGGCGGTGGGTTCTCCCTGCTTCGCACGGACGGCGGTTCGTCGACGACGACGTTCCCGGTTGTGGCAGGCTTCGAGAAGGGGACGAGCGGGAGCTCGCACATCGCTGTTGGTGGGGGAACATGACCGAGATGAAGCTCGAATCGATGGGGCTGTACCGCAACATCGGTCGCGTGGACGCCGACCTGGCGGCGCTCGGCGTCGGACCCGACGAACCGGTTCGAGTCGACCAGCTGACGTCGTTCGACCAGTTCCACTACGAGGGAACCGCAGCCGTCGACGATTCGGCCGTCGCCTTGGGGCTCGGCCCGGCGAGCCGTGTCCTCGACATCGGGAGCGGCCTCGGCGGGCCGGCGCGCTATCTCGCCGATCGGGTGGGATGCTCCGTGACGGCCCTCGAACTCCAGCCCGAGCTCCACGAAGCCGGTCAGCGGTTGACGCAGCGAGCGGGAATGGCAGGCCAGGTCGCGCATCTGCAGGGTGACATTCTCGACGGTCCGCCGCAGGGCCCGGGTTTCGACGGCATCGTCTCGATGCTGTGCTTCCTGCACATCAGCGACCGTGCCGGTTTGTTCGCCTCGTGTGAGAGTGCACTCGCTCCGGGTGGCCGGATCTTCATCGACGACTACTTCGAGATCGCGCCGCTCGCGCCGGCTGCAGCCGCCGCATTGGCCGACGTCGTGCACTGCCCGTACCTCCCAGACGAGGCGACGTACGCAGGTCACCTGTCGGATGCCGGCTTCGTCGACATCGAGCTGATCGACAAGAGTGCGGATTGGTCAGCGTTCGTCAGTGCCCGCTACGACGCCTTCAGCGGTGGTCGCGACGATCTCGTTCGGCGCTACGGCGAACCGACCGTCGACGAGCTCGACACGTTCTACCGGACCGTCGCCGAACTCTTCGCCGGAGCAGGTCTCGGAGGGGCGAGGATCACCGCGCGCAAACCCTGAGCCCCAATCTGTTTAGGATGCGGGCCGTGGCGGTCATCTCGACCACCGGGCTCACCATGCAGTTCGGCTCTCAACGTGCGCTGGACACTCTCGATCTCGAGGTGCCCAATGGGGTCACCGGGCTCGTCGGGGCCAATGGCGCCGGGAAGACCACGCTCATGTCGATCGCACTCGGCCTGCGGGCGCACACGGCCGGCTCGATCAGTGTGCTCGGACTCGACCCCCACCGTGACGGAGCGCAACTCCGTTCGCTCGTCGGCTACGGCCCGGAACGCAACGTCCTCCCCGAGGACATGCCGGCATCCGATTTCGTCAAACACCTCGCCGAGGTACGAGGCATGCCGCGTGGCGAAGCCAAGGGTCGGGCCAGCGATGCGCTCTGGCTCGTGGGGCTCGGCGAGGAACGCTTTCGTGCCCTCGGCACGATGTCGACCGGCCAACGTCAGCGCGTCAAGCTGGCCCAGGCCATCGCCGCCGACCCGAGTCTTGTGCTCCTCGACGAGCCCACCGACGGGCTCGACCCGGTGCAGCGCGACGAGATGTTGTCGCTCATCAAGCAGATCAGCGCAGAGTACGAGATCGACGTCATGCTCTCGTCCCACCTGCTCGAAGAGGTCGAGCGGGTCTGCGACCACATCGTCGCCCTCGACGCGGGCACGCTCGTCGCCCAGGGCCCACTCGAGGAACTCGTCGGTGACACCGAGGTGATCGTCGTCGATCTGGTCGAGGTCGATGACCGCCCCGACGCGGTCGGTGGCGTCGAGTCACGACTCCTGCAGGGCGGCCTGGTCGTCGACCGGCGCGATGTCGAGCTCCGGGTCACCGGTGTCGACCGCACGAGAACTCTCGACCTGATCCGCGACGCAGTCGCCGCGGAAGGCGCCCGCCTGCGACGAGTCCAGGTTGGTCGCCGCACGCTCGAGGATCTCTTCACGGCGGTCGGCGCGTGACCTCGGCAGAGATCTTCGACCGCGGCTATCGGAAGTTCGATGGCATTCGTGGTGGGCGACTCGGCGCGATGCGCTCGGTCAACTGGTACACGACCAAGAGTATCCTGGGTCTCGGGCGCAAGGCCCGCCACAAGGTCTTCCCGGTGATCGTCGCCGTCATCGCCGTCTTGCCCGTCGTGATCTTCCTGGGCATGGCGATCTTCATCGACGAGATCTTCGAGGATGCCCTGCAGCCGGAGTACTGGGAGCTCTTCGGGTTCTCGTTCTGGGCGTTCCTGGTGTTCACGACCATGGTTGCGCCGGAAGCGATCGTTCGTGATCGTCGCGACGGGATGCTGCCGCTGTACCTGTCGACACCACTCACGAAGGTCACCTATCTCGCATCGAAGGCAATGGCGGTGATGGCGACGATGTCGATCATCGTCCTCGGGCCCGCGCTGCTGGCTCTCCTCGGATTCACGATCCAGGGAATCGGCCCCGGCGGCGTCGGCGATTGGCTGGAAACCATGGTCAAGCTCCTTGCGGGAGGCCTGTCCATCGTGTTCGTGATGAGCGCGGTGTCGCTCGGCATCTCCAGCCTCACCGATCGACGAGCGTTCGCCAGCGTGGCGGTCGTCATGTTGATGGTCGGGATGGCGATCTTCATCGGTGTGATGGTCGACGTGATCGAAGCCCCCGACAACCTCCGACTGCTCGATCCGCTCAACCTCCCGTTCGAGACCGCCGCCCGCTTCTTCGGTGATCGCAATGTGGGCTATGAGAACGTCTCGACTCCGTTGGTCATGCTCGCCAACCTCGGCTGGATCGCCGGGGGCTTCGGCACGCTTGCGGTCAGCTACCGAAAGCTCGGGGCCGTCTGATGAGCGACCTGCCGGCGCCCCCTCCGCCTCCGTCTCCGGGAACGCCACCACCTCCGACCGGCGTGCCGGTGGATCTCGGCAACCTCGCCCAGGCCTATGCCGTCACGGGCCCGCCGATGGTCGAGGCGTTCGGCGTCACCAAAGCGTTCGGCGACGTCATCGCAGTGTCCGACGTGAGCTTTCGGATCGGTTCGGGCCTCACCGCCATCCTCGGTCCGAACGGTGCCGGGAAATCCACCCTGTTTCGAATCCTCTGTGGTCTGACCTCACCGTCACAAGGTCGGGTGGAGGTGCTGGGGAACGATGCCCGACGTGATCGCGACGTTCGCGGGCTCATCGGGCTCGCGCCACAACAAGATGCGCTCTTCGATCGTCTCACCGCACTCGAATTCGTCGAGTTCGCCGCGCTCACCAACGGTGTCGAGTCCCCGGAGCAGCGCGCCCGCGTCGCGCTCGACTATGTCGAACTGTCGGCCGATGATCCGAAACGGGTGGGTGCATACTCCAAGGGGATGCGCCAGCGGGTGAAGCTCGCGGCCGCGCTCGTCCACGACCCACAGATCCTCGTCCTGGACGAACCGCTCACGGGCCTCGATCCCGTCCAGCGCTCCCGGATGATCGAACTCTTCAATGACCTCGCCCGCCAGGACAAATGTCTGCTGGTGTCGAGCCATGTGCTCGACGAGGTCGCACGGCTCGGATCCAACGTCCTCGTGATCGCCCAGGGTCGTCTGGCTGCGGCCGGTGACTACCACGCACTGCGCGACATGATGGACGATCGCCCGCATCGGATTCGGGTCGTCACGAACGAACCCCGCCGGCTGGCGGCCGCCGTGATCGAACGCGAGTTGGCCAAAGGAGTGTCGGTCGACGACCGCGAAGTCACTCTCGACACCACCGATGTCGATCACTTCGGTCGGGCGATCGCGCCGTTGGCCGTCGAACTCGGTGCCCATCTCGAATCACTCGCTCCACTCGATGACGATCTCGAGTCGGTCTTCCGCTACCTGGTGGAGGGCCGATGAGCAACCACGTCACACCACCGCGAGCGATCAAGCTCGTTCACGGGTTGTTGGTGCGCCAACTCCTGACGCGAGGGCGAGTCATCGCGCTACTCATCCTCAGCGCCTTCCTCGGCGTGGTTGCGTTGGCAGTCCGACTGTCGGACACGATCGAAGACCCGTTGGCATCCGCGGTCGACATCCTCGATCTCGTCGGGTTCACCCTCGTCGTGCCGATCGTGACACTCGTGTTCGCCGGCGCCGCACTGGGCGATCCACGTGAAGACGGCACGCTGGTCTACCTCTGGCTACGGCCCATGGACCGCTGGCCGGTGCTCGTCGGCGCCTGGCTCGCGGCCGTCACCGTCAGTCTTCCCCTCACGGTGATCCCGCTCGTGGTCGCCGCCCTGATCACCGGCGTCGGAGGCGGATTGATGGCCGCCACGGCCATGGCTGCGCTGGTCGGTGTGCTCGTCTACTCCGCCGTCTTCGTGCTGCTCGGGCTCCTGCTCAAGAACTCGATCATCTGGGGAATCGGCTACATCCTCCTCTGGGAAGGGTTGATCGCCCAGTTCGGCTCGGCATTGGGCAAAGCAGCCCTGCGTGGCTACACCCGCTCGATCCTCGCCAACCGGATGGACATCGATCTCGATGGGTTCACCGAGTTCTCGACGTCAACCGCGGTGATCGTGCCCATCCTCGTCACCGTGATCGCGCTCGGGCTCTCCACCGCGCGTCTGCGGGCAATGGAGATCGACTGACCCGTCGTCAGCGCCCTGTGAACGTTGCTCTTCTGTCAGCGCCCCGTGAACGTTGCTTTGCCCGGGCCGTTCTCGAGGAATGACTGCACGCCGATGGTGCAGTCCTCGGTCTCGAACGACTCGCCGAACTTGCGGGCCTCGACCTCGATCGCCTCGTCGAGGGGGAGATGCAGACCTTCCATGATCGCTTCCTTGGCCTGTCTCAGTGCGGCGGGGCCCGCCGCGAACTGAGCAGCCTTGGCCAACGCCTCGTCGAGCAAGGCGTCAGAATCGTGAACCGATGAGACGATTCGGTTGGCCAGAGCCGTCTGCGAATCGACGTGCACACCCGTGTAGACCATCTCCTTGGCCATGGTGACACCGGCGACTCGTGCGAGGCGTTGGGTGCCGCCTCCACCAGGAATGAGTCCGAGCTGGATCTCCGGGACCCCGAACTTGGCGTCCTTCGCGGCCATCCGGAAGTCGGTCGACAATGCGACTTCGAGGCCTCCGCCCAGGGCATACCCGTTCACCGCGGAGATCGTGATCTGGGGAAGCTGTTCGATCGCCAACAGTGAACGATTGAAGCGCTGGGAGAACGCGTGGGCGGCGGGGCCGTCGAAGCTCGGGAACTCGGATATGTCGGCGCCTGCCGCGAAGACCTTGCGGCCACCGGTGATCACCACGGCGCGAATCGATGAATCATCCCGCAACTCGTCGCAGATGTCGCCGAGATCGGCGACCATGTCGGCGCTGATCGCGTTGACCTTCGGCCGATCGAGCCGGATGGTTGCGACCCGGTCGGTGGTGTTTCGTTCGAGGTGGACGTGTTCTCCCATGGGGGGAACCTAGCCGAGCGGTAGTCCTCACCTTCCACCCGGTCGCGCCGATGGATTCCCTATGACAGAGGTAGGCGGTCAGTGGGAGCAGCAGCGGGTGCTCTGGGAAGTCGGCGCGAGTTTCGTCGACGCCGACGTCTCCGATGTCGCGCCCGTGGTGACCCATGCCATCGAGCGAATCGCCCGTGTCGTCGGTGCGACGTCGGCGGGGATCTGGCAGACGGACATCCACGACGCGACGTCGGAACTGGTCTACCGGTGGGTGCGCGCCGAAGGGCTCGACATGGGTGCGGGTGCCCGAGGCGACCTCAATGAGTACCTGGCCGCTCGACTGCTCGAGGGCGGAGGCGTGGCACTCATGCCGCTCGAGGATCTCGTCGGTGTCGAAACCGTGATCGAGAAGGGGTGGACGAACGGAACCGCGGCCGCCGTCGTGGTCGAGTTCGACGAGGACTCAGCACTGACGCTCGTGATCGGGGCTCTCGACGTCGACTGGGGCGACAGCGAGATGGTGTTGTTCCGCGGTGTGGGAACACTGCTTCGACAGTTCTTCTCTCGTGTCCGCATCCAAGAGCAGCTCAACTACCGCATTCGCCTCGATGATCTCGTCGTCACCTCCGTCGCCCGACTCGTCGAGGTCACGGCGGAGACCTGGGACCACACCCTCGACCGTATTCTGGCTGACATCTCGTCGGCGTTGAATGCGGCAACCATCACATACGCACTCGCGACCGAGCGATCGATCTCCCTTGATCGTGTTCAGGGTCGGCCGTTCCCCGCCTCCGTCGTCGAGATCGAAATCGGGCCGAAGCAGACGGTGTCTGCCATGTTCGGCCTTCAGCCTGGTCGACCCGAACCGATCGTCATGACACAGCGCGACCTCCTCGTGCTCCTCCACAGCGAGGAAGTCGCCGACACTCTCGGGGTGACCGAAGAACAGGGATCGGTTGGGGTGTTCCCTGCCGCGATCGGCACCACCGCGCAGGCTGTCGTCGCGGTGTTTCGAGACTCGGCAGGATGGCTCCCCGACGAGGCCGACGCCGTCAACACCATCGTGTCGAGCATCGCCCAGACCCGCGCCAGGTTCGATGCGGAGTCATCGTCTCGCTTCTGGGTTCAAACCGATGAGATGGTCGCCCGCCTCGTCGCCGACTTCCTTCGTGTCGATGCCTCCCAGGTCGACGAGTTGATCGAGGACGCGCTGGGCACCGTTGGTCGCCACCTCGGCGCGGCCGCGGTGCAGATCAGCGAACTCACGTCCGCCCCGGGGACTCGCCTCACGACCGAGTGGACGAAAGACGGGGAACCGATCATCGAAATCGGCGCGCACCTGAAGCAACCTGACCCGAGCCTGCGCGAAGCCATCGAGCGGGGCGAACCCGCGGTTGCGCGGATCCATCGAGAGGATGGAACCGAGTCCGGCTCCGCACGGACGATGCTCGCGGCGTCCCCTTCCGGGGTGTGGACCTCCGTTACGAGTCCCCTGGTCGTCAGCGGCACCCAAGTCGGGCTGGTGATCTTCAGCTGGTTCGAGGACGAGACCGAACACCTCGAGCTGTACCTCCGGCTGATCGCCGCGTTCAGTGACCTGCTCGGTCAGCTGCAGACACGCGTGCAACTCGAACACGAGATGCAGCGTCAGGTCGAAGCCCAGGATCTACTCCGCCGAGCTACGGTGCGTCTCGCCGAGGTCGGTGAGCGGGAGTTCTCCACCGAACTGGCCGATGTGCTGGCCGAGGCGGCGGCCTTCCTCGACCTGGACTGCATCGAGAACTGGCGTGTCGACATCACCGGTGAGGTCTACCGGCTCCGACAATGGCTCGACGGCACGCTGGTCACCATCGGCGAGAAGGCACCGGAGATCGAGTTCGGCGCTGATGACCTGTTCGACGAAGCTCGGGTGGTCGGCTCCGGCTCCGGCGTCGAGCGTGCCGGGACTGCTGACGGCAGTGACACGATCACCCTCGTACACGCTCGCGGCTCGGGAGGAGCGGTTCGCGCCTTTCTCGTGGGCCGGGGGCTCGCGGCCGGAGGCGACGAGGTGGAGAGATCGTTCGTTCTCGGGGCACTCAGTCGGATCATCGAACAGATCGAGGACCGGCTCGTGGCAGAGCGCTACAGCCTCGGCGCGTTCGGCCAGGCACCGACCGGCATTGCCCTGCGTGATCAACAACTCCGGCTCGTCACCTGCAACGATGCCTTCGTCGAGTTCCTCCACGCCGAATCGGTCGAGGAGTTGGTCGGTGCCGCGACCGAGGAGGTCCTGGACATCGAGTTCGAGGAGATCGACTGGGAAGCCGAAGGGGATGTGCTCCACGCGGAGGCTCCGTTCCTCGCCCGCGACGGCAGGCGAGTCTGGGGACGCATCCGGGTATCTCGGATCGAAGGATTCATCACCGGTGAACCACTGTTCCTCGTCCACACCGAGGACATCACGACTCGCCGGCGCGCCGAGCAACTCCTGCGCTTCCAGGCGACGCACGACGAGCTCACCGCACTCGCGAACCGTCGCGCCCTGCTGGAGTCGATCGACCTCGCTTCGTCACGCGGCGAGGACGTGGCTGTGCTGTTGCTCGACCTCGACCGCTTCAAGCTGATCAATGACTCGCTGGGCCATGACCGTGGCGACGAGCTGCTCGTCGTGGTCGCCGATCGCCTCCGACTGACCGTTCGCCCGGGCGATCTCGTCGCTCGACTCGGTGGCGATGAGTTCGCCGTCCTGCTGGCGGCACCTGTGGATGAGTTCCTCGCCCGGCGAGTGGCGGAGCGCCTCCTGACGATGCTCGGTGAGCCCGTCTACCTCGGTCGACAACAGATCTTCCCCTCGGCGAGTGTGGGTATCGCACTGGCTGAGGCCAACACCGAGACCCGCGATCTACTCCGACGTGCCGACACCGCCATGTATCGGGCCAAGGCGGATGGGCGCGGTCGCCATGCGGTGTTCGACGAAGACCTCCGCGAGGAGGTCACCGCTCGTATGGCCACCGAGTCCGGGCTCCGCCGTGCGCTGCGCAACCAGGAGCTTCGAGTGCACTTCCAGCCCGAGGTCTCCCTCCATGATCATTCGACGCTCGGAGCCGAGGCCCTCGTTCGCTGGGAACACCCCGACGATGGGCTACTGGCGGCCGGACACTTCGTCCCGATAGCGGAGGAAACCGGCCTCATCGTCGATCTCGGCACTCACGTACTGCTGAACGCCTGCCACGAGGCCGCCAGCTGGCCGGGCGGTGAGAACGGCCCCACATTGCGGGTCAACTTCGCCGCCGCGCAGCTTCAGCGTGATGAGACCGTGGGACTCGTGCGGCTCGCGATGGAACAGACCGGTCTCCCCGCCCACCGACTGTGCGTTGAGATCACCGAGTCCGCGGTGATGACTGACATCACGCGGAGCGAGGAAGTGCTCCACCGCCTGAAGGAGATCGGCGTCAAGATCGCGGTCGATGACTTCGGGACGGGATTCTCATCGCTTGCGTACCTCAAACGTTTCCCGGTCGATGCACTGAAGATCGACCGGGCATTTGTCATGGAACTCGCCGACAACGACGAGGATCAGGCATTCGTGCGCTCGATCATCTCGCTGGCCGATGCCCTCGGACTCGACGTGGTCGCCGAGGGTGTCGAGACGCAGGCGCAGGCCGATGTGCTGCTTCGCCTCGGATGCCACCGAGCGCAGGGCTACTACTTCGGTCGACCCGCCCCGGCGTCAGAGCTTCATGAGCGCCTCGGTGACTCTGCTACCACGAGAACCGCCCGGCACTGACCGTTCCCGTCGCACCGACGGTCTCTTCCGTCTCGATTGCAGTCATGACCGCCGGATCGTCGGAGTTGGCCCAGATTCGTGCGCCGTCGTCGAACCGGCACACCATCACCGCTCGGGTGGGCCCGCTTCGGTCGTGTTCGACCGTGACCCCGTCGATGGAGACCGAGCCCTCGCGATCGGGGGGCGCGGGTCGAGTCGCGACGGCGCGGCTCTGATCGGTCGTGGTCGGGTGATAGTGGTCCGGCGGGTGCGTCGAGTAGAGGCCGAACGAGTGCTTTGACGCGTGGCCTCCATTGCCCTGAACGACACCCCGGGCGCCGGCGTCGTCGCGCAGCACCTGCACCATCCCGACGAGGGACTGACCTGCCGCGAAGTTGAGCGGCGCGCCGGCGAACCCCAGGCCGCCGGTCACGGTCAGTTGGCGTTCGGGAGAGACGCCGAATGCCTCGCAGGTCTGCGTCACCACGGAGGGAAAGCAACCGTAGAAGTCGAGGTGTTCGACATCGCTCAACGGACCCCAACGGTCCTCGATCGTTTCGGCTGCCTGCTCGAACGCCGGGACATGGTGGAGTTCGCGGCGGGGAAGAATGCTGTCGGTGTCGTTGACACTGATCGTGTCGTGGATGTGGACCCGTCGGTCGAGGGGAACGCCGAGGCGGTCAGCGGCCTCGGAACTGGTGATGATCAGTGCGGCACCCTGATCGACGTGGTTGTTGGCGCACAACGCCTTCGTGTACGGCCAGGAGACCATTCGGTTGGTTGCGCTCGGTTCGCGGATCTCAGCGGCGGACATCCCCGAACGGTCAGCGGCGTGCGGGTTGGAGACGGCCACCGCGGCATAGTCGGCCCAGAGCGCGGCGGCGCGGTCGCGGGCTTCGTCGAGCGTCTCGCCCCGGTGGGCCCTGATCGCGCTGTCCATGATCGCGTAATTGTTCCGCGCGTGTTCTCCGCCGCGTTCCGTGTCGCTTGCGGTGCCCATGTCGAGCGTGGCTCCCCAGGCCTGCGGAGAAGCATTGGCGGGTTCGGTGCGACGCTCCACACGTCGACCGAGCTTCTTCATGGCTCGGCGGGTGGCGTTGTTCTCCCCGCTGACGATCACCGCGACCTCGACAGCGCCTCGAGCGATCCGATCGCCGATTTCGCCGGTGAACGCGATCGGCGTGTTGCCACCCATCACCGTCAGGATCGTGCGGGCCTCATGGGCTCCGATCTCCGCCGCGATCAGTGCCGCGGGGTCTCGAAGTGAGAAGAGCCCGGCGATGACAGCGAGTGTGTCGACCGCACGGGCCACTCCTGTCCCGCCCGAGTCGGCGATCGCTGCGCTCACTGCGGCGGACATGATGTCGATCGCGTCGATCGGTCGGTCCAGTTGTGGTTCGTCGTAGGAGATCTGACCGACACCGATGATGACCGGCGTGCGAGGATCGATTGTCATGTGATCACGCTCCGGATCTCGTCCGCGGCGAGGCCAGGGTCCTCGAAGGGGCCGAAATGGGTGTGGTCGTTCCACTCCGAGAGGGTGCCGTTCAGCAGCGCGGCGGCAATTTGGCGAGCCACCACGGCGGGCGGCCGGCCGTCGCCTGATCCGACAACGGTGATCGGCATCGTCAGCTTCTCGAGCTGCGGGAAGATGTCGAGCCGAACATTGGAGAAGACCCGGGCCTCGTGCTCGGGCAGGCACTTGAGCGTGACACCATCAGCCACTTCGCGGAACCCATGACGGACGTAGTCGTCCAGCATCTCCGGGTCCACACCGTCGAACGGCGGGCGGGAGCCGTACCGTTCGATTGCCGCGTCGAATGAGTCGAAGGTGGCTCGTCGACTGCGTGCGGCCGTTGCCATGAAGTTGTCCTGATGCACGACCGGGCCCGGCCAGATGATCGGCTCGAAGAGCCAGGCTCTTCGAATCGAACCGGGGCGGGCGAGCTCGGTGCCGGCGACCGTGCCGCCCCCCATGGAGTGGCCGACGAAGTCGACGGGCTCGTCGGCGCCGAAGTGTTCGAGGACGGCGCAGGTGTCGTCGACCATGCCTGTCCACACGAAGTCGAGGTCCGGCGCGATCGAGTCTCCGTGGCCGCGGAGGTCGACTCCGATCACGGTTCGGATGTCGCTCAGCCCTTCGGCGATCTTTCGGTAGCAGTGAGCGTGCATGCCGGTGGCATGGAGGATCACGAGAAGTGGCCCCGTTCCGCCGAACTCGTGGACTGCGACAGAGACGCCGTCGGTCGAGGGGATCATCAAGGGCATGCGGCGGTACTCGGTCGCGAATTCATTCGTTCAAATGTAGGAGAAGACCAGCCCATTCTCCTTGTTGGCGTCGCTCGACGACCCGAGCGTCGTAAGCGGCGGCGGCGCGGCGTTCCTGGTCCCCCGCAAGGATGCCGGCGACGATCAATCGACCGACGTGAACGTGCTCTCGCACCTCGGCAGCGATCGTCTCGTGGATGTCGATCGTGACGTTCACCACGGCGAGGTCGTACTCGCCCCGCGCTTCGAGGGCGGACCCGGAGCGGACGGACACCCGATCTGTGACGTCGTTGGCGGCCGCGTTCAGGGTGGTGGCCTCGACTGCCGCCTCGTTGATGTCGACGGCCACGCATCGGGCGCCGAGAACCGCCGCGGCGATGGCGAGGACACCGCTCCCACACCCGATGTCGGCGATCTGTGGGGCGGACCGCGCTGGCGACAGGCGTTCGATCCGGTCGCTGAGCAGTTCGAGCGCAAGCCGAGTCGACGCGTGGGACCCACTCCCGAACGTTCGTCCCGGATCGATCACCAACTCCGGTGAATCTGTTCGACGCAGCCAGGGCGGACGGATGACGAAGGGGCCTGCCTCGTACGTCTCCGCGTGGGCCCGCCACGCATCGAGGCCGGTGTCATCGGCAACGGGCTGAGAATCGCCGCCGGTGAGCTCGGCGAAGCTCGCGGCCGCACCGGGGTCGTCGAACGCGACACGTAGGTCGTCGCCGAGTTCCTCGACACCGATCGCGCCCCCGATCCAGGCGTCCGTCGTCAGCAGCTCGTCGCCTGCGGCGCCGGGCACGGTGACGAGGACGTGCACCGCTCAGTCGTCGCCGTGCTGGCGCAGGAATCGCTGGAATTCTGCCGCGAGGTCATCCGCATTCGGAAGTGACTCCGCCGTGCGGGCGTCGAAGCGTTCCTCCAGCCGTTGGACGTAGCGGGTGATGTCGCCGTCGCCGTCCATGGCCTCGTTGACGCGCGATTCCCATGCCCGCGCCTCGTCATCGAGGCTGGACCAACGGGTCGGCAGCCCGGTGACCCGTTCGAACCGTTCGAGCAGGGCGCGCGAAGCCTTGGGGTTCGGTGAGCCGCTGACATAGTGCGGTACACCGGCACGAAGCGAAACCGCGGGAATCCCCGCCCGCTCGAGCCGCTCGAGGATCACGCCGATGACACCCGTGGGGCCCTCGTAGGTCGGCTGATCGAGCCGGAGGAGTTCCGCCAGTTCGGCATCCGTTGTCGAGCCGGTGATGGTCGGGGGCCGGGTATGGGGAACTTCGGCGATCATGGCGCCGAGCGTGACGACCATGGCCACGTCGAGGTGGTGGGCGACGGCGACGATCGCATCGGCGAACGTGCGCCACATCAAGTGTGGCTCCACCCCCTGCATCAGGACGAGGTCCCGGTCGCGGTCGGGCAGGAGCAGGCAATCGACCCGGTTCTCGGGCCACTCGATGATGCGCTCCCCGGTCTCGGTCACCCGAGCCTCGGGGCGGCGTTCGCTGAAGTCGAAATAGGGGTCCGGGTCGATCGATCCAAGGGCGATCGGATCGTGCAGGCGTAGTGCCTCGATGGCGCCCGTCGCCGCGCCACCGACGTCGAACAAGCCTTCGAACGCGGCGACGAGAATCGGTGATCGCAGCGGTCGTGGGGGCTGGTCGTGCCAAACGAGGGTGTCCACGGGCCAAGCATGCCGCACGCGGGGCTGAATCGGGCGGTGGGCCCCGCACTTGATTCAGGCGAATCCCCGCCGATTGTCTACCGTGGAACCGGCTGATCAGGCGCGAGCAGAATTGGAGATGCTGTGGCTCCCGGCCATCGAGCTCGCCGCGGTCCTCGACTCCGCCCCGAGCGACGCTGACGCAGGCTCATTGTCCGTTGCGACGATCGAGGCCGGTGACTCGTTCTCTCTGGTCGCGATCACCGTGAGCTCCCGGTGGAAACGTGCGCCCGAAGCTCCGATGCGAGGCATGGCATCACTGCTTCGTCACAGCCGTCGCCGTGTCAGAGCCGAACACGACCTGCGTGATCGGGGCCAGATGGACAGCCTTCTCGCTGAGGTGGCCGAGATCTGCCTCGCCGCCACGCCGGCCTCGGCTGCCGAGGCGACCCAGAACGTGTGTCAGGTGCTCGGGACATTCCTCGGTGCCGAAGGCGTTGTCATCCGCCGCTTGACGGCAGACATGGCGACCGTCGACACCAAGTGGATTTCACCCGAGTGCTCGGGCACGGGGCCGGCGATCGGCCACCGGTCGTCGATGGATCGCCTCGTGTTCGACCAGGCCGCTGATCTCGCCGCCCGCCTGAGTCCGTCAATCGGCGTCTCGGTGAACGTGTCGGCCGGCTCGCTCATGCGCACCTCGGTTCCGCAGGTCCTGGACTCGTCGCTGCGACGCTACGGCGTTGCGCCTCAGCGGGTCACCGTCGAGGTGATCGAGGACGAGATGGTCGACGAGCACTCGACGGCCCGAGCCGTCCTGAGTGCGCTCGGAGAGCTCGGTGTCGGAATCGCCATCGACGACTTCGGCACCGGCCACTCATCGCTCGCTCGACTCCGTCGACTTCCGGTCACGTCGCTCAAGATCGACCGTTCGTTCATCATGGCAATGGCGCCGAGCGAGGATGACCTCGCGATCGTGTCAGCGGTGAGCGAGCTCGGACGTGCCCTCGATCTGCTCACCGTCGCCGAGGGGGTCGAGACCATCGCGGTGAAGAATCACATGGTCGAGCGTGGGGTGCGTGTCGACCGACTCCAGGGGTACGGTATCGCCCGACCCATGCCCACCGATCAGCTCGTGGAGTGGATCAACGGGCCATCGGTCGATGCAGACCGCTCGACCATCCAGCGATAGGTTCGCGGCCGCATGGACACCACCGCAGTCGAATTCGAGTCGTCGGGAATCATGGTCCGTGGTGACCGACGTGGTCATCCCGAGCACCCCCCCCGGTCGTCTTTCTCCACGGCGGGGGACAGACGCGGCACTCCTGGGGGACGACCTCATCGGAGCTGGCCCGGCAAGGCCGGCTGACCTACAACGTCGATGCCAGAGGCCACGGTGACTCCGACTGGGATCCCGAAGGCGACTACCGCCTCGACATGTTCGCCGAGGATGTCGTCTCGGTCGTCGACCGGATCGGCGAACCGCCGGTCCTCGTGGGGGGCGTCTCTTGGTGGCTTGGCGTCGATCGTGGCCCTTGGTCGCCTGCGTCCCGGGCTGGCGCGTGGGCTCGTCCTGGTCGACAGTCTCCCCACACTGGAGAAGGCCGGTACAGAGCGGATCGGCGAGTTTCTTCGCGCCCACCTCGTCGACGGGTTCGCCTCCCTGGATGAAGCGGCGGCCGCGGTTGCCGCCTACAACCCGCACCGCCAGAAGCCGCCGGCTCCGGAAGGACTGCGCAAGAACCTTCGCTAGCGCGACGGACGGTGGCACTGGCACTGGGATCCGGCGTTCGTCGCCCAACTCCCCAATGCCGCATTCGTGGACGTGGCCGGTGCCGCGCACATGGTCGCCGGTGATCGAAACGATGTGTTCACCGCAGCAGTCATGGAGTTCTTGGACGCGCTCGATTGATCCATCTCGGCCTCGAACAGCTCGTGTTGTTGACTTTCGTGCCGATGGAGTTAGCGTGAACGCCGTGAAGCCCCATCTGTCGACCCTGCTTCTTCTCGTCTAGGCGAGCGCCACATACCGGCGCTCGCCAACCCCTCGTGCCCTCGGGCCCGGGGGGTTTCGTGCTTTTCGGAGCACGGGCGGCGACTTCACAAACCATCAGCGACAAACAGGAAACCGATCATCATGACCAGCGCAGCGCAGAACAGCGTGATGCCATTCGAGAAGTACCGGCCGTATCCCGCGGTCGAGCTTCCCGATCGCACGTGGCCCGATCGTCGCCTCGAGACGGCACCGATGTGGTGTTCGGTCGACCTACGTGATGGGAATCAGGCGCTGGTCGATCCGATGGACTCCGTACGCAAGAAGCGGATGTGGGATCGTCTCGTTGCCATCGGCTTCAAAGAGATCGAGGTCGGGTTTCCGGCCGCGTCGCAAACCGACTTCGACTTCGTGCGGGAGCTGATCGAGGGCGGCCACATCCCCGACGACGTCACCATCCAGGTCCTCACCCAGTGCCGCCCGGAGCTCATCGAGCGCACCTTTGAGTCGATCGAGGGGGCGAAGTCAGCGATCGTGCACTTCTACAACTCGACGTCGACGACGCAGCGCCGCGTGGTCTTTCGCTCCGATCGTGCCGGCATCACCGAGATCGCGGTCGAAGGCGCCAAGCTCTGCCGCGACCTTCGGGCCAAGTCGGCCAACCCCGAGTCGATCCGGTTCGAGTACTCACCCGAGTCCTACACCGGCACCGAGCCCGACTACGCGGTCGAGATCTGCGAGGCCGTCATGGACGTCATCGACCCGACCCCGGAGAACCCGCTCATCTTCAACCTGCCGGCGACGGTCGAGATGTCGACCCCCAACCTGTACGCCGACATGATCGAGCGGTTCCTGCGCGACATCAAGAACCGCGACTCGCTCATCTTGTCGCTGCATCCGCACAACGACCGCGGCACCGGCGTGGCGGCCGCCGAGCTCGGCGTGATGGCGGGCGCGGACCGCGTCGAAGGCACCCTGTTCGGCAATGGTGAGCGCACCGGCAACGTGGACGTCGTCACCATCGCGCTCAACCTGTTCACCCAGGGCGTCGATCCGCAGCTCGACTTCTCCGACATCGACGAGGCGCGCCGCGTCTTCGAGTTCTCGAACCGGATGTCGGTGCCGGAGCGACAACCCTACGTCGGCGACCTCGTGTTCACCGCCTTCTCCGGCAGTCACCAGGACGCGATCAAGAAGGGCATGGCCGACATCTACGACGTGCAGCCTGGTGAGCCGCTCGAGGGTGAGTACGGCGTCTGGGACGTGCCCTACCTGCCGATCGATCCCCGTCATCTCGGCCGTAGTTACGAGGCCGTCATCCGCGTGAACAGCCAGTCCGGCAAGGGTGGCATCGCGTACCTGCTCCTCCACGAGTACGGCCTTGATCTGCCGCGTGCGCTGCAGGTGGACTTCGCCAACAAGATCCAGACGGTCACCGAGGACACCGGCACCGAGATCACGTCCTACGAGATCCAGCGCCGGTTCATGGCCGAGTACGTCGAACCGGTGAAGCCGAAGGTCGAGATCGTCGGCCATCGTTCATCGAGCGACACGCTCGACACCGGCAGGACCACACTCGAGGCGAAGCTGATCGTCGACGGTGTGGAGCAGATGGTTACGGGCGAGGGCAATGGCCCGATCGACGCCTTCGTGCACGGCCTGACCGAGGCCGGCCTGTGGGACGGCAAGATCGTCGACTACACCGAGCACACGATGGGAGCGGGATCTGATGCCACCGCGGCGGCCTATGTCGAGGTCGACACCGGAGCCCGCAACACGACCTGGGGCGTCGGCCTCCACGAGTCGATCGTGTCCGCCAGCCTCCGCGCCATCGTCTCCGCGGTCAACACCCTCCACCAGTAGAGGGTGCGACGGGAGCGGTGAGCTCTATGGCGCGGCGATCACGACGAGCCAGTCGAGGATTCTGACCGACTCGTCTCGTTCGGCGAAGCCTTCGACCTGCACGGCCACGACCCGGCCGGTGCCGGACGGGGTCTCGTCGACGAGGGTGTGGCGAAAGGACAGCAGGTCGCCTTCGAAGGCGGGGCCGACATGGTCGCACTCGTGCCATGCGAGCACGGTGGCGAGTCCGTTGACGACGCGAGACAGCGACGCCTGCGCCAGTCCGACCGGATGGCCGCCGTACACGAGGCGAGTCGGGTACGGAGACATCGTGGCGTCGCGATGGATCATCGCCAGGTTGTGCGTCATGCGCACCAGGCCGGTGGCGTTGTCGATCGCGTCACGCATCGGGTCGACGATGGTCTCGCCGATCGCCCACGGCGTCGGTTCGCCGAGCGCACCGAGGTCCCAGCCGTCGGGCACGAGCGGGAGGTACGCCGGAAGATCCAGCGCGGGGACGATGCCGAGGTCGTCGTCATGTCCCAGCGGGCCATCGGCATGGGAGGGCAGCATCGGGCAGCGTTGGTAGGCGAGGACGAGATCGTCGCCGGACCGGGTCTCGATGTCGACGAGCACCTTGCCGCGCTCCTGCCGACCGGGCTTCGATGACCCGTCCGCCATTGCGGCCACCGTCACCGTCGTGGTCAGTGCTTCACCGATCTCCACCGGGCGCAGGAAGCGGAAGTCGCGGTAGAAGAGATTGGCGATCACGCGTCGACTGACCGTGGTGCTCTGGCCGGTCGAGATCATGGCGACCAGGCCGGGGCTGGCCAGCCGTCGAGCCGAGCCGGTGACCGCCTCGGCGGCGCTCGGATCGAGCGCGAGGGGAAGCCGTTCGCCGAACATCGACTGGTAGAGCGCGGCCATGCCTTCGTCGACCACGAGTGCCGGCTGAACGGGGAGTGTCTGGCCGACGGAGAGATCGTCGTAGAAGGGGCCGTCAAGTGGGATCACGATGGCGAGTGTAGAACGCAGTTGCGGCAGTGAGCCGAGGCGGCCCGCCGGTACTGTTGCGTCATGCGTACATCTCCCATTTCCCTGCTTTTCCGCGTGCTCGTCGCACTCGTCGCTGTGGTCGTCGTGGCTGTGGGCTGTGGTTCCGACGGCGATCCGACCGAAACGTCGTCGGACGACACCTCCCAGTCGGATGATTCTTCCGGCGGCGACGACGCCGCTGACGATCCGGACATGGAGGACGACTCCGCCGCTGCGGCGATCTACTGCGAGGCGAGGGCCGCGAGCAATGCCGCGACGGACAACATCAATCCGTCGGATCCCGAGTCGGTTCGTGGCTGGGTGTACGGCACCCGGGACGCGATTCGTGATGTCCTGCCGCAGTCGCCGCAACGGATCCGTGACGACATCGCTGTCCTGCTCGCGGGCTTCGAGGAGTTCATCGTCATCCTCGAGGCGCACGACTTCGACTTCTTTGCTGCGTTGCCCGAGATCGAGGCATTGCAGGAATCGCCTGAGCAGGCCGCAGCCAACGCTCGGCTCGATGCCTTTGAGGAGGAGAACTGCCCGACGGAGTCCATCGACGGTGGGGACGCCTCGTCCGGTTCGAACTCCTTCGAGGACGCGCTGGCCACGCCGGAGATCTTCCTGGGAATGCTGGAGAGCGAGGGTGGCCGCGAGTTGATCATCAGCGGGATGATCGAGGACGGCGACTTCACCCGAGACCAGGCCGAGTGTCTCATCGATCACCCGGACTTCATCGAGTTCTTCGCCTTGATCGGAGGGGAAGCCCCCTCGCCCGACCTCATCCCCACCATCATGGGCGTGTTCAGCGAGTGCGGGATCGCGCTCGACTCACTCGGCGGCTGACACTTGGACTGGACCCAGCTCTCGCAGCGAGCAGGCCTGGCCTGCCACGACCTCGTGGGCTGGGTCCTGTTCGACCCGGTGGCTCAGGACAACTACGGCCGGTTGGGGATCGACGAGGGCCGCGGCTACATCGTGGCCTGCCGCGCGGCCGCACTCGGTGACGTGGAACCAGCGGTGGTTGCGGCCGCGTGCTATTCGATCCATCCGTCGGTGATCGATGTCGTGATGGGGATGTACCGCGGCGTCGCCGACTGCGAGTCGATCATGCGGGCCCGCGACGACGCTGTGCTTCAGGGACTGGGCGACGTGGATCCCGACCTTCCCGAGCGGTTGGCGCCGCTCGCCGGATCACTCTGGGCCGCGGCCGACTCGCTGTTCGCCGGGGCCCGCCCCATGTTCGCCGCCCACCGCGCACGGCCCCGTCCTGACGACCTCGATCCTGCGCTCTCGGCCTGGCTCGCCGTGAACTGCCTGCGAGAGTTCCGCGGTGACAATCACTGGGCGCTCTGCGCCAGTGAAGGTCTGGAACCGGTCGACGTCGGCCTCCTGCACACGGCAATGGTGTCCGCCGATGAGTACGAGCCGGAATGGATCGCCCGGAGCCGTGGGGCAGGCGACGACGAGGTGGCGGCCTCATGGCAGCGGCTCGAGTCACGTGGTTTCGCGACGAACGGGGCGCTGAACGACGTCGGGAAGGACTTCCGGTGGGCGCTCGAGACGAGGACCGATGTGTTGACGGCCCCTGCCTGGCAGGCGCTCGGTGAGGTTCACACCCATCAACTGCTCGACATTGTCGAGCCGTTGCACGACGCTTTTGTCGCGCGCATCGATGCCACGGCGGGTCCGAACTGGATGCCGGCGGTGCGAGTGGAGAACCCGGCCCGCTAGAAGACCGACTGGGCCCGTTCGATGATCGCCGCGCCCGCCTTTGCCGGGGAACCGCAGTCGAATGGGGGAGCGGGGTCGTACTCGATGCCCAGCTGAATGGCCTGGGCGGTTTCGTCGCCTGCGATCGTGGCGGCCAACTCGATCGCCATGTCGATCCCGGCGGAGACACCCGCAGCAGTGATCACATTGCCGTCGCGAACCGAGCGTGCGGTCACCGCCTCGGCCCCGTAGCCGGCGAGCATCTCCATGGCGGCCCAATGGGTCGTGGCCTTCCTCCCGTCGAGGAGCCCGGCTGCACCGAGGATGAGTGATCCGGTACAGACCGACGTGATCCACGTGGCGTCAGCAGTGACCGTTCGGATCCAGTCGAGGATTTCCTCGTCAGCGGCGGCAGCGAAGGTGCCGGCCACCCCGCCCGGAACCACGAGCACGTCGCACGCATCAACGTCTCCCATCGCGTGAGTGGCGGTGAGGCCGAGCACACCGGTGTCGGCCATCGCGGGACCGCCGTCCTTGGAGACCGAGATGGCCTCACAATCGGGCAGCCGGGAGAGCACGTCGTGAGGCCCGATGATGTCGAGCGTCGTGAGTCCCTCGTACAGGAAGAAGACGATTCGCATGACGCATGCTTGCTCGCGTCGGTCCGTCTCGCCAAGACTGATCGCATGAGCATCGTCCATCTGCCCTCGACCGCAAGCGGAGCTGAGATCGCCGAGGTGATGCGACGCGACGGTGCCGTCATCGTCGACGATGTCGCGGACGACGCGACGCTCGACGCCTTCTTTGCGGAAATGCAGCCGCATGTTGAAGCCACCCCGGGCGGCAGCGACGACTTCTCCGGTCGTTCGACCAGGCGAACCGGAGGGCTGCTCGCCCGGTCGAAGACGGCCCAGGACCTCGTGATGCACCCGACCGTGCTCGCCACGTGCGACGACTTCTTGTCGCACGTCACGAGCTATCAGCTCCACCTCACCCAGATCATCGACATCGGCCCACACAGCCCGGCCCAGCAGATCCATCGAGACCAGTGGGCCTTCGACTTCTTCGAGTTCCCGACGGGCTACGACGTGCAGTGCAACACGATCTGGGCGGGCGATGACTTCACCGAGGAGAACGGCGCCACCCGGCTGGTGATCGGCAGCAACCGGCGTGAGGACAAGCTGCGGTTCGGGATCGAGGACTCGGTGCCGGCAGAGATGAGCCGGGGATCCGTGCTGTTCTACAGCGGCTCCGTCTATCACGGCGGTGGGGAGAACACGACGGATCGGCACCGCCGCGCCATCAACATCACCTACAACGTGAGCTTCCTCCGCCAGGAGGAGAACCAGTACCTGAGTGTCCCGCGCGAGGTTGCGGCCACCTTCCCGGAGGATCTCCAACGGCTGATGGGCTATCGCCTGGGGGCGTACGCCCTGGGGTACATCGACGATGTGCGCGACCCCATCAGCGTCCTGCGCGATCGGTCGGTCGACCACGGATTTCAGGTCGGGTCATAGGTCGACGACCACGCAGGCCCCTTTGCTGAGGCTTTGTTCACGTTGCCTACGTTGCCGTCGTGGACATTTCTCTCGACGTCATCACGCGGATCATCAGGAAGCGGATCTTCCTCTTCACGGCGATCATCGCGGGCATTCTCGCAGTACTCGTCCTGATCGTCACCAACGACGACAGCGAGAGCGACGCCGGCCCGGGTGATGGCGCCGCGGACGACGGCGCTGATGGTGAGGACGATGGCGCCTCTGGAGGCTCCGCAGACGGTGTCGACGGCGGAGATCCTCCCGGTCACGGCTCGCGGTGCGGCATCGAGGAATTCCTCGGTGATCTTCCCCGGTTCGTCGCCAAGCTCGGCGATCCCGATCTGTTGCCGCCGGCTCTGAAGGGCGGCGGGCCCGGTGGTCTCGATCTCATCGATGTCGGGGTCTTCGGTACCTGGGACGTCTTCTCGGTGCTGACCACCCCGCTGACCGTGGTCGATGGATTCAATGACGCCTACATTCCGCTCGGCAACATCGTGCGGAGTCAGTGTCCCCATCTCGCCGGTGAGCCTCACGTCGCCACCGTCGATGGCGACCGGTACGACTTCCAGGCCGTCGGCGAGTACGTCGCCATGAGATCCAGCAGCGGCGATCTGGAGGTCCAGGTGCGGACTGCGCCGTACGGAGACTCGACGAGGGTCTCGGTGGTCGCCGGCGTTGCCCTGGCCGTCGATGGGCGAACACTGGTGATCGACCTGACTGCCGAGGACCTCGTCACGCTCGACGGCGAACCGCTCGCCCCGGAATCTGCGGTTCGCACGGACAACGGCGCCTTCATCCTGATCGACGATGATACGGCCGCGGTGTTGTGGCCCGATGGCCACACCGCGGTGAGTATCACCGGCCTCGATCGGCGATGATGGCGGCGCTCATCGGCGTCGACGACGCCCGCGCTCAGATCTCACGGCTCGTCGATTTCGGGTTGGTGCAGTTCGCCCCCGAAGTCGCTGCGCCCTACTCCGTGCCCGAGCCGCTGCGCGACGTCGGCCTGGAGATGCTCGACCCAGCCGTTCGCGGCGAGATCCTCGATCGCTTGGCCGACGAGTGTCTCGCTCGCTCCAAGCAGCTGTCCGTGCCGGTTCCGGCCACCGAGAAGGGCCTTTCGCTCAACGCGGTGCTCCAACGGCAACCGCCACCCGGGCCATGGTCCACGTGCTTCGCGGCCGCCCCGGCCCGTTTCACCAGTACGACAAGGAACACAACTGCATCGCCATGGAGATGGCCACCGAGGTCGGCGATCAGGTCGCGCAAACCAATGCCGAGTTCTACCGGGGCGTTCGTTTCTGGTGGGAGGGTCGCCACGACGAGGCGCTCGACTGTATGGGCCGAGCCCGCGTGAGCGCCGAGGCGTTCGGCGACGTGGTCCTCCTCGGACACGTCATGCGGATGAGCGGCCTTGCGTTGGTCACGTCGGGCGAGCACGAGAGCGGTGTGGCAACCCAACTCGAGCTCATTCAGATGATCGAACAGATGCCTGGTCTCGAGATCCTGATTCCCCACCTGTACATGCATCTGGGCAACTGTCGTGACCTCGACAACCGCGCCTCGCTGATCCATGTGTGTGCCGGCCTGGCCGAGATCTACGCCGATCTCGACCTCCCGGAGCGAGCGTTGGAAGCGGCGGCGCGGTCCCTGGCGGTGTCGACCGGTGGGACGATCACCTTCTACGACCCCTGGACGCTCGCCACCGCAGCCAGGGTTCACGCCGGCAATGGTGACGAGATGCTCGCCCGGAGCGTGGCGGCGCGTGCGGTCGAGGCCCTGCTCGGCACATTCGACGGCGAGACCCATCGGGTCGCATCCCAGCTTGCGTTCGTTTCCCATCAACTCGGTGAACACGGGGCCGCGCTCCGGTTGGCCGGCCTCGCGGACGCCACCCCCGATCGTCGCGAGCTCCCGTTTCGGTCGCCCGGTGAGCAGGCCCGCCTGCAAACAGCGCGAGACGTTGCTCGGGCCGAGCTGGGCGCGACCGCGGACGAGGTCTATGCCCGCGGTGCCGCATCGAACATCACCGAAGCGGCGTCGGCGCTGATCGTTCCCCGCTAGGCGTGCCCGTCGAGCACTTCTTTGGAGATGATCGTCTTCATGATCTCCGACGTGCCGCCGTAGATCGTGGCGACTCGGGCGTCGGCGTAGGCGACGGCGATCGGGTACTCGGTCATGTAGCCGTAGCCTCCGAAGAGTTGGAGACAACGGTCAGTCACCGTGTTCTGCAGCTCCGAGCCCCAGAGCTTCGCCTTGGCGGCACCTGCGGCGGTGAGTTCGCCGGCGTTGTGCTTGATCACACAGTCGTCGATGAACGGTCGACTCACCGCGAGTTCCGTCTCGATCTCGGCCAGCGTGAACTTGGTGTTCTGGAATGAGGCGATCGGCTGGCCGAACGCGGTGCGGTCCTTCACATAGTCGATGGTCCAGTCGAGCGCCGCCTGTGCGACAGCCACGCCGGTGACACCGATCGAGAGTCGTTCCTGGGCGAGGTTGAAGGACAGATACTCCATGGCCTTCCCTTCCTCGCCGAGGAGGTTCTCCTTGGGGACGCGCACATCGCTGAAGAACAACTCGGCGGTGTCGGCGCTCTTCTGGCCGATCTTGTCGAGATTGCGACCTCGTTCGAAACCGGGCATGCCTCGCTCGATGACGAGCAGTGACAACCCGGCTCGCCCGGCGTCGGGGTCGGTCCGAACGACGGCGACCACCAGGTCGGAGTTGATGCCGTTGGTGATGAAGGTCTTGGCGCCGTTCACGATGTATTCGTCACCGTCGGCGATGGCCGTGGTCTGGACACCGGCCAGATCGGACCCCGTGCCCGGCTCGGTCATGGCGACGGCCACGATCAGTTCGCCGGCCGCGATGCCCGGCAGCCAGCGAGCAGCCTGTTCCTCATTGCAGTACTCGGCGAAGTACGGGCCGACGATGTCGTTCACGAGGCTGATGCCGTTGCCGGCGCCACCCATCCCGGCGTAGGCGAGTTCCTCGTCGATGACCGCGTTGAAGCGGAAGTCGTCGCTTCCGCCACCGCCGTGTTCCTCGGGAAGGTTGAATCCGACGAAGCCGTGGGTGGCGGCCTTGGCATAGATCTCGCGATCCATGATGCCGTCTTTTTCCCACTGGTCGAAGTGAGGAACCATCTCGGCGTCGACGAATGATCGGAAACTCTCCCGGAACAGGTCGTGGGTCTCGTCGTAGATGCGGGCCATGTTCGCTGTCTCCAGATCAGTGCGGGCGGCAGTTCAGTTCTTGGGGAGCGAAGTCACCCTCCCGTGGTGGACCAGTGCCAGGGTTCGCTCGGCAGGTTGTAGAAGCCGAAGGTCGGGGCAATCCGGGCCAGTGCCCGGAAGACATCGCTGTCGCGGGTGCGCAGGACACGACCGTTGTAGGTGAAGTCGATCGCCAACCCCAACTCGTGCTGGGACAGACCGGGGCGAGCCGTGGGCGGCCGGCACTGGCTAGCGGGCATCTCCCAGATGGCGTACTCCGATGTGCCGCAGTTGGCCCGCCGCAATCGGATCTGACTCTCGATGCTGCGGTAGCCGCCGCCACCGAGGGTGTAACCCTCCGCTGCCATTGCCGCGAGGAGGCCCTCGACCTGGTCGGCGACGAGCACATTGACCACGATGCCGCGGACGGTTGTGACCTCGATGTCGGAGTCGGGGGGAAGCGTGACGCTACCGCCCGAGCCGGGTCGGGAGGCGATGGCGTCCGCGATCTTCTGTTCCCCCTCGCGGATCTCCTGGGCGAGCTGGGCGTCGAGTGCCTCCAACGCGGCGACCTCGCCGAGGCGACTCTCCAGCCGGAGTTCGATCTCGAGGAGGATCTCCTCCTGGCGCTGGAGGGCGGCATCGAGTTCGTTGAAGCGGATCTCGACTTCGGCGCGACGTGCCTCGGCCTCCACGGAGGCTTCGGCGGCGATGATCCGCTGCTGCTCGAGCTCGGCATCGATCGCCCGGAGGCGGTCGAGTTCTTCGAGGCCCGTGCCGGTGCCGTACTCCACGAGCGTTTCCTCGCGGGTGGCTTCCCACGGGTTCTCGCCGAATGCCTCGAGGTCGCCGGTGCCCTGGTACGAGACGTAGGAATCGACTGCCGCCTGGCGCAGGAGCTCGCGAGCCGCGACCTGTTCGGATTCGAGGTCGAGGATGGCCTGCTCGGCCTCAGCCTGGATTCGTTCGGCATCGGCCACCGCTCGCTGGGCGGACTCCACGGCGGCCTGCTGTGCGTCGACGCCCGCCTGGAGCGCCTCGATGGCTGCGGCGAGTGACTCGGCATCCTCGGTGATCGCGTCGACCTCGGCCGCCACATCCGCGGCGTCCTGTTGAACCTGCTTGCGCTCCTCGCGGAGTTCTGTCGGGGTCTGGGCCGAGGCGAGCGCACTGATCGACGCCAGAGCGCCCAGCAAGGCGATGGTGGCGACCGCTCGGCGGCGGGGACGGGTCAACAGGGAACGGCGCATGTCGTCACAGAATCGTAAAGAACAACGCGAGAGGGTACCCGTCGGTCAGTCGTTTTTGCAGGTCAGCCCGCCATCGACCGGGATGATCGCCCCGGTGATGTAGCTCGCCGCCGGGAGTGCGAGGCTCAGCACGATGTGAGCGACCTCCTCCGGGTCGCCGTAGCGGCGCAGCGCGGTTCGGCGCTTGGCGTAGGTGTTCTTCATGTCGTCGGGGATCCGCTCGGTGATGCCGGTGTGGATCGGGCCTGGGCAGATCGCGTTGACGGTGATCCCGTCCACGCCGAGCATCACGGCCAGCGACCGGGTGAGGCCCACGACGCCGTGCTTCGCCGCGGTGTACGGCGTGGCGCCGCGCTGCGCCGAGATCCCCTCGGTGGAGGCGACGTTGATGACGCGGGCGCAGTCGCTTGCTCGGAGATCGCCGAGACACGCACGGACGATTCGCTGGTGGGGTGTCAACAAGACGTCGAACGCCGCGTGCCAGACATCGTCGAAGTCGGGATCGTCGGGTGCTGACCCGAACGACGCACCAGCGTTGTTGACGATGATGTCGACCGGGCCGAGTTCGGCGCGGACCTCGTCGAGTACGGCATGGATTCGGGCGTGGTCGGTGACATCGAGCACCCAGCCAGACGCCGTGCCGCCGGCCGCCCGGATCTCGTCGACGACGGCCTCGACCCGATCGGCACCGAGGTCGGTCACCGCGACCTTGGCCCCCTCGTCGGCGAAGAGTCGTGCTTCGGCGCGGCCCATCCCGGAGGCGGCGCCGGTGATGAACACCACACGGTCGGCGACGGATCGGCTGAGCTGGCTGAGGCGCTCGGTCATGGAGTCGACCGTAGATGGCCCGGTCGGCCCCCGCAGAATCGAGGCGCGGATGCCGCTACCTTCGCGCTCATGCAGCTTGGGTTGATCTGGGGCTATTGGGGTCGGTCGATGCCGAAGGACTTCGTGGAGATCACGAAGGCAGCGGAGGACGCGGGGTTCGACGCAGTGTTCTCCGCCGAGTCCTGGGGCAGCGATGCGTTCACCCCTCTGGCGCTTCTCGCGGCACACACCGAGCGCATCAAGCTCGGCACGGGGGTCGTGCAGCTCTCGGCGCGAACGCCGGCGGCGACCGCGATGCACGCGGTGACCCTCGATGAGATCTCGAATGGCCGCCTGATCCTCGGACTCGGGGTCTCCGGCCCCCAGGTCGTCGAAGGTTGGTACGGCATGCCGTCGCGCAAACCGCTGGCGAGGACCCGCGAGTACGTCGAGATCCTGCGCCGGGCGTTTCGTCGCGAGGGCCCGCTGGAGTTCGAGGGTGATCACTACCAGTTGCCATTCCGGGGCGACGGGGCCGAGGGGCTCGGGAAGCCGCTGAAGATCATGACCCACCCGAGGCGCGAGATTCCGATCTGGATCGGTGCGGAGGGTCCGAAGAATGTCGCCCAGACGGTCGAGATCGCCGACGGTTGGTTTCCGCTCTACTACTCGCCCTGGCGTGCCGAGGTGTATCACGATCAGATCAAGGACCGGCCGCCCGGTTTCGAGATCTCGGTGAACGTGAGCATCCAGGTCACCGACGACGTGCCGGCCGCGCTGGAGAAGGTTCGGGCGAATCTGGCGCTCTACATCGGGGGGATGGGAGCGAAGGGCCAGAACTACCACACGGCGCTGATGTCGAGGATGGGGTTCGAGGCCGAGGCCAACCGAATCCAGGACCTGTTTCTCGACGGCCGGCGCGATGAAGCGGTCGCCGCGGTGCCGATCGAGTTCGCCGATGAGCTTTCGCTGGTCGGCTCGATCGATCGGATCAAGGACCGTCTGCAGGCTTGGGAGGAGAGCGCGGTCACGATGCTCAACGTGCGGCCCCGGTCGATCCCAGAGCTCCGTCAGATCGCCGAGCTCGTGAAGGGCTAGTGCCTAGACGTAGACGCCGTCCCACGTGTAGCTGACGACCTCGTACTCCACGCCGTCGCGGTCATTGAAGTAGAAGCGACTCCCCGGGTCGTAGGTCATCTGGCTGTACGGCTCGATGCCGGCGGCGCGAACCCGTTCCTCGACTGCATCGAGGTCCTCGACCAGCACGCCGATGTGTTGGAGGCCGTTCAGGCGGTCGGTGTTCGCTGCGGCCTCCGGCGTGCCTGGCGGCGTGTAGAGCGCGACGTAGGTGTCGTCGGTGCCGACATGGACGGTCCGGCCGCCGAGTAGGGAGTCGCCCTCCCAACGGATGTGCCAATCGAAGATGGTCATCAGGAGTTCGGCAGTTGCTCGACAGTCGGCGACGGTGACGTTGACGTGCTCGACGTTCATGGTGGACTCCTTGTCGTTATTTCACTATGTGACTCTTGTGTTATTTAGCCATGATCATCCAAATAGAGCAAGGACTTTCTTGGGAAATCTTGCTACTCTGGGTTCATGACGGACTCGCCGCTCGGCCCCGCACAACGTCGCATCGTCGATCACCTGAAGCGGGTCGGTGCATGCACGACAGGCGACCTGGCCGACGCGCTCGACGTCACCACCCAGGCCGTACGCCCGCCGCTGGCCGAACTCGAGGCCAAGGGTCTCGTGGCCGCCGAACCGGTCTCCACCGGTCTTCGGGGTCGCCCACCGTTGGGATGGGCGCTCACGCCGATCGCCATCGACCTCTTCCCGGATCGGCATCGCGACCTCACGGTCGAACTTCTCGACGCGATGAAAGCGGCACTCGGTGACGACGCACTCGAACAAGTCCTCCTGGAGCGCGACCGAACCCAGCTCGCCGCGGTAGAGGCCGAGATACCGGACGGCGCCGACACGGCAACCCGTGTCGACGTTCTCGCCGCGGCCCGAACTCGGCAGGGCTACATGGCCGAGGTGGTCGACGACGGCGACGCGGTCCTGCTCGTCGAGCACCATTGCCCGGTTTGTGCCGCCGCCACGACCTGCCAGGGTCTGTGCGCGAACGAACTCGAACTCTTTCGCTCCGTCGTGGGGCCCGGTGCCGAGGTCGAACGGACCCAACACCTGCTCTCCGGCGACGATCGGTGCGTGTATCGCATCCGCACGCGCTGATGGTCAACAGTGCCCACGTTCGCATCGTGGAAGTGGGCGCTCACCTCATCCGCCCCGAGGGGTCGATGCTGTTCAGTGAAGGAGAGCAATCGACGAGCGTGTACGCCGTTGTCTCGGGCAGGATCCGGATCGACGTCTCCACGCCGACCGGGGGCCGACTCGTCATCGCGGTGAAGGAGGCCGGCGAGATCTTCGGCGAGTTCGGAGCCATCGACGGCGGGCCGCGATCGGGAACGGCCACTGCGCTCACCGATGTCGAACTCGCTCGCGTCGACGCAGGCACGTTCCTCGAGATCGTGTCCACTGATCCGAACCTGAGCATCGCGATGCTCCAGGCCTTCAGTCGCCAACTTCGTGCTGCCGTTGTTCGGACCACCCTGCGAAACAGCTACGACACCACGGCGCGGCTGGTGCATCGACTCGTCGAACTCAGCGAGCGGCACCGGCACCATCATCCGACGGCGACGCAGATCCAACTCGACCTGACGCAGGAGGACCTCGCCGGCTGGATCGGAGCCACTCGGGAGGCCACCGCCCGTTCCCTGCGTACGCTGCGCGAATCGGGATGTGTGCTGACCGGACGAGGTCGGGTCACCATCGTCGACCTCGATGGGTTGAAGGAGATCGGCGAATGAGCCGCTGGAACGAACGAAATGACGTCCAACGCGGCGACGACTACGACGCCCGTTGGAACGCGCTGGCGCAAGCCGGCCAGTCGATCCATGGCGAGGCAGACCTCATCTCGTCGCTGCTCGTCGACCAGCCTGGTGCCTCAGTGCTCGATGCCGGCTGCGGGACGGGCCGTGTGGCGATCGAACTGGACCGTCGCGGGTTCGCGGTCGTGGGTGCCGACCTCGACCCCGGCATGCTCGACACCGCTCGCGAGAAGGACCCCGCGGTGCGCTGGGTCCTGGGCGATCTCGTCGATGTCGATCTCGGGGTCGAGTTCGATCTCATCGCCTTGCCCGGCAATGTGATGATCTTCGTCGCCCCCGGCACCGAGGGTCGGGTACTCAGCAATCTCGCTCGTCATCTCCGGCCCGGCGGCCTCCTCGTCTCCGGGTTCGAGCTCGGTGACGAGACGCTGTCGCTCGCCGAGTACGACATGCTTGCCGCAGCGTCTGGGCTCTCGCTCGCCGATCGATGGTCGACGTGGGACCGCGCGCCGTATGCACGCGGCGACTACGCCGTCTCGCTGCACGAGCGGCAACCTGACACACTCGGTTGATGCAGGAATTCACCGGCCGCACGGCGGTCGTCACCGGAGGCGCCTCCGGTATGAGACCGTGGGTCTTCGCACCGAGACCTTGCTGGCAGGCGGTGTGCCAGATGGTGGAGTCCAACCGCTTCCGACGTGACTGATCTCGACGATCACCAGCTGGCGGCCGAGATCGCGCAGTCGACCGGTCAAAAGCTCGTCGATCTCCTCCACAACACGCCATCGCACCAGCGAGGCTGGGGTGGCCTCGAGTACGAGGGCGACGCCATGGCCCACCACCACATCGTCGACTGTCTCCGCGCTGCTCGGCCCGACGACGCGGTGCTTTCAGAAGAGGGCCGTGACGATCGCTCTCGGGTGAACGAGTCCCGGGTCTGGATCGTCGATCCCCTCGATGGGTCGAGCGATTTCGGGTACTCGCCGCACTGGGCGGTTCACATCGCGCTCGTGGTCGATGGCGTGCCGACGGCCGGGGCGGTTGCCGTACCGGGCTGGGAGACGACCTGGGCGACTGAACCGAAGCCGACTCCCATCATGTCGAGCATCGGCAGCCGACCTCGGATCGTGGTGTCGCGCTCACGGAGTCACTACGACGGTCGTCTGCTCCAGCAGGCGCTGAACGCGGAGGTCATGGCAGTCGGGTCAGCTGGGGTGAAGGCCATGGCAGTGGTGCGCGGCGATGTCGATGCCTATGTGCACGGTGGTGGGCTCTACGAGTGGGACTCGTGTGCGCCGGTGGCAGTAGCCCGAGCCGCGGGTCTGGTCTGTTGCCGAACCGATGGCGCCGATCTGGAGTTCAACAAGTCCGACCCGTGGTCTCCGGGTCTCGTGATCGCGCGGCCCGAGTTGGTGGACGACATCGTCAACGTGATGTCCTGACGTCGTGCCCGCACCACGCAAGAAACATCAATCGCGATCGGTCGAACAACACGTCACGCAGCCTCGCGCGGCCGTGTGGCCCCGGATCCTCGATGCGGTGGAAGCGTCGGGGGCGACGCTGCTTGCGGTCGAGCTCCCGTGGCGGCTGTGTGCCGAGGATGCGGCCTCGCACCCCGATCTCGGGTTCTTCCAGGGCACTTTCGTGATCCGTGACGACGGCCCCACCTGTCATGTGTCGTGGGGGCTCGTCTTCGACCCCGAGCCGACCGAGGCAGGATTGGCGGAGGTCGACCGCGCACTGGCGACGACGGCCGTACTGCTCGCCGAAATCGCCAGGGGCTGAACCGTTTCCTGTTGTGCCTTGGGACGTTGTTGACCCCGCAGGGTCGTCTTCGTCGTGTCCGTCGCGTCGAGTCGGGGTGGTCGATTGGGTCAGGTTCTCGGTCTCTGCGGTCGGATTCTCGTAATCAGGTCGTAACATTGCCAGCCGTATGACACGCCGTTTTGTGGTCCTCCTCGCCGTGCTCTCGTTGTTCGCCACCGCCTGTGGTGGCGGCGATGACGAGGCGATTGAAATCGACGACTTCGCCGACGACGAAGCCGATTCCGAAGCCGATTCCGAAGCCGAGTCAACGGACGATGGTGGGACCGAAACGGCCACCTCGGTCGCACCGGAGCTGCCGGCCGGCCCGCCGACCACCCGTGGTCCCGCACCGACCGTCGCGGTCGAACCGGTCTCCGGTCTCGGCTCGACGACCGTGATCTCGGGTGAGCCCGCGTACCGCGGCATCCTCGGCCAGATCGACCCAGATCGCATGGTCGTCGCGCCGGTGGCGCTGCCTCCCGACTCTCCTGCGCCGGGGATCAGCCCGCTCACCGGCCTTCCCATCGATCCCGCCGTCGCCGATCGGCCGGCGATGGTCGTCAAGATCGACAACACCGACAAGGGTCGGCCCCAGGAGGCTCTGGCCCTCGCCGACATGGTTTTCGTCGAGCAGATCGAGGGCGGCTTCACCCGTCTCGCCGTGGTCTTCCACTCCAACACCCCCGCGGAGATCGGGCCGATTCGGTCCGGACGGTCGAGCGACATCGGAATCCTCGGATCATTCAACGAACCGATCTTCGTCTGGTCGGGCGCCAACCGGGTTCAGGGAGCGATCATCCGTCGCCAGAACTTCGTCGACCTGGGTGCTGGCACCCGAACCGAGTTCTACCGGGCCGACGATCGACCCGGCACCTACGACCTGATGGCCGATCCTGCGGTGCTCTGGGGCATCGCGGATGCGAACGGCGACGGCGGCACCCCACCGGCGCACTTCGAGTTCCAGAACGCCGAGGTCGGCCTGCCGAACTCGGCGATCCCGGTCGATCATGCTGACGTCGAGTATCCGTCGGTCGTGAGCTCATGGGTCTGGGACCGTACGGCCCGGGGCTGGCGACGTTCGCAGGGCGGCACCGAACACGTCGACGCCGCGGGCAACCCCGTGCTGGCGGCGAACGTGCTCGTGGCCGAGGTCGAGCAGGTCTGGACGGGCAGCGTCGACGTGGCCGGCACGCGTGTGTACGAGGAGCAGTTCGTCGGAAGCGGTCAGGGCTACGCGTTCATCAGCGGCCACATGATCGAGGTCACCTGGACGAAGCCGTCGATCCACAGTGTCGCCACATGGACCACGGCGGATGGCGTACCGGTGGCGCTCACGCCGGGTCAGACCTGGATCGAACTCGCCCCCATCGGTGGCCTGACGGCCGGCTGACGCAGGTTCAGAGCTTCTGGATCAGCGTTCCGGTCCCGAGACCGCCTCCACAACACATCGACACGATGGCGTATTCGCCGTCGCCACGGTGCAGTTCGTGTACCGCCTTCGTGGTGAGGATCGCACCGGTGCCCCCGAGAGGATGACCGAGTGCGATGGCCCCGCCGTTGGGATTCACCTTGGATCGATCAGCGCCGACCTCCTTCTCCCAGGCGAGAACGACCGAGGCGAAGGCCTCATTGATCTCGAAGACGTCGATGTCGTCGATCGACAGGTCGTTGTCGGCGAGTAGCTTCTTCGTCGCATCCATCGGGCCGGTGAGCATGAGCACCGGGTCGGTGCCGACGAGGCACACGTCGACGATCCTCGCCAACGGCGTCAGCCCGAGTGCGGCGGCCTTGTCGGCCGTCATCATGAGGACGGCACCGGCACCATCGGAGATCTGACTCGATGAGCCTGCGGTGTGGACGCCGTCCTCGCGAGCCACCGGCTTGAGGCCGGCCAGGGCTTCGGCGGTCGTGTCACGGAGGCCGCCGTCGCGGGTGGCGGTGATCGTCTCGCCGGTCTCCTTGCCGTCCTCGTCGAGGACCGGAACGGTGATCGGCACGATCTGGGTGGCGAAGGCGTCCTCGGACCATGCCTTGGCGGCCAGTTCCTGGCTGCGCAGCCCATAGGCATCGGCATCGTCACGGGTGATGTCCCATTGCTCGGCGATGCGCTCGGCACCTTCGAACTGGGTCGTGAACTCGTAGTTCTCCCAGTATCGCTTGTTGACTGGACGACCGAAGTCTTTGTTGGCGGTGGTGGCGAACATCGGCACCCGACTCATCAGCTCGATGCCGCACCCGACGGCGGCATCGACGACGCCCGACTTCACGAGCGAGAAGGCGAGATTCGTGGCTTGTTGTGACGAGCCACACTGGGCATCGACCGTGGTGGCTGCCACCTCGAGCGGGAGGCCGGCGGCCAGCCATGCGTTGCGAGCCACGTTCATGGTCTGCATGCCGACCTGGTCGACACAACCGCCGACGACCTGACCGACTTCGGCCGGGTCCATTCCGGTGCGGTCGAACAGCGCCTTTTGCACGTCGCCGAGGACATTGATGGCATGACCGGTGGACAGTTCGCCGTTGCGGCGCCCGACGGGGCTACGCACGGCGTCGACGATCACCACTTCTCGTTCGCTCATGCACCGACGATAGGTGACGCGACCACGGTCCACCTCATGCGTGACACTCTCCTGATTATCCACATCCTCGCTGCGGCGACCTGGTTCGGCACGAACATGGTGCAGGTGGCGATCAACCCCGGGATCCACAAGCGGGATGCAGCCGTTGCATCGTTCTGGCACAACACGGTGGCCCAGCTGGCCCGGGTCGTGTACATGCCCGCCAGCATGGTGAGTCTCGTCACCGGCATCTTGTTGCTGACAGTTGTGAACGACACCCCCTACTCGTTCTCCGACACGTTCATCTCGATCGGTTTCGTCATGATCATCGTGGGTGCCTCCATGGGAATGGCGTTCTTCGCGCCCACTGCTCGCAAGGCGGCCGCTGCCTACGATGCCGGCGACACGAGTTCGGCCGCGCAGCTGGAGAAGAAGATCGCCATGGGAGGGACGCTCGACATCATTCTCATGGTCCTCACCGTGGCCGCCATGGTCGGCAAGTGGGGCGTCTGAGCGTCGGCTTCAGTCGGTCGATCGGCTGAATCGGACGATTCGAATCGATCCTGCGAGGAACACGGGCAGCCCGTCGGCGATCATGACGAGGACTCTGAGGTTGCTGCAGCGGCCTCCGGTGTTGACTCCGAACGTGAGTGCGTCTGGGCACGCCCAGTAGACGGCCGAGAACATGAACGCCGTGTAGGAGACGAGGAGCCAGGCGGCACCGAGAATCAGACCCAGAATCGACCGCGCTGCGTTTGTCAGGAATCTCCATCGGCTGACCGGTCGACCGGTGAAGGTGCGTTCGTATCGAACCCGAGGACCTGACACGATGGGGGGGATGACCGAGCCGAGCACCACCGATCGAACCGTTTTCCGTACGTGCCCACTGTGTGAGGCCACGTGTGGGCTGCAGATCGAGATCCGTGATGGCGCCGTCAAGCGCATCCGAGGCGATCGGGACGATGTGTTCTCGTCGGGCTTCATCTGCCCGAAGGGATCGACACTCAAGCAACTGCACGAGGACCCGGACCGACTGCGGAAGCCCCTGGTCCGGCGTGGGTTCGACGATGACGGTGCCCCGGTCTTCGAGGAGGTGGACTGGGACGAAGCGTTCCGGGTCGTCGACGAGAAGCTCGCTGCCGTTCGCGAGCAGCACGGGGTCGAGTCGGTCGGTGTGTTTCTCGGCAATCCGAACGTTCACATTCTCGGCGCATCAACCCACACCCGCGGATTCCTGAAGGCGCTCGGTTCTCGAAGTCGGTTCTCGGCGAGCACCGTGGATCAGATGCCGCGTCATGTGGCGTCCGGCTACCTCTACGGCTCGGGCGCGTCGATGCCGGTGCCCGACATGGATCGCACCGATCTCTTCGTCCTGCTCGGGGCGAATCCGTTCGCTTCGAACGGCAGCATCTGCACAGCTCCCGGGTTCCCGGATCGCATCGATGCCGTCCGCGAGCGTGGCGGCCGGGTGATCGTGATCGACCCGAGGCGGACTCGAACGGCCGACGCGGCCGACCTGTATCTCCCGATCCGGCCCGGCACCGACGCGGCGCTCCTCGCCGCCGTGGTTCACCACCTGATCGGCACCGACCAGGTCTCCATGGGACGGGTGGCTGCTCAGGTCGATGGCAGCGAGACCTTGGCCGACGCCGTCGAGCACTTCTCGCCGGAGTGGGCGGCTGAGGTCACCGGAATCGAAGCCGACCAGATCCGTGCGCTCGCGGACGAGATCGCAGCGGCGGATTCGGCCGCCGTCTACGGACGTATCGGCACCACCACCGTCGAGTTCGGCACGCTGACGACATGGCTCCTCGACGTGGTCGCCATTCTCACCGGCAACCTCGACGAACCCGGCGGGATGATGTTCCCGCGGGCCGCGACTGAGCGGGTGCGTCCACCCCGTCCCGGCCGTCAGTACCGAGTCGGCCGTTGGGCCAGCCGCGTCAGGGGCCGTCCTGAGGTGCAGGGTGAGCTCCCGGCCGCAGACATGCCCGACGAGATGCTCGAGCCCGGCGAGGGCCGACTCAGGATGATGTTCACCTGTGCCGGTAACCCGGTCCTGAGCTGTCCTGATGGCGATCGCATGGATGAAGCGTTCGCATCGCTCGACGCGATGGTGTCTGTCGACATCTATCTCAACGAGACCACCCGTCACGCCGACGTCATCCTGCCGCCACCGAGCGCCCTCGAGAAGAGCCACTACGACATCTCCTTCTACGGCCTGTCGATTCGCAACATCTCGAACTACTCCGATCCGGTGTTCGCCTCGGACGCGATGACCGAGGAGGACATCTACGCCAAGCTCACGATCATCGCGCTGGGGATGGGCGCCGATGCCGATCCGGCGCTCGTGCATGACCAGATGTTGCGCGAGTTGCTCGGCGCCGAGGTCGCCGTGGATGGCTCGCCCACGGCTGATCGCCGCGTCGAGGATCTGATCGACCAACTCGCCGACGGCTCGGGATCGGTCCGCGTCGTCGATGCCATGCTGCGCACCGGGCCCTACGGCGATCAGTTCGGGGCCAACCCCGACGGCCTCTCGGTGGAGAAGCTGCGCGAGAACCCCCACGGCATCGATCTCGGAGCACTCGTGCCCCGAGTCCCGGCCATCCTCAACACGGTCGAGGATCGAATCGACCTCTTCGCCGGACCGTTCATCGAGGAGCTCGCCCGGCTCGACGCGCGCGCCACGGAGTGGGCGATGGACGGCAGGTTGCGCCTGGTCGGCCGCCGTCACCTCCGGTCGAACAACTCATGGATGCACAATCTGGAAGTGCTCGTGAAGGGCAAGGCTCGCTGCACCCTGCAGGTCAACCCGTCCGATGCGGCCGAACTGGGCATCACCGATGGCGTCGACGCCGTCGTCCGTTCCCGGGTCGGCCAGGTCGTCGCACCGGTGGAGGTCACCGAGTCGGTGATGGCGGGTGTGGTGAGTCTTCCGCACGGCTGGGGTCACGACCTGGCCGGGGCGAAAATGGGCGTCGCTCGCCGCCATGCCGGGGTGAACAGCAACATCCTCACTGACCCGAATCTCATCGACCCGCTCTCCGGCACAGCCGCGCTGAACGCGATACCGGTCGAGATCGTGCCCGCGTGAGCGCACACCCACCGGCCGAGCTGGCGGGAGAACGGATTCGGCTGTCGGCCGTGTCCGAGAGCTGTCGCGCTGACATCGCGGCTGCCGTGAGCGTCAGCCTGCCGGAGCTCGAGCAGTTCATGGAGTGGGCGGTCAGCCATCCGACGCAGCCGGAGGACTTCGCCGAATTCGTCGCGGAGAGCCTGGCCGGTTGGGACGACGGAACGACCTACAACTACACGGTGAGGGATCCCGTGATCGGTGACGTGATCGGTGGCTGCGGTCTGATGCGTCGGGTCGGGCCCGGTGCGATCGAGATCGGCTACTGGATCCGCTCCGACCGGGCCGGCGAAGGCTTGGCCACGGAGGTGGCCAGGCTCCTGACGGCCACCTGCCGCGACCTCGACGACATCGACGCGGTGACCATCATGCATGACGCGGCCAACACCGCGAGTGGACGAGTGGCTGAGAAGGCCGGCTACGTCGAGTTCGACCGAGCACCCTGTGAGCTGCTCGGGCTGGGTGGGTCGGGGATCAACGTGTATCGCCGGCTCGAACTCTGACGCCTATGCCGATCGGAGTGCTTCGCGCACGTCGCCCGCACACTCGAGGGTCTCCAGTGCCTCGCGCTGGTCGACGTTCATGCATCGGATCACGATCTCGTCGACACCGACCTCCGCGTAGGCGCTGAGACGCTCGGCGACCTCGTCGACACCGCCACACACGACGGTGTCCCGGCTCATCCCGCGGTAGCCGGCGGCCACGAGCTCGTCGCCGCGTGAACGCGCCCGGTCGCCATCGCGGAGGATGATGACGTCCTGGCGCATGGCGATCTGGGGGGCGCGCCCATGCCGCCGGCAGGCCTCGCGGTAAATCTCCAGCCGGGGGACGAGCGACTCCGGGGAGTGCCCGGGCCCGACGTACCACGCATCGCCTTCGCGGGCGGCGCGGTCGAGGGTTGTGGGTGCACCCGATCCCAGCCACCATTCGACGCCGTGCGGAGGTGCGGGCGACACCACGGCATCCATGATTCCGAACCGTTCACTGGACACGGTCTCGCCACCAAGGAGCGCTTTGATGACGCGGATCGCTTCTTCGAGGTCGTCTCCGCGGGTGGTCAGGTCCGATCCCATCGCCGCGAACTGTCGTTTGCCGCGGCCGATGCCGGTCTGGACGATGAACCGGCGGCCGGCGATGGAGGCGAGTGTCCCCACCTGTTCGGCAACCAGCACAGGGGGCCACAACGGGAGGAGGAAGAGGCAGCCGATGGGTCGGCTCATGTCCCACTCGGCCATCAGCCGCCCCAGCATGGGGGTGTTCTGGAAGTAGGGCGAGCCGGCCGCATGCTGGTCGCCGAGCGAGAGTGAGTCGAGCACCGAGTCGTTTGCGGCGCGCGCTCGTTCGATCACCCAACGGGCCGCCCTCGCGGGGTTCCCGATGTCGATACGTGACGTGAGCGATACCCCGAGCCTCATGGTCACAGGCTACGCGTCGCCAACTTCACCGTCGAAGAAGCCGAGGCTAGATTCAGAGCACTTTCCAGAGGAGACCTCGTGTACCCAGGTGCGTATGTAGCGACGAAGCCGGACCACCCCGCCGTGATCATGGCGGGGACCGGCGAGATCATGACGTTCGCCGAACTCGACGATGAAGCCAACCGTCTGAGCCGTGTCTTCCACGATGCCGGACTGCGGCCGGGTGACCATGTCGCCATGTGCCTGGAGAACCACCCGCACTATCTCGCCATGCTCTGGGGCGCGCACTACGCGGGTCTGATCTACACCGCGATCAGCAGCCGACTCACCACCGAAGAGATGGCGTACATCCTGAACAACAGCGGCTCGCAGGCGTTCATCACCTCGCCGCACAAGTCGGATCAGGCCGAGGAACTCCTGACGCAGATGCCGGACGTGGCGCTCCGTCTGATGATCGATTCGACCATCGATGGCTACGACTCCTACGAGGACGCCATCGCCAACGCGTCCGCGGACCCGCTTCCGGACCGCGTGGCCGGCTACGACATGCTCTACAGCTCCGGCACGACCGGGCGCCCGAAAGGCGTGCTGCAAATTCGTGAGCAGACCCCATTGGGTGAGGGATCGCCCCAGGTCGGTGCCCTGCTGCAGGGTCTCTTCGGTGTCAACGAGGACAGCGTGTACCTGTCGCCCGCGCCGCTGTACCACTCGGCTCCGCTGCGCTTCAACATGGGCGTCCTCGGCCTTGGCGGCACTACCGTCGTGATGGAACGTTTCGACGCGGAGGAGTACCTCGCGCTCATCGACAAACACGGGGTCACGATCTCCCAGGTCGTCCCCACGATGTTCGTCCGCATGCTGAAACTGCCTGAGGATGCGCGAATGCGCCACGACGTCTCGTCGCTGGGTGCCGTCATTCACGCGGCGGCGCCGTGTCCGGTCGACGTGAAGCGCCGCATGATCGAGTGGTGGGGTCCTGTACTGCACGAGTACTACGCCGGCACCGAGGGCAACGGATTCGTCTACTGCAACAGCGAGCAGTGGCTGGCCCATCCGGGCACCGTCGGGTTCCCGGTGACGGGAATCCTCCACATCTGCGACGACGACGGCACCGAGCTCAGTGTGGGCGAAGAGGGCACGATCTACTTCGAGGGTGGCGGGGAATTCGAGTACCACGGCGATGATGAGAAGACCGCCGACTCCCGCCATGGCAAGGGGTGGTCGACCCTCGGCGACGTCGGCAAGGTCGACGAGGATGGATTCCTCTACCTCACCGACCGCAAGGCGTACATGATCATCTCCGGCGGGGTGAACATCTACCCGCAGGAGACCGAGGACATCCTCACGATGCACGAAGCCGTCACGGATGTCGCCGTGATCGGCGTTCCGAATGAGGACTTCGGCGAAGAGGTGAAGGCGATCGTGCAGCCGGTGGCCATGCCCACCGACGATGATGCGGCAGCCCAGATGTCGCGCGAACTGATCGCCTATTGCCGCGAACACCTCGCCGACGTGAAATGCCCCCGAACGGTGGACTTCCGGCCCGAATTGCCCCGTCACCCGACCGGGAAGCTCTACAAGCGGCTTCTTCACGACGAGTATTGGGCCGGTACCAACCGCAACATCTGACCCGACGGGCCTCACGGGGCCACGGGTATTTCGTCCTCGATCGCTCAAATCCATCAGTTGGCACGCCGAAGGGACAGGAGAACGCTCCGACCCTTTCCTGTCCAGCGAGGTGCGTTCTGTGCTCGACACTCCCGGAGGCGCTCACCTCCGGGAGTGTCACTTTTTCGCCGAACGGTTGTGTGCGCCTTGGCCCGGATGTGGGTCAAAAATCGAATCGCTCTAGGGTCTCTGCATGGCTGATGACCTGATGGGGCTGGCTGGGGAGTTCGAACCGGCCGAACGAGCAGCATGGGAGGCCGCGGTCGCGAAGGTGCTCCGAGGCAAGTCGTTTGACCAGGTGCTGGTCTCGACGACGGCTGATGGACTCGACATCCAGCCGCTCTACACGTCCGACGATGCCGCAGGATCGGGCGTTGGGGTGGTGCCCGACCCCGAACGAATCGAGCATGGCTGGGACGTGCGCCAGCAGCATGTCCTCACCGATCCCGCGGTCACCAACCGCGCCATCATCACCGATCTCGAGCGGGGCGCGACGTCCGTCGAGGTCGTGGCCGAGGGCGCCGAAGCCAATGATCTCCTCGGCGCGCTCGCGGGAGTCCTCCTCGACATGGCGGCCGTCGCGCTGGCTCCCCACGGTGACCTCGACCTCGCCCGCTCGCTCGCCGGACTCATCGTCGAGCGAGGCGACAGCGAGGCAACGTGTAGCTGGCTCGGACTCGATCCGTTGGGCGCGTCGGTCCGTGCCGGCACCCTCGGCGACTCCGCCGCGTCGGCGGCTCTGGCCGCCGATCTGGCGCCGCGATTCCCCAACTCCCGGATCCTCACCGTCGACGGTGTCCGCTATGCCGAGTCGGGGGCCACGCCGGCTCAGGAACTCGGCTGGGCACTGGCCACCGGCGTCGAGTATCTCCGGGTACTCGAGGCCGCCGGACTCACGGTGACCCAAGCCGCATCGACGATCGGCTTTCGCCTGAGCGCATCAGCCGACCAGTTCGCCACGATCGCATCGTTGCGTGCGTTCCGGCTCGCCTGGGCACGCGTACTCGAGGCATCGGGCGCCGAGGCGTCCGACTCGCTGGTGGGGATCCAAGCCGTCACTCCCCGGTCCATGATCAGCCGACGCGACCCGTGGGTCAACATGTTGCGCAGCACTTCGGCCACGCTCGCGGCGGTGGTCGGCGGTGCCGACGCCGTCACCGTCCTCCCGCACTCCTCGGCGGTGGGCGACGTCGACGATCTCGCCCGCCGTGCCGCTCGCAACGTCCAACTCCTGTTGCTCGAGGAGTCCCAGATCGCCCGTCTCGCCGACCCCGCCGGTGGCTCGTGGTTCGTCGAGTCTCTGACGCATCGGTTGGCTGCGGCGGGGTGGTCCGAGTTCCAGCGGGTCGAGTCCGCGGGCGGCATGGCCACCGGCCTGGCCGATGGATCGATTCGAGCCGCGATCGACGAGTCGTGGAGTGAGCGTCTCGCTCTACTCGCCACCCGTGCCGAACCCGTCACCGGTGTGTCGGAGTTCCCCGACCTCGATGATGGGCTCGGTGCCGGCACAGACGCAGACTCAGGAACGGGCTGGCCGGTTCGGCGACTGGCCGCCCCGTTCGAATCCCTTCGTGACGCGGCCGACCGCGCCGATGACCGGCCGTCGGTCTTCCTTGCGGGGTTGGGGGCGTTGGCCGACCACACGGCGCGCTCCACATGGGTCACCAACCTGGTTTCGGTGGGTGGTGTCGCCGCCGTCGGCGGAGACACCGACGGGGCACGCTCGCCGCTGGAAGCCGAAGCCCGGTTCGTCGAGTCGGGCCACGCTGTCGCCGTGATCTGTTCGTCCGATGCGGTCTACGCCGAGCGCGCCGCCGCCACCGCCACGGCACTCAAGGAAGCCGGAGCGGCGCTCGTCGCGCTTGCGGGTCATCCCGGCGACTTACGTGATGAACTCACTGCAGCGGGCGTCGACGAGTTCTGGCACGTCGGGATCGATGTTCTCGACATGCTCGAGCGCCTCCACACCACGCTCGGGATCTGACCGAACCACGACAACGACGTACAAGGGGACACACCATGGGATCACAAGATGGAGCACTGGCCGGCAAGGTCGCCCTCGTCACGGGGTCGTCGAGCGGAATCGGCGAGGCGAGCGCCCATGCGCTCGCGGATGCCGGCGCCAGGGTGCTCGTGAACTCCTCGAGTTCGGTCGAGGCCGGTCAGGCCGTTGCCGACGCGCTGTCCACCGAGTCTCACTACATCCAGGGGGACATCTCCAACGAGGATGACTGCGAGGCGCTCGTTGCGGGGGCCATCGAGCGTTTCGGTCGGCTCGACGTGTTGGTGAACAACGCCGGCTGGACCGTCAGACTGGATCACGCCGACCTCGACCTGATGACGAACGACGTCCTCTTCAAGACAATCGAGGTCAATGTCTACGGCACCTGGTGGATGAGCAAGGCCGCCATGCCCCATCTCAAAGAGGCGGAGGGATGCATCGTCAACGTCACATCGATCGCCGGGCTCCGGCCCGTGGGGTCGTCGTTGGCGTACGGGATGGCCAAGGCCGCGCTCAACAGTCTCACCGAGGACATGGCCAAGTTCCAGAGGCCTGTCCGCGTGAACGCCGTCGCTCCTGGTCTGGTGGCCACGCCCTGGACCGCTGACTGGGATGAGACTCATGCCCAGCTCGGCGCCATCGTACCGGCGCGTCGCTCAGCCACCCCGGAAGACTGCGCGCAGGCGGTGATGGCCTGCGTGACGAACACGTACATGTCCGGCACGATCTTGAAGGTCGACGGCGGCACGACCCTGGTGATCTGAGGCCTCATGAGCTCCATCCCCGACTTCAGTACGGTCACTCTGGCCGGTGAGCAATCCATCGACCCCGGGACCGAGGGCGCGGCGGAGCTCGTCTGGTCGACGCCGGAGGGGATCGACATTCCGCCGGTGGTCACCGATGGCGACATCGCGGATCTCGACTTCCTCGAGACGTACCCGGGGATCGCCCCGTTCCTCCGTGGGCCCTACCCCACGATGTACGTCAACCAGCCGTGGACGATTCGTCAATACGCGGGGTTCTCAACGGCTGAGGAGTCCAACGCCTTCTACCGCCGCAACCTGGCGGCGGGACAGAAGGGGCTGTCCATCGCGTTCGACCTCGCCACGCACCGCGGGTACGACTCCGACAATCCCCGCGTCGGCGGTGACGTCGGCATGGCTGGTGTGGCGATCGACTCGATCCTCGACATGCGCCAGCTGTTCGACGGGATTCCGCTCGATCAGATGAGCGTCTCGATGACCATGAATGGTGCGGTGTTGCCGATCCTGGCGCTCTATGTCGTGGCGGCCGAGGAACAGGGCGTGAAGCCCGAGCAGCTCGCGGGCACCATCCAGAACGACATCCTCAAAGAGTTCATGGTGCGCAACACCTACATCTATCCGCCGGCACCGAGCATGCGGATCATCAGTGACATCTTCGCGTTCACCAGCCAGGAGATGCCGAAGTTCAATTCGATCTCGATCTCCGGCTACCACATGCAGGAAGCCGGGGCGACGGCTGATCTGGAGCTCGCCTACACCCTGGCCGACGGTGTCGAGTACGTGCGTGCCGGGATCGAGGCCGGTCTCGGCGTCGACACCTTCGCACCGCGTCTCAGCTTCTTCTGGGGCATCGGGATGAACTTCTTCATGGAGATCGCCAAGTTGCGGGCCGCTCGCTTGCTGTGGGCGAAGCTGATGAAGGAGTTCGGTCCACAGAACGCGAAATCGTTGTCGCTGCGCACCCATTCCCAGACGAGCGGTTGGTCGCTGACGGCACAGGACGTCTACAACAATGTCACCCGCACGTGCGTCGAGGCGATGGCCGCCACGCAGGGACACACCCAATCGCTGCACACGAACGCGCTCGATGAGGCACTGGCGCTGCCGACCGACTTCTCGGCGCGCATCGCCCGCAACACTCAGCTGTTCCTCCAGCAGGAGAGCGGAACCACCAAGACCGTCGACCCGTGGGGCGGGTCACGTCACGTGGAATGGTTGACCCACGAGCTCGCCAAGAAGGCGTGGGCGCACATCGAAGAGGTGGAATCGCTGGGCGGAATGGCCGCCGCGATCGAGGCCGGGATCCCGAAGCTGCGAATCGAGGAGGCGGCTGCCCGCACCCAGGCCCGCATCGACTCGGGTCAGCAAGCGGTCATCGGTGTCAACAAGTACCGGCTGGATGAGGAGGAACCGATCGAGGTCCTGCGCATCGACAACGCCGAGGTCCGAGCTGCCCAGCTGGCGAAGCTCGAGGAGCTGCGGTCTGGCCGCGACCAGGCTGCATGTGACGCTGCGCTGGCCGCCCTCACCGCGGCCGCCGCCGACGGCACGGGCAACCTGCTTGCGCTGGCGATCGACGCCGGCCGGGCGCACGCAACGGTGGGGGAGATCAGCGATGCGCTCGAAACCGTCTACGGTCGTCACGTCGCCACCATCCGCACGATCGAAGGGGTGTACCGGGCCGAAGTGGGCAATGACGCAGACTCCGTGACCGCGGTTCGTGCCGCGGTCGAGACCTTCGCCGAAGCGCAGGGCCGACGCCCGCGCATCCTCGTCGCCAAGATGGGTCAGGACGGCCATGATCGTGGACAGAAGGTGATCGCAACGGCGTTCGCCGATCTCGGCTTCGATGTCGACATCGGTCCGCTCTTCCAGACGCCCGGTGAGGTCGCCCGCCAGGCCGTGGAAGCCGACGTCCACGTGGTCGGCGCGTCATCGCTGGCCGCGGGCCACCTGACGCTCGTTCCCGAGCTGCGTGAGGAGCTGGCTGGTCTCGGCCGGGCGGACATCAAGATCGTGGTCGGTGGCGTGATCCCGCCCGACGACATCCCCACTCTGCTGGAGATGGGCGCAACCGCCGTCTACCCACCCGGCACGGTCATCTCCGACGCCGCCCTCGAACTCCTCGAAGCCCTGGCCTAGAAAGCACGCTGGGGACAGACCCCATCGTGCTTTCTCGCCATCGATGGGGCGGGAGGACCATCCGCACAAGTGACGATTTCTCTCTCATAGCCAGGAGCGGGCGGTCGAAGCTCTCGTCGTGACGAACTCGAAGAGCCTCTCAACCCTGCCCGCCACGATCGCCGCTGTCGGTCTCGTCCTCGGCGTGATCACCGCGATCCTCACGGCCGGTGCGGTGTCGGCAAAGCCTCCGGCCCACGCCAAGGGAAAGAGCGCACAGATTGAAGTGACCCTGGACGGTGCCTGCGAGTTGGTGACGGTGGTGTCCGACAAGGACATCTCGAACATCGTCATTCGTGTCGACGGTGTCGACACGAAAATCGAATTCGGTGACGGCGTCAATGAGTACGTGTTCTCCGCGATCGACGCGACCGACGTCTGGGTGAAGGCCGGCAACAACAAGTCCGGTGACGGCCCCGGCTACGGCGAGCACTTCGACGCCGGGTGTTACGACAACATCTTCGGCTGGGACTGGTAGCAGTCAGAAAGCACGCTGGGGACAGACCCCATCGTGCTTTCTCAGAGCTGCAGGCTCGGGGTGGCACCGCCGTCTACGAGCACATTCGCGCCGGTCATGAAACTGGCCCGTTCGCTGGCGACGAATGCGACGACGTCGCCGATTTCCTCTGGCGTACCGAACCGCCGGAACGGGTTCTCCCGAAGGATGTTGTTGTAGAGCTTCTCGTTCGTGTCCCGAACGTCCGCCCAGGTGCCGCCTTCGAAGAGGATGTCGCCGGGTGAGACACAGTTGACCCGGATACCTCGCCGAGCCACTTGCAGCGCCGTTGACTTCACCAGGCTCACCGTCGCCGCCTTTGCCGCTGCGTAGGCGGGCATCCATGCGATGCCGACCGACGCTGCTCGCGAGCCGATGCAGACGACGTTGGACCCTGTGTGGTCGTCCATCTTCTCCAGCGCCGCTCGGATCAATGCCTGGGAACCGAGGATGTCGACGTCGAGCGTCGTCTCCAGGTCGGCGCCCCCCATCGCACTCACATTCGACACGACGATGTCGAGGCCGCCGAGTGTCTCCTCCGCCCAGTCGACGAGGTCGGCCACTGCGACGAGATCGCTGATATCGGCTGGACGGTGGTGAACCTCGCCGAGCGAAGAGAGCTCGGCGGCGGTGGCGGTCAAACCGTCGGCGCCACGAGCGCAGATCGCGACACGTGCCCCTTCGCCGAGGAACGACGACGCGATCGCCATACCGATCCCGCGGCTTGCGCCGGTGACGAGTACACGCTTGCCTTCGAGCCCCAAATCCATCGCCGGACGGTAGCCGAACGACCGTCCACGATGCCTCAGCTGGTCAACTGGCGGCAGATACCGTCGGACTCCGACCGTATGTGCCGCCAGTTCGCCGGGGCGAGTGGAGACGGATCAGAACTCGGTCTGGACCCGCATGAGTGAGGCGGCGTTGGGAGCGATCATCTCGGTGATGATCTTCACATGGCCTTCGTTGGTGGCGTACGCCTTGTAGTCCTCGACCGAATCGAACTCCCCGACAACTGCGACATCGCCGGTGTTGTCGGCCAGGTTCAGGTCGATGCCGACCGTGTAGTCGCGGATCTCGGGGCAACTCGGCGCCCACTCGAGGAGGGCATCGACGATGGGCTGCGCCATGTCCTTGGCGTCGTCGTTGAGGACCATGATGACGTGATGGCGGATCATGACTCGCACTGTAGATGCAGGACCCCGTGCCGGTAGGTGTTGCATCTAGGCTCGGACCGTGACCGACGAACTGACAGCGGGGGTTCTCGCCGGCGATCGCACCGCGATCGGGCGCGCGATCACGCTGGTCGAGTCGACCCGTTCCGATCACCGGACGCGGGCCGCCGAGCTGCTCGATCGGCTCATGCCCCATGCGGGCGGGGCCATTCGAGTGGGAATCACCGGGGTTCCCGGTGTCGGCAAGTCGACGTTCATCGAGGCGCTCGGGCTCCGGTTGACGACGGCAGGGCACAAGGTCGCGGTTCTCGCGGTGGACCCGTCGAGCACTCGTACGGGTGGGTCCATCCTCGGCGACAAGACGCGGATGGCGAACCTCTCGGTCGACGACAACGCGTTCATCCGCCCATCGCCATCGGCGGGCACTCTCGGCGGGGTCACCAGTGCCACCAGGGAGGCGATCGTGGTGCTCGAAGCGGCCGGCTACGACGTCGTGCTCGTCGAGACCGTCGGCGTCGGACAGAGCGAAACCGTCGTGCACGGCATGGTCGACACCTTCCTCGTCCTCATGCTCCCCGGCGCCGGCGACGAACTCCAGGGCATCAAGAAGGGTGTGCTCGAGCTCGCCGATCTGCTCGCTGTCAACAAGGCCGACGGTCCGAACGCAGAGCCGGCCAACCAGGCCGCCGTCGACTATCGACGGGCGCTCCACCTCGTCGAGCCCGCATCACCGAACTGGATCCCGCCGGTGCTGACCTGCTCGGCGGTGGCCGGCACGGGGCTCGACGACGTCTGGTCGGCGATCGAGGCGCATCGTGCGGCGATGGCCGTGTCGGGCGAACTCGACGAACGTCGCCGTACGCAGACGCTGCTGTGGATGCAGACGCTGCTGCATGATCGACTGGTCGAGCATTTCGATGACGACCCGGAGTTCCGCGCTGCTCGTGAAGGCCTTGCCGCGGACGTTGCCGCCGGCACGGTGACGCCCACCGTCGCCGTCGATCGGTTGATCGAGCTTCTCTAGCGACCCCGGAAGAACGGCCGAGACGGGTCGGCGTCGGTCAGCCGGTCATCTGGAATTCGCCGAATGTCGTGCCATCACTGAAGAGCAGGCTGTGCACGATGATGTCGTAGCCGGCGCCGTCCAGCTGGTTGATGGTGATCTCTCCCGTGGTGGCGAAGTCGCCGCCGAGGACAGGCAATGGACCTGGACCATCAGGGTCGAAGTAGGGGCAGATGCCCGTACTGGACGCCGGGTCGGTGCGCGTGACCGGGAACGTGCCCATCTCGCCGGTCCAGCCACCGCCCCACACCGTGTACATCTCGAACGCCAGAAAGAAGCCATCGGACGCGGGGTTGGTGTGGATGTGGAAGAACGGGTCGGTGCCGCCGCCGGCGGGGGCGAAGAACGGCGTCGACGGCATCAGGGTCATTCGGGATCGGAGATGTTGATGGCGATGGTGCCACCGAGTTCGAGCGGGTCGTCGGCGAGGTACCCGAGGTCAGCGATGACGCTCAGGTAGTACGCCACGAGTTCGTCGACCGTTGCGTCGCGCACCTCGAACACGACGCTCTGGTCGACACCGAACTCGGTTTCGTTCCGAACATAGGGGGACCAGTCGGTCTCCACGGAGGGCCACGGCGGGATGCCGAACACGGTCATGAAGTCCGTGCCAGACCCACTGTCGCCGGTCCTTTCGTCGTCCCCGCTGGAGTCACCCCGGTCGCCGGTGCCAGAGCCGTCGTCACTGTCGTCGTCATCGCCGAGGTCGACGATGGTGTCGTCATCACCGGACTCGTCGACAGGATCGCCGCTGCACGCCGTGGCGATGAGTGCGACGGCGCTGAGGACGAGCGCGAGTCGTGCAAGACGATCGCCCATCAGCCAACCTCCGTCGTGCTGTTGAGAACTGTGCGGATCATGGCGAGTTCGTCGTCGGTCAGGGCGCTCAGTTTGGTGATGATCAGTTCGGCGTCGGCGGAGACATGGCGACCCCAAATCGTGACGGTGCCCACGATTTCGACCATCTGCGTAGAATCCCCGGCGCCGTCGGAATCACCGTCGCCACCATCGTCGTTCCCGCTGTCATCGCTGTCGCTCGCCGGCGCCGGCGCCGTCCTCGTCCGACGCGGTGCCGCCGCCGCACCCGGAGACGGCAAGTGCGAACGCCAGAGCGAGCACCAGCCAGGAGTGGGCGCCTGGTCGCTGGGGAAGCGGTCGTAGGGGGAACCGCCTTCGCTATGAGCGGGCCCCGCAGCCCGCGTCCGAAAAGGCTACCCGCTCCGGAGCGGTGGCCGCCAAGGTCCCCTACCGTGCTTCCGGTGCGGCCACGTAGCGGCCGACGGGACGAAAGCGGATGGGCGTCTCCTCATACTCTTCCAACGCGTGCGCCAGCCATCCGGCCGAGCGGGCGATGGCGAAGATCACCTCGCCGGCATCGGGAGGCATGTCGGCCATGTAGGTCAGCGCGCCCAGAGCGAGGTCGACGTTGGGGGCCACCGGGATTCGTTCCGAGGTGAGCGACACGATGGACGCCACCACGTCCATCCGTGGGGGATCGAGGTCCGCATCGGCGAGTTGGTCCATCAGGAGGTCGTGGCGAGGATCGCTCGAGCGGTGAATGAAGTGACCGATCCCGGGTACCTTGCCGTCGCGCTGGATCACCGTGGCCAGCGCTGCCTCCGGGCCATGGATTTCGGCGTCGGAGAAGAGCTCGTGGACCACGCGACTGGCGGCGCCGTGAAGCGGACCGGCCACCGCGCCGAGTCCGGCGAGCAGGATCGCGTGAGGGCCGGATCGGGTGGAGGCGGCCAGTCGCGCGGCAAGCGTGGACGTGGCCATGCCGTGGTCGGCCAGCACCACCATCGCGAGGTTGAGAAGCGGCCATTGATCGCTGCCGGATCGGGCCAGTCGGCGCCACAGGCGCTCGGCCAACTGAGTGCCCCGGCCCGACCGGGCGGCGAGTGGCAGCGCCTCGACGATCGTGCTGGTCAGGATGCGACCGCTGCTGGTGACACCGTGTACGGAGCGATCGTCGCGGAAGGGGTCGGACGCGGCAGCGGCCACGACACCCGCCATCATCCGGTCGATGGCTGTGGCCGTGGGGACGAGTGCGTCGACGGCGGGCTGCACGGCAGCGTGCACCCGTTCGTCGGTCGGCCATGCGCCGGCGAAGCCGAGCGAGCCGGTCCACAGCAACTCGGCGATCTCCTCGTAGTGGTGACCGGCCCGAACGAGGTCGGCCAGCGCGTGGCCGCGGTACGACACGGAGCCGTCGGTCACCTCGGTGATGGCGGAGGCGACGGAGACCTCGAGACGACCGGGTCGACGATCGTTCTTGCCCCGGCGGAAGCGTTCGATCTCCGCGGGGTCGAACGTCGATGACTTGCCGTCGATGTGGCGTTCCGATGTCAGCAGGCCGCGGCTGACATAGGCATAGATGGTCTCTCGTTTGACGCCGAGTCGACTGGCGGCTTCGGCGGCACTGATGCGTGATGGAGCGTCGTCCACGGTCATATTGACTCAATCAATGTTGATTCGATCAAGGTTGTCAATGTATCCGCAAGTCGTGCACGGTGGAACCATGCCTGATGAACTGATTGCACCACCCGGACTCAAAGGGATCGCAGTTGCCGACACCGTCCTGGGGGATGTGCGGGGTCAGGAGGGTTTCTTCCACTACCGCCAACACGATGCCGCCGAGCTCGCCCGCGAGCGAACGCTCGAGGATGTGTGGACGCTCCAGCTCAACGGCGCTCTTCCTCCCCACGCCGCATTGATCGACCCCGGAGTGCATCGGACGTTGCCCGATGGCGTCGGCGACCTCGTCGACAGTGCCGCCGACTGCATGGTCAACCCGATGAGCACACTTCGGGTTGGCATCCTCGCGGTTGCCGACCGCGAGGGTCGCGGCGAGTCTCTCGACCGATCCGAGGCGGAGTTGTACGACGATGCACTCCGGTTGGCCGCGGTCGTGCCCACCATCCTGGCTCGGCATCACCGCCGCCGGCTGGGGCACGACCCCGTGGCCCCCGATCCATCAATCGGCCATGCCGCCGACTTCCTCCGGATGGCCACGGGCACGATGCCGAGTAGTGCCGCGGCTCGAGCCGTCGAGCAGTACCTCGTCGCCACCGTCGACCATGGCTTCAATGCATCCACGTTCACCGGCCGCGTGGTGGCCAGTACCGGCGCGGACATGGCCGGATCGCTCGTGGCGGCCGTCGGTGCGCTGACCGGACCGCTGCACGGTGGTGCCCCGAGCCGATGTATCGAGATGATCGATGAGATCGAGACTCCCGAGCGTGCTGCGGCATGGGTCGCCGGCGCGCTGGAGCGCGGCGACAAGATCATGGGGTTCGGCCACGCCGTCTACCGCGCCGAGGACCCACGAGGCGTGGTGCTCCGGGCAGCCGCCGAGACGTTGGCCGCCACACTCGGTGACGCGGGGGAAGATCTCGTACGCCGAGCGGCGGGCATCGAGTCGGAGATCCTCGCCGCGCTCGCCGCGTGGAAGCCCGATCAACGAATCGTCACCAATGTCGAATTCTGGGCCGGCGTCGTACTCGAGTTGGCGGGACTCCCGCGGGCGATGTTCACCCCGACCTTCTCCGTCAGCCGCTCGATCGGCTGGTCGGCCCACGTGATCGAGCAGGTCGGCGTCGGCAAGATCATCCGCCCGAGTGCGCGATACGTGGGCCCCGAGCCGGTGGTGTCCGAACCGGTTTGACCTGAGCGGCCGGATGCGCTTGTCTTCGCGGCGTGAACCCGCCGAGTCGAAGCTCAATGTTTCGCACCGACCGGCGTGGCTTTCTGCAGTTGGTTTCGGGACTCGCCCTGTTCGGCTGCGGCATGGGGTTCGTGGTCCGCGGCGCGAACGGGCAGGGTCCATGGACGGTCTTTCATGAAGGTTTCGCCGATCACACGCCGCTGAGCATCGGCGGCGCCACGATGGTGACAGGTGTCGTGCTGCTGGTGGTCGTCATCGCCATGCGGGTTCGCATCGGCCTCGGAACCGTGCTCAACGTGGTCATCATCGGTCCGTCGACCGACCTGACGCTGTGGCTCCTCGACGAACCCGGATCGGCGGTCACCAGGGTGGCTCTCACCGTGGCCGCCCCTGCCGTCGTCGGGCTCGGCTCTGCCCTGTACCTGGGCGTGCACGTGGGTCCTGGGCCACGAGACGGTGTGATGACGGGTCTCGCCGCCCGAGGACTGAGCATCCGCACGGCACGGTTCTCGATCGAGGCGTTCGCCTTTGTCGGCGGTGTCCTCCTCGGTGGCACGATCGGGTGGGGGACGGCGTGGTGGCTGATCGCCATCGGCCCCGCCGTACAGACCATGCTTCCCTGGTTCGACCTCAGGCCGACGACCAACGGGACAGCTCGCCGATGAGGTCGCCGTATTGCCCGCTCAACACAGCGAGCGCGTAGATCGCCCCGAACGCCAGTCCGGCCCGCTCAGGCCATGGGCCGAACAGGCGTGGTCGTACCGCGGGCCATGCGTGGGGAAGTGCAGCGAGCACGACCATGGGGAGGAGCGCGCCGCCCGTGTAGATCACCATCATCACGAGGGTCCCCGGGCGGTCGGCTGAAGCCCTGTTGAGGATCTCACCCAGCTCTTCGCCGACACAGGGCTGCCACAACCAACCGGCGACGCTGCCGCTGACGATGGCTCCGGCGATCGCCGAGGATCGAGACCCCCGCCGGCGCACGAGAGCGAAACCGATGGTGATCAGGGTGGCGATCACGACCGCCGCGAATCCGGTGGATGCGAATGTCCAGTGACCCGCGGCGCGAGCCCACATCATGGTCGCCGTCGCGATGACCGACGCCGCCACGACCTCTGCCGCATGGTGCCGAGCCACCAGCGCGAGCGCGAACGTGGGAAAGGCGATGACGAGCGTGCACGGCTGCACGACGACGGAGACGCCCTCGAGGAAGATCGCCAAGTCAGGTGTCCTCGGCGAGGAGCAGTTCGACGTTGCGGTAGAGCTCGTCGTAGCCGGCTTGGCCGTCGCCGCGTTCGTTCTGACGGATCAGGCCCTCGGCATCGATGAGGTACGCACGGGGCCAGTAGGCGGTCGGGCCCTCCTGCCAGCGATGGAAGTTGCGCTTGTTGGTGTCGAGGGCGACCGGCCAGCTGATCTGATGTTCGGCGATCGCCGCAGTGATGTTGTCGATCTCGGCCTCGTAGGCGAACTCCGGTGCGTGTACGCCCACGATCTCGAGACCACGGTCGCCGAAGTCCTGGTACAGCCGGCGCAGATACGGCAGCGTCTTCTTGCAGTTGAAGCAGCCGAGCGTCCAGAAGTGCACGACGACGACTCGATTGTCGGCGCGGATCGCCTCGAACGATTCAGCCTCGGTGTTGAGCCAGCCGTCCAGCCCGGTGAGCGTGTCGGTCTCGCCGAGGATCGGCGGTGGCGTCGGCTCGTCCACCTCATCCACCTCGTCGACCACCGGCGCGGCTGCCGTCGCGGTCGATGGGGGCGAGCCTTCGTCGGCGTTGATCAGGCTCCAGGCGAGGAGTCCGGCGCCGCAAACCACGATCAGGGTGGCGACGACTCGGCGAGGTTCCATACGAGCACAACGCTGACCGTTTCCGAAGAGTTCCCGCCGTCGCCCGTGGCTCACGTTGCGATTCGGTCTGCCGATGGTGCGTCATGTCTCGCCCACAGCCGAACCCGCTCGGGGCCGCCATCGGCCTCGTGCTGGCGCTCGCAGTGGTCGGCCTGTCGGTGATGGTGATGCGGGTGCTCGATGAGGGCGAACACCGGACGGGATCGTCGATGCTCGGACTCCTGGTCTTCGCCATGCTGACGGTGATCGCTCTGACGCTGGGGATCGCGATGTTCGTCGGCGGACGCCGCAAGGGACTCGCGGCGATGAAGCGACTGGCCCCGGCTGTCGGCCATGACCCACTGACCGGCCTGTGCAACCGAGCTCAGCTGATTCGGGTTGCTCGGAGGAGACGTCCCCAGAAGGATCGTCAGGTCGGCCTACTCTTCGTCGATCTCGACGGCTTCGCGCGGATCAATGATCGATTCGGACGCCATGCCGGCGACGACGTGCTGAAGATCGTCGCCGACCGTCTTCGCTCGGCGGTCAGGGCCGGCGATGTCGTCGCTCGGATCGGAGGCGATGAGTTCGTCATCCTCCTCCCGAGCGTCGACGATCCCAGGGACATCGTGGCAGTGGGGGAGCGGGTGGTCTCCGGTGTCGCTGAATCCTCGATCATCGAAGGCGAGGCGGTCGTCGTCGGTGCGAGTGTCGGCGCCGCGATGTCGGCGCCCGACCGGTTCGGCATCGACGTGCTGTTGCGCGAAGCGGATGCCGCGCTACAGGCAGCCAAGGGTCAGGGTGAGGGGCGGCTCGTCGCCACCCCGGCGCTCTCCCGGGAACTGGTCGACACCGCCCTCTGATCTGATCGTTCGGAACCGAAAGAATCCGATCGCCGGGTTGTCGGCTCTGATTGTCAGTGCGAGGATTCGTCCACCGCGACGGACTCCCAGGGGGATCAATGCAGACCCAAATGCTCATCGGTGGCAAGTGGCTCGACGGAAGCGATCCGAACCGGATCGCCGTACTGAATCCGGCCAATGGCGATGTGATCGCCGAGGTCGCCGCCGGCACCCCTGCCGACGCCACCGCGGCAGTCGACGCGGCCGACACCGCTCAGCGCAGCTGGGCCGCCACCGCGCCGCGGGTACGAAGCGAAGTGCTGCGCAACTGCTGGCAGACCCTGATCGATCACACCGAGGAGCTCGCGGGCCTTATCACCGCCGAGCACGGGAAGCCGACTGCTGACGCCAAGGGCGAGATCGCGTACGCGGCGGAGTTCTTCCGCTGGAACGCGGAGGAGGCAGTTCGGATCGACGGAACCATCAAGACCGCCCCGAGTGGGGCGCACAAGATCATCGTGCACCACCCGCCGGTCGGCGTCGTGGTGATGGTGACGCCGTGGAACTTCCCCGCGGCGATGATCACCCGCAAGGTGGCACCGGCCCTGGCGGCCGGCAATGCTTGTGTCATCAAACCGCCGAAGGAAACGCCGCTCACCGCCCTTCGCATCGGCGAGCTGCTCGAGGAGGCCGGTGTACCGGCGGGCCTCGTCAACGTCGTCCCGACCCAGTCGTCGGGCTCATGGTTCGACGCCGCCACCGAGCATCGGGCGACACGCATGGTGTCGTTCACCGGATCGACCGAGGTGGGCCGCGTCCTGCTCAAACGCTGCGCCGACCGAGTGCTGAAGACAGGCATGGAGTTGGGCGGCAACGCCCCGTTCATCGTCTTCAACGACGCTGACATCGAAGCGGCCGTGGAGGGTGCCATCGTCGCCAAGATGCGGCACTCCGCCGAGGTCTGCACCGCTGCCAACCGGATGTTCGTCGAGGCGGGCGTGGCGGATGAGTTCACCGACCGCCTGGCTGCTGCAATGGGCGCCATGAAGGTTGGACCCGGCACCGAAGAGGGGGTGACGTGTGGTCCGATGATCAATGCCGGTGCCATCGAAACGATCGACGGTCTGGTCCAGGGCGCGCTTGCCGCGGGTGCGACTGCCGCTGTTGGCGGGGCGCCGATCGACGGCCCTGGCTTCTTCTACGCACCGACGGTGCTCGGCGATGTGACGATGGAGTCACCGATCACCAAGGAGGAGATCTTCGGCCCGGTCGCCCCGGTGATCCCGTTCACCGACACCGACACCGTGATCGATTGGGCCAACGACACGGAGATGGGTCTGGCCAGCTATGTGTTCTCCGGGGATGTGGCTCGCGCCATGTCGGTGGGTGAGCGCATTCACGCCGGCATGGTCGGCATCAACCGGGGTGCCATGTCGGATCCCGCCGCGCCGTTCGGCGGCATGAAGCAGAGCGGCCTCGGCCGCGAGGGTGCCCACGAAGGCATCTTCGAGTTCTGCGAAACCCAGTACATCGCCGCGAACTGGTAGGTAGTTCGCTCACCACCCCCGAACTGGCGGCACATATCGTCGGTTACCGACCATATGTGCCGCCAGTTCGGTGGGGTGGGGTGAGGCTCGTTCGGGCGAGGGCGCCGGCGAGTTCCTCGATGTTGTTTGGGAGCGCCGAGATCGTGACGCGGACATGGTGACATTCGGCGTCGTCGACTTCGAACGGGCTCCCGGGGGCAACGCCGATTCCCTGGGCGGCGAGCGCGACCGCGGCGTCTCGTTCATCGCGGACAGGCACCCAGAGGTTCAGTCCTGAGCCGACCGCGGGGATGTCGACGCCACGCGCTCGAAGTGCGGTGATGAGGCGGCGTCGACGATCGGCATAGGCGAGCTCGGCGGCGACGATGTCACGATGCACCCGATCATCGCTCAGGAGTTCGAGCAGGACTCGTTGCAGGAGTCGACTGGTCCAGGAAGGACCGAGTTGGCGACGTCGGACGAGCGAGTCGATCGGACCCGACGCGCCGCCGACGGCGGCCAGCCGAAGATCAGGGCCGTGAGACTTCGAGAAGCTCCGGATGTGGATGGTCTGTGTCGGGAGCCGGGTGCCGATGCTGTGAAGGTCAGCGCCGGCGACCGCGCCGGAATGGTCGTCTTCGATGACGAGCGCCGCAGTCGGACGAACGAGGTCGGCGATGGCATCCGCGCGCTCGGCGGTGAGGCTCACCCCGGTCGGGTTGTGAGCGCGGGGCTGCAGGAAGATGGCGACCGGGTCGTTGCGCAAGGCCTCCGCGAGTGCAGCGGGACACGGTCCTTCGTCGCCGAGGTCGATACCGATCACCGATGCGCCGGCGAGCTCGAGCAGGTCGAGCAATGGCGGGAAGGTGGGATCTTCGACGACGACGCGGTCGCCGAAGCCGACGATGGCGCCGATCAGTCGGTCGAGTGCGTCCTGGGCGCCGTCGACCACGGTCAGCGCCTCCGGCGGAAATGGCCAGTCGGCTCCCAGCACCGCGGCGAGCTCGGGCACGACGGGCTCGTCGAGGTAGCTGCGGGCACCGACATCGACGTGAACGTTGCCGAGCGCCGTTTCGAGGGCGGGGAGGAGCCGGGGGTCGGGTGTCCCGGTGCTCAAGTCGAGGGCGAGTGTGCCGGGTTCGACCGGCACATGCCAGTAGCGGCTGTTGTCCGTTGACCCTGCTCGACGGATCGTGGTGCCCCGGCGTCGATCGGTTTCGATGACGCCGTGGTCTCGCAGAATCCGCCAGGCCTCTGACACGGTGCTCGGGCTGACACCGAGTTCGGCAGCGAGCGCACGCACGGTGGGGAGCTGGTCACCCACGTCGAGTGACCCATCGGCCACCATTCCCCCGATGGCCGCGGCGACGGCTGGCCCCGTTCGTTCCTCGACTCGTGACGCGATGTGTCGAGGGAGCTCCAGGCCGGTCATTTCTTTTGTGTAGTACAAAGACGGCATTGTGTGCAATCGGTTGGCAACACATACTTGGGCCATGACAACAGACTCCGAACTCCTGGCGCGCTATCGCGCGGTGCTCCCGTCGTTCGTCAGCCCGATGTTCGGCGAGCCGATCTCGATCGATCACGGCGACGGCAGCTACGTGTTCACTGCCGACGGCGATCGCTACCTCGACTTCTTCGGTGGCGTGCTCACCACGATGATCGGGCACAACCATCCGAAAGTCACCGCCGCGGTGCAGCAACAGGCCGCCAAGGTCATGCACACGTCGACGCTGTATCTCAATGAGCCGATGATCGAGCTGGCCGAGCGAATCACCGGTCTTTCGGGAATCCCGGACGCACGCGTGTTCTTCACCGCCTCCGGCTCGGAGGCGAACGACACGGCCCTGCTCCTGGCCACCAGCTACCGCAAGTCCAATCAGGTACTGGCGATGCGCAACAGCTACCACGGACGCTCGTTCACCACGCAGGCGATCACCTCGCACAGCTCGTGGTCCTCGACCTCGATCTCGGGCCTCGACGTGAACTTCGTGCAGGGCGGCTACCGGCTCCGCAGTCCGTTCCGCGATCTCGACGACGCCGCCTTCACCCAGGCCTGCGTCGACGACCTCGCCCAGATGCTCGACATGATGTCGGCGGGCGACGTTGCCTGCCTGATCGCCGAGCCGATCCAGGGCGTCGGCGGCTTCGCCACCCCGCCCGACGGCTTCTTCGGTGCCTTCAAGAAGGAACTCGATGCCAAAGGCATCCTGCTGATCTCCGATGAGGTCCAGACCGGCTGGGGACGCACCGGCGAACACTTCTGGGGCTACCAAGCACACGACACCGTGCCCGACATGCTCACCTTCGCCAAGGGCGTCGGCAACGGCACGGCACTTGCCGGCGTCGTCGCCCGAGCCGAGATCATGGACACGATCAAGGTCACGTCGTTCTCCACCTTCGGTGGCAACCCGCTCTCGGCTGCGGCCGGCAACGCGACGCTCCAAGCCGTCGTCGACGAGGACATGCAGGGTAACGCACTCGCTCGCGGCGAGCAGCTCTCGCAGGGTCTCGCTGATGCGGTCGAAGCCACCGAGTGGATCGCCGAGCTGCGAGGCAAAGGCCTGATGCAAGCCCTCGAGTTCGTGCACCCCGGCTCCAGCGAAGCCGATGCCGGCCGCGCCGCCGACTTCCTCGAAGCCTGTCGTGCCCACGGGCTACTCGTCGGCAAGGGCGGCCTCTATGGCAATGTGATCCGGATCGCGCCGATGCTCAATGTGTCGGAAGCAGAGATGGACGAAGCCATCGCGGCGATGCTCGCTGCGATCACCGATCTGAACAACTGAAATCCTGAAGACTGACCCCCTGCAACACTGAGAACTGAGACGAATGATGAGCGAAATCACCCAACTCGGACACTTCATCAACGGCCAGGCCGTTGCCGGCACCTCCGGCAACACCGGCGTGGTCCACAACCCGGCCACCGGCCGGCAGACCGGCAGTGTCGCCTTGGCGTCGGTGGCCGAGGTCGACCAGGCGGTCGCCATCGCCAAGGAGGCGTTCCAAACCTGGGGCACGTCCTCCATCGCCGCCCGCACCAAGCTGATGTTCAAGCTGCGCAACCTGGTCGACGAGAACGCCGATGCGCTCGCGGCTGCGGTCTCCGCCGAGCACGGCAAGGTTCACTCCGATGCACTGGGTGAGGTCGCCCGCGGCCTCGACAACATCGAGTACGCCTGCAACATCGGCGAACTGCTCCGGGGTGGTCACTCCAACCAGGTCGCCACCGGGATCGACGTCACCACGGTGCGCCGCCCGCTCGGCGTCGTGGCCGGCATCACCCCGTTCAACTTCCCGGCCATGGTGCCGCTGTGGATGATCCCGAACGCGATCGCCACCGGCAACTGCTTCATTCTGAAGCCCAGCGAGAAGGATCCCACCGTCGCACTGATGATGGCCGAACTCATGAGCGAGGCCGGTTTCCCTCCGGGTGTGTTCCAGGTCATCAACGGCGACAAGGTGGCGGTTGATGCCATCCTCGAACACCGCGACATCGCCGCCGTCAGCTTCGTCGGTTCCACACCCATCGCCCGCTACATCCACCAGACCGCCACGACCAATGGCAAGCGCGTCCAGGCCCTCGGCGGCGCCAAGAACCACATGCTGGTGCTTCCCGATGCTGACATCGGCCTCGCCGCCGACGCTGCGGTCTCCGCCGCCTACGGCTCGGCCGGTGAGCGCTGCATGGCGATCTCGGTCGCCGTTGCCGTGGGTGACGTCGCCGATCCGCTGATCGAGGCGATCGCCGATCGCACGACCAAGCTCAAGATCGGCGCCGGTGATGACCCGGACGCCGAGATGGGGGCCCTCATCACCCGCGAACATCGTGACCGGGTGGCGGGCTACGTCGGTGGCGCCGCCGACGCAGGTGCCACGCTCGTGCTCGACGGTCGCGAGACGGAGTTCGACAACGACGGCTTCTTCCTGGGTTGCTCGTTGATCGACAACGTCACGCCCGACATGGACGTCTACAAGGACGAGGTGTTCGGCCCGGTGCTCGCCGTCGTACGCGTCGACACGTATGGCGAGGCCCTGGATCTGCTGAACAACAACCCGTTCGGCAACGGCACCGCCATCTTCACCCGAGATGGTGGCGCGGCCCGCCAGTTCTGCGAAGACGCTCCGGTCGGCATGGTCGGTGTCAACGTCCCGATCCCGGTGCCGGTCGGCTACCACTCGTTCGGTGGTTGGAAGGACTCGCTGTTCGGCGACACCCACATGTATGGTCCCGAAGGCATTCGCTTCTACACGAAGGCACAAGCCATCACGAGTCGTTGGCCCGATCCCGCCAGCTCCTCGGTCGATCTGGGCTTTCCCCGCAACGACTGATAGACCACCCGGATGGAAACCGATCTGATCCTGCTCGAGTCCCCGACCGCGTCGGCAGATCAGCTGCCGGAGCTGCTCGGATGGACGCTGGAGCCGGAAGGGTTGTGCCAGGACGACGTCTGCGTCCCTGTCCGCGACAGCGGCGCCCTCGGTGAGGAGTCGGCGCTCGATCTCGTCGCCAGCGCCGGCCTGCTGGATCGCCCGGTCGTCAGCGACGAGAGCGGTCTCACCGCCATCGGTGCGCCGCGCGCCCGACGCCGATCGGCGCTCGTCGACCTGGTCGCGCCCGATTTCTCGCTGCCGAGTCTCGACGGTGGACCCGCGGCGCTCTCGGATCACCGGAGCAAGAAACGACTTCTCGTTGCCTTCTCCAGTTGGTGAGGTTGCGCGTATGACCTGCCCGGGTGGCAGGCACTGCAGAACGAACTCCACGCCGAAGGTCACACCGACTTCCAGGTGATCGCCGTTGCCATCGACGACAATACCGAGGCGATCCGCGGGTTCGCGGAAGGCATCGACTTTCCGGTTCTGATGGACGCCGATCATCTCGTCACCGAGCTCTATGCGATCTCCAACGTCCCCACCGTCGTGATGATCGACGAGAACGACCGCATCGTGCACCCGAACTGGAGCGCGGCCGGTACCGACGCGTATCGCGAGTTCACGGGTATCGACTCGAACCGTCAGCACGATCGGATTCGTGACTGGGTTCGGTCGGGGACGACGGAGCTCTCCGGTGATGAGATCCGTGCCGCGGTCGGTGACCTCAGCCCCGAGGAGGAGGTCGCCCGTCTCCATTTCCGGATCGCCAACGAGCTTCGCCACCGCGGCGACGAGGCAGGTGCGTCCCGCAACTATGACCGTGCGGGCGAACTGGCGCCTCATGACTGGACGATCCGCCGGGCGATTCTGCCATTGCAGGGCAAGGACCCCTTCGGCGAGAACTTCATGGTGCTCTATACCGAAGCGAAGGCTGCCGGCCTGCCCTACCACGGCGTCCGCGGCTACTGACCAGTCAGGATTTGACCCTCGACCGGTTGATTGATCGGCTGAGCGGTGACCGCGCGCTGGTTGGGTCCCCGCCGGTTGGTCCGTAGTCTCGCCGACAACATGCGGCGACTCGAAACAACGGTTCCCCCTCTCGTCTGGATGGTCGCGGGCGGACTGGTCTCCTGGCTCATCGCCACGCTCGATCTCGATGTGTCATGGCTCAGTGATGGTCGGGGCGATCTCGTCGCCGCCCTCGCGGGAGTCGCAGGTGTCGGCGTCATGGTGTCCGGCGTCATCGCCTTTCGTGCCGCGTCCACGACGGTCAACCCCCACGACATCGAGTCCGCATCGGCGTTTGTCTCCACCGGTCCATACCGGTTCACCCGCAACCCGATGTATCTCGGGATGGCCCTCCTCATCGCGGCGTTTTCGTTGGGTCTGGGCTCGATTCTGGGCCTCATCGTCGGTGAGGTCTTCTTCGTGGCGATCATGACTCGCGTCCAGATCCGACCCGAGGAGCGGATGTTAGCGTCGAAGCTCGGTGTGATCTACGAGCAGTACTGCGCCAAGGTCCGCCGCTGGCTCTAACGCACGCTGGGGTCTGTCCCCAGTGTGCGGTAGGACGCGGAACGGCCGCCCTGCGGTGAACAGGACGGCCGTTTTGAGGTCCCCTCGCTGGTGAGGCGAGCGGCTCGATCGGTGTGAGCTAGAAGTCCTCGTCGAAGGCGACGTCGCCCTCCACGCCGACCTGGTAGGCCGACACGGTGCGCTCGAAGAAGTTGGAGAGCTCCTGCACGTCCTGCAGCTCCATGAACGCAAACGGGTTGCTGGAGCCGAAACGCTTCGGCAGGCCGAGCTGCTGCAGACGCTGATCGGCCACGAACTCCAGGTAGAGCCGGGTGTCGCCGGTCGACATGCCGGGCACGCCCTCACCGAGGAGGTCCTCGGCGAACTGGAACTCGGCGTCGACGGACTCTTCGATCATGGCGGTGACCCGCTGGCCGAACTCCTCGTCGAACAGATCGGGCTCTTCGGCGCGGACGGTCTCGATGACCTCGAAGGCGAAGTTCATGTGCATCGACTCATCGCGGAACACCCAGTTGGTGCCGGCGGCGAGGCCGTTGAGCAGGCCCTTCGAACGCAGGAAGTAGACGTAGGCGAACGCTCCGTAGAAGAACATGCCTTCGATGCAGGCGGCGAAACAGATCAGGTTCATGAGGAACCGCTTGCGGTCCTCCTTGGTCTGCAGCGGACCGTTGCCGACGGATCCCATCCACGTGAAGCAGAACTCGGCCTTCTTGCGGATCGACGGGATGTTCTCGATGGCGGCGAAGGCCTCGGCCCGCTCATCATGGTCGGGGATGTAGTTGTCGAGCAGGTTCAAATAGAACTGAACGTGCAACGCCTCTTCGTAGAGCTGGCGTGACAGGTACATCCGGGCCTCGGGAGCATTGATGTGCTCGTAGAGGTTGAGGACGAGGTTGTTGGCCACGATCGAGTCGCCGGTGGCGAAGAACGCCACCAGCCGGCTGATCATGTGCTTCTCGGCCGGCATGAGCTTGCGATCGAGGTCGGTCAGATCGTCGGAGAAGTCGATTTCCTCGACGGTCCAGGTGTTCTTGATCGCGTCCTTGTACATCTCGAAGAACTGCGGGTACCGCATGGGCCGCAGGGTGAGATCGAAGCCGGGATCGAGAATGTTCGTGCGAACGGCGGCCGGGGTGGCACGGTGCCCGAGCGTGTCGGGATCGTACGACGGTGCGAGATTGAGGTCGTCGGCGAGAGCCATCAGTCGCACGCCTCGCAGTGCTCCGGGTTCTCCAGTGAGCAGGCCAGGGCCTCTTCGTCGGTGAACGTCTTGGTGGGTTGACCGCCGCCAGGACCGTCAGGGGCGGGACCAGGCGTGGTTGGCGCGGGGCCGGACGTGGTCTTGTTGATGCGAGTGGCCGGACGACTGCGCAGGTAGTACGTGGTCTTGAGACCGGCCTTCCAGGCGTACATGTACATCGACGAGAGCTTGCCGATGGTGGGCGACTCCATGAAGAGGTTGAGCGACTGGCTCTGATCGATGAAGGCGCCACGATCGGCACCCATCTCGATCAGGGACTTCATCGGAATCTCCCAGGCGGTGCGGTAGACGGCCTTGAGATCGTCGGGGATGCGATCGATGTCCTGGATCGAACCCTCGGACTTCTTCACGTCGGCGATCATCTGGGCGTCCCACAAGCCCCTGCTCTGGAGTTCCTTCACCAGGTAGCGGTTGATCTGCATGAACTCGCCCGAGAGGGTCTCGCGCTTGAACAGGTTGGACACCTGCGGCTCGATGCACTCGTAGCAGCCGGCGATCGAAGCGATCGTGGCGGTGGGGGCGATGGCGATCATGAGCGAGTTGCGCAGACCGTGCTTCTCGATGCGCTCACGCAGGGGGGCCCAACGCTCGGCGTCGCTCGGCTCCACGTCCCACAGATCGAACTGGAGGTCACCGGACGCCGCCCGGGTCTCCTTGAACGCCGCGTGCGGACCGTTGGCCTCGGCGAGCTCGGTCGAGGCCCACAGGGCGTTGAAGTAGATCTCCTCGGAGATGCGACGACTGACCTCGCGGGCTACCGGTGAGTCGAACGGCACGCCCAGCTTGAAGAAGACGTCCTGCAGACCCATCAGACCAAGGCCAACGGGGCGCCAGCGGTCGTTGGAGACGGCGGCTTCGTCGGTGGGGTAGTAGTTGATGTCGATTACCCGATCGAGGAACGGCACGACCTGGCGCACGACCTTGCCGAGCTTGGCGTAGTCGACGGCGGTGACGCCCTCGGAGGTCTCGACGAACTCACCGAGGTTGACCGAACCGAGGTTGCACACCGCGGTCTCGGTCTGGCTGGTGACCTCGAGGATCTCGGTGCAGAGGTTGGAGAGGTGCACGACTCGGTCGCGGTTGTTCTTGTTGTCGCCGGCTTCGCCGGGGCCGGTCTGGTTGCACTTCAGGTTCGAGCTGTCCTTGAAGGTCATCCAGCCGTTGCCGGTCTCGGCCAGCGACTTCATCATGCGCTGATAGAGCTGGCGGGCGGGGACCTGCTTCTCGTAGATGCCGTCGGCCTCGGCCTGCTCGTAGATGGCGCGGAACTCGTCGCCGTAGGTGTCGATGAGCTCAGGGACCTTCTTCGGGTCGAAGAGGCTCCACTGCCAGTCCTTCTCGACGCGTTCCATGAACAGGTCGGGGATCCAGTTGGCGAGGTTGATGTTGTGGGTACGGCGGGCGTGGTCGCCGGTGTTGTCGCGCAGCTCGAGGAACTGCTCGATGTCGGCGTGCCACGACTCGAGGTACACGCAGGCGGCGCCCTTGCGGCGGCCACCCTGGTTGACGGCGGCCACGGAGGCGTCGAGCGTCTTGAGCCACGGGACGATGCCGTTGGACAAGCCGTTGGTGCCGACGATCAGGCTGTTCTTGGAGCGGATCCGGTGCCAGGCGACGCCGATGCCGCCGGCGAACTTCGACAGGCGTGCGATGTCGGTGTAGCGCTTGTAGATGCCCTCGAGGGAGTCCTCGGGGGAGTCCAGCAGGTAGCAGCTGGACATCTGCGGATGGGTGGTGCCCGAGTTGAACAGCGTCGGCGAGGACGGGAGGTAGGCCAGCGACGACATCAGGTCGTAGAACTTGATGGCCTCGTCGGCGTTGGTGGAGAGGCCACAGGCGACGCGAAGGAAGAAGTACTGCGGCGTCTCGATGACCTGGCGAGTTTCGGGGTGGCGCAGCAGATAGCGGTCGTACACGGTGCGCAGACCGAAGAACTCGAAGTTCTTGTCGCGCTGGGAGTTGATGGCGGCGTTGAGCGTGGGTGCGTTGGCGTTGACGAAGTTCAGGACTTCGTCACCGATGATCCCAAGCTGGTGGCCGAGCGAGACGGACTCCGAGAACCAGGGGGCGTTCTGGTTGCGAACTTCCTTGTCGATGTAGGTGGACAACATGCGGGCGGCGAGTTTCGAATACGCCGGCTCCTCGACGATGAGGCCTGCTGCGGTGCGGATCGACAGCTCGTCGAGTTCCTGGGTGGTGGCGCCGTCGGCCAGTGCGGCGATGGTGCGGGTCGAAACGACCATCGGATCGACGCCGAGCAGGCCCTCGCTGGCCCGGGCGACCGCGTTCACGATCTTGTTGACGTCGACCGGCTCGAGACTGCCGTTGCGCTTTCGCACTCGCATGCTCGTGGCGGTTTCCACCGCCGTTGCACTGTTGTCGACCGCTGCCAGGCGGTCCTCGATAATTGCCATGAAGGGCCCTCTTCCGCGTCGAGATCACCAGGTGGAGCAATGCACTCCGGGGGCGTCGCTCTCGACTCCACAATCGCCCCGTCCCATCCCGCGAGGGATGGGACTTGCAATTACAGCCGCGTAATTACACCGGCGTCAAGGGGTGATTTCAGGGTTCTTCGGTTTCGTTGTGTTTTCAGGGCGCGCATGCCCCAGTTCGCGCTCTGCGTGGCCGTGGCGACGCAGTCACAGACCGTGTCATCACCCCGTTCCTCGCAACCTTGTAATTTGCACAGCACCCTGTGGACAAGTCAGGTGGCAGGTGGGCCGTAGTCGTTGGGACGGGGGTCGCCTTCGGAGAACGCCAGCATTCGGAAGTTCCACGGGTTTCGTTCGCCGGGGACGCCGGCCGGTGTGAGATGTGCCAGTGACCGGTTGAAGTCGTGGCATCGGCGCGCTGTCGCGCAGATGCCGACGTAGCCGGCCGCGGCGAACATCGCCGTGAACCAGGCGAACGGTGCAGGAAGTCCAGAGTTGTCGATGACCCCGACACCCACGATCATGAGCGCCAGCGAGCCGATGTTGATGACGTTGTACTCGAGTCGCCCGGCTCGCCCCTTGGCGGTCAGATACCGCTGGGGGATGGGTCCGCGTTCGTGGTACCTGCCCGAATCGGTCACCTTCCGAGCCTGTCATCCCCCGGACAGGAAGCGCTAGCGTTTCGCCATGGAGATCCTTGACGTCGACCTGCTCGCCTTCGAGAACGGATCGACCGCCGAACGGCGGGCCGTGGTCGACGGTGTGAGCCGCAGCCTGGTGACCGGTTTCGTCTACGTCGAGCACGACATGGAAGTCGGCATGATCGATGAGGTCTACGGTCAACTCGAAGCCTTCTTCACGCTTCCCCAGGAGAACAAGGACGCCTATATCGTCGCGGGTTCCCACGGGCAGACGGGCTACACCGGCCTGCTGGTCGAGACAGCAGCGATCGCCGATGTGCCCGACTGGAAGGAGATGCTCAACTGGGGCATGCCGCTCGGGCAGGGCCACCCGTTGCGTGACCGCTATCCGCATCGATACGGGCCGCCGGCGCTCCCCGAGGCCGATCTGCCCGGCGTGCACGACCTGCTCCTGCACTTCCACGAGCGAGTCGCCGATCTCCAGACGCGTGTGCTGCGAATCATTGCCGAAGGTCTCGGCGCTCACGAGAGCTTCTTCGACGAGATGCTCGTCGACGGCGCCACCCTCACTCGCGCGATCCATTATCCGGCGATGGAGCAGGCGCCGGGCGAGCAACACGTCTGGGCGGGCGAGCACGCCGACATCAACCTGATCACCGCCTTGCCCCGAGCCACCGCGGCCGGCCTGCAGGTTAAGACCGAGGACGGATGGCTCGACGCCGCGCCGCCCGAGAACCGGGCCATCATCAACACAGGTCTGATGCTCGAACGTTTGAGCAACGGAGTGATTCCGTCGGGCATCCACCGGGTGGTGTCCGGTGAGGGTCAGCAGGGCGATCGTTACTCGGTCGTCCAGTTCGCCCATCCCACGCCGTGGACGATCCTCACGCCGATGGCGTCGACGGTCACCCCGGAATCGCCTCTGCGCTACTCGTCGATCGCCGCGAGCGACGCACTCGACAAAGTTCTGTGGGACATCAACCTCACCGAGAACGGGAAGCGCCTCGACGCCACCTCCTAGTTCGGCGGGCCGAGACCGGGCAGGCCATCAGTCGGGCAACTGTTGGAGCACTTCGCGGTTGGGCTCGAGCGTGATTTCAACCGTCGACGTGACGCCGCCCGTTTCAGGGTCCGTGGTGACCGAGATCCGTCCCGGATAGCGGTCGAGCACGATGATCCGCTGAGTCCACGTGTCTCCGCTGACCGAGGGCTCGCTGGCCCGAATGAAGCCGGCATCGAAGAAGCTCTCCTCCCCGGGCCGGTAGATGCTGCCACCGAGGCCGACGCGGTACATCTCGTGGGCGGATTCGGCGGAGTTCGGCGCCAGTTCGTGCGTGAAGTCGACGACCCAGTAGCGAAGACCCTCCTCGGCACTGAAGGAGTCCTCGTCACGGGAACGAGTGCGGAAGCTCACGTCGGTCAGGCGCGCGCCGGGGGTGACCGGGAGTTCGCTGACCAAGACGTCGAGCAACGGGATCGGGACGACGTTCGGTGGGGCGCTCATCGCCGCGTCGAGCCGGAAGCCGCTCTCATCGCCGAGCGGGGAGTCCTCGAACGTGACGTCCATGTCGCCCCAGATCCGGATGACGCCAGGCGTGGCCTGGATCTCGCCGAGCGGGTACGTCGGCGCCTCGGTCTGGTAGGCGAAGTTGACCGACTGCGGTCCGCCGGCGCCGTTGCTGGGATCGCTCGTGACCTGGGCCACGCTGCGCCAGCCGGACTCGGTCATGACCGGGTCGAACGTGATCATCGTCGTGATGGTGCCGGGGCCGCCTTCGTGGTTGTCGTCGTGATGGTCGTCGCCGGTGCGGTGGTCGTCGTGGCCGGGGCAACCGAGGAGGTGGTCGTTGCCGTGGTGCTCGTCGTCGTGCTGCTGGTCGACGAGCTCTCGCCGTCGCTCCCGCAGGCCCCGGCGAGAAGGGAAGCGAGAGCCAGCGGTGCAAGGAATCGACGCGCGTGCATGAGCAGAACCTAGAGCGATCGTGGTCGCCTCGCGTCCACGGCTGCAGAACTCACCGCAGGGCGATCTCGGCGATCTCTCGCAGCTTGACTCGCTGGATCTTCGTGCCGTTTGCGCTCGGCGTCGTCGGGAAGCGATCGATGGTCAGTACGGCGATCGGAACCTTGTAGCGGGCGAGGTGCTCGCCGCAGTGGGCGATGGCGGCTGCTTCGTCGATCTCGCCCCGGTCACTGATCACGAAGGCAACGGGTCGAGCACCGTTCGGGCGATCGACGGCCACGACCTGGGCCTCCACGACTCCGTCGACCTCCATGAGCGCCGCCTCGATCTCGGCGGGAGCCACCAGGAATCCGCCGAGGCGAAGCACGTCTCCCATACGAGTCAGATAGGTGAACTCGCGTGGCGTGGCAGCATCCTGCGCGGCGAGGTCGCCGGTACGGAACCAGCCGTCGTCGAAGTTGTCGGCGGTCAAGGCATCGTCGACCTCGGCTCCGCCCTCGGCCAGATAGCCGGCGAACAGACTGGGGCCGCGGAGTTGGAGTTCGCCGTCGACGATACGGGCGTCGGCGTCAAGGGACGTCACGGTGCCACCGGCCAGGCCCCGCTCCTCGGTGGGAAGGCGGTGGTCGCGAATCGTGAAGAGCGCCTGCACCTCGCTCATTCCGTAGAGGCCGGTGAGACGCGCGCCCGCGGCCTCGGCCCGATCCACGATCCCGTCGAGGCTGGTGTTGAACCGGCCGTACCCGGCGAAGCGCAGTGAGCGCAGGTCCGCCCCGTGCCCGAGGAGCCGGTGGAACATGTCATCGCTTCCATGGGTGATCGTGACGTGGTGATCGGTGATCAGGTCGGCCGTGCGGGCGACATCGAACCCGGTCGGCATGACGATGGTGCTTCCCGCGGCCAGCGCACTGGTGAACGTGCAGAGACCGAAGACCCCGCAGAGGGGCATGGCGACGAGGACCACGTCGTCGGCTCGGATCTCAGCACCCTTCGCCATGTCGTGCGCGTGAACGGCGATCGATCGCTGCTCGTGCACCACCATCTTCGGCTTGCTCGTCGTGCCCGAGGTGGTGAAGACGACGAAGTGGTCACCGGACGCGCCGACCGGGGCCTCGGGTGACCGGACGGTGTCGAGGAGCTCCTGCGCCGCCACCGTCGGGCCCGGGGGGTCAGCCGGCGTCGTGTGATCGACGACGGTGAGCTCCGCCCCGGATCGGGTGATGAGATCGGCGGCTTCGGCCTCGCCGTACCGCGTGTTGATCGACACGGCCACGTATCCGCCCGCCGCGCAGGCGGCCAGGGCGACGAGGTAGCGCTCACTGTTCGCCATCCACACCGCCACTCGATCCCCGGCCACCAGCCCTGACGCGCGTAGGTGGGCTGCGGCCGAGGTACCCCACCGAACCAGGTCGCGAGCCGACAGCGTTGCCCCATCCACATGGATGACCGAGTCGGAGCCGTCGAGCAGACCCAGGAAGTCGGTCGGTGCCGCCATCAGGTGAAGTCGGGCCTGCGCTTCTCCTGCATCGACGCCACGCCCTCTGCCCCTTCGGGCCCGAGGAAGCCGAGCATCTCGAAGGCGAGACTGGCGTCGAAGGCCGGTGCCGCCTGGTTCATCCAGAGGTTCAGCGCCCGCTTGGTGAGTTGCAGTGCTTGCTGGGGACCGGTGGCGAGCTTGGTGGCCACTCGCTCAGCCTCGCCGAGCAGCTCGTCGGCGGGCAGCGCCTTGCTGACCAGCCCGATCTGGTCGGCCGTCTTCCCGTCGATGAAGTCGGCGGTGAGCAGGTAGTACTTGGCCTTCGCCATACCGCACAACAGCGGCCAGCAGATGACGGCGTGATCGCCGGCGCCGACACCGATGCTGAGATGGCCGTCGGTGAACCGCGCCTCCTCATCGATCAGGCTGATGTCGGCCATGAGTGCCACGGCGAGCCCGGCGCCCACGGCGACGCCGTTGATGGCGGAGATGATGATCTTCTCGCAGCGCAGCATCCGGTAGACGACGTCGCCGGCTTCGCGCATGACCTGCCGGAGTTCCACCGGGTCGCCGATGAAGCTGCTGATCCACTCCAGGTCGCCGCCGGCGGAGAAGGCCTTGCCCTCGCCGGTGACGACGACGACCTTCGTGTCGGGGTCGTCGTTGATGTCGTCCCAGACCCGGCTCAGCGAAAGGTGCATGCCGGCCGTGGTGGCGTTCATCGCCTCCGGCCGGTCGATCGTCATCCAGAGGATGCCGTGGTCACGCCGCTCGAAGCGCAGCCCTTCGTGTTTCTCGAACCAGTCGTCAGCCATGCGGGAGACCGTAGCGGGCAGGGATCGATCGACCCCAGCCCGTCACAGCTCCCGCAGGCGACGACGATGTGTCGAGCCGAGGGTGCCGAGCGATCAGAGCCCGCAGACGCCGGCGGCGATGCCGAAGGCCTCCTGCGTGCGCTCGAGCGCGGCGGTGTCGTTGGCCCACTGGGCGCGGATGATCTCGTTGATCACCGTCTCACCGAGCGCATCGGTGACGCATGCTGCAGCCTCGTCGCCGACGTCTTCCGCGAGTGCGTCGGTCATCGCCTGGGTGAGGTCGGTGCACAGATTGAATCCGCTGAGCACCCAACCGACCTGTTGGTCGCTGAAGCCCATGTCTTCGATCTCGGGGACGTGATCGGCGGTCACGCCCAGTGCGCTGAGTTCGTCCTCACCGAAGAGACGCACGATCTCCTTGGCCGTGCAGTCCGCTTCCGCCTGATCGGCGACCGGTGTGTCGTTCGCCGGGTCGGCGAAGTAGTCGGCGAGCGCGAGCTCGATCGGACCCGGCTCATGGGCTTGCTCGGCGTCTCCGCCGCCGCAGCCGGCCGCGAGGGTCGTCACGGCAACCGCCGCGCCGATGAGTCGAGTTGAAAGAGGATTCCGCACAGGTGCTCCTGAGATCGTGGTTTTGGAAAACCGTATCCCTCGGCCGGCCGACTCACTCTCGGGCTGTCTCCTACGCCATGGTGAGGCCCGCACTGACCGACAAGGTCTGCCCGGTGATGTAGTTGGCGTCGTCAGCGGTGAAGACGGTGACGCCATAAGCGATCTCGTCGGGTTCGGCCATGCGGCCGATCGGGACGGCCTTGGAAAGGCTGCCCACGATCTTCGCGGGCAGGTCGCCCTCTTCTCCTATCTCGCGGATCAGATCCGTGTCGGTCGGGCCGGGGCAGACGATGTTGGCCGTGACCCCCTTCTTCACCGACTCCCGGGCGACGGTCTTGGTGAAGGCGATGACGCCGGCCTTGGCACCGGCGTACACCGACTCCAGCGAGCTGCCGACGCGGGCCGCGTCGCTCGACAGGTTGACGATGCGCCCCCAGCCCCGCTCCATCATCCCCGGCAGGACCGCGTGCGTGGTGCGCAACGTCCCCTTGAAGTTGATGTCGATGATCATGTCCCAGAACTCCTCGTCGGTGTCGACGAAGCGGACGAAGCGGTCGAAGCCTGCGGCGTTGACCAGGATGTCGACGGGTCCGAGCTCGGCCTCGACGGCGGCCGCCACTTCGAGCACACGGGCGGAGTCGGTGACGTCACACTGGAGCGCCATCGCCCGCACACCGTGGTTGGCCTCCAGCTCCGCCGCCAACGCCTCGCCTTCGGCAGTCAGGAGGTCGGCGATCGCGACGTTTCGTCCCTGCGCCGCCAGCCGGCGACACACGTACGACCCGATTCCTCGGGCCCCTCCGGTGACGAGTGCGGTGCGCGTGGGTCGTTCTTCAGCCATGGCGCCGAGACTACGCGAGACTTGTTCGCGGGGACCTGTCGAAACCGGCGACGCCCGTTCGTCGTGGCGATGACACCGATCCGAAGGGGATGCGACGTGCAGGAAGCGACGGCACTCGAGACGGCGCCGGCCAACACCACACGAACGGTGGCCGGTATCGGCGCCGACCAGTGGGACAACGCGACGTCGTGCCCCAAGTGGAACGTGCGAGAGATGGTGCAGCACACGGTCGGGGTGATGGCCAACTTCGCCGGCGGCGCGGCGGGCACCGGCGTTGTGGGGGATCCCTCGGAGTTCGATCTCGGCGACGATCCGGCTGCCACCTGTGCGGCGGTGGCCGAGGACTGCGTCACCGCCTGGCGCGGTCGGGGCGAGCTCGACTCGATGATCAGCCTCGGGGACAATGAGTTCCCTGGCATGGTCGGGATCTCCATCAACATGCTCGACGGCTATGTACACGGGTGGGACATCGCCCAGGCGACCGGGCAGGCGCACCAACTGGATCCGGCGATCTGTGAGGGATTGCTCGGCTTCGCCCGGAACGCCATTCCGGAGGCGCCGCGCGATGGTGACAACTTCCATGCGGTCGTCCCCACCCCGGAGGATGCCGGCGCGGTCAGCGACCTTCTCGGCTACCTCGGCCGCCGGCCATAGAACGATCAACGACAACCGAGCAGGAGAAGACGATGGGACAGTGGGATCTGGCGAGCAAGGCACGGCACGACTTCGCCGACATGTTGGAGGCGTGTTCACCCGAACAAGCCGGTGAGCAGACGCTCTGTGCAGCGTGGACTGCGCATGGGGTGTTGGCCCATGTGACGAGCTTCGTCGAGACGAGTGGCCCCGGGCTCTTCGGCAACATCCTCAAAGCGGGGTTCAACTTCGACAAGGCCGCGTTGGGGATGGTGGCGAAGCGAGCCGATCGATCGGTGTCGGATCTGGCCGCATCGCTGCGTGCCAACGGGGCGAAGTCGGCACCGCTCCCGGGGTTCCCCGAGGAGCTGACCGTGTCCGATGTGGCGATCCACACGCAGGACGTCCGTCGGCCGCTCGGACTCGACGGCGAACTGGACGAGACGGTGCTGCGGACCGCTCTCGACTTCCTCACCGCCAACAAGAAGGCGAAGATCCTCGTGGATGGCCGTCCACTCGACGGCGTGCGACTCCGCGCCACCGACATGGACTGGTCGTTCGGCGACGGGGCGGAGATCACCGGCACCGGAGAAGCGTTGATGATGGCCATCGCCAACCGGCCCGCCCTCGAGGACCTCTCCGGCGAGGGTCTGTCCGCCTGGAACTGACTCGGAGCGTTGGTGTCCTACCCTCGCGGGTATGGACATCCAGCTGCGTCACAATCCGTCGTTCTCCGTTGCCCGGGCCATTCTCGGCCCGGGTGAGGCAATCCGGGCCGAGTCCGGCGCCATGATGGCAATGGCGGCCGACACCTCCCTCGACGCCAAGATCGAGGGTGGCCTGATGAAGGGCCTGAAGCGCAGCGTGCTCGGTGGTGAGTCGCTTTTCATCACCACCGCCACCGCCGCGCCCCACGGCGGCTGGATCGACTTCGCGCCGTCTCTGCCCGGTGACGTCACCGTCTTCGACGTCACGCCGGATCAACCACTGATGATCCAGAAGGGATCGTTCCTGTGCGCCGAGCAGGGTGTCGAGATCGACACCCAGTGGGGCGGGATGAAGAATCTCATCGGCGGCGAGGGTGGCTTCCTGCTTCGTGCCCACGGGCAGGGCAAGGTCGTGTTGTCGACCTATGGCGCGCTCGATCGCTTCCATCTCGAACCCGGTCAGCAGGTCATCGTCGACACCAACCACATGGTGGCCTTCGCCGAGAGCGTGCAGATGGAGTTGCGCAAGGCGGCGGAATCGGGGTGGAAGTCGATGAAGTCCGGCGAGGGTCTGGTCTTCGTCTTCACCGGCCCCGGCGAGCTCATGATGCAGTCCCGCAACCCCGACGACATCATCGACTATGTGATCGCCAACATGCCGACCCAGCGCAACTAGGTCACTCGCAGGTGTTGCTGTCGAGAGCGAGGGTGGCCTCGACGGCGTCGGGTGGTGCCGTGACGGCGCCGCTGAAGTGGCAGCCATCGTCGCCGGCGACGATCTCGATTGCGCCGTACACGTCGTAGCTACCGTCCAACACGTGGAACACGACGTCACCGTGCTCGTCGACGGTGGCGGTCAGGCTCTCGATCTCGCGCGTTGCCTCCCGCTGGCGGGGCTCGCATTCGCCGGCAACCATCTCGAAGGTGTCGACATAGTGCTGAGCGCGTTCCTGAGCCTCCTGACAGGTCTCGCCGGTGACGCCGGTGATGTCGGTGTCGCTCTCGAGCGGGACGTGGAAGACATCCTCGAGAGAGTGCTCATCGAGTGTGGCCGTGATCGTCGCGCCCGCAACGTCCCAGCCGTCGACGGTGGAGACGTGCACCGTCAGCGTTCGATTCCGTTCGGATGAGTCGGCGTCGGAGGCGGCATCGCCGCAACCCATCGTGAACAGGACGGAAGTCGTGACGAGGCCGATGCCGAGGAGAGGTCTCATGGAGGTTTGATGTTTCCGGAGTCCGTTGAGTTCCCAAGATCATGGATGATTGCCTACGCTTCAGCCACGATGTTGGTCCACCTGCGCAATCGCTCGCCACGAACACTCGGCTTCCTCGTGATGCTCGCCGTCGCCGTCGCCGCGTGCGGGAGCGAATCCACGACCGACGACGAGGTCGGCATCGCCTCGTTGGCCGACGTCCAGGAGCTCGCCGAGGAGGAACCGATCGAGGACGAGCTGGCCATGGCGGCAGAAGGTGTGGCAGAGGGTGATGAGCCGGCCGCCGCCGATGAGACCGAGCCCGAACCGGAGGTTTCCGAGGAACCCGAGGAGGAACAGACCTTCGAGGACGCGGCGCTCGATTTCTCGGTGTGCATGCGTGAGAACGGTGTCAGTGCGTGGCCCGACCCGACGCCCGGTTTCCAGGGCCGACCGTTCGCCGACGTCGACTTCGCGGCCTTGGGCATCGATCCGACCTCCCAGGACTTCCTGGATGTCGTTGCCGTCTGCCGCTCTGAGTTCGAGGGCGTCGCCGGTCCCCAGGAAGAGCTGACGCCGGAGGAGGAGGCCGAACGGCGCGACAACGAGATCGCCATGGCCGAGTGCATCCGCGGGAACCCCGGCTGGGAGGACTTCCCCGATCCCGACCCCGTCAACGGCGGATTCCAGCACGTGCGCGACGCAGTGCTGCGCGGCGAAATCAACTTCCAGGAGCTCGTCCCGGTGCTCCAGGATTGCGCGTCGCAGCTCGGGATCGAACTCCCAGGGCGAGCCGGACAGGGCGGCTGAGATTCGCCGGGACTCCTTACCCGGCACTTACCGCCAGGGCCGAGGCTTGTCCCATGCGACATCCGAACCCCCACCCATTTCGTCGACTCGCACTCGTCGGGTTGACACTCATCCTCTTCGCCACCGCTTGTGGTGGAGGATCAGACGAGGAAGCCGGAGATGCGATCGCCTCGCTCGGCGCGGCCGACGGATCGAGCGACGAACTCGCCGCCGGCGCCGACACGCCGGACACCGATGGCGATTCCACCGAGGAGCGGACGTTCGACGACGCCTCGCTCGACTTCGCCGTGTGCATGCGAGAGGAGGGCATCACCGAGTGGCCCGACCCGACGCCGGGGCAGGAAGCCGGTGGCCGGCCGTTCGCCGATGTCGACTTCGACGCACTCGGCATCGATCCCAGGTCCGATGAGATGCAGGAGATCTTCGACATCTGCCGAGTCGAGTTCGATGGTGTCGCCGGTCCCGATCAGGAGCTGACACCCGAGGAGGAGGCCGAACGCCTCGACGACCAGATCGCCATCGCGGCCTGCATCCGTGAGAATCCCGGCTGGGAGGACTTCCCCGACCCGGATCCCAATGGCGGTGGCTTCGGCCTCCGTGATGCCGTCGAGGACGGCGAGATCGACTTCGCCGAACTCCGACCGTTGCTGCAAGACTGCGCTTCGCAACTCGGCCTCGAGGGTCTTGGCCAGGGTGGACGTGGGGGGCAGGGCGCGTGAGTAGGAAGCTGATTATCGGTGTGGCCGTGGCGGTGATTGCCGCGGCTGTTGTCGGCACCGTTTTCATGACCGGCGATGACGGCGAGGGAGCCGCAGATGCCACCACGACGTCGGTCCCCGAGACGGACTTCTCGACTGCCGTGGTTGCCCGCAAGGACCTCGTCGAGACGACGGAGATCGACGGCACGCTCGGCTTCGGCGACCCTGTCGCCCTGCCGAATCGGGCGAGCGGAGTCCTGACCGCGCTGCCGGAGCCCGGCACCGTGATCGAACCCGGCGATGTCCTCTACGAGGTCGACGAGGTACCGGTCGTGTACGTGCTCGGCGAAACGCCCGCCTATCGCACGATGCGCGAGGACACGGAAGGCACCGACGTCCTCCAACTCGAGGAGTACCTCGATTCGCTCGGGTTCATGGAGCTGCACAACGCCACCGTCGACGGCGACTTCACCGGCTACACCGAGGACGTGGTCGAGGACTGGTACGAGACCGTCTTCGGCATCAACGAACAGACTTCGGTCGATGACGGCATGGTCGTCTTCGGCACCGAGTCGTTCCGAATCAGCCAGGTCACGGGTGAGTTGGGCACTCAGGTGAACGGTGGATCCGTTCTGTCGTACACGTCCACCACGCGAGTGGTCACGGTGCAGCTCGACACCGCCGACTCCGGGATCCTGGAGGAGGGTCAGAGTGTCGTGGTCGAGCTGCCCGACGAGTCCGAAGTCGACGCGACGGTCACCTTCGTGTCCGACACGGTGACGACCGAGGGGCAGGGCCCCAGCGCTGTCTCCTGGATCGATGTCGAGCTCGTGCTCGACGGTGAGGGCAGCGCCTTCGACGAGAGTCCCGTCACGATCATCGTCGACGAGCCGGTCGAGCTCGACGCGGTCGTCATCCCGATTCCGGCCCTGGTCGCCCTCGCCGAGGGTGGGTACGCGGTCGAGAAGATGGTCGACGGCACGCCAACGCTCATCGCCGTCGAGATCGGAAGCTTCCTGTCGAACGAGGTGTCGGTGAGGGGCAGCCTGCAGCCCGGTGACACCGTCGTCGTGCCATGAGTCGCGACGTGAGCGAGGCAGGCCTCGAGGACGAGGCGGTCCTGGAGCTGCGCGACGTCAAGAAGTCGTATCCCGGCACGCCGCCGATCCATGCGCTCGCCGGGGTCGACCTGGCCGTCCATCGTGGCGAACTCGTTGCCGTCGTGGGCCCTTCCGGCTCCGGCAAGTCCACGATGCTCAACATGATGGGCGCGCTCGATCGTCCGACGTCCGGCTCGGTGGTGGTGGAGGGCCGTGACCTCTCTCAGCTCAGCGATCGCCGGCTGTCGGGCTTGCGGGGCCGACGGATCGGCTTCGTCTTCCAGCAGTTCCACCTGATCGACGGGATCGGCAACATCGAGAACGTCGCTACGGGCCGGCTGTACCACGGCGTCTCCCGCCGTCGGCGGCGGACCGAGGCCGTGGCGATGCTCGAACGAGTGGGGCTCGGTCACCGACTCCAGAACCGTCCCAACCAGTTGTCGGGTGGCGAACGTCAGCGGGTGGCGATCGCCCGTGCCCTGCTGGGAGATCCCGCCATCGTCCTGGCTGACGAACCGACGGGCAACCTGGACTCCCGGACGTCGGAGGAGATCATGGCGCTCCTTCATGAGCTGAACGCTCAGGGGGCCACCATCGTGGTCATCACCCATGATCGTGATCTGGCTTCGAGCCTCCCGCGCACGGTTTCGCTCCTGGATGGCCGTATCGAGAGCGACAGCTCGCTGGTGCTGTCGTGAGGCGCGCTCGTGGCGATCTGTCTCGACTCCGGCCGGGCGATGTCGTCCGAGTCGGCGGGCTCGGTCTGCGGGCTCGCAAGGTCCGCACCCTCCTGACTGCCCTCGGCATCGCGATCGGCATCGCGGCGATGGTCGCGGTGCTCGGCATCACGGCCTCCGAGGACGCTCAGGTCCAGGCCGAACTCGATGCCCTCGGACCCAACCTGCTCGAGGTCTTCGAGGGTGAGAGCATCACCGGCGACGACATCGTCCTGCCGGTCGAGTCGGCTGAGATGATCGAGCGGATCGGCCCGATCGAGATCGCGGCCCAGGTGTCGATCGTCGACGCCACTGTGCGCCGGACGGAGTTCATCCCGGTGGCCCAGACCGGCGGCATCGCAGTGATGGCCACCGACCTCGACGTGCTCGAGGCCGTCGACGGCGAGGTGGCGCAGGGGGTCTTCCTCGACGAACAATCGGCCGAGATCCCCTCGGTCGTGCTGGGCTCCGTGGCCGCCGAACGCCTCGGGGTTCGTTCGCTCGACCCGACACCGATCGTCTACTTGACCGACACCTACTTCCAGGTGGTCGGGGTGCTCGAGCCGGTCCAGCTCGCGCCCGGCTTCGACCGTGCCGCCTTCATCGGCGCGCCGATCGCCGAGACGCTGTTCGACGCTGACCTCGAACCACAGACCATCTATGTCGACGTCGTCGAGGGTTGGATCGACGATGTTCGTGCGATCATCGGCCGGACGATCCGGCCGGAGGCCCCCGACGAAGTCACCGTCACCCGTCCGTCCGACGCGATCGAGGCCCGGCAGGTCACGAGCGACAGCTTCCGGAGCCTGCTCCTCGGCCTTGGTGCCGTGGCCCTGCTCGTCGGCGGCGTCGGCATCGCGAACGTCATGGTCATCTCCGTGCTCGAACGACAAGGTGAGATCGGTGTCCGCCGAGCGCTGGGAGCGACCCGTCGCCACATCCGATTGCAGTTCGTGATCGAAGCAGCGATGTTGTCGCTGCTGGGTGGTGTCGCCGGCGTCGCCCTCGGTGCGGCGATCACCGCCGGATACGCCGAACGGGAGGACTCCGTGGTGTCCGTGCCGCTCGAAGCGCTCGGGCTCGGCGTGGGTGCGGCGTTGGTCATCGGTGGCTTGGCCGGTCTCTACCCGGCCGCTCGCGCGGCTCGACTCGACCCGGCCGAAGCGGTTCGTCCGGGCTGAGCGGCGCGTTCAGTCGGCCATCGAGTCGAGGACGAGGAGCACGCGGTCGGAGCGGGTTCGCGGATTCACGAAGCACATGCGGAAGACGAGCTCGTCGTGCCAGCGCGTGGGCACGATGAGTGCGACCCCGTCGCGGGACGTCGCGTCGGACCATTCGATCATCTGGTCCTCGGACCAACCCGGCCTGCGGAACAGCACGACACCCAGGTCCGGCTCCATGACGAGGTCGAGGTGGTCCCGCGACCGGATCCCGTCGACCACCTCGTCGGTCGTGCGGAGGGCCTTCTCGATCGCGGCGGCGTAGTGATCGGTGCCGTAGGTGGCCAGCGAAAACCAGAGGGGCAGCCCGCGGACCCGTCG
>JAERSO010000075.1 GCA_016845585.1 Acidimicrobiaceae bacterium | reverse complement strand
GCGGGTGTTCGCGGACGCCCTGGCCATCGACGACCGGCCGGTGGCCATCCGATGGGCCAAGACGGCCGCCCCCCACGTGGGGTGGGACGAGGTGGGCCGGGGCCTCGAGGCCCGTCGGGTCCGTACCGGCGACGGCTCGGTGTGCCTGCTGGGCGCCGGGAAGATGCTGGCCGCGGCGGTGGCGGCCGCCGAGGATCTGGCCGCCGACGGGATCGACGCCACCGTGTGGGACCCCCGCTGCGTCCGACCCCTGGACGAGGCGATGCTGGACGACGCCGGTCGACACCGCGTCGTGGTGACCGTGGAGGACGGCTTCCGGGAGGGCGGGTTCGGTGCCGGGGTGCTGGACGCCCTGTCTCAGCGGGCGCCCGACGTGCGGGTATCGGTCCTCGGGGTGCCGGTGGCGCACCACGCCCACGGTCCGGCAGACGAGCTGCTGGCGTCGTTCGGCCTGGACGGGGCCGGCGTGGCCGCCTCGGTCCGCGACCGCCTGGCCTGACCGGCCCGGCCCACCACCGGGAACCAGCCCGGGGGACTACGAGTAGAAGGGAGGGCGGCGCGTTATGTGGCGCGTTACTGCCGATAACGGTCTTCCTCGTGGTCAAGGCTACCGGTGGGCCCGGTTTGGCCTCTTGGGATCGGGCTTTGGCTGTGTCGGGGCGCGACGGAGCCACCTGTCTTCCGCTTTCCGGATTAGGCAGCGGTTCAGGTGGTGAAGGGCAGTTGTTGGCCGGTTCTCAGCATCCTGGCGATGGTGGCCCTGATGTTGAGGTGCAGCGCTTGGAACAGCAGGTGGATTCGCATCCGTGGGTGGCCGACGGCTGGGGCGCGACGGTGGGGCTTGTGCTGGTTCTTGAGATGCGAGTTCAGCGATTCGGACACGGGGCGCAGCGCGATCATGCGATCGAAGGCGGGGGTGCCTTCGGGGTGTAGCCGAAGGTTCTCGGCCCTTTTGAGTTTTCGGTTCTTGTCTTCGTCGGTGGTGTCGAGCCGGAGCCGGAACGTGGCGGCGTGTAGTTCAGGGTCGATTCGGGGGTCGCACGGCACGGTGTAGTTCCGATACCACCGGTAGCCGGTGGTGCGGTTCTTTCGCCGCATCGGCTTGCCGGCCGTCAGGGCTATGAGGTGTTGTTTCCCGCCGGCGGTGGCGTGCATGTACGGGGCGCCGTTGTAGAGGACGACGTTGATTTCTCCGGCGGTTCGCCCGTGGCGGGTGACTTTGTGGTTTCCGAGGACCAGCGACTTGGGGAGGCCGTCGGAGTGGCGGTGGATCTTGGAGACGCCGAACATGCCCGACTGGTAGAGGGCGTCGTGGTGGACGCCTCGCAGCGCCTTGTCGTAGACCAGTCCGTAGACGTCCGGCGCCGTCTGTTGGATCTGGGCGACTAGGTCCACGGAGCGTCGGGCTTCGCTGTGGGACTGGGCGCTGTCGCTGTTGCCGACGACGCCGAGTTGGCCGAAGTTCAGCATCATTCGTTCGTTGTCGTGGCCGTTGTGGGCGCCGATGATCGAGTACTTGAGGCCGTAGGGCCGCGTCTTGTCGCCCTGTTTGAAGTGTCCGGCGTCGGGGTCCCAGGGCCTGTTGGTGACCTCGCCGGTCACGGGATCGACCCACTGTCCGTTACCGAGGTATTTGAGACCCTTGCGTTCGAGGTCGAAGCGGGCTTTGAACACGCAGCCGTCGCCGAACACCACGTCGGAGGGTCTGGGGTCCGAGATGGTGCCGGCCTTGTCGAAGTAGCCGTTGGTCTTTGCGAGCTCGGTGAAGGCCCGGACCGCTTCGTCGTGGACGGTGGCGTAGTCGCTGTCGCCTTGTAGGTACAGGTTCCGGTAGCGGACGAACTGGCTCCTCGTCGGCGAACCGGAATTGCGTTGCAGGCCTGCGTAGCCGGGAGCGGCCGCGTGCAACGGCTTGCGGATCCAGTCCCACATGTCTTCCAGGGCCCGCACGGCGCTGCGGATGCTGCCGGTCTCGGCTGCCAGCGCACCCAAGGCGAGGAACACCACCGGCGGGTACTCGGCGAGGCGCCCGCCCCTGGAACGGTCGACGTGGCTGACCGGTTTGGGCATCTCGTCGGCAATCGCGGTGAACGCCGGGTTGTCGACGAGGATCTTCATGAACTGTTTCGGCGTCAGGTCCTCGAGCCGTTTCAGCTGTTTGCGGGGCCGCCGCTTCACCGCGGTCACGGTCCGGCCGTCCAGTCCAGGCCGATGAGGCGTGCCGTGGCGTCCAGCGACGACGAGCCGATCAGGCGCGCCACGGTCTCGATGCGGCCGCTCTGTTCGAACGCCTTGCGGGCCCGCCACGCGATGACCGACTTGGCGGTCGCCGACGGGTCGCCACCGAGCCCGGCGTAGGTCAGGATCCGGTTGATGGCCTGCCCGGCGGCCGCCCCGCCACCGTTGAGGGAACGACCCGACTGGTACACGACGGGCGTCGACTCGTCGCCACCGCCACTGAAGAGCTCTGCGACGCGGCGGGCCAACGCTTCGGCCCCCCAGTCGGTCAACGGCACCGTGCGCGCCGCAGGGCCACGGCTCAACCCCGGGGCGTCGACCGTGGCCGACACCAGGTCCACGTCGCCGACTACCACCCGGGACATCTCCCCGGTCGTCAACGTCGCCTCGGCCAACGCCCAACACGCCGGCAACCGGGTTTGGGACAGCCTCCGGTCCGACATCAGGCGGCACTCGGCGACCTCGACGTCGGTCAACGGACGCGACCGCGCCGCCGCCTCTTCTGAGACCTTCACGTCGATCGTCGGATCGACCACGCAGGCCCCCCGATGGCGCAGCCACCGAAACAGCCACCGGAGTGCGGCACGCCGGGTCCGACGAGTCGACGCCGCCGGTGTTCGCCACGAACCGTCCCGGCCCTGGACCGCTTCACCGCAGAACCCGGCAACCACCCCGGGGGTCACCTCGTCGATGAACTCGACGCCGTCGAGCACCGCCCGCTCCACGAACCGGTCGATCTCACGGGCGAACCGCCCACCGGTCCGACCGTCGTGTTCGAACTCGGCCAACAGGTCCGGCAACGCCCGCCCGGCTGCCTCGACCAAACCGACACGCTCAACCATTGCCCTCACCTCCGATGCCGGCGGCTTCGAACGTGAGTTGCTCGAACCGCTCCGATGTCTCAGAGGCATCGTCGATGGGCCCGCAAGCGCCACATACCCCGCATATGTGTGTTTCTGACCCCCCCATATGGGGGGGTCGCGTCGCAGATCCCTTTGATTCCAAGGGTCGGTCGTCCCGGTAGACGACCGGGTCGGACAGTTCGCCCTCGTGGCGCGCCAGGATCTTCTAGACCACGGACGGATCCAGGTCAGGGATTCGGTGGACAGCCTTGTTCTTCATGGACGAGACAGTCCGGGGCCGGGCCAATGGCGCAATGGTTTGCTGTCGAGCTGGCGACAGAGCGCGGTGCCGCCATAGACGCGAGACTCTCGGAGGTGAACGAGGGGCTAGTGATCAGACCGCGAGCGGCACTGCTGGTCGTCGACGTGTGGAACGTCTCAGGTGACTGACAACAACGGATCGGGGCCCTCCCGCGAGGAGTTCGAGTCCTGGCTGTGGGAGGCAGCCAACATCCTGCGCGGCCCCGTCGATCCGGCGAACCTGCGCGACTACGTCTTCCCGATGCTGTTCTTCGGTCGGATCAGCGACACGTGGGACGAAGAGCACGAACAGGCAGTCGCCGCGTTCGGCGAGGACGTCGACGACGAGGTCGCCGCCGACTTCCACACATTCGACATCCCCGACGGCTGCCACTGGAGCGACCTGCGCCGCGTCGGCGAGAACCACGGCATCGAACTGCAGAAGATCATGCAGCGCATCGAGGCCGCCAACCCCGACAAGCTCGCCCAGATCTTCGGCAACGCCCCCTGGGCCGACCCCGACAAGATGCCGCCCGAACGTCTCGAACGGCTGATCGAACACTTCAACCAACTCGACCTCAGACCGTCCCATATCTCGAACGACCTGCTGGGACGCGGCTACGAATACCTGCTCAAGGCGTTCTCCGACGAGAGCGCCACCTCAGCAGGCCAGTTCTTCACCCCCCGCGAAGTCATCCATCTGCTGGTCCGCATCCTCGACCCCAGCCCCACCGAATCGATCTACGACCCGGCGTGCGGCTCGGCGGGGATGCTGATCGAAGCCGCCAACGAGGTCATCGCCTCCGGCAACTCGGTCGCCCAGATGCGCTTCTACGGCCAGGAGATCAACCAGACGTCGGCAGCCATCGGTCGCATGAACCTGTTCATCCACGACGTCGAAGACGCACAGGTCCTCCGAGGCGACACCCTCCGCGACCCCAAGTTCGTCGACAACGCCGGAAGACTCGACCAGTTCGACGTCGTCGTAGCCAATCCGCCGTTCTCTCTCAAGAACTGGGGCCACGAGAACTGGGCGTCCGACCCGCACCGCCGCGCCATCGGCGGGGTGCCTCCCAAGGGCAACGGCGATCTGGCATGGGTGCAGCACATGGTCACCTCCATGCACCCCAACCACGGACGCGTCGGCGTCGTCATGCCCCACGGCGTGCTGTTCCGTGGCGGCGCCGAAGCCCGGATCCGCCAGCACCTCATAGAGGCCGATCTCCTCGAAGCAGTCATCGGATTGGCCCCGAACCTCTTCTACGGCACCAACATCCGTGCCTGCCTCCTCATCCTCCGAGTCGCAAAGGCGGCCGGGCGCAAGGGGCACGTCCTGTTCGTCGACGGTTCCAAGCGGTTCATCCAGGGCCGCAACCAGAACGCCCTCGACGTGGCCGACGTTGACGACCTGTATGCCGCCTACCGGGACGATGAAGAGCTTGTCGACCTTGGTGTGCGGCTAGTGCCCCGCGACGAGATCCAAGCCAACGACTGGGACTGCAACATCGGCCGCTACCTCGCCGCCGACGAAACCGAGACCGTCGACGTGGGCGCCGCCCTCACCGCCCTCACCGAAGCCCGAGAAACCCTCGCCGAAGCAGAAGCAGCAATGTTCGAACGCCTCAAAGCAGCCGGATATGAGTGAGAAGTGGCCGGAGGTCACGATCGGTGAGATCTGCAGCATCCAAGCCGACCGCCGTGAACCTCAACATCTTCCCGCTGATACCCGTTACCTCGGTCTAGAACACATTGAGAGCGAACATTTCCGGATTCTTGGTTTTGGGCCCATCGAAGAGATCTCCTCCAGCGTCAGCCTGTTCCAAAAAACCGATGTGTTGTTTGGAAGGCTTCGGCCTTACCTGCGCAAGGTGGTGCTAGCGGACACAGACGGAGTGTGCACTCCGGAGATCCTTGTGCTTAGACCAAATCCCTCTCTGGTCCTTCCCTTATTCCTGCACAGTGTCGTCAGTAGTGAACCGGTACTTGAGCGGTGCATTGCACTGAGCGCTGGCACCCGGATGCCACGTACCAAAGCGAATGATCTTGCCGAGATCCCTGTACTTCTCCCCCCGCTCGATGTCCAGAATCGGGTTGTCGACTTGATCGTTTCGGTGGACTCGTACATCGATGCCTTGCGAGTCCAGGCCGCCGCAGCCCGTGCTGCACGAGCCTCGTTCCTAAATGAACTGCTGAATGCCGGAGGCGAAGACTGGATCGAGGGGGTCTTGGGAGATTTCGCTGAAGCCAGTTGGGGTAATACTGAGATCACCAAGAAGAGTTACACCAACAGCGGCTACACCGCTTACAGCGCTACTGGTCCAGACGGACTCGTGGACTGGTACGAGCACGAATCAGAAGGAGTCGTGCTTTCCGCGATTGGAGCCCAATGCGGAAAGACCTGGCTCGCATCAGGCCGCTGGACTCCCATCAAGAACACGATTTGGTTCAAAGCGACCTCTGGTACGACATCAAATTTTCTCTTCCTAGTAACCGGCCGCACAGAAGTTTGGCCGAGGCGAGGGCAAGCTCAGCCCTTCATCGCCCTTAGTGATGTGCGGTCCTTGCCGATACAACTCCCACCACCTGAAGAACAACAACGGATTGTCGATCTGATTCATACAGTTGATGACACGATCGTGGCCGCTGACGTAGCGATCGATGGTGCGGTTGCGCTTCGTTCTGGGCTCCTCGCTGATTTGCTCTCTGGCGACCACGAGATCCCTGAGTCCTACGATGCCCTGCTGGAGGCGTCGTGAGTGACTTCTCGGAGGTCACGGTCCAGTACGGGATCGCCCGGCGGCTCGAAGAGCTGGGGTGGGCGTTCCATGAGGACGAGTCTCTGGGTCGCCCGTTCGAGTCCGTGTACCGGTTCGAGGACCTTGAACCGGCGCTGGTGCGCCTCAACCCGGAGATCGCCGAGGACCCGTCCCGGGTCGAGCAGGTGCTGGCGAAACTGCGGGCGGTGTTGTTGTCGGTCGGCAACGAGGGCCTGGTGGCCGCCAATCAGGAGTTCGTGCAGTGGCTGTGCGGCCGACGGGTCATCCGCTACGTCGGCATGGACCGTGACTCCCAGGTCCGCCTCGTCGACTTCGACGACCCGCAGGCCAACGACCTGAAGGTCACGACGGAGGCGACGTTCCACGCCGGCCGTGAGCACCGCCGATTCGACCTGGTGTTTTGGGTCAACGGACTGCCGCTGGTGGTCGGCGAGACGAAAGCCCCGGCGAACGTGAACCTGTCGTGGCTCAACGGCGCCACCGACATCCACAACGGCTACGAGGTCAAGGTCCCCGCCTTCTTCGTCCCGAACGTGTTGACGTTCGCGACCGAGGGCCGCGAGTTCCGCTACGGGGCGGTCCGCCAGCCACCGGAGACGTGGCTGAACTGGGGGTCGACGACCGACGAGATCATGGCGCCGGGCCTGCCGAACGTGATGCGTTCCGCCGAGCTGCTGCTGGTGCCCGACATGGTGCTCGAGATCCTGCGGACGTTCACCCTTTACTCGTCGCGGCGCACCAAGGCCGGCGCGGTCCGCCAGAAGGTGATCCCCCGCTACCCGCAGGTCGAAGCGGTCGCTGCGATCGTCGACCGGTGCCTGGACCCGACGAAACGCCAGGGCCTGGTGTGGCACCACCAGGGGTCCGGCAAGACGTTCGCCATGGCGTTCGCCGCCGGCAAGTTGCGCCAGGCCTCGGAGATGGACGCCCCGACGATCGTGGTGGTCCTGGACCGCCTGGAGTTGATCCAACAGACCGTCGCCGAGTTCTCCTCGGTGGGGATCACCGGCCTCAAGGTCGCCGAAACCAAAGACGAACTGCGACGCCTGCTGCGCGACGACGCCCGCGGGGTGATCGTCACCACCATCTACCGGTTCGACGAGGCCGGCGAACTCAACGACCGTTCCAACATCGTGGTGATGGTCGACGAAGCGCACCGCACCCAGGAGGGCCGCCTCGGTCTCGACATGCGCGAGGCGCTCCCGAACGCCAAGTTCATCGGCCTGACCGGCACACCAATCGCGACCGACGACCGCAACACGTGGGCGATGTTCGGCGACCCCGACGACCCCGACGGTGCGCTGAACCGCTACACCGTCGAGCGGTCCATCCACGACGGCGCCACGTTGCCGGTCCACGTCGAGACCCGGCTCGTGAACTTCCACTTCGAAGCCGACGCCATGCAGGCGGCGTTCGACGAACTTGCCGAAGAGGAAGGCCTCGACGAACGCGAACGCGGTGTGCTGGCCAACAAGGCGTCACACATCTCGGTGGTGGTCAAGGACTCTGACCGGATCGAAGCGGTGTGTGCCGACATCGTCGACCACTACCGCGCCAAGGTCGCCCCGCTGGGCCTCAAGGCCCAGGTCGTCGCCTACGACCGCGCTACCTGCGTCGCCTACCACGACGCCATCGCCGCCCTGCTCGAACCTGACGAGGAAGCCACCGTGGTGATGACCACCGCGAAGGACGACCCGGCCGAATGGGACGCATGGAACCTCGACCGCGATCAGGAGGCCGTCGTCAAGGACCGCTTCCGCGACGTCGACGACCCCCTCAAGTTCCTGATCGTCACCGCGAAGTTGCTCACCGGCTTCGATGCCCCCATCGAAGGCGTCATGTACCTCGACAAGCCGCTGCGAGCCCACACCTTGTTCCAGGCCGTGTGCCGCACCAACAGGCGGTGGACCAACCCGCACACCGGCCAGGAGAAACTCCACGGCCTCATCGTCGACTACGTCGGCATCGGCCCCGACCTCGCCAAGGCGGTCGCCGTCAAACCGGTCATGCCCGACCAGCCCGACGAAGGCGACCTCGAGGTCCTGCTGGCCGAACTCGTCGACGACATCGCCTCGACAATCGCCCGCTTTTCGGGCGTCGACCGGTCCAAGGAGACGTTCGAGCAGATCTTTGACGCCCAGCAGATCCTCGACACCCCGGACAAACGAGACGAGTTCGCCGCCGAGTTCATGCACTGCCAGGGCCTGTTCGAGTTCCTGTGGCCCGACACGGCACTGCGACCCGTCGAAGACGACTACAAGTTCCTCGCCAAGGTCTACGCGTCGATCGCACCGAACAACGCCGCCGACCTTCTGCTCTGGCACCGGCTCGGAGCAAAGACCTCGGCGATCGTCCACGAACACCTCAAAGGCGTCACCGTCGACCCGGACCAGCTCGAAACGGTCGCCATGGACGCCGAAGTCGTCGAAGCTCTCCAACAGCTCGAACTCATCGATGATCCACCGGAACCCGGGAAGCCAGCCCCTACCGCGTTGGAGGTCCTGGAACGGCTCGAAGAACGCATCCGACGCCGCATGGAGGGCCCCGATCCCCACAAGGTCTGGAAGACGCTCGCCGAACGCCTCGAGATGCTGCGCAAGGGCCGCGTCGCGACCGCCGAGGCGAGCGTCGAGTTCCTCAAAGAACTCTTGGAACTGGCCCGCAAGCTCCTCGAAGCCGAAGCCGCCGACGACGAAGGCCGCCTCGACGAGGTCACCGTCGTCGACCCCCGAAAGGGCGCCCTCACCCAAATCTTCGACGAGTACAAGCCCGACGACTGCCCGGTCGTCATCGAAACCGTCGTCGACCAGGTCGACGACATCGTCCAACCGGTGCGCGGCACCGGCTGGCAGACCTCCCACCCTGGCGACCGGAGAGTCCGACGCGAACTCCGCCAGACATTGAAGAGATGCGGTCTTCCCATCAAGGGCGACCTCTTTGATCACGCCTACGCCTACATCCGCGAGAACTACTAACGCTGGACTGATCGACGTGTCCAGCTTCGATCCCTCGGGCATCATGGATGAGGTCGCACGACGGGGGATCACACGTCTGTGCCACTTCACTCACCTGTCTTCGGGAGCGGTCTGATGAAGCTGAAAGGCTTCTACATAGAGAATTTCCACAACGTTTCCAGACAGTCTCTGTCTGTCGGTGGTCTACATGTTCTTGCGGGGCGGAACGGGGCGGGGAAGAGCTCAGTCCTCTCGGCGGTTGCTTTGCTCGGCGATCAGCCGAACCCGTTCGCCGGACTGACCGAACTTGGCCTCCAGAGGGCCGACACAGGTGTTGCGGCCGTACGAATCTATGAGCTCGACGACGACCTCTCAGGCGAATACATCCTTGATAACGGTCGTCGAAGGGCGCTTCGATCAGACGCCGTTGTGGAGTTGGTTTTCTCGGTACTCGGGCCGGCTGCCCTGGAGAGCGTCATTACCATCGGGGAGCCATACGACGGTCCACCGACTGCTGATCTCGACCTGGATCAACTCAGGAAAGAACTGAATCGCGCGGTCGGCCTCTTTAGGCATTGCGGTTTGGTTTCGTACCTGTCAGAAAAGGGCGCTGAGGATGTCGTCGCCGGGTTCTCTGAGTTCACGCTTCCGGTCTGGCAGGAACATGTCTCCCCGGTGGTCAGCGCGTATGAGCCGACCGGGTGGAGACTCCGTTACGGGGACGCAGCCACAGAACTACTGGAACTTTTGAGACATGCAAGAAAGATCGCTTGGTCGCCGACTAGCGGTTACAACGGTGTGGTCATTGACCGGTCAGAGATTTCAGGGGATCTCGGTGATGCCCTCACCGAGATCGCCAACGGGTACGGAGACCACAACGAGTTCCTAGACCGGCAGGGATTCTTTGACTTGCCCGAGATATGGGACCCGAACCAACACTGGCTTAAAGATCAGTTGTTTGCCTCCCTTCCTGGGTACAGGCCGGAAACTGTTCCGCCGGTCGTGCAAATCGCTCTGCAATGGACAAGCCATGAACCGCTCCTGTTCCTGCGTTTGAGCCCAGATGTAGGCGACGCCCCTCCTTACGTCGGCAGCCCTCCTGGCGACGGCGCTCCTCCCGAATATTGGGTGTATCAAGTCGAGGGCGTGCAGCCGGTCCATTTCCCTTGGGAGTTCGACGAGGAAATTGCGGAGTCGATCCGTTCTTCCCTAGAGAAGCCTCGGGCTCACTCAACCTTTGAATCGCTTGCGCGACAAATTCACGTAGGTCCGCTTGTCCAGCGGACCAGGTACTGGCAAGACCTCCCAAATGGCCCGAATGGGTTCGCTGCGGTTGTGGCTAGTGGCGACGCCACTGGCCTGACCGAGGAGGTAGAGGCTGCGCTACCGCAATTGTTCAACCACGTCTGGCGTTTCGTGAGATTGGCAGCGGCGAGCAAGGCAGGAAGAGCTGCGGTAAAGGTGATGTCGCCTGAAGCGGAATTCATTTTTGGCACCGACGCCAAGCGGGTTTCCGGCAGGTGGCAAGGGTCTCGTGGTGCTCTCGAAGTCGGCGACGCCAGGAGGTGGTGGCAATCAGAAGAAGTGTCGGTCGATCCGTGGTTCGTAGCTATTCCCGCCGATGACATCGGCTGGACGTTGGGTGACGCCTATGTGAGGCGACCGGGGCTCGAGACGGTCTGCAAAGTGTTGGCGCATAAGGCCAATGAGATCGCTCCGGGCTTCGTCCTGGAGGGAGGGCTCATCTCCATCAATCTCCGGCGGGTTCCAATTGAAGGAGCGTCTGGAGTCGGCAACATTGAAGTTCGTTACGACAACAAGCTGTTGGAGGACCTGCCTGCCGGAACTGCACGCTGGGTGGCAATAACCGTCCGAATCGCAGGCCGCCTCCTATTGGAATCCAAGTTGCTGCTGCGTGAGGTGTGGGGTTCCGAGGAGGAGAAGGACAAGTACCTCAACGCCTTGTCGGCGGAACAACGCGCCTCCCTAGAAGAGCAGAACTCGCCCTCGCTTATCCAAAGCGATCAGGAAGCGGTCGATAGGTACGGGATCCTGCAGCACGCAATCGAAGTCCTGAACAGCGACAACCCGTACCCTGAATTTGAGATCGTTCCCAGCGCTGATTTCGGCGACACCGTGCTGCTGGTAGATGAACCAGAACTACATCTGCACCAGGACGCACTGTTGGATGTCAGGAAGTGGCTGCGCGACCGAACGAGCGAACGGGCGATCACCGCGATGGTCGCCACCCATTCCCCGATCTTCATGGACTACAGCCCAGAAGAGGCAACGGTCCACGGGTTGCTCACCATGCCGGACGGTGGCGCAGTGCTCACCGACATGACAAGTGGGTTAGACGCCTGGCTGGAAGGAGACGCGGAGGCGTTGGGGATCGCTTCGCTGGACGGACTTTTCGCTTACCGCGGGTTCCTACTTGTTGAGGGCAAGCACGACGTGGAGGTCCTCAGGCACTTCTACTGCGACGAACTCAAGGCCAAGCGGATCGGCGTCATACCTATGTGGGGGACGCGAGACAAGCTCGACCTGACCGAGGCCCGGTACCTGCAACTAGCACGCCGGCCCATAGCAATGCTGCTCGACAACATCGGCAGTCCAACACGTCTTCAGGAGAGCCAAGAACAGCAGGACCTCCTCGAATACATCAAGTCGTTTCGACGCGAAGGCATCCAGTTCCTGGGAGAAGGGCACGACCTACAGGACATCATCTACGCGCTGCCTGAAGCCGCAGTGCAGCGACACGTCGAGGAACGAACCGGAACGTCACCGCGCGATGGGCTGTTGGCTGAAATCAGCGAGAAGATGCAGACCGAGTTCCGATTCAAGAAGTCTGAGGTGAAGAAGAAAAAAGCGCAAGAGATGCTCGGCCTGCCGTCTACCGAACATGGTCTTAGTGTGGATAATTTCATTGGCCCTGTCCTCGAGCAATGCGGGGACGGCGATCGCCCGCATGAGTCGCTCGAAAAGGCAATGCAGCGAATCTGGGGTTTCTTCGACTCCCACGACAGGTACTCGTAGAACAATGAAGTCGACGGGCCGTGACCAACCCCCGTCGCAAGGGATCTCTACCCTGCCAACCCCCTCGGCGCGTCTGGTGCCCCGGCCCAAAGCCCTTGTGATGACGGCTCTCGGACCAAGCGCGCTGTCAGACTCACCAGGTGGGTAGACGGCTGGCTGGAGCGTGCTTGTTTGTCGCTCTTGTCGTGGTCGCCGCGGTCCTTGGCGGAGATTCCGATCCCCTAGCGGTCAAGTTCGACCCTGGGAACGCGACGCTCAAAGTCGAGTGCTCACCACCCGGCAGTGAAACAAGCCCGTACGACGACCCTGGTGGTCCGGTCACCTTCTCCGACGGATTTTGGATCGACTACTACCTGGAGGAGCCCTGGCATCCCCTTCGGGCGGCATGGCTGGAGTCCATGGTGTTCGAACTGATCGAAGAGTCACCCGGCCCTGAAGTCGTCGTATTCGTGAGGTGTGTGGATGAAGGTGGGACCCAGCCCAGAAAGGTGACTCGGGTGTTCGCCGGCAACAGCGAACACCCCAAGCCGCTGGGCCAGTGGCTTCCGGGCACGTGGAGGAACGACTTCGATCTGGCGGCTAAGTCGTCGAGAGAGCTCGTCGACTACGGACCCTGGATGTGGTTGACGGACCATGATCACAAGACATTCGGTTGCGATGAACTCCCTTGGCACGTGTGGCGCGACGAATCCCTCAGGATGAAGACCCGTTGGAGTTGGAGTTCAACGAAGCAGATGTGGTCCCAAGGCCGGACGGAGATCTGGGAGGTGACCTCGGTGGGATCCGACTACTACTTCGAAGACGGCTCCCCCAATCGGTCGTTCGCTCTGTCTAGTAGCCCGTGCACCAAGAGGCAGTCGCAGACGTCGGAGTGATGCAAGCGTGCTGCACCGTGCAGCACCGAGCCGACCACCAAAGCTGCGCTGGCTGCATCTTCGATCTCGTTGTCAAGGAATGGTCGCCCCTTGAACTCTCCACGATGGTCGAGGAGCGGCCCAACCTGTTTGCGTTAGAACTCAGCAATAGGGCAGATGCCCGTGATTCCAACGATCTGAAGGCCATCGCGCTTCTTCTGATCAGTGACCGCGCGGTTGGGGTAAGGATCACCAAACGCGTCGAGGAGACCAAGGGCAGAAGAGCGGTTCGAGGTCTGATGTCGACAGAGGCGATGCAGCGTGCTTGTTTGACGCCGCTCTAGACGCAGTGGCCGCGTTCCTGATTCGCCCATAACGCGTTCCCAGCCGCACCGGAGCATCCCCGAGAACCCCTTCGTTGTAGGGGTCCGAGGGTTTCGCGCCGCTCTCAGTAGAAGGGGTTGTCCCCGGCCGAGTGGTCGGTGGCGTCGACCACCTCGGTGATCTCCGGGACCGCCTCGAGGATGGCCCGCTGGATGCCCTCGGTGAGGGTGGCCTGGCTCATGGCGCAGCCCTGGCAGCCGCCGCCCA
>JAERSO010000074.1 GCA_016845585.1 Acidimicrobiaceae bacterium | reverse complement strand
GTCGACGTCGGCGGGAACTGCACCTGCGCCCGCGGTCAGGTTGCTTCGCATGTCGGGCTCGCCGGTCGTGCGGCGTCGGGCGACTGCGGCCACTCGTCCCCGCACGACGAGTGGCCGCCCGTCAAGCAGAAACAGTCGGGTATCGCCCGCGACGGCATCAGGGAGATACTCCTGCACGATCACATAGCCGTCCTCCGCGACCGCTTCGAACACCTGGTTGACGTTGGGCCCGTCCTCGGGGCGCACCAGAAAGACGTTGTTCCCCCCGTATCCGAACAGTGGCTTGAAGACCGCCCGTCCCGCATGGGAGTCGATGAACTCCTTGGCCCGCTCTCGGTCGCGAGTCGCCAGCGTGTCGGGTCTCACCTCACGGGGAAACTCCTGCAGGTACAGCTTTGTCAACGAACGGGCGAGGGTGCGGGGGTCGTTCACCACCATCACCCCTTCGCGTGCAGCGAGTGCGCCGAAGGCGATCGTGGCTCATTCGCGCCCACGGTCGGTGGGCGACATCCTGATTCGGGTTGTTCCTGAGCATGAGTACGTCGAGATCGCCGACCGGCATCTGTGGCCTCAACGTGGATGCGTCGAGCAACTCCCGCAGTAGCACATCGCCGCGCCGAAAGTGCCGACGGGGGACCGCTCGACCGAGGGCGGAAACGCGATCATCGATCCCGAGCTCGAAGTGGCCCGGCTCGATGTAGACGACCTCGTGGCCTCGCGCCACGGCGGCATGAGGATCTGCCGCCACTCGAGCTCCTCGATGATCCCCAGATGTTCCAATGCGACCTTGCCCAAGTGGAGGCGATCGAATGACGCCCCGGATCGCAGGTAGTCGAGGACGTCCATGAGCCCGCGTAGATAGACGACGTCCTTGATGAATCCGCCGCCGCGGTGAACGCGCATCGCGATGCTGAACGCCTCGGCGAACGAGAATCCGTGGTGCCGCGTCATCAACCGGTGTGTCTCCACGAAGTCCGAACCGTCGCAGACGGCCTGTACGGCGATCACGCGGCCGGCAATCAGCCGCAATCGGCTTCGGTCGAGTCCTCCCACGAGGTACTCCCAGAGCACAGCGAGGCCCTCTTGGAGCGCCTCGTAGCCGGCGGTACCGGCGTGGAGCTCCCTGAATGGCTGCTTGGAGCCATTGTGGTGCGTCAGCACATGAACACCGATCTCGTGGGCGAGGAGCGGGCCGATTCGGTCGCGCGAGACCCGGGCGGTTCGCCCGATCAGCAGATCACCGCGCGACACCATGACGGCGGGGAGATCGTCGCGGACACTGACGCGAGCTGTGAGCGATGGATCCAGTGCTCGATAGTGGACGAGTTCCCGACGGGCTTCGTCGGCGACCTCTTCCACGGCAACAGGCTCACGGCGCTCCGTGGGTGGAATTGACCCGAGGACCAGCGCAGCAGTCATGATGAGCTCAGGTGATGGCTTGCCGTAGAGGGCCTGACTGCCAAACAGAAATCGGCGGTGACCACGATCGGCCATCAGCGTCAGCTGCCGATCGAGCTCCGCCCGTTTTTGCTCGAGGAGGTGGTGAACCGCTGGGTCCTCCACCGCCTCCAGTTCGATGCCGAACAGCTGTCGTTTCAGCAGATCGGGGTCGTGGGCGCGGGCTCGGTAGAGAAACTCCGGCTCTTGTTCGCCCCCCGACGCACGGAAGTCGGCCTCTGCGGTTGGCACGTTGACCGGGGTCACGTGAAGCAGGAGGTCGAATGCAGCCGCCACATCGGCGATCTTGCTGTCCACGGCGAACGCGGCACGCGTCATCGCTTGACTACCGAGTTCGTGGTGATGCGCAGGCCGGAGGGGGGTGTGAGCATGGCTGAACTCGTAGAGGCCCCTACGCAGCGACTGGCGGAGCTCTCGGCGAAGTTCACGGTGGGCAAGGGGGAGCGGGTCGCCGCTCTCGGTGTCCCGGTGGACGGCGGGGACCTCGATACCGATATGGCAAGTGTCGGCCGGTAGGGCAAGCGGCGCGAGGTGGGGTGGGTGCCAGTCGTCGCGGTACTCGACGCTGACGGTCCCGTGCCGTCGCTCGACGTGCGCAGTCACGAGCGATCTCTCCAGGGCATCGAGGGCCTGCGCCGGTGCCCGATGTGTGGGGGCGAGGATGCGAAAGGGGAGATCAGTGGTGGCGGTTTCGGCCGGTACGGTCCAGACCTCCACGACGAGAAAGGCGCCGAAGCGACGTCGTTCGACGGACACGATTGCTTCGACGAACGCGCCGAGCTCGGATGCCCGATCAGGGTTGGCGATGGCAACGGCGGGCTCGCCTTCGACGAGCGCTTCGTTGTCGCTGTCGTCGATGTCTGCCCGGCTGCGGTAGACAATGAGAAACGGAACGTGACGCTCCACCCGGATCCGACCGACTGGTCCCGAGACGAAGAGCTCACCTTCGGACTCGAGTGCGCCCGCGGCTTCTTCGGCTGTCAGCGTGATCATTGATTCGCCTCGTGTACGTCGAGTACATCGAGTTCCTCGAGAAGTCCCGGGACCGTCCCGGCGAGGGCAGCGCGTATCGCGGTGATCTGCTCCACATCACCGACCCCGGTCCATTCGTCCATGTAGAACTTCTTGAACTCGATCGACAGTGTGGCGACCCTCCCGGGGTACTCGCGGTGAATCCAGCGAGCGAGCTGCCGCCCCCGGAACTTGACGTCTTCACGCACGTCCAAGTGGCGGCCCAGAAAGTCGAACGCGGCAAGGTCCGCAATGAAGCGGTCGACCAGCGCGCCGAAGCGCTCACGATCGAGCGATCCGGTTCCGACATTGACCTCCGGGTTGGCGTTCGGATCCGACGGAGCTGCGTCCGGCCCCCGACGCCGGTGGTTGTAGGAATGCAGGTCGAGCACGACTAGGTGCGCGTACCGACGCGCGAGTCCGTCGAGGAGTCGCCGGAGCTCTCGGTAGAAGTCGTCGTACTCCTGGTGCGACCGCTCGACGAGATCCGGTGGGAGCGGATGTCTCCACAGGTCGAGATCCCAGGCCATCTCCGGCCTGGCATACACGGACTCGCTGCGTTCGCGATTCAGATCCACCTCGAAACGCGACTGAGTCGGTACGAGCCATGTCGGCACAACGCGCGCCCAGTAGTCGGTATGGGGGTCCTCCTCGCGCGCTCGGGCCGGCGCGTCGATCGCGAGCAGCGGCCCCTCGCCAGATTGCTCGAGCCAAAAAGGAGCATGCCTTGCGTCAGCCTCCTGGCACTGTCGCAGCGCGTCCATCCGGAGTCCCAGAGGCTTTCGTCCCTGCAACCTCTGTGGACGAGCGCAGTCGCGCCGCCTATGGCCGCGGGACCTTCGGCTCTAAGCGCCGTCCGGGGGCCGGATGATGATTGATGGTGAGCCGCGGGAACGTCGGTTCCCGCGGCGTCTATCAGTACGAGACAAGGATGTGAATCATGACTGATGTAGAAGTCAAGGAAGCTGCGGGCTCGGTTCCGGCCGAGTCATCCAGCTGGGACCCGATGGGCGAGTTCGAGAGCCTGGTACGACGCTTCGGATACCGGCCGCTGATGACCCGATTCCCCAGCCTTCTCAGCGCGTTCGACGGGGTGGATTTCACCCCGCTGGCCGACATCGAGGAGACCGACTCGGGTTGGACGATCGAGGTCGAATTGCCGGGAGTGGACAAGAAGGATGTCGAGGTCGAGTCCCACGGGAAGACGATCGTCATCTGCGGTGAGCGCCGGGACAAGGAGCGTGAAGGGGTGCTTCGCCAGCGCCGCCGCGTTAGTGGCACCTTCCGGTACGAGGTGACGCTGGGCGCCGATTTCGACGCCGACACCATCACGGCCGATCTGGCCAACGGAGAACTGACGGTCGCCGTACCGAAGTCGGAGACTGTGGAGCCCCACCGGATCGTGGTCAACTGATCTGCGTCGTTGTCGACGCACGAGCGAGGACCGGTGCCGAGGGCAGTCGTTGCATCGCCTGAAGCCCGGCCTCGCCGAATCCCGATCGAACGGGCAAGCTTGTACTGAGATGCCACCGACGATCGTCAGCCTTCGATGACTGCCAGGACGACCTTGCCAGCACGGCGTGGGCGTCTGGCTCATTTCGCGTGGACGAGCGCGGGGTTGCTCTCAGTGGCCGTGGGCGGCGTCGGCATCATCGTCCCCGGGCTTCCGACCACGGTGTTCTTCATCATCGCGGCGTGGGCTTTCTCCAAGTCCAACCCGCGCCTCGAGGCGTGGGTCCTGGATCTTCCCACCATCGGTCCATTGGTCCGCGACTACCGCGATGGTCTCGGGATCCCGCGCCGGGCAAAGCTCACCGCCGTGGTCATGATCGCCTTCTTCGTCGGGCTGAGCGCATGGTTGGTGGACGGCTGGGTCATCCGAGCGGTGATCCTCGGGCTTGCCGTGATCGGCCTCGCCACCGTGATGTTCATCGTGCCGACCAAGGAAGTCGTGCTCGCCCAGCGAGCTGCGAGCGGCACCTCAGCACCTCGCGGTCCCGAAGCCGCCGACCCCCGTCACGAAGGCAGCTGAGCTTGGACGCTGGGGTCAGACCCCCGTCCAAACTCGGGGTGTGGATCCTCGGGCTCGTCACCATCACCGCGTACGGGTCCTGGTTCTACGGATTCGGCGTGCTCATCGGCCCGATCCAGGACGACATCGGGTGGTCGACGAGCACGCTCGGTGCCACGTTCGCCGCGGCGCAGATCATCGCCGGTCTCGGTGCGTTCGTGGCGGGGAGGTTGCTCGATCGGTTCGGCGCAGTCGGTCCCTTCGGCGTTCAGGCGGTGTTCGGCGCACTGCCGCTTCTGGCGGCGACCTGGGCCGACGATGTGCTGCTGTTCGCGGTGCTCTACGCCCTGGGTGGTGGTGTCATGGGGGCCACCGGCTTCTACCACGTGACCACCGTGATCGCCGGCCGACTCCACGCCGACGCGCCGGCGAACGCCATTGCGAAACTGACACTGATCGGGGCGTTCTGCAGCCCGATCTTCATCCCTCTCACGGCGCTGGTGGTCGACACGAACGGGTGGCGGATCGGGGCACGGATGCTGGCTGTGTTCGCGCTCGTCGGCGCGCTGGCCGGGGCCGCTCTGCGCCGCCAGGCAGCGAGTGTCGGAAGCGGCCCGTCCACGAGTCCGTTCACCGCACTTCGAGATGCGCTTCGATCACCCACCGTGCGTCGCATGTTCGCCGCGTACATCGCCGGCGGGGTCGCGTTCTCCACGGTCCTGGTGTACCAAGTGCCGATCATGACGCACGCCGGGCTTTCGCTTGGCGTGGCCGGGACCCTTGCCGGGTTGCGTGGGCTGTGTCAGATCCTCGTGCGGGTCGGATTGGCCGGCGCACTCAATCGGTGGGGTTCGGCGCCACTGCTCTTCGCGGCGTATGTCGTGAGTGCCGCCGGCGTGCTGTTGCTGCTGGTCGGCAGTGTGGCGGCGGCGCTCGGATTCGCCGTCCTCGCCGGCGCCGGTTTCGGTGCCACCAGCCCCCTTCAGGCGATCCATTCGCGTGAGCGTTTCGCAGGCTCGGATCTCGGTCTCTTGATGGGCATGCAGGGGGCGGTGCTCGGTCTCGCCGGGGGAGTCGGGCCCCTCGCGGGCGGCGCCCTCCGCGACGCCACCGGTTCGTGGACGTGGGTGGTCGTGGCGGCGATCGCCACACTCGCCGTTGCCGCCACCATGATGCGCGACCCCTGAGAAAGAACGCAGGTCGGACCCCCGTACTTTCTGGGGTTCAACCACCGTTCTTTCTCAGGCGACGGTGATGCCGGGGTAGCCGTTGGCGGCCAGTTCGGTGACGCGTTGGTTGTAGCGGGGGGCGCCGCCGAAGTACGCCTGGTAGCGGATCTTGCCTTCCTGGTGGCCGGCGACGTTGGAGTTGTAGCCGGTGAACCAGCCCTTGCTGCGGCGAAACATCATGCGCTCATGGGCGCGCACGACCTCGTCGACCCACTCCTGCTCGGCCTCCGCCGTCGCCTCGATGCGGGTGCGACCGTCCGCCCTCGCCTGGACGAGGAGGTCGGTCACCCAGTCGACACCAGTCTCGATCGCTCGCGGGAAGTTCGTGGATCCCGACACGCTCTGGGGACCGGCGATCATGAACAGGTTGGGGAAGCCGTGGGCGAGCACACCGATGTAGGTGCGAGGACTGTCCTTCCACACCTCACCAAGCCGTCGACCATCGACGCCGTGGATGTCGATGCGGTCGTAGCCGCCGGTGATGGCGTCGAACCCGGTGGCGTAGACGATCACGTCGAGTTCGTGATGAGCCGCGGCGGTCTTGATGCCGGTGGCGGTGATGCGTTCGATGGGCGCCTCGGACAGGTCGACCAGGTTCACGTTGTCGCGGTTGTACGCCTCGAAGTAGTTGGTCTCGAGTGGTAGGCGCTGCATGCCGAATCCGTGGTCGAGCGGGATGAGCTTCTCGGCGATGACCGGATCATTCACCCGCTCCCGGATGCGGTTGGCGATGTATTCGGAGATCTCATCGTTGGCGGCTTGGTCGAAGAAGATCTCGGCGAAGTTGGCGACGAGGATGGCGAAGCCGGGCTGGGTGTAGAGGAAGTCGTAGTGGGCGTGGCGTTCCTCCTCGGTGAGGTTCCAGAAGCCGCGCCAGTCGGGCACGTGCTCGAAGCCCCCAGGAGATTCGGCGCAGTTGGCGAAGATCTCGTCGTAGCGCCCCCGGATCTCGGCCATTTCCTCTGCGGAGATCTCCGAGTTGTTGAGCGGCGAGCTCCAGTTCGGTCGCCGCTGGAAGACCTTCAACTCGCCGACCTTGTCGGCGAGCTCGCCGATGACCTGGATGCCGGTGGCGCCGGTGCCGATCACGCCAACCCGCTTGTCGGTGAGGTCGAGGGGTTCCTTGGGCCAGTGGTACGTGTGGAACGACGGGCCGGCGAACTCGTCCATGCCCGGGTAGCGGGGCAATGTCGGCATCGACAGCGGCCCGAGGCTGGGGATCACGAACCGGCTCACGTAGACGTCGCCGTCCTCGAGCTCGACCGTCCACTCGCGCTCATCGTCGTCCCAGGTCATCGACGTCACCCGGGCGTTGAACCGCATGTGGCGGCGCAGGTCGAACTTGTCGGCCACGAAGTTCAGATAGTGCAGGTTCTCGGGCTGGCCGGAGAAGCGTTCCTTCCAGTCCCACTCGTCGAGTACTTCCTGCGACCACGAGTAGCCGTAGGTGTAGCTCTCTGAGTCGAATCGGGCACCCGGGTAGCGGTTGCGGTACCAGGTGCCGCCGAGATCGTCGTCGCCTTCGAGCACGACGGCGTCGATGTCGAGATCGACGAGCCGCTTGATCTGGTAGATGCCGGACACGCCGGCGCCGATGATGACGACCTCGTGCCGGTGGGGTTCAGAGCTCATGTCGCGTCACGGTACCGACGCGCGAAGTCGGGCACCGAATCAGCTGCTCGTCAAGCGGGTGCCATCGGGGCGCGTGATGCTGAGCCCGCCGTCTGGGCAGCGGGTGACGGTGAAGCCACGTTCCTTGATTCGGTTGTGGCATCCGCAGACCGGTTCCCCGTTTCCGGGGTTGGTTCTGCCATCGGATCGGTGGGGGCGGAGATGGTCGATGTCGCATCTTCGGGTGGGGACCCAGCAGCCGGGCCAGTAGCAGTGCCGTCGTTGCATCTGGGCGGCGAGCCGGGCGCCACCGGCAAAACGTCGGCGTCGCCCGAGGTCGATGGTGACCCCTTCGGCGTTGAGCACCACGCGCCGGAGATCGTGGATGAGCGAGACGCCGACGGCCTCGACAGGGTCGAGTTGAACCCCATCGAGAGTCTCGCACCGGACCCTGGTCGGATCGAGCGGCCGGCGCGGGCCCCCGTCGAGTCGTGCCAGCGTCGTCTCGTACGTGTGCTGGTCGAAGACGATGTCGGTGACGAAGTCGGCGCCGACGCTGCCGTCGGGGTTGGCCGCCGCATCGAGGAAGATCTGATACAGCGCATCGGCCCGGCGCTGGGCATCGCTGCGGGCCAGATGCGCCTCACAGGTGTCGCCGCCGTGCTCGATGCGAGCCTTGTCCCAGTCGAGCATGCGTTCGGCATCGCAGTACGCGTCGAAGACCTGGCTCATCTGGGCACCGGCGACCGAACTGATGTTGCCGTCGAGCACCCAGGCCAATGAGACGGGGTTTTGCTTCAGGGACACCTGGCGGTTCCTGATCGGGGCCGTCGTCATCGAGCAGTCGCTCCCACGATCTCACGACGGTCCCGAAGCCGGGATAGTCGTGCTCCTCGGCCATCTGCAGGAACCATTCCTGAGCACCGGCCATGGCGAAGCGAACCCGACGGTTGGCGTAGATCCGGCCCAGCAGCCTTGCCTGGTCGAGGCCGAGCGCTCCCGCGGCGAAGGATGCCTCGATCTGTTCGAGCGCGGCCAACATCACCGCCGTCTTCTCCCGAGCCGTCGCCTCGGCCCCACTGAGGCCTGCCTCGTGGCGCACCATCACCTTCGCCGAGACGTGGCCGTCACGATGGTGAAGTGACCGACGACGAATCGAGGCGAGCATCGCCACCTGGACGGCGGCCATCCGACGTGCGGCGGACTCCACCTCTCGAATCGCGCCGGACGTCATCTCCGCACAGATCGGATCAGGACCTTCGGCCAGCAACACATCGAGCCCCTCGCTGATCATTGCGAGTGCCTCGCCGGCTTCACTGGTAGCGAATATCAGTTCGTTTTTTGTCTGTTAAGCCGTCCTACCACAACCTCGTTTCACCTTTGTTCTCAACAAATTCTGCCGCGAGACTATGGTCACACGCATGACGCAACGACGAGTCCTGATCACGGGTGTCGGACGAGGCCTCGGACGCCGCCTGGCGGAACTCTTGGTCGACCAGGGCGACCGGGTGTGGGGCACGAATCGGTCCGGGGATGCACCTGGCGGCCTCCAGGGCATGTTGGTGATGGAGATGCGCGACGAGGCATCCGTTGCTGCCGGCGTTGCCGCGATCGCGGCCCAGACCGACGGCATCGACCTGTTGATCAACTGTGCCGGCACCGATGCTCGGGCGTTCGGGGCATCCCCGACCGAACGAGGTCCGTTCGACCTCGATGCCGACACGTTCAACGCGGTGATGGAGGTCAACACCACCGGGCCGATGCTCGTGACCAAGCACCTGCTCCCGCTGTTGAGGGCGGGCGAGGACGCCATGATCGTGAATGTCAGCTCCCAACTCGCTTCGATGGCGCTGGCACAGACCATGGGAGCGGACACCGTCTACAACGTGTCGAAAGCGGCCCTCAACATGTTGAGTCTCAAGACTGCTGCCGCGCTCCGAGACGACGGCATCGGGGTGGTGATGATTCATCCGGGCTGGGTGCAGACCGACATGGGTGGCCCGTCGGCGGCGCTCACGATCGACGAGTCGGCCCGGGCGATCGTCGACACCGTCGAGTCCTTGTCGATGGGCGACAGCGGCCGCTTCATTCGCTGGGACGGCACCGACCATCCCTGGTAGCCGTCGCCGACAACTCGACGGCCCGAGAGAACCGGCCTAGCTTTCGGCCATGGAACCCACCACGTCCGGAGAAGTCGTTCCCGGTGTTGAGATCGTCCCCGGTATCGACGTTGCGTCGGTCGACAAGGCGCTCTCGTCGACACGGGTGGTTCGCCGCCGCCTCGACTTCGACCGACCGGTCGATGAGCAAGTGTTGCTCGACTGCATCGACATCGCCGAGCAGGCACCGACGGGTGGCAATCAGGGGAGTCGCCGCTGGATCATCGTCCGTGACCAGGGGCTGAAGGACAGCCTCGCCGCCCTGTACATGGAGGCGGCGGGTCAGTGGATGATCGAATCCGCGGCGAAGATCGCGGGCACCGGTCACCCGCAGGAGAGGGTCATGGCGTCGGCCGCCTACCTCGCCGAGCATCTGGCCGAAGCACCGGCGATCGTCATCCCCACCATCATCGGAGAGCACGACGGCAGCGGCCGGCCGGGCCTGTTCGACTCCGTGATCCAGTCGGTCTGGAGCTTCTCGGTGGCGCTTCGTGCGCGCGGGCTCGGGTCGGCGTACACCACGGCCATCCTCGGCAAACGCGAGGAGCTGGCCGAGCTGCTCGGCGTCCCGCCGGGGATCACCATGATCGCCATGTTGCCGGTCGGCTGGACCAAGGGCACCGAGTTCCGCGAAGCCCCGCGTCTGCCCGCCCGTGAAGTCACGTTCTCCGACACCTACGGGCGCACCTGGGCACAGGGCCCGAGCGACCCCCACCGCCACGCCGATGGCCCCGGGGCGTTCGTCGAGCTCGATGTGAAGGCGGCTCCGGAGTTCCTGTGGCCCTATGTGTCCGACATCTCCTTCAGCGCGGACTACAGCGACGAATTCAAGGGCGCACGGTGGGGAGACGAGGTCGAGGAACCGGCCGTCGGTGCCCGATTCATCGGGTCGAACAACAATGAGTTCCTCGGGGACTGGGAAATCGACTGCTTCCTGAACCGCTACGAGGAGAACCGCACGTTCGGATGGGTATCATCCGATGCGGACAATCCGGGCGCGCAGTGGTGGTTCGACACCACCCCCATCGCCGGCGCCACCCGGCTCCGGTTCTCGGTTCGGATCGGCCCGGGGCCATCCGGACTCACCATGGCCATCGCCAACATGCCCGACAAGGAGCAGCGCATCATCGAGCGCCGCATCCAGGGTCTCACCGCGAACATGACGAGGGTCATCGCCGGCATCAAGGACGCAGCCGAGCGCGATGCCGCCGCCGCTCGCGCCGAGCGCGGCGGTACCTCGACCAAACCACCGCTTCACTGAAGACACCGCGTTACCCAGGAGAGGAACGACCATGGATTCCGTCACGGCCGCCAAGCTCATGCGTGGCTCGATCGGCATGCTCGGCATGCACTGGCTCATGAGTCCCTCGACAAACACGAAAGCGCAGGCGGCCGGAATGCCCGAAGGTCTCGCCGCCTACGCGATCGGGCGCCTCGGTGTGATGGGGGACTGTCCACCCGACGAGGTCATCGATGCCGCGTACTTCCTCGCTGATGACTACCTGCGGGGCCACATCGAAGCAGGTCGCGCCGTGATGAGCCCGGCCGAGGGCGCCGCCATCTACGCCCGAATCTGCCAGGAATGGGGTGAGGACCATCTCGACGGCTACGAGGGCAATGCGCGGCTGTGTGAGCTGGCCGAGCGCATCGTGGCCAACGCCTCACCCGAGGGTGCGGCGCTCTTCGTCGGATGGCGTGACCAGCCGCTTCCCGAGTCGCTGCCGGCGCGCACCATGCAGCTGGTGCAGACGATGCGCGAGCTCGGCTTCGCTCGTCATCGGGCGGCGGTGGAGGCATCCGACATGAGTCCGCTCGACGCGATCATGAGCGGACCGACCGGCGCATGGAACGCCCGCTTCTTCGGGTGGGCCGAGCCCTACCCGGATGGTGAGCCCATGCGAGATGCACGCAAGGCGATCGAGGTGGAGAGCAATCGCCGCCACGCAGCTGACTTCGAGGTCCTGACCGACGAGGAGCGCGAGGAGTTCGTGACGCTCGCCAGGGGAGCGGGTGCGTACGCGAACGAGCGGCTCACGCCGGAATCGGGCGCCGCACTCCCCAGCTGACGTCAGGCGTCGTCGTGAAGCGACACGATCCGCCCGACTGACGGCGCGACTTCGCCGTCGTAGACCGCAGCCCACGTCTGCCGGGCGCCCTCCGGGCCGCGGTTGTCCTCGACGGTGAGCCAGCCGCGGCTGGCGGCGACGAATTCGGTCAACGCCTGCGTCGTGCGCGACCCGTACTCTTCGGCGCCCCATTCCTCGCCCCGGCGGGCCACTTCGGTGGGCGCGAAGAACATCTGCGGCGCAGGACCGGCGGTGACGTTCACGGGAGGTGAGCCATGGTGGCTCATACCGACGGTCATCGAGTAGCGGAGGTTGTCCTCGAGGTGCTCGTGCACCGCTGCTCGCACCCCGCCGTTGCCCGCCATGTCGATGAGGACCGAAGGGACCTGGGCGATGGTGTCGACGGCGTCGTACGTCACGACCGTGTCGTAGGGGTCGAGGCCGGTGACGAAGTCCAGATTCCCGGCGGAGGTCACCGCGACGACGCTGAGGCCGTCACGCGTGGCGGCCCGCTGTGCATAGCCGATGGCAGTCTTGGACGACGCCGACAGCACGACGACCTGTTCGGCACCGAAGTAGGAGTCATCGGCGAAGAACTCGTCGGCGAGGAAGCCCGTGAGGAAGAGACCACGAAGGAGAGCGTGCCGATCCTCGGCGTCCGCACCCGCCTCGTACCAGGGGTCGTGCTGGACATCGACGTAGCTGCGGTACACCGCAGCGTGGGCGTCACGATGGTCGCCGTCGTCTCGCAACCCGTCGCGGACCTTCGCTGCGGTGATCGTCACGTACTGCGCCATCGGAAGCCAGCCGTAGTAGCGCCCACCCTCGGGGTGATCCGGATGGGCCGACTCGACGATGTCTGCCCAACCCATCGCCGGGACGCGGCCCCAGCCTTCATCGGTGGGGAAGAAATCCCAGTAGCCCAGCATGTCGCCGGCCACCGCATACGTGATGTTGTTGGCAGTCAGGGCGAATCGATCGATACGCAACCGGATCTGTCCGGGTTCGAGATCGGCGAGATCTTCCTCGACGAGGCGGGTCTGGCCGTGGTCGGCGCGGCTGACTTCCAGAATGCTGTTCTTCACGGGGGACTCCAGGGCTAGGGGAAGGGCTTGGACGAATCGAAGGTCACGGGCTCGTCGAAGGCGGCGTGCAGCCACAGGCGATAGAAGCTGATCAGGCCGTCAGTGAGCTCGAAGAAGCTGAAGACGGTGCCCGAGATCCGTTCGCCGGTGGGCGCTTTCCCGAGCCAGGGTCCGGAATGCGTGCCGGTGAACGACCACCAGGCCATCACCTCGCCCTCGCCGGCGACGATCCGGTCGATGGTGACCTCGAGGTCGGTGACATTGCGGCGGAACCCGAAGACGTGGGCCTTGAGCCCGTCTCGACCCGGCGGACCGCCGAAGGCCTGGTTCGCCTCGTCGATCATGTCGGGTTGCGCCAGCTCGTCCACCAGGTCGAGCCGACCCTGGCCGCCGACCTCCAGCAGATAGGTCCGTATCAGCTCCTCGGGGGTTCGTCGCGATCCAGGGCCCATGTGGCTCAACGTAGTGCCGGGATCTACGGTGAAGCCCGCTCAGGAGGCGCGATGACAGACCAGCCCAACGTTCTCTTCATCATCACCGATCAGCACCGAGCTGCTGATGTCGGCTTCATGGGAAACCAGGTCGTGCGCACGCCGCATCTCGACGCCCTCGCCGCAAGGGGCATGGTGTTCGACCGGGCGTGGGTGGCCAATCCGATCTGCATGCCGAATCGATCGACGATCATGACCGGGCGCATGCCGAGCGCCCACGGCGTGATCTTCAACGACCGCTCACTCGAGCTCGGTGCGGCAACCCATGTGCGCCAGTTCCGCGAGGCGGGCTACCGCACCGCTCTGCTCGGCAAGTCGCACCTCCAACACGGGATGAGCCGAAACTCGGTCACCGAGTTCGATCTGACCCCGACGGTCGACCACGGGTATGGCGAGGGGTGGGACGAGATGGAGAACCATGAGCTCTACAGCCCTGACTCGACGCCGGAGTTCCCCGACGACTTCTACGGCTTCGGTCATGTCGAGCTCGCCATCGATCACGGCGCCCGGGTGACCGGCCACCACCTCACGTGGGCGCTGGAGCGGGGCGGTCGTCTCGATGAGTTGCTGGTGCCCTACGGCCCCGAGTCGCCGGCCAAGCGTCGATCCGATCGCTGGTGGCAGGTGTACGAACCGCCCTACGCCGAGGAATTTCACAGCACCAACTTCGTCACCGAGCGCACGATCGACTTCATCGACGATGCCGTCGCCGCGGGCGAACCGTTCTACGCATGGGCGTCGTATCCCGATCCACACCATCCGATGACGCCGCCCGGGCGCTGGTTCGACCGCCACGACCCGGCCGACATGGAACTCCCGGCGTCGATCGACGACCCGCTCGAACACGCACCCGAGTATCTGCGGCGGTTCCAGCACCATTCCCTGGACAAGCAGCGGAACTGGGTGGCTCCGTCGGGCGCCACCGACCATGAGTTGGTGAAGGAGTGCATCGCCGCCACCTATGGCGCCATCGAGTTCATCGACGATGGCATCGGCCGCATCCTCGCGGCCATCGAGGCGCAGGGGCAGACCGACAACACGATCGTCGTCTTCACCGCCGACCACGGCGACATGATGGGCGAGCACGGCCTGATGTTGAAGGGCTTCATGCCGTTCAAGGGCACTCACCAGGTGCCGTTCCTGATCGTCGACCCCCGGCGTTCGCCGGGCCGAACAGCATCGCTGGGCGGCAGTATCGACCTGGCCCCGACGCTGATGGATCTCTGCGGGATCCCGGCCCACGACGGCATTCAGGGCCGCAGCCTCGTGCCGGTGCTCGAGGACCCGGCGGTGTCGGTGCATGATCACGTTCTGATCGAGCAGGACCTCCGGGCGCGCACGACCGGCGGCCGGATCCCTCACCGGATTCGCACCCTCGTGTCCGACGACGGATCGGAATACACACGCTGGAACACCGGCGAGTCGATGCTCTACGACCTCTCCGTCGACTCCGACGAACTCGAGGAGCTGAGCCACACCGACCCGGCCCGCAAGGCCGAGCTGGACGACCGCCTCGTCAATGCGCTGATGGAGGCGGCCGACGACTCGCGCGGTGCCCCCGTCGCGAGCCACGGATAGATCGAACGTCGATTCGGATGGCGCTCCCGCCCGTTCCGCACCCACTGGTCGAGGCATTCGGCCGACCGACATGGCGAGAGCGACGCCGCCGCGCCGAGGCCGCGGAGCTCGCAGCCGCGAGGCTCCCCCCACCGGGTGGGCGTCCGCAGTCGGTGGTCGTGGTCCCGGGGTTCTTCGGCACCGAGGCCAGTGTTGGCGAGCTGGTCGGTTGGCTCCGCCGCGGTGGACATCGGGTGCTCGTCGCCGAACTCGACCGCAACTTCCGAGCCAGCTCCTGGGCAGTCGACCGAATCACGGAAGCACTCGCAGAGGCCGACGGGCCTTCTGTGCTGATCGGCCACAGCCGGGGCGGCCAGCAGTGCCGGGTGGCGACCCTCCGACATCCCGATCTGGTGACTCAGCTGATCACGCTCGGTGCGCCGGTGCGCGCACATCCGCCCAAGCACTTCCTCCTGCGTGCCGCGGTGGAGAGTCTCCGCGTGGCAGGGACGCTCGGCGTGCTCGGCGGCCACGACCGCGCCGAGGATCGACGGTACGAAGCGACGCTCCAGGCTCCGTTCACCGCCGACGTTCCCTGGACCGCTGTGCACTCCCGGTCCGATGGGTTCGTGGCATGGCAGGCATGCTTCGATCCGGCGGCGACCAATGTGGAGATCGACACGTCTCATCGTGGGCTGATCGAGTCTGTTCCCGCGTTTCGAGCAATCGCCGCGACCATGTCGGAGAGTCCGGTGGTGCGCGAGCATGGCGAAACGGTTCGAACGGGAGAGTCATGTCCGAAGACCCAATCCTGATCGCCGGCGGCGGAATCGCCGGCTTGACCCTCGCCCTGACCTGTCACCAGATCGGCGTGCCGGTGCGGGTGTTCGAGTCGACCAGGGCACTGCGCCCGCTCGGGGTCGGGATCAACATTCAACCCAACGCCGTTCGCGAATTGATCGATCTCGGGCTGGGTGAACGGCTGCCGGAGGTCGGAGTCGCCACCAAGGAATACGGCTTCTACACGAAGGACGGCAAGGAGATCTGGAGCGAGCCACGAGGATTGGAAGCCGGCTACGCCTGGCCCCAGTACTCAGTGCATCGAGGCCAGCTCCAGATGATGTTGTTCGATGCGGTCGTCGAGCGTCTCGGCCCCGATGCAGTGCAACTCGGCGCTCGGGCCACGGGCTACGTCAATGATGGGGGTTCGATTCGTCTCCGGCTCGACGCGGACGGTCAGTCAACGGAGATCTCTGGTCCGCTCCTCGTTGCCGCCGATGGGCTGCACTCGGCGATCCGGGCTCAGATGGTGCCGGACGAGGGTCCGCCCATCTGGAGTCGCGCGATTCTCTGGCGCGGTGCTACGCGGGCGAAGCCATTCCGCAGCGGTGCATCGATGGCGATCATGGGCACGCCGTTTCTGCGGTTCGTCACGTACCCGATCTCCGCCACGGACCCAGACACCGGAGAGGCCCTGATCAACTGGATCGCCGAGACCACGTACGACCCCGACCACGAGTGGAATCGTGAGGACTGGAATCGACTCGCCGACAAGGCCGACTTCATCGACAGCTACCGCGACTGGGATCCCCCGTGGATCGACCCGCTCGACCTCATCGAACGCACGGAGGAAGTGTTCGAGTATCCGATGGTCGATCGTGACCCGATCGATTCGTGGACGGATGGTCGCGTCACCCTGATGGGTGACGCGGCCCACATCATGTACCCGGTGGGCTCGAACGGGGCCAGCCAGGCGATCATCGATGCCCGCAAAATCGGCCGGGGGTTCGTGGATCATGGGGTGAATCCCGAGGCGATGGCTGCGTACGAGGACGAGATTCGCCCGGTGGCCGGTCGACTCATTCTCGCCGGCCGCGGGGCCGGGCCGGATTCGGTCGTCAACATCGTGCAGGATCGCTGCGGTGGGGAGTTCGAGGACATCAACGACGTCATGCCCTATGAGGAGCGAGCCGCGCTCGCGGACAAGTACAAGAAGCTCGCTGGGTTCGACATCGAGACGCTGAATGCTCGGCCACCGATCATCGAACCGGGTTCGCGGGTCGGGTAGGGGTCGACGGTGAAGTTGTTCTCGCATCGCCGGCGCCCTGTACACCTCGGGCCGTACCCGCTCGAGCGTCTCCCGCGGATGAGCGACCCGACCGCCCGACCCCTGGCGATCGGCGGGACGCGTCCAGCTGAGTTCGGTGACCCCGGCCCGCAATCCGCGGCGCACGCCTACGGGCTCTATCTCGATCTGTTCGACGCCCAGCGAACCGATGATGTCTCTCCGCAGGCACCGGTTCCGACGGATCCGACCGAACGAGCACACAATCTGAAGTCCGGGCTGTACTTCCTCGATGCGGACATGGCGGGATGCGGTGTCGTCCCCGATGAGGCGTGGACTGGGGAGCAGCGTGGACATCGGTTCGCGATCGTGGCGCTCGTCGCTCACACCCGAACGCATGCCTCGCCGCAACCGGGCGACGAATGGATCGACGGCACGCGGCAGCTCAACGCAGACCTCAGGGCAGCCGAGCTCGCCGTTCTCACCGCCTCCTACATCCGGCGGCTCGGATTCGACGCCGTTGCTCACACACCGACGTCGACGGACCTCGACATCGATCGTGTGGCGCTGCAGTGCGGCCTCATCGAGGGTCGCGGCCGCGAACTCCGAGCGCCGTTCCTCGGATCCGGCTTTGCCCTGTCGGTCGTCTCCACCGACATGGAGATCACACCGGATGCTCCGCTCGCCCGACGCGGTGTCCTGCAGCGACTCCGTTCCACCGCAGGGCTCGGCTGGCTGTTGGGCTGGGGCGGCACGCGAGCGCGGATCGCTCGGCTCAACGGCGACCATCGCCCGCTCCACATGGGTCGGTACCCGATGGAGCGGATCAAACGAGTCGGGGAAGCGACGACGCTCGTGCTCCCCGATGAGATCGAACGGGTGCCGGTTCGTGCGGGTGGGTTTCCCCGAGCGGCGCACGGCGACATGGGTCCGAAGTTCCAGGAGGACGTCAAGGTCTTCGCCTTCAAGACGCCGCAGGCTCAGAGCTACGTCCAGCAGATCGGGGCGATGGTTCCCCACCAGGACGGCGAGATCGCCGATCTCGAAGCGCCGGGCACATCGGATCCAGATCACAATGCCGACGCGTTGAAGGCGCTTGCATACCACCTCGGCGGCGACATGGTGGGTGTCTGCAGGGTGCCGACCCATGCCTGGTACTCACACCGGGGTGACGGGTCGGTCATCGAACCCGACCACGAGTACGCCGTCGTCATCCTGCTCGACCAGGGCTACGAGACGATGGAGGGCGCGAGCGGCGACGACTGGGTGAGTGGGGCCCAGTCGATGCGGGCCTACATGCGCGGGGCCCAGATCGCCGGAATCATGGCCGAGCACGTTCGTTCACTCGGTTTCGGTGCAAGGTCGCAGACCAACCGCCTGTCCGAAGTCCTGCACATCCCGCTCGTGCTGGAGGCCGGCCTCGGCGAGCTGAGCCGGATCGGCGAACTCGTTCTCAACCCGTTCGTCGGGCCGCGCTTCAAATCGGTGGTGATGACGACGAACATGCCGCTGACCCCGGACGACATGATCGACTTCGGGTTGCAGGACTTCTGCGAGAAATGCACGAAGTGCGCGCGGGAGTGCCCGTGTGGTGCCATCCCCTTCGGCGACAAGATCATGTTCAACGGCTACGAGATCTGGAAGCCCGACGTCGAGAAGTGCACCAAGTACCGCCTGGGGAACATGAAGGGCGCGGCGTGCGGCCGTTGCATGAAGACGTGCCCGTACAACACCGAAGGGATCCTCGCCGAGCGCCTCGCCCTGTGGGCGGCGATCAAGCTGCCGTTCACCCGCCGCACGATCGCGAGGCTCGACGACCGGGTCGGCAACGGGTCGATCAACGCTGTCAAGAAATGGTGGTGGGACCTCGAGTGGAAGGCCGGCCGAACAGTCGAACCCGAGAAGGGTACGAACGCCCGAGAGCTGGACATGAACGGTGGCCGCATCGCGGACAAGCAGAAGATCGCCCTGTACCCGCCTGATGTGCTTCCGCCGGGAGATGCCCTCGGCGTGCCGGTCAAGCTCGATCGCAAGGCGGCGGTGGCACGCGGCGAGCAGGCCGAGTCGCCGGCTACCGCTCGCGTGAGACGGCGCTGAACAACGCTCGGTGTATCCTGCGCCGATGCCGACTTGGAGTGGTGGGAACAGCATCGTGGAACGTGTGGGCGCGCGGTTGTTCCTGCACATGACCGGCACGCCGACGCCCGATGCTTACCTGTTGACTGCCGGCGCCGCGACCGTGGCTGACCCCGACGAGACATCGGTCGACATGGTGCTCGACTGCATGGAGCTCGCCCCCGCGGATTTCTCACCCGAAGAGCATCACCGGACGATGCGGAGCTTCCGGGGCGCCTTCGTTCGCGGACCCGAATATCGAATCGCGGTGGCCGGCACGAAGGCGTACCTCGAATCGATTGCCGAGCCCTACATCGACGTGCGCTCGGTCCTCGCGCCCGTGCCTGTTTCGTCATTGCCGGAGTTGAAGCTGTTCGAAAGCCTCGCCGAGGCGGAGGCATGGCTCGATTCGATGCAGGTTTCCGAGGGCGCTGAGGCCTAACCTGCGCCCATGTTCGAGGCATGGGGTGAAGGAGCACGGCCGCTGGGTGATGCCGTCACAGCATTGACCGGAGGCAAGGCCGGGGCGTATCCGAGCGGCACGTCGCTGTTGGTGCGCGGCGCGAGCGAGTCGGTCATCATCGACCCGTCGGTGTCGGTGGTCGAGTACGGCGCACCGCCCGATGTCGACGCGGTGATCAACAGTCACGGCCACGAGGACCACCTCGCCGGCAACATCGCCTTCCCGGATGCCAGGTTTCACATCCACGAGGAGGATCTTCCTGCGGTCAACAGCATCGAAGGGCTCCTCGGCATCTTCGGCTACACGATGGAGGCCAATCCGGAGATGGCAGTGACGTTCCAGGAGGAGTTCCACTACACCGCTCGGCCCGATGCCAACGGCTTTCAGGACGGCCATGTCTGGGATCTCGGCGGCGGCGTGTCGGTCGAGGCCGTGCATCTGCCGGGTCACACCCGTGGCCACAGCGGCTTTCGGATAACCGGTGGGGTGTTCTTCCTCTCCGACATCGATCTCAGCGGATTCGGTCCGTACTACGGCGACGTCTGGAGTGATCTCGACCAGTTCGAGGAGAGCATGAAGATCGCGCGGGCCGAGGAGGCGAAGTACTACGTCACCTTCCACCACAAGGGCATCATTGAGGAGCGGGAGACGTTCCTCGAGATGCTCGACGCCTTCGAGGCCGTGATTCCTCGGCGCCACCAGGCGATGCTCGACTTCCTGGCCGAGCCGCGGACGGTTCCCGAAATGGTCGAGCACCGGTTCGTCTACCGACCCGGCGTCGAGGTGGCGTTCGCCGATGCGGTGGAGGAGCGAACGGCTCGGCTCCATCTGGCCCGAATGCACGAGCGTGGCGAAGTCGAGGATCTCGGCGACGGACTGATGCGAGCCGTCTAGCGTGTAGCGGTGACTGATTTCTGGCCCCTCTATCGAGACATCCGCGATTCGTTCCTGGACGAACTCACCGCCCTGCCGGCGGACGCCGCCGACACCATGGTGCCCATGTGCCCCGAGTGGCGCGTGGTCGACGTGGTCTCGCATGTGTGTGGCCTCAACGCCGACCTGGTCGACGGCATGCGTGCCGGCCTCGGGAGCGAGGAGAACACGGCTCGCCAGGTCGCTGAGCGAGCAGACCGGACATTGGCCGAGGTGGCAGCGGAGTGGCGCGGCTACGGCGAGCCGATCGAGGCGCTCTATGCGGAGATCCCGGCGATGGGTGCGGCGCTGGTCGCCGATCTCGTGATGCACGTCCATGACGTCCAGCACGCCCTCGGCCTGGCCATCGACCCGTCCGGCCCCGGCGTCGACGTGGCCGCTACCCGCTATGTGGATGTGCTCAAGGCGAATGTCTCGGAGCGTCTCGGCACGGAGATCGATGTCAACCTCACGGATGCTGAGCCGAGCGCTGACGGATCGGCCGACGTGCGCCTCGACGCCACGTCGTATGACTTCCTTCGCTCGATCGGCACTCGCCGGAGTCGCCGTCAGATCGAGGCGCTGGACTGGACGGGAGATCCGACCGCCGTGCTCGACGAGGCGTGGCAGGTGTACGGCGATTTCCCTTCAGAGGACGTCTCTGCCTGAGCGTGCAGCTCGGCGCCGCCCAGGCGCGCCGGTCACGCTGCCAGTGCGAGGATTGATCCGTCGGGGCGAGTGAGGCCGAGGCCACCGGCAGGATTTCGGGTGACGGTGAAGCCGCGTTGCTTGGTTTGGTTGTGACATCCACAAGCGGGTTCCCCGTTTTCGGGGTTGGTTGACCCGCCGCCGGCATGGGGTCTGAGATGATCGATCTCGTACACGGGTGTGCGAGTCCAGCAGCCGGGCCAGTAGCAGCGGGTTCGCTGGAGTTGGGCGGCGAGTCGGGCGCCACCCGTGAACAGTCGCCGCCTTCTCAGATCGATGGTGACTCCGCTTCCGTCGAGAATGACCCGACGGAAGTCACCGATGAGTGACACTGCCACTGCCTCGGCGGGGTCGAGCTGGACACCGCCGAGGGTCTCGCAGCGCAGGGTGGTGGGGTCGAGTGGCTGGGAGGGACCGCCGTCGAGGCGAGAGAGCATCGTCTCGTACGTGGCCTGATCCATCACGATGTCGGTGGTGATGTCGGCTACGTAGCTGCCATCAGGGTTGGTCGCAGCATCAAGGAAGACCTGGTGCAGCGCGTCTGCCCGCTGTTGCCTGGTGGGCCATCTGGGCCCTGATCTGGTGGCGATGGCACGCGACGGGAGTTGGATTGCTCGGGCCAGCCGTCAGCGTCCTCGCGGCGTTCGCCATCCTCATGGGTCCGCCCGAGTGGCAGCTGGGATTCGAACTCCAGCGGGCCTGTTTCGAGCGACGTGCCGAAGACGCAATGGCGAGCTACGACGCCGATGAGCCCTGGGTGGACCCGGGTAGGTGTGGATTGATGCGCTGGCATCGCACTGGCATCCATGTGGCTCCTCTGGTGACCGATCCGGGTGGTGCCGGCGCAGGCACATCTTTGAGCGTCTGGTTCACCGGCGCCGGCACGATCCACTGGCACCTCTTTGGGGCAACGGCATTGTCTTCAGCCCGGCTGGGGAACCCCGGTGCCGGGCGCTCGGCAGTATCACCTCCTGCACCATGTCCGTTCTCGGAGACGGCTGGTACTACTACACCTACGGTTCAGGCCTCCAGTAGCAAGCGAAACCCCACCACGCCAAGGGACTCATACTCGAGCGGCGAGGTGTTCGGAACTGGCACCCGTTCGGTCTTGCCCAGAGCCAGATGGGCGGGCCGCGATTCGGGCGCACGGTTTCAGTTCCTACTTCGCAGGAGAGTCCGCTCGGCATCAACCAAACCCGAATCTCGCACAGCGCATGCCCTGTCGAAGGCAACGATCTCGCATGATGCGGGTTGGCCGTGGTGTCGGCGCCGCACACGAGGGGGCAATCCACATGACGCAGCGGCAGGTCCGCCACTCTGGCGACCGCCTTCCGCCACTCCCGCGACCTTCCGAGGTGGGGGCGTTCTGGCCGCCTCTGGACTCTGTCAGGCTGTCAGGGCGAGGTGCTGGCGGCCGGGTGCACCCAGAAGGGGCCTTGGGGCCGTCCGAGTTGGGCAAACGAACATACGTTCGGTACAGTCGAACCCGATGCAGGATTTCGGCCGGGACCACGAGATCGAACACCTCCGCCGCTCGCTGGCGATGCTGCCTGCGGGGGCCGATGCGTTGAAGCGGGAGGAGGCGATGGCGCTGCTCGGACGGCTCCGTGACGTCACCGCCCGGCTGCGACGGGTCGAGGACGGCCTTCGGGACCTTCTCGGCGAGGATCCCGCTACAGCGCCCGGTGGGCCTCGAAGCGCTGGGTGATCCACGGGCCGACGATGGTCTCCAGTTCGTCGGCGACCTCGGCCATCAGGTGGTCGGCCTCGGGGAACATGCGGATCTCGCCGTGCCCCACGAGCATCTGCACCATCGAGGAGTTCTCCGGGCCGAGGATCGAATCGCGCTGGCCGTGGAGGAGCAGCAGCGGCACGTCGCCCATCCGTTCGGCCTCCTCGCATCCGCCGGACTGGGTGGCGAACGTGACGACGCCCGCCGTGGCGCCGGGGAACGTTCCTGCTGCCTGGATGGCGACCGCGCCACCGAATGAATGGCCCAGGATGGCGAACCGTTCAGCGCCGTTGCGCATCGCGAGATCGGTGGCGGCGCAGACATCGAGGAGGCAGCGGCCGAGATCGCCGGGCTTGCGATAGTCGACCGCCATGCCGGCGCGCCCCTCCGCTGCCATCTGTCGCCCGAGCGTGAAGTAGAGCGATCGCCCCGGGCCGAGGACGCCGCCCATCGCGCCGCCGCACATCAGCACCACGTCGGTGGCGGTCGGAGCGCCGAACCACCAGACCCGCAACAAACCCTCCATGGTGTAGATCTCGATCACGCGGCTGTGATCATCGAGCTCAGCATCCGACTTGGCCAGCGCCCCGAGCATGTCGAGCGGTGCCCGTGGCGATTCGTCCTGATCGGTCATGAAACCATCGTCGCACGTCTCCGCGGTGCCGATACCATTCCTCCCGCTGGCGCCGGTGCCCGAGCGGCCCAAGGGAGCGGCCTGCAAAGCCGTACAGTCGCGGGTTCAAATCCCGCCCGGCGCTCGTCAGCTCGGGGGTCGCCACATCGTGGTGGCCCCCGAGGCACTTTTCGAGGCGTGATCCATGCGGTCCGCTGCTACAGTTTCGGTCTCCGGGCCGTTAGCTCAGTTGGTTAGAGCGCCTGCTCGACACGCAGGAGGTCACAAGTTCGACTCTTGTACGGCCCACCAACCCGATCGGTCGACGGCACTTCGGTGCGGTCGACCGTTGTGGTTTCACCGACCGGGGGGAAGCCCGCAGATGGCCGACGAGCAGCTCGAGCAGTACCGCTCCAGCATCGACAACATCGATGCCGCGCTGATCCTCCTGTTGGCCGAGCGCTTCAAGATCACCAAGGCCGTCGGCACGTACAAGGCGGCGAACGACCTACCGCCGGCGGATCCGGCGCGTGAGGAGATCCAGATCGCCCGGTTACGTGAGCTCGCCGCCTCGGCTGATCTCGACCCGGCGTTCAGCGAGAGCTTCCTGCGGTTCATCATCGCCGAAGTGATCCATCATCACGAGCAGGCCTCGGCCGAATACTGAGCCGCACACCACAATGACCGACGTCGCCCCGAGCACGGTTTCTCCGGATGTCGAACGTCTGGCGCGCCTGTTGCACGATGGATTCGTCGACTACCACGAGCGGTTCCTGGAGATCACTCATCGGGCATCGCGGCGATTTCTCGACCGGCAATGGGTTCAGCTGCAACAGGATTCCACCGAGCGACTCGATCTTCACAAGCGCCGCGTCTGGGCGGTGGTCGACATCGCCCGCCCGACCCTGCCCGCTGATGAGAACGAGGCCAGGGCGCTCTGGATCGAGGCGCGGCGGCGCTATGTGCAGCTGGTGTCGAAACGTATGGACCTCGAGTTGGCCGAGACGTTCTACAACTCCGCCACCCGCCGCCTCTTCGACGTGATCGGCCTGGACGATGACCTCGAGTTCTTGTGGCTCGGCCCCACGGCACTGCCGGCCGATGATGGGTCGCGCGGCGAGTACCGCAACTTCCCGGTCGACGATTCACTCGAGGACACCGTCCGCCAGATCTTCGAGCACTCGCCCCTCGCGAGCCACTTCACCGATCTCGATCAGTGTGCCGCCCTCGTCACCGAGCGGATCCAGGCACAACTCGACGACGTCTGGGATGGCCAGATCGATTCCATCGACGTCCTGAGGCCGATCTTCTACCGCAACAAGGGCGCCTACATCGTGGGCCGCCTCCGGTGGCTCAACCGTGTGTCCCCTGTCGTACTTCCCGTGCTCGCGGATGACGACGGGCTCTACATCGACGCGGTCCTGCTCAGCGAGCTCGCGGCGAGCCGGATGTTCGGCTACACCCGCTCGTACTTCCATGTGCTGTGCCGGCGCCCAGCGGCGGTGGTCGGCTTCCTCAAGAGTCTTCTGCCGGTGAAGCCGGTGGCTGAGCTCTACACGTCGATCGGCTACAGCCAGCACGGCAAGACCAACCTGTTCCGGGCGCTCTACCGGCACATGGAGCACTCCAACACACGGTTCGAGCGGGCCCGGGGTGCACGCGGCATGGTGATGGTGGTGTTCACGCTGCCGTCGTTCGACGTCGTGTTCAAGTTGATCAAGGACCGCTTCCCGCCGTCGAAGCGCACGACTCCCGAGGACGTGCAGCGGCGCTACAAGCTCGTGTTCGACCATGACCGCGTGGGGCGCCTCGTCGACGCCCAGGAGTTCCGCAACCTCACCTTCGCTAGGGACCGCTTCGACGAGGAGATGATCGACGAGCTGCGCGAGGAGTGCTCCCGCTCCGTGACGATCACCGATGACGAAGTGATCCTCCACCACGTCTACACCGAACGCCGGCTCTACCCGCTGGATCTGTACCTGCGGGAGATGTCGGGCGAACCGGCCCGGCGAGCGGCGATCGACTACGGCAATGCCATCAAGGATCTCGCGGCAGCCAACATCTTCCCCGGTGATCTCTTCCCGAAGAACTTCGGGGTCACCCGCCATGGTGCCGTCGTGTTCTACGACTATGACGAACTCGCGCTGTTGTCCGACGTGAACTTCCGCAAGATGCCGGTGAGTCAGAGCTATGAGGACGAGATGCTCGACCAGCCATGGTTCCCGGTCGAGCCCGACGACGTCTTCCCCGAGGAGTTCCGGACGTACCTCCGCTCGCCGCGCATCGTCGGTGAGGTGTTCGACGAGGTGCACCCGGAGATCTCCACGGTCGAGTTCTGGCAGAAGATGAAGGACGAGCACGGTGACGGGGAGTTGCCGGACTTCTTCCCGTACCCCCGGGACCTCCGTATCACCCGGAGCTGACCTACGCTGCCACCATGCGTGCAGTGGTGTTGGAAGAAAAGGGTGGACCTGAGGTCCTCCAGGTCAGGGACGTGCCGGATCCGACGGCGGGGCCCGAAGAGGTGCTCGTCGAGATCGTTTCGTCGGCCGTCAATCGGGCGGACCTCCTGCAACGGATGGGGCTGTATCCCGGTCCGCCGATGGAACACGAGATCCCCGGCCTCGAGTTCGCCGGTCGAGTGATCGCCACCGGTCCGCGGGTCACCGAGCATCGGGTCGGCGACGCGGTCATGGGGATCAGCAACGGGGGATGTTACGCCGAGCAGATCGCCGTGCACGAGCGGCAGGCGATGGCCGTTCCCGATGGCTTCCCCCTCGCCGATGCGGGAGCGTTCCCCGAGGTCTTCATCACCGCATGGGACGCCCTGGTGCGCCAGGGGGGCCTGACCAGCGGCCGATGGGCGTTGGTCCATGCGGGCGCGTCCGGGGTCGGCACCGCGGCGATCCAGGTCTGCAAGGCAATCGGTGCCCGAATCGCCGTCACGGCCTCAGCGGGCAAGCACGAGGTCTGTCGATCCCTCGGCGCGGACGTGGTGATCGACTACCGAAGCGAGGATTTCGTGGATGCCGTCAAGGACGCCACCAGAGGAGTGGGTGTCGACGTGGTCCTCGACGTGATCGGCGGCGAGTATCTGCCGCGTAACATCAGTGCGCTCCGACTCGGAGGCCGCATCATCCAGGTCGGGGTGATGGCCGGAGGCCCTGTGCCGTTCGAGGTCGGCAGCCTGCTGATGAAGCGGGCCACGATCAGGGGCACGACCCTGCGGGCGCGGCCGATCGAGGAGAAGGTGGCGATCACCCGTGAGTTCGCGGCGCAGATCCTGCCTCATGTCGCGTCAGGTGCGATCGCACCGGTGATTGACAGCCGGTATCGCCTCGACGAGGTCGGTGCCGCCCACGAGCGAATGGCGTCGAATGCCAACGCCGGCAAGCTCGTGCTCGAGGTCGTGTAGCGCGGGGTCAGACCCCGGCGCTACGACCCAGTCGACTGATCAGCGGTCGCCCATCGCGACATAGTCGCGCTCGGCCTCGCCGGTGTAGAGCTGGCGGGGACGGGCGATGCGGGAGTCCTGGTCCAACATCTCGTTCCAGTGGGCCAGCCAGCCGGGCATACGACCGATGGCGAACAGCACGGTGAACATGTTGCGGGGGAAGCCCATCGACTCGTAGATCAGGCCGCTGTAGAAGTCGACGTTGGGGTAGAGCTTGCGACTGATGAAGTATTCGTCGCTGAGAGCGGCCTCTTCGAGCTTCAGGGCGATGTCGAGCAGCGGGTTCGTGCCGGTGACGGCGAACACGTCGTGAGCGGCTTCCTTGATGATGCGGGCACGGGGGTCGTAGTTCTTGTAGACACGGTGACCGAAGCCCATGAGACGCTCGTTGCCGGCCTTCACGCCCTCGATGAACGGTTCGACGTTCTCGTAGCTGCCGATGCCGTCGAGCATGTTGAGCACCGCTTCGTTGGCGCCGCCGTGACGGGGGCCGTAGAGGGCCGCACAGGCAGCCGACATGGCCGTGTACGGGTCGGTGTGTGAGGAACCCACCACACGAGCGGTCGTGGTGGAGCAGTTCTGCTCATGATCGGCGTGGAGAATCAGGAGGACTTCCATGGCGCGCTGGAACGCGGGATCGACCTCGTAGGGGTTGCCGACCTCGAACATCATCCGCAGGAAGTTGGATGCGTAGTCGAGGGTGTTGTCCGGGAAGACGAACGGCTGGCCGACCGAGTGGCGGTACGCCGAGGTGGCGAGGGTCGGCATCTTGGCGATCAGGCGCACGGCATGTTCCATGCGGATGGAGGGATCGTCGATGTCCTTCGACCCGGGATAGAAGGTCGACAGGCCGGCGACATTGCTGCAGAGAAGGCCCATGGGGTGGGCGTCGTAGTGGAACGAGTCGTACATCTTGCGACGGAACTTGTCGTGCAGATACGTGTGATGGGTGATCTCGTTGACCCACTCGTCGGACTGCTGCTGGGTGGGGAGTTCACCGTGCAAGAGGAGGTAGCTGACTTCGAGGAAGGTGCTCTTCTCGGCGAGCTGCTCGATCGGGTAGCCGCGGTAGCGGAGGATGCCGTTCTCACCGTCGAGTTCGGTGATGGCGCTCTCGGCACCGCTGGTCGTGGCCAGACCGGGATCGTGGAACCAGATGCCCGGGAGCAGCTTGCGCCAGTCCGCCGCATCGACGCCGCCGTTGGCGATCGGGATCTCGAGCGACTCACCCGTGCGGTTGTCGGTGATGGTGATGCTCTCGGTCACGGTCTGGCTCCTCTAGCGCAGCTCAAGTAGGGGTGTGTGCGCCGCAGTGAATCTAGACGGTTTGTGCCATGGTCGGCACACTCAGCAGATCGAACTAGAGCGGGGTGTTGTCGTGGCGCCGCGGCGGAAGCCGCTCACGCTTGCCTGCGAGCATCTCCAGTGCGGCGTGGATCTCGCGTCTGGTGTCCGACGGGTGGATCACGGCATCGATCGTGCCGCGCTCTGCCGCGATGTACGGGTTGAGCAGGCGCTCCTCGTACGCGAGTTCGAGTTCAGCTCGTTCTTCGGGCGTGTTGCGGCGGTTCAGGATCTCCACGGCGCCCTTGGCGCCCATGACCGCAATCTCCGCGGATGGCCAGGCGAATGCGAGGTCGTTGCCGATCTTCTTCGAATCCATCACGATGTAGGCCCCGCCATAGGACTTGCGCGTCGTGAGATTGACCCGCGGCACCGTGGCCCGGGCGTAGGCGAACGCCATCTGGGCGCCGTAGCGGATCATGCCCCGCCATTCGGTGTCCTTGCCCGGGTAGAAACCGGACGTGTCGACGAACGTGACGAGGGGGATGTTGAACGCATCGCAGAACGACACGAACCGTCCGCCCTTCTGTGAGGCCGGGATGTCGAGGGTGCCCGCCACGGTCTGGGGCTGATTGGCGACGATGCCGACCGTGCGACCGCCGATCGTGGCGAACGCGGTGACGAGGTTGGCGGCCCATTCGGCGTGGGGTTCGAGGAAGTCGCCGTCGTCGATGACCGACTCGATGATGGCGCGAACGTCGTAGGACCCGTTGGACGACGGTGGAAGCACCTCGTACGCCTCCGGGGTCGGACGGTCGACGGGATCGCTGCAGGGAGCCGCGGGTGGATCCTCATCGGTGTGACCGGGCAGGAAGCCCAGCAACTCCGAAGTCAGCAGGAGGGCGTCGTCGGTGTCGGAAGCGATGAAGTCGGCCACACCGGAGGTGCGTGCATGGATCGATGCCCCGCCGAGCTCGTCCTTGGAGATCGGAACACCCGTGAACTCGGCCACCATGCGAGGTCCCATCACGAACGCGTAGGCCTCGGTGGTCATGATGACGAAGTCGGCTAGGCCGAGCAGGAGTGCCGGGCCGCTGACGACAGGACCGGTGACGATGATGATCGTGGGAACGATGCCCGAGCACCGGGTGAGCTCGCGAGCGGCGTGGCCCCAGCCGTCGAGCGCTCCGACGCCGGTGCCGATGTCGGCGCCCGATGATGCCAGCTGCATCACGAACGGCAGCCGCTGCTCGCGAGCGGCGCGGGCACCGGCCGCGATCGAGAACCCGTCGGACGGGAGGAGTGAGCCGGCGTGGTCCGTGCCTCGTGCGTCGACTTCGATGACCTTGCGTCCGTGGAGATCGGCCAGGCCGGCGCGGACGAAACCGCTCGTGCGGGCCCGCATGTCGACCTGGCGGCTCATGGGGCTGTCGGGTTCAGTGCGCTGATCGGTCATCGCGGCGTTGAACCTACTCTTCGCCGGCCGCGATTGTCGTGGTGGCCACGGAGATGCCGTCGATCCCGGGCGCTTCGGCCGCGACGATCGAGGAGATCTCGTCGACCACGACGCGCGTGCTGGCCGATGGTGTGGCCCGGCGTGGGAGCGAGAGTCCGACGATGCGGCGCGCTGATGCGTCGATCGACACTCGACGCCATGGACCGTCGAATGTGGGCGCTGCGCTGGCAGGCACGATGGCCGGCGCGAACCCCCGTGCCGCGAGGGAGGTCAGGAGGCGCAGGCCATCGACCTCGGCCTTGGCATCGAGGTTGACCCGAGCGCGGCGGGCGTCGGCGTCGATCTCGTCCCGAAAGCCAGTGCCGACCGGTGGCAGGAGGATCTCGTGCTGGGCGAGATCGCGCCATGTGGCGCGATCGGTGGCGGCGAGAGGATGGCCTTCGGGGGCGATCAGCACCCGGTCTTCCTCAAACAGCATGCGGCTGTCGACGTCGGGATCATCGACGGGGAGGTTGACGATCGCGACGTCGACTCGCTCGCTGATCAACTGGGGAATCAGCGATGTGGTGGTGGCCTCCACGATCGTGATCTCGACCCGCGGATAGTCCTGGGCGAGAGCGTCGAGCAGGGCGGGCACGAGCCAGACCGCGGTGGTGCCGATGACGCCGAGGCGAACGTGGCCGCTCACGTCTTCGCGCAGCGCCAGGAGATCGTCCTCGATCGAGCGAAGTTCGCCGAGGATCCGGCGCGCCCGAGCGGCGACGATCTCGCCCTCCGGCGTCAGCTCGCCTCTGGACCGCTCGATCAGGACGCTGCCGAGCTCGTTCTCGAGGTGTGCGACGTGCGTCGAGACGTTGGACTGCACGGTGTGGAGCGCCCGTGCCGCGGCCGAAAAGGACTGGTGCTCAGCGACGGCGAGCAGCGCATGGAGTTGGCGGAGGTCCATCGCTGTGAATGATGCCACATATCCGTGGAAACTGTTGGAACGATGGCTACAACCCTGGTTAACTGGGGCCACAACGGTTCCTCGACACCCCCAAACTGTCGGGTCGAACCCCAACACCGGGTTTCCCCCCCCTTGCCTGGTGTTCTGGAGAAGCGACTGGCCGTCCCCCAAGAAACGCCAGTCGCTTTTCCCGTTTTCGGCGCGGGTGGGCCTACGCTCGCGGCCATGCGCGAGGGCGGCTGGTCATGAGCGAAACGCTGGGGATCCACGTCGGCAACGACGGCATCATCGGCGTGGTGGCCGATGCCGAGGCCGACCCGACGGCGGCGAGTGTTCTCCCGCTCGGCGCGGACGGGCCCGCGGCCGCGCGTGCGGTGGCCGCGGGCGCCGACGGCACGGTGCTCGTGGGGGACGCTGCATCCAGCGCCGACGGGCCGATCGTGTTCGATCCGCTCGCCCGGGCGCGCCTCGGGCGCACCGGTGCCCTCACCGCAGTCATCACCCATGTGCTCGGTCGTGCCGCGGTCGGCGGCTCGAGCATCTCGCGAGTCGCCATCGTCGTCCCGGACGACTTCGACGGTGACGCACGCGACCAGGTCGTCGTCGCTGCCAACGGGGCAGGGATCACCGACGTGGTGGCGGTTCCCGAGACGGCCGCGATGGCGCGAGCCTCGTCGGTTCAAGCCGATCCCATCGTGGCCGTTGCCATCGGCGCCGCGCTCATCGGCAGCGTCGACGCCGCGCCCCCCATCGTCACCCGCGAGGACCTCGGGGAGCCGGTCATCGGCGACCCCAGCCCCGCGATTCCTCCTCCCTCTGAGCCGGTCACCGGACCGGTCTCGGTCTTCGGCGAAGCCGGCGAATCCGACGACGATGACGACGAACCTCCGGTCGTTCCTGTTCGCCGATCCTCTGCTCCGGTCGCGGCGCAGCCAGCAGCCAGGCCCACGCCCGAGCCGGCTCGTGTCGCGTCGATCGCCCCGCCTCCCACCCATGAGATTCCCGACCGATCGACGCCGATGGGTCTGGTCGTCGGCGTCGTCGTGCTCCTGGTGGCCGTGGTCGTCGTCTGGTTGCTCCTGTTCGTCGTCGGCGGCGACGATGACGACACCGCCACGGTCGTGCCCGAGTCGTCGACCACCACCGAGCCGGCGACGACGACCACGACCACCACCGAGGCACCGGCCACCACGAGTTCGTCGACCACCAGCTCCACGAGTTCGACCACCTCGTCCACCACGTCGACGACCACCTCGTCCACCACGACGACGTCGACCACGACAACGCCGATCCGGGTCGCTTCGCCCGGGGCGGCCACCCTGTCGGCCAACGGGCTCCTCTTCGACGACGGCACGATCGTGCAGTTCGGTCAGAGTGTCGAGGTGGTGCTCGCCGAGGCGATCGAGGTCCTCGGCGCACCGGACGAGGACACGGGGTTCGAGCCGTGGGAGTTCTGCATCGGCACACGCACCCGTTTCATCCGGTGGGGATCCCTCGAGTTGGTCTTCAGCGAAGAGGTCGAGGCCTCCGACACCGGCACGTTCACCCAGTGGTACACCGAGGGGCACACGGATCCCGCTGGCCTCGTCACCCTCGACGGCCTCGGCGAGTCCGCCACCGTCGGGTTCCTCGAGGTCACCTTCGGCGACGCCCTCGTGATCCTCCCAGCGTTCGAGGGCGACGACATCGGCCTGTTCGCCGTCACCAACCCGAGCACGGGTGCAATCATCAGCGGCATCACTGACGGGCTTCACCCCGAAGGCGTCGTCACCACCCTCTGGGCCGGCGACAGCTGCACCCGTGTGTTCACCTAGCGCGTTTCCCGACGACGAAGTCGGCCCCAGGCCGACTTCGTCGTAAAGAAAGCGATTACTGGGTCTTGGCTTTGATGACGTTGAGGGCGCTGCCGGCCCTGAACCACTCGACCTGATCATCCGAGAACGTGTGGTTGGCCGGGAACGAGACCACCTCACCGGAGGGCTTGGTGACCTCGACGGTGACCTGCCGGCCGGGGGTGAGGTCGGCCAGGCCGCGCACGGCAATGCGGTCGTCCTCATCGACCCGGTCGTAGTCGGCCGGGTCGGCGAAGGTCAGCGGCACCATGCCCTGCTTCTTCAGATTCGTCTCGTGGATGCGAGCGAACGAGCGGGCGATGGCGACGAGGCCGTTGCGGAAGCGGGGCTCCATGGCGGCGTGCTCACGGCTGGAGCCCTCACCCATGTTCTCGTCGCCGATGACGACCCAGTGGACGCCGGCCTCGTGGTAGTCCTTGGCGAGGGCCGGGAACGGCTTGATCGAGCCGTCGAGCTGGCTCTTGCCGGAGCCGACCTCGTAGTCGGAGCCGTCGGCCTGCGAGTAGGCGTTGACGGCACCGAGGTAGAGGTTGCCCGAGATGTTCTCGAGGTGGCCGCGGTACTTGAGCCAGGGGCCGGCCATCGAGATGTGGTCGGTGGTGAACTTGCCCTGGGCCTTGACGAGTACGGGGAGGTCCACGTAGTCGTCGCCTTCCCAGGCCGTGAACGCGTCGAGGAGCTGGAGGCGCTCGCTGGTCGGGGAAACCCGAACCTCGGCGTCGGAACCGTCGGCAGGGGGAGCGATGAAGGTGTGCTCGCCGGGGTCGAAACCGGCTTCGGGGAGCTCGAGACCGATCGGCGTCGACAGTGAGACTTCCTCGCCGGCGTCGTTGGTGATCGTGTCATTGATCGGATCGAAGTCGAGCGTGCCGGCAAGGGCCAGCGCGATGACCGTCTCCGGTGAGGTCACGAACGCGAGCGTCTCGGGGTCGCCGTCGTTGCGCTTCGGGAAGTTGCGGTTGTACGAGGTGACGATCACGTTGGGTCTGCCGGTCTCGTGATCCTCCTCCTCGGAGCGATCCCACTGGCCGATGCACGGGCCACAGGCGTTGGCGAGCACCACGGCACCGAGCGCTTCGAAGTCCTGGAGGAGACCGTCACGGGTGATCGTGGCGCGGACCTGCTCCGAGCCGGGGGTGACGAGCAGGCGAGTCTTCGCCTTCAGGCCCTTGGCAGTGGCTTCACGGGCGATCGAGGCGGCACGGGTGATGTCTTCGTAGGACGAGTTGGTGCAGCTGCCGATGAGCGCCGCGCTCACCTCGAGGGGCCAACCGTTTTCGCGAGCCTCGGCGCCGAGCGCCCCGACCTCACGAGCGAGGTCGGGGGTGTGGGGGCCGTTGATGTGCGGGGTGAGCGTGTCGAGATCGATCTCGATGACCTGGTCGTAGTAGGCCTCGGGGTTGGCCAGGACCTCGTCGTCGGCACGCAGATGATGTGCGACGGCGTCGGCGGCATCGGCCACTTCCTCGCGGCCGGTGCTCTTCAGGTAGCGGGCGACCGAGTCGTCGTAGGCGAACAGCGACGTGGTGGCCCCGATCTCGGCACCCATGTTGCAGATGGTGGCCTTGCCGGTGCAGCTGATGTTGTCGGCGCCTTCACCGAAGTACTCGACGACGGCTCCGGTGCCGCCCTTGACGGTGAGGATCTCGGCGACCTTGAGGATGACGTCCTTGGGAGCGGTCCAGCCGTTGAGGGAGCCGGTGAGCTTGACGCCGATGAGCTTCGGCCATTTCACGTTCCACGGGAAGCCGGTCATGACGTCGACTGCGTCAGCGCCGCCGACGCCGATGGCGATCATGCCGATGCCGCCGCCATTGGGGGTGTGGCTGTCGGTGCCGATGATCATGCCGCCGGGGAAGGCGTACTGCTCGAGCACGACCTGGTGGATGATGCCGGAGCCGGGCTTCCAGAAACCACCGCCGTACTTGGCCGAGACGGACTCGAGGAAGTCGTAGACCTCTTCGTTGTTGTCGACGGCATCCATGAGGTCGCGCTTGCCGTCGACGCGGGCCTGGATGAGGTGGTCGCAGTGAGTCGTGGTGGGAACGGCGACCTCGTCGAGGCCGGCCGTCATGAACTGGAGCCACGCCATCTGGGCGGTGGCGTCCTGCATGGCGACACGGTCCGGGCGGAGGTCGACATAGGACTCACCACGTTCGAGCTCCTGGTCGGCGCGGTCGAGATGATTGGTCAGGATCTTCTCGGCGAGGGTGAGCGATCGGCCGAAGCGTTCGCGGGCGGCGCCGATGCGTTCGTCCATCGTGGCGTAGACGCCGTTGATGAGTTCGATGGGGGTGCTGGCAGCGACAGCCATGATGGGAACCTCGGTGTACGTCGGTGGGGGCGGTTCTCGTGGCAGCCTAGGACGGGCCGGGTTGCCGAACCGCTGCTCTGAGTATAGGTAAGTAGACAAGTAGAATACAAGTGCGTACCCCTCGATACCAGCAGATTGCGGACGAACTCCGGAACCGCATCCGTGACGGCGAAACGGCCGCGGGCCGACTGCTGCCCAGCGAGGCGACCTTCAGTGAGGAGTTCGAGGTCAGTCGCGTCACCGTGCGACGAGCGTTGGAGCAGCTTCGCGACGATGGTTTGATCGCCGCTCGCCAGGGCCTTGGTTGGTACGTCGCGGGAGAGCCGCTGCAGCAGTCGATCAACGAACTCGACACCGTCGAACAGCAGTTGGCGCAATCCGGCGTGGTTGCCGAGCGTCAGATCAACGACTTCGCCTTCGTCGATGCGCCCGCGAAGGTCGCACCGGTGCTGGGCTCGGGTCGAATGCTCGAGGTTCGGCGGATCAACCTCGCCGACGGCGCGCCGTTCGCCCGGGTCACCGTGTGGTGTCCCGAGCGCCTCGGGGCCTCGCTGTCGCGCGACGACGTCGAGCAGCGGTCGTTCTACGACCTCTTCTCCACCGTCCTCGACATCTCGCTGGCGGGGGCGACCCAGACGATCGGCGCGGCGGCCGCGTCCGCCGATGATGCCGCTGACCTGGGCGTTCCCCAAGGATCACCGGTCCTCGTGTGTGAACGCGTCACCAACTCCGCCGACGGCGCTCCGGTGCTGATGAGCGAGCACATCTATCCTGCGCACCTCACCGCGTTCACCGTCGACTTGCCCTCGGCCGGACGTAGCGAGACTCCCGCTGGACTTCGGCTCGTCGAATGAACCGGTGTCGTCGAACCCTGGCGATCGTGGCCGTCGGCGTCCTCGTCGCCACCGGTTGCTCGCGGGGCAGCGACCTCACCACCAACGATGCAATCGAGATCCTCGTGCTCGACGGTGTGCCTCGCGATCGGGCCGTCTGCATGGTGGCCCAAATCGGCGACGACGTGAGTCTCGAGAAGCTCACCGGCGTCGACCCCGTCCTCGAAGACGTGCACATCGAGGTCATCTCCGCCGCGTCAGCGGCATGCTCGATCACGTCGGGAGGTGACATCGGTGGTGTGATCGGTGGCAACCAGATCGCCGATGAGTTGGAGCGTCTCAACGCCAACATCGAGGCGCTGATTCAGTCGCGCATCGACGAGTTGGTGACGGGCGGCCTCGATCCGGTCGCAGCAGAGTGCCTCAAGATGGCCGCCCTCGGTGAGGACGACCCGCTCGCGGCAGCCTCGGACCTCACGTACCTGAGTGATGTCCTGCTGCTCTGCCAACCTGACGGCTGACCGTCAGATCGAGGACAACCAGAGCAGCACCGCTCGGACCCTGCGGTGCGCGTCGGGTTCGTCTCCGAGGCCGAGCTTCGAGAAGATCGAGTTGATGTGCTTGCTGACGGCTCGCTCACCGAGCGAGAGCTGATCGGCGATGGCGGAGTTGTTCAGCCCTTCGGCAATGAGCGAGAGCACCTCACGTTCGCGGGGCGTGAGTCCGTCGAGCCCGGCCCGCTTCGTGGTGCGCGCTGAGACCAGCACGGACACGAGCGCGGGGTCCACGGCCGTCTCCATGCGGGCAACGGCCTCGACCGCGCTCTGCAGGGTCTGGAGGGATGCCACGTTCTCCTTCAGGAGGTAGCCGATGCCGTCATTGCCGGCCTCGAGCACTCGAAGGACATACTCGGGCTCCGCGTGCTGGCTGAGCACCACCACCCCCGTTCCGGGGTGGTTGGCGCGGATGTGGCGGGTGGCCTCGACCCCTTCGTCGGTCTGGGTCGGCGGCATGCGCACGTCAGTCACCACGACGTCGGGTCGGGCGTCGTTCACGAGTGTGATCAGGGCGGGAAGTGAGTCGGCTTCGCCCACGACCTCGATGTGATCGATGGTGTTCAACAGCGCGACGAGGCCCCCGCGCAGGAGGGTGTCGTCCTCGGCGACCACGACTCGAATCGATCCCATCGGGTCATCGTTGTATCGGACAATTCGCTGCATGCGGGGGAGGGACGAAGTCACGCCGGGGACGCGGTCGGGAGGTCTGCGGCGATCGTGGTGCCGACACCGGCCACCGAGCTGATCTCGAACGTTTCGCCCTCAGCGCTGGCGCGGTCGGCCATGTTCAACAACCCGCGTGTCCGCGGTGTCCCGGCCGAGTCGAAGCCGGCACCATCGTCACTGACCCGGATCTGCAGTTTGCCGTCGAGGCACTGCAGGGTGACCCGCACCGTGGCAGCGAGCCCGGCGTGTTTGCCGCTGTTCTGCGGCGCTTCGACGCAGATGAAGCACGCGGATCGAGCGACGCTGTCGTTCACTCGGAGATCATCCGGGATGTCGAGTTCGACTGTCCGGGGCGTGAGCCGCGCCGCGGAATGCAGTGCCTTGGCGAGTCCCTGGTCGGCGAGGATCGACGGGAAGACCCCACTGGCGAGGGCCCGCAGCTGATCCACCGCGGCTGCGAGTTCGAGCCGGATCTCATCGAGCTGCTCACGGTCGATCGTCTCGCCGGCGTCGGCGGCCACGGCGGCCAGCTGGAGCTGGAGCGAGGCTGAGACGAGCCGTTGCTGTGCCCCGTCGTGGATGTCTCGTTCGATGCGCCGACGCTGCTCGTCGGCCACGTCGACGATGCGACGACGGGACAGCCAGAGTTCCTCCTCGCGAGCGGCGAGGTCGCGGTTGGCCGCCATCGTTCGGAGGTGGAGCCGCGAAGTGCCACGGTTGGCGTCGCGGACCGTGGCGGTGAACATCGCGGTGTGCTCGATCATCAGGACGGTGAGAACCGTGGCGACGATCCAATCGTCGGCACGATCCTGGATGCGAAAGCCGTCCTGGTAGAAGCCGAGCGCGCCGCGAACACTGCTCCGAACGCGATCCGTCGATGCTCGCTCTCGGTGAGATAGGTGGCGGCGATGATCACCGGGACCACCAGGTTGAACATCACGATCGGCAGCGCGATGGGGATCAGCCAAACGATGAAGAGAGCGGACACCCAGATCCCGACGGTGAACAGCCCGACGGCCAGCTGGATGTCTCCGGGATCGAGGGCACGACGTCCCTGCTGTCGTAGGAGCAGCATGGACATGCCGGTGACACAGATCCACATCATCGGATACACCCAAAGGAGCAGCGCCCCCGTGAGCGTGATCGCCGTACCGGAGCCGGTCATCCGGGGACCGTTCCTGCGGTCTCTAGAGGTCGGGCCAACGCCGCGTGCGGGACTTGCCGCTTCGGCTGCGGTCGCCGAGCGCCCAGGCGCGTCGCCAACCATTGGCGTCCGGACCCGTGAGGCCGGGGCTTTCGCTGGCGTGAGCGCGCACGCGAGCGGAGTACCAGTCCGAGGAAGTCTCGTCGGCCAGCGCGGCGACCTCACGCTCGATACGAGCGGCGAAGCGGGTGGCATTCTCCCCGTCGGCGGGGGTGATGGGCCGACCGAAGGTGACCGACGTGGTGCTCGGACTCGGAAGGGAGCGACCCTTGCGCAGGATACGGCTGGTGCCCTCGAGATGGATCGGCACGACGGGGACCCCCGTCTTCGACGCCAGGAACGCGGCGCCGCCACGGAAGGGCTGGCCCCACCCGTCGGGACTGCGTCCCCCCTCGGGGAAGATCAGCAGACTCCAGCCGTCGTCGATCAACTCGGCGGCGAGATCGGCGCTGCGCCGACCGACCTTCGTGCGCTCGATCGGGATCGCCCCGATGACGAGTGAGGAGAGCGCGGCGGTGACGCGCGTGCCGAAGAAGTAGTCGGCGGCGGCCCCGACGGTCACCTTGTGGCGCCAGGGCTCCGGAATGGACGTCAGGAGCAGTGGCGTGTCGAGATGACTGTGATGGTTGGCGGCAAAGATCACCGGGCCGTCGGTGGACGCGAGACGATCCTGCCCTCGCCGATCCGGTGCCGCGAGGCCGTTGACGGCCAGACGCATCGGGCCCTCGATGATCGCGGCGCGCGCCATGCGGGCCGGGGCGCGACGGGCCCAGTCGGTGTCGTAGTCGGCACCGGTCCGGGCCTTGGGGCGCAGCGGCCGAACGCCGCGGGGTGTCGAGGGGGCCCGGTACGGGAACGGGAGCGCGCGGAACCGACGGATCAGCGAGAACGCTGCCGGCAGCTTTGGCAGCCCGATCTGACGGGCGAGCTTGCTCACGCCACCTCACTCATGAAACGTCGGCCATCAGGATCGGCGGGTTGTGCAGGTGTGTGATCGATGGGCGGGGGCCGACGACGTCGCTGGCCATTTCGAGCGCGTCCTGCATCGTCGATGCAGGCTGGAAGCCGAGACGACGGACGGCCCGCTGATCGCCGCCCACGATGATGACCCGGCCGAGGTGCTGCAACGCCGAGGCGCCCCAGTACCACATGTAGAACGGGTGCACGCCGTGGTAGGCGTAGCTGTTGCGGTAGAGATGGATGTACCACTCGTCCTCGGCGAACTGCTTCTCGTACTTGGCTTCGAGTTCGAGCGGATCGGTGGTGTCGGACAGCACCTGTTCGAAGAAGTCGATGTAGCTGGGGTGATGGACGGGGTGGAACTCCCACGGCGTCGGGTGGCTCATGATGAGCACCCCGCCCTCACGCACCAGCGGCTTGCCGCGGTACATGTTGAAGAAGTAGCCGAGCCCGAGGCACATCACGAGGATCGGGTTCATCACCGAGTTCACGTTGTACGGGCAGATGTACGGGAGACCGAACGTGAGCACGTCGGTCTGGCCCTCGACGGGCACGAGGTGCTGCTTGAAACAGTGCTCGAGCGTGACTTCGTGCACCTTCTCGACGTCGCCGGCCTGCACCGAGGTGAGCTCGTACGGTGCCTTCCAGCCGTTGAAGATCGCCCGCTTGGCGGCGGTGGGCATCACATCGAGGCCCTTCTTCATGCCGATGAACGTGGCGCGATCCTTGGCGGACCATTCCCATTCGCGCTTCTGGAGCACGGAGAGGGGGCCGTCGTAGCCGAAGGTGTTGTTGTTGATCGTGGTCTCGATCTGGAAGATGCGGGGGCCGTGGCTCTTGATGACCTCGCCCTGACGCCAGTTCGAGTGGTGCAGTTCGGACTTGTGGCGATCCATGAAGCTCTTCGACTTCTGCATCGTGGCCACATTGTGGTGATGGCGAATGCCGGAGTAGCCCGACAGGCCCGTGGCGGTCGACTTCCAGCCACCGTCCATCGACACGATGTTGAGGTTGACGTAGATCAGCAGGTCGCTCTCGGCAGCCCGCTTGTTCATCGTGACCTGCTCATCGTGGCGGGTGAGGCCGAGCTCGACCATGCCGTCGGGATCCTCGGCGTCATGGTTGTAGATCGCGCCCTGGGGAGCGAACGCGTCATAGACGCGGTCGCCGAGCGCGTGGCGCAGCTCGTCCTCGGTCATGCGGCGGTGGAGAGCGAGCGCGGCGATCAGGTGGATGTCGTCGACACCGGCCGCGGCAGCCATGTCGAGCACCTGCTCGATGATGCGCTGGCGGATGTCGGGCTTGCGCATCGAGGGCAGCGGCAGGGAGATGTCGTCGAACGCGATGGTGAGCTTCATCCCGGAATGCAGCAGCTCGGGTAGCGGGTCGTCCTCGATCGGGTTGAGCAGCGCCTGGCGGATGGACTCATCGGGGTCGGGAAGGCCCGGGAGCGGCTCGGCGGGGTAGATGATGCGGCTGCGGTCGGCGGGGAGCTTCTCGAGGCGGAAGCCCTCGCCGTGATGGAAGAGGACCGGCGGCGTCGAGCGGTCGACGTCGAGAACGAGACCGGGTCGGGGAGCGGAGCGGCGGGGATCGGAGGCCATGTTGGGTTCCTGAGTGGAGCTTCTGAGCTGGGCGCGGTCAGACGGCGCGGCGGTTGCGGATCGGGCTACGGACGGTGCGGGGGCCGATCGGCAGCACACGACTGGGTGCGCCGGGCGACTTCGACCAGTGCTCGATCAGCCAGCCGCGACGGCGGGCGATCGAGGCGAGTTTCGTCTCGGCATTGACGGCGACCGGGAAGCCGACGGCCTCGAGCATCGGGAGGTCCGAGCTGGAGTCCGCGTAGGCGACGGACTCGGCCAGGTCGAGGCCGTGCTCGTCGGCATAGTCGGCCAGCGTCTGGTAGCGGGCCTCACCGGTCGGCGGCACTGCGGTGAGCTGGCCGTCGTAGGTGCCGTTGGAGCTGCTCATGTCCGCCGCGACGATGTCGTCGAAGAGAGGCTTGAGCGGATCGACCACGAGCCGGAGCGCGCCGGTGATGAGCAGGGTGCGGTGCCCCATGGCTCGGTGCTCGCGGACTCGACGGATGGCGGCCGGGTACGACTTGGTAATGAGCAGGTCACTCATCATCTCCATCGCGTCGACCTCGAGGCGATCGATCGGCGCGTCCTCGAAGCGGCGGTAGAAGTAGCGCAGGAAGTCGCTGCGGTCAGCCCGATCGAGTTGCAGGAGTTTCGGGGCCTCTCGCAGCGTCTTGGCCGTGAACTTGAGCCGGTCGGCGGTGTCGAGGTGGCGGGTGGCGAGCCAGGAGTAGCTGGCGACCACATTGCTGGCGATGAGCGTGTTCTCGAGATCGAAGACGGCGAGCTGTCGATCCTCCGACAGGACCTGC
>JAERSO010000073.1 GCA_016845585.1 Acidimicrobiaceae bacterium | reverse complement strand
TGGTTAGAGCGCCTGGTTGTGGTCCAGGAGGTCGGGGGTTCGAATCCCCTCGTTCACCCCATAGGATTGCCTGCTGGCAATTCGCGCACCTCTAGCTCAATTGGTAGAGCATCGGACTCTTAATCCGCAGGTTCTGGGTTCAAGTCCCAGGGGGTGTACTGCAGAAATCCCAGGCCGTGGGCCTGGGATTTCGTCGTTTTCGGCTCGACCTGCGATCTCCATGGTCACAAGGTGGGCACAAGAGATCCGTCGACACAACCGTGCATCGGTGTGGATGTCCACTTGCCCGAGGAGCCAGCGCGTTGTCGGACGTGACGGCCTGCTGCGTGTTGAAGTTGGCATCGCATCTTCCGTCGAAGTCGAAGCGATGGTCAGATCACAATCGGTGCCTCACAGGAACGTCGGTTCCGCTGCGCCACGCGCCCCAACGAAACCGACAGGCTTTCCGTAGCCAATCACTCAGTCCGGGCCTCCCAGGCGTGTGGGGCTCGGAAGCCCGCGCGTGGGTGCTGACCAGCCCGGACACCGCCACCCTGGCAGATCGTGTTCCGTCTCCTCTACCGACTCCTGGCAGCCCTCGCCAGCCTCTTGGTCCGCTCCGGACGATCCAAGGACCTCGAGATCATCGTCCTGCGCCGCCAACTCGCTGTGCTGCGCAGACAGATCGACCGGCCCGACCTCAACAATGACGACCGCAGCCTGCTCGGCGCCGTAGCGGCCGCGCTCCCCCGCCGGCTTCGTCACGGCTGGATCGTCACTCCGGAGGCGCTGCTGCGCTGGCACCGCAAGTGCGTCGCCCGCCACTGGACCCAACCACCCCGTCGACGCCCGGGACGACCGCCAACGTGCGCCGAGCTACGCCAACTCGTTGTCCGGCTCGCGAAGGAGAACCCGACCTGGGGGCACCGCCGCATCCACGGCGAACTCACCGGGCTCGGCCACACCATCGCCTCTTCGACTGTTTGGCCGATCCTCAAAGACCACAGCATCGGCCCCGTACCCGAGCGCTCGGCAGTGACCTGGAACGAGTTCCTGCGCTCCCAAGCGGCCGGCGCAACTGACTTCTTCACCGTCGACACCGCCACCCTGCGCCGCTACTACGTCCTGTTCTTCATCCACATCGAGACCAGACAAGTGTTCTTCGCTGGTGTGACCGCCAACCCGACCGGTGCCTGCACCACCCAAGCCGCCCGGAACCTCTCCCTGCGCCACGGCGACCATCTCGCCGCTACGAACGACCCGATGCAACGGCCTCATCAACGAATACAGAAACGCCGCCTGACCAGGCACGACCGAGTTTCCGAGCCCCACAGGCTGCTAGATCTGTTCCACGCCGGGGACCCCAGTGCGCATGTTGACGTACTCCCAGACGGCACCTCGGCGTCGGGCCTCTGCGGTTGGAAGCAACCAGTAGTGCATAGCGGATCCGTCCCCGAGTGGGAGTTCACGCTCGAACGGCGTGTTCTCGGCGAGGAGGCTCACTTCCCCTGCGACTGCGTGGTGCTGGGCGGCAGCGTCGTCAGTCGTGGTCATCATCGCACCGAGTTCGAGGTGGCCGATGAGCGCGTTGCGGGCATGCTTGTAGGCGACGTTGCGAGCGTCGTCACTCGTGAGGAGCCGTGGTTGACCAGCGGCTGTGAGCCCGGGGTCTTGCCCCCCTGCGGCCCACTTGTCCTTCTTGAATAGCGCCATCGTGGTCCCTTCAGTAGATCGGTTTGGCTTCGCGGTTGGCGGCGTCAATCATGCGGTTCGAGGTGGCATTGTCGCGGACAGCCTGACCGTTCTCGTCGACGTAGAAGCTTGGGTCGAACCGGTCCTCGAAGACGATCGCCTCGGCTTCCTCTTGCGCGATGGAGAGGCGTTGTGCGAGTCCGCGCGAGATCGCGTCCCCGATGGCGGTTGCGGCTCGGCGGTCATGCGACGCCGTGACACCCGAGAGGCTGGGGGGAGCATCTCCCGGCATCTCCTCCACGGTACGAAGCCACGCCCTTGCGACCTCGATTCGCTGTTCCGCGGAGCCAAGGTGCGCGCTGAGCAGGACCCGGCCGTCCTCATCTCCTCCGGTTCGCATCAGCCAGAGGCGGGCTTGCTGATCAGTGAGACCCTCGCGGTGGCCGCAAACCGAGCACACCGTCGTGTGGGATGAACGGCCTCGGTAGACGGGGATGAACATGACTCGCGCTGTTCGGATCGACCTCGATAGAGCGTGGGGGCTTCGGTTTGAGCAGCGGGCGCAGCGTGTCCAGCCGATTCCGGCGAGGTACTCCTCGCGTGTGTCCCATCCGAGAATGATCACCCCTCACCCTGCCAGGCTTCTCGCCTGCTCCTTTGTGAGAACCTCGCTGATCGAGCCGCAGACTTCGCACACGTAGCCGTAGCCCTTGCGGCCTGCGACATGAATCCCTGCGAACCGAACGAATCGGCCCTCCTCCCACCAGTACAACCGATGGTCTGACGTGTTGTCGCAGTTGGTACACGTTGATGGCCGCAGGGGTGCCCGTTTCACCGGCTTGGCCTTGCCGACATTGGTCAAGAACATCTCTCGCTGCACCTCTCGCGTCGTGCTACCCGTCGGAAGGGCTTATCACACTGATGCGTGCGCCTTCGAGCAAGACGCCTGCCAGGTGATATCTCAGTCAACGAGTTCTTCGACACCTCGTTGCTCTGGCACGGTCAGACCCAGAGACGTTTGAGGCTTCGGCCACAAACCGGGGACCTGAAGGCAGCCCTGGCGAGCCTGTGGAAGGTCGCCCGCGCCGGATGCGGCGGTCAAGCACTGGCATTGCCCCTCATCGGCAGCGGACTGGCGCGCGTAGGACTGCCGACGAGGCAACTCCTAGACATCATCATCAGTTCGATGGTGATCGCAACGAAGGAGTCGAAGATCACGCACGAGATCGTGATCGTGCTTCGCCAGAACCATCTCGCCGAAGTTGACCTCCGCGACATCCAGCGGCCTGGGGCCGCTGACAATGCGGGAGCCACCAGGGGGATCGGGTAGCTGTCAACGATTGAGTACCACTACTGATGACAAATCAATGACAAGCAGCGAAAACAGCGTTTCCCCAGGCCTGTGACCTGGGGAAACGACGTGTCGGAGGGGGGACTTGAACAAACCTCCCCCAACGCGCATCCAGCGTCGTCCTGCGGTAACCAGCGTCCCTGAGCGGCATCTGGCGACCCCCGAATCCGCTCCCTACCGCTCGTTACCGCTCCAGGACGCTGGCTGCCA
>JAERSO010000072.1 GCA_016845585.1 Acidimicrobiaceae bacterium | reverse complement strand
CCTTTTTGGCTGCCTTCTTTGGTGCGGCTGTCTTGGCGGGTGCCTTTTTGGCTGCCTTCTTTGTTGCGGCTTTCTTGGCGGGTGCCTTTTTGGCTGCCTTCTTTGCTGTCATGGTGCGTCCCTTCGTCCGCTTTCCGGAATTGTGGCTGGATGCGCCATCGGCAGAGGTGTCCGCCGCCTGAATGGCAGCCACAGTCTGGCCGCTCCGCGTGACCAGGGGGATGATGCCCGCATCGACGCCGCGTCGATCAGTGTCGTAGCGGTGGATGATGAACTCCCGGGTCTGTCCGACAGACACCGCGTCGCGGGCTCGGCGCGGGGCGGGATCGGCCATCAGCCGGAGCGGCAGGTAGATCTCGATGCTCCCGGCGTGGGCGTAGGCGCCGTGCGACGAGAACTTCTCGACTGTGGCTCGCACGCTCGAGCCCAGGGGGTGCGCGCGCCGAAACGCGTTCCACGCCTTCGCTGTGTTGCCGTCATTTCGTCCAGACCGACTGGTCTTCTTCGCTGGAGCCGCAGGTGTCGACCGTGAGACCGGTGCCTTCGGTTCCTGGGTCGGCTCGGGGGATTTGGCCCCTCGCCCTCGCCGGCCGGCCGTCCGCTTCTTGGGCTCCGAGGCAGCCTTCTTCGTGACGCTCTTCTCCGGTGCGGTCTTCGCCGGTGTCGCCGACCTGGGCTTGCGGGTCGCCTTTCGACTGACCGGACCCCGCACCGGCAATCGGGGCACGAAGATCCACCCGACACCGGGAATGGGCTTGCCGCCGATCAGGCGGCCCTCGTCGAAGAGCCACTCGTAGGTTCCGTGGAACTCCTGGAAGGAGTCGTTGGACAACACGACGGCTTTGGCGCGATCGGCGACCTCGAGGATGAAGGTGTCGCCGCGCCCGATCACGCCGGCGGGAGGGGTGATGATCTTGTTGCTGTCGATCGCGTCACGGACGGCTTTGCGTTCGGACTTGGCGACACGGTGCTCGAACGACGCGTCGACGATGACGGTGATGAGCGAGAACATGTGGTCCACGTCGAACGATGCCACCGCCTCGTTGAGTTGGGCGAAGCTCGGCTCCGAGCGGCCTTCGGTTGCGATGTTGGAGCCGTCGACGACGGCGTGCCTTTTAGCCATGAGGGTTCAGTCAACCATGTTGTCTACGCTGCCTCGGTGATTCGAGCCGTTCTGTTTGATTTCGGAGGAGTGATCCTCACCAGTCCATTCGAGGCGTTCAACGTCTATGAGGACGAGGCAGGCCTGCCCCGCGACCTCATCCGCACCATCAACGCCACGAACCCCGACACGAATGCCTGGGCCCGTTTCGAACGGGGGGAGTACTCGACGGAGCAGTTCATCGATGCCTTCGAGGACGAGGCTCGAGCCGCGGGGTACGACGTCGATGCCTCTCGCGTGGTGGCGTCGTTGCGGGGTCGACTCCGCCCGACGATGGTCGAAGCGCTCCGCCGTTGTTCGGCCGCCTACAAGACGGCGATGTTGACCAACAACTTCTCTTCGCCTGACGGTGCTCGTGGGACGACGGCAATGACGGATGCCGACGGGGCCGACCTCGCGGAGGTGCACGGCCTGTTCGACGAGATCATCGAGTCGAGCGTCGTGGGGATTCGCAAACCCGAACCCCGGTTCTACGAGATCGCCTGTGAACGCCTCGGAGCGGAACCGGCCGAGTGCGTGTTCCTCGATGACCTCGGGATCAACCTCAAGCCGGCCCGGGCGATGGGGATGCAGACCATCAAGGTGCTCGGCCCGGAACAGGCGATCGCCGATCTCGAAGCCGTGCTCGGCATCGATCTGACCGGCTGAGCGAGATGACGGTTGTTCGAAAGAGGATTACTCATGACGAATTTCGTCATTAACAGTAGACATGACGAAATTCGTCACTAAACTACCCATATGGGAGTTCACGGCTACGCCGCAGTGCTGATCGATGTGGTCGACTCGCGCCAACATCTCGATCGTGAGTCGTTGCAGCGGTCGCTGACCGAGGTCGCCGCCGTCGTCGAGGCGATGTATCCGGCGCTCGACCCGTTCACGCCGACCGTTGGCGATGAACTCCAGGGCACCTACGCCACCGTCGTCTCGGCCATGGTCGCGGCGGTGGATCTGCGGCTTCGGCTCACCGGCACTGCGGAGATCCGCACGGCCATCGGTTGGGGAGACATCGTGGTCCACGACCCCGATCGCACACCGTTCGGCCAGGACGGGCCCGCCTGGTGGGAAGCTCGCGCCGCGCTCGACGAGATGGACGCAGCCACCGTCCGTTCCAGCTATCCCGCTCGGATGCGACTCGCCGGACTCGCCCCGGACGCCGCCGACAGCGCGGGCCCCTCCGACCTGTCGCCGAGTCCGCGAGCGCTCCCGCCGCCGACGGAGCTGACCATCCCGGCAGTATCGGCGCTGCGCGCACTCACCACGCTCCTCGACCGGAGCCTGGCCACGCTCGATGCCACAGAAGCCGCCATCGTGCTCGGAGATCGTGAGGGCGTGTCCACGGCCGAGATCGCCCGTCGGGTGGGGTTGACCGCAAGTGCGGTGTCACAGCGCCGCGGTAGAAATCATCTCCGAGAGATCGTGGTGGCCCTCGATCAACTGGAAGGGATTCGCACATGAGCGGGATTGCACTCGTGTTGATGGCGTTGGCGGTCAGCGACCTGACGCATGGCCTCGAGGGCACACCTTCTTCGAGAGCAGCTGCGATGCGTGGCGCCGCCATCGGCACGTGGTGGGCGTCCGAGGGGTCCGATGCCGATCTCTCCAACCGACTCGATGACGTGCTGCCGTTCATCGGCCGGTTCAGCGACGACGCCAAGCTCCTGCTGCTCGCCGGCGCCCTCCTGCTGGTCGACTAAGTAACGCTGGGGACAGACCCCAGCGTTACTTGACGGATGTCTCGCGGTCGCGAGAACCGAAACCTGCCACGCCGATGAACCCTCAGTTCTGGGGTAGCGCCTCCTCGCTCTGCAGGATCTGGCGGGCCAGGTTCTGCCGGATCTGCGGGTCGAGTTGAGTACCGATGTCGGTCACCTGCTCGAGGTCGATGTTCATGGCGAACACGAAAGTCCGGCCCTCGTGCCTGCTGATGCCGACGAACCAGCCGAGGTCGGGGTCCTCGATCAATGCAGTGCCGGTCTTGTGGGACCACGCCCAGTCGTCGCCGTGTTCTCGAACGAGGATGTCGGCGACCGAGTCCTGGACCTCCACTCGGAACGGAAGCCGGCGTTGGGCGAGCAGTTCGAGGAAGCCGAGCTGCCCGAGCGGGCTGATGCGGAGGTCACCCGTGAGCCAGGACTGGTCGATGCCGCCGCCGATGTCCGCGTTGCCGTACCCGGCACTGCCAACCCACTGCTGCATCCGTTCTCGGCCGACGTGTCGAGCGAGTTCCTGGTACACCCACACGGCCGAGACTTCGATGGCGGTGCGGAGGTTGTGGTCCTGGTTCCAGGCGGCGCTCCATCGCCCGCTCGGTATCCCACACAGGCGTTGTCTCCGACCCACCTCACGCATGGCGAACGTTCCGTCGACCCCGGCCTGGGCGAACAGAGCGCCCCAGTCCTCGTTGACCACGAGTCGCGGCTCCGGCGAAGAGCGGCGGTGGGACTGATCGGCTCGCTGGTGTTGGCGGACCCTGAGCAGCCGGTGCTCACCAAGCCGGTCGCCACGATGAATCCGAGATGCAACGTTTGGGGCATCCAGCGAAGCTAGTGGTGCAGGGGGAGACGGGTTGCGCGCCTTCTGGGCCGAGCTCTACGCCCTTGGTGGTCGGGTTTGCTCCGCCGCCTGGTCTCAGAAACTCAGGGCTTGGTCCATGAGTTGGGCGTGTTCTTGGGCGTGGACTCGGCCGCTGCCACAGGCTGGTGAGCCCGACTCGAAGCGGCTGGCCCGGCGGATCTCGTGGGTGGTCTCGTGCGCCTCGTAGAGGCGCCCCTTGATCGCGTTCCAGGGGCCCATGTTCTCGGGTTCTTCCTGCACCCACATGAGTTCGCGGGCGTTGGGGTACTTCTCGAGCTCGGTGGCGAGCGCGGCGAACGGCCAGGGGTACATCTGCTCGACGCGCAGAATGGCGACCGGGGCTCCACGGGAATCCCGCTCGGCCATCAGATCGAACGCGATCTTGCCCGAGGACACGATCACCCGTTGGACCTGGTCAGTCGGCGGGGGATTGTGATCGCTCAACAACTCCTCGAACGTGCCGGAGAGAAGATCCGTGACGAGCGATCGTGACTGCTTGGCCCGCAGGAGCGACTTGGGCGTGAACACGACGAGCGGTGACTGAGTCGTCTGCATGGTCTGGCGCCGCAGCAGGTGGAAGAACTGCGCGGCCGTCGTGGCGTTGCAGACCTGGATGTTGTCCTCGGCCGCGAGCAGGAGGAACCGTTCGATGCGAGCCGACGAGTGTTCCGGACCTTGCCCCTCGAAGCCGTGGGGCAGCAGCAACGTGAGGCCGCAGTCCTGTTGCCATTTGTCCTTCGCAGCCACGAGGAATTGATCGATGATGATCTGTGCCCCGTTGGCGAAGTCGCCGAACTGGGCCTCCCACAAGACGAGCGCTTCGGGGGTGGCGACCGAGTAGCCGTACTCGAAGCCGAGCGCCGCGTACTCCGAGAGCAGGGAGTCGTAGATCCAGAGGTTGGTGTCGGCGTCGGCGAGCTCGCTGAGAGGCTGGTACTCGGCCCCGGTGCCGTAGTCGACGAGCGTCGAGTGGCGATGGCTGAACGTGCCTCGCCGTGAGTCCTGGCCGGCCAGTCGAATCGACGTTCCCTCGAGGAGGAGCGAACCGAAGGCCATCGCCTCGCCGAGGGCCCAGTCGATCTCGCCGCCCGCGAACATCTTGTCGCGGGTCTCGAACTGTTGGGCGAGCTTCGGATGCATGACGAACCCGTCCGGACGGGCTGACAGCGCCTCGTACACCCGAGCCACGGTTGCTTCGTCGATCGCGGTACGGAGGTGGGGCTTGACGCCGACACTCTCGACCGGGGGCTGCGCCCGGGCGTTCGGATCGTCGGTGATCTCACGCGTCTCGTCGAGGGCGAGTTGGAGGCGAGACTTGAAGTCCGCCAACGCATCCTCTTCCTCTTCCGGCGTGATGTCGCCCCGCTTGACGAGGGATGCCGTGTACTGGGCTCGCACCGATGGTCGGGCGTCGATGCGGCGGTACATCTCCGGCAGCGTGTAGCTCGGATCGTCGCCCTCGTTGTGACCGTGACGGCGGTAGCCGATCATGTCGATGACGACGTCCTTGTTGAACGTCTGGCGGTACTTGAAGGCCAGTCGTGCGACCCGGACGCACGCCTCGGGGTCGTCCCCGTTCACGTGGAAGATCGGCGCCTGGATCATCTTCGCGACGTCGGTCGAGTACTCCGAGGACCGGGCGGTCTCGGGGGTGCTGGTGAAGCCGACCTGGTTGTTGATGATCACGTGGACGGTGCCACCGACCCTATAGCCACGGATCTGCGACAGGTTCAGGGTTTCCGCGACGACACCCTGTCCCGCGAACGCGGCGTCGCCGTGGAGCAGTACCGGAAGAACCGGGTAGGGGCCGACGCCCTCGTCGGGATCGATCTGATCCATGCGGGCGCGGACCATGCCGAGCACGACGGGGTTCACGGCTTCGAGGTGCGACGGATTCGCGGCCAGTTCGAGCGCGAGCTCGTTGCCGTTGCGCGAGACGAAGGTGCCCGTCTGCCCGAGGTGGTATTTGACGTCGCCGGAGCCCTGGGTCATCTCCGAGATGGTGCCGCCCTCGAACTCGTCGAAGAGCTGACCGTGGGTCTTGCCGACGACGTTGACGAGCACGTTGAGGCGACCGCGGTGGGCCATCCCCATGATCGCTTCCTTCATGCCGGCGTCGGCGGCCGCACCGAGCAATGCGTCGAGCAGCGGGATCGTGGACTCGCAGCCCTCGATGCCGAAGCGCTTCTGCCCCACGTATTTCGTGCCGAGGAACGTCTCGAGCGCTTCGGCCGCATTGAGTCGACCGAGCACGTGAAGCTGCTCATCTGACGCGATGGTGCGGTCGGCGCCCTCCAGCTGCTCCTGCATCCACCGCTTCTCCGACGGCTCCTGGATGTGCATGTACTCGACCCCGACGGTGCGGCAGTACGCGTCGCGAAGGACGCCGAGGAGCCGACCCAACGGCATCTTCGCGTTGCCGGCGACCTGGGTGTAGATGCCACTCTCGCTGCCGGTGAGGAATTCACGGTCGAGATCCCAGATGGTCAGCCCGTAGGTGGCCGGGTCGAGCTCGGCGTGCATCTTCGGTTCTTTGACCTGGAGCGGATCGAGATCCGCGATCAGATGCCCACGGACACGATGCATGTTGATCAGCTGGTTGACCTTGGCCTGCTTCTCCATCAGGGCGGCTTCGCGATCGACCGGGTTGACGTCGCGGCGCCACTTCACGGCCTCGTACGGCACACCCATGGCGCGGAAGATGTCGACGTAGAAGTCGTCCTCGCCGAGTAGCAGCTCGTGGATCTTCTTCAGGAACATGCCGGACTCGGCGCCCTGGATGATCCGGTGGTCGTAGGTGGAAGTGAGGCTGATCACCTTGGAGACGCCCAGGTTGGCGAGCATCTCGGGGTCGGCGGCCTGATACTCGGCGGGGAAGGCAATCGAACCGACACCGACGATCAGACCCTGACCCTGCATCAGGCGGGGCACCGACTGGAGCGTGCCGATCGTGCCCGGGTTGGTGAGGCTCACCGTGATCCCAGCGAAGTCATCGGGGCTGAGCTTGCCGCTGCGAACCTTGGCGATCACTTGCTCGTAGTGGGCCACGAACTCCTGGAAGTCGAGCGTGTCGGCTTCCTTGATGCACGGCACCATGAGCGTGCGGGAGCCGTCGCTCTTCTCGAGGTCGACCGCGATGCCGAGGCCGACGTGCTCATTGCGGATGAGCACCGGCTTGCCGTTGTCGTCGGTGGTGTAGGTGTTGTTCATCGCCGGAATCGAGTCGGCGATCGCTCGAACGACGGCGTAGCCGATGATGTGGGTGAACGAGACCTTGCCGCTCTGTTTGCGTCCGAGGTAGCCGTTGATGACGCTGCGGTTGACCTCGAGCAGCTTGGCGGGCACCTGGCGGAAGCTCGTGGCGGTGGGGACCTCGAGACTCGCCTCCATGTTGGTGACGATGCGGGCGCTCGCGCCGCGGATCGGTTCGTGATTGTCCGGCGGTGCTGTCTTCTCGCTCGGCGCGGCGTCCGAGACCGGCGGCGGGGTCGGTGCGCTCGGCGCGGCGGCCGAGGCGGAGGGCGGCGGTGGTGTCGGAGTGGGCCGCGGCGGGACGACGACGGACGCTGCGTCGATCGTGGGACTGGGCGCCGCAGGAGCCGGCGTGTCGTCGACAGCGCTGCCCGGTGGCTCGGCTTCGAACATCGCACGCCAGCTGGAATCAACCGAGTTGGGGTCGGTCGTCCACTGCGTCCGCATTTCGTCGACCATCCAGGCGTTGGGCCCGAGGTCGTCAGCAGGACCGGAGTTCGTCATCGCGGCCAGCATAGGAGACCCCGGGACCGCGGCCCCGAGATCCTCTCTGCGTGAAGCCGTGCTCGGGTCAGTAAGGTCGCGGCCGTGCGGATCGCGACCTGGAATGTGAACTCTCTGAATGCCCGTGTCGGACGCGTCGAGCGTTGGCTCGAAGCCTTCGAACCCGATGTCTTGTGTCTGCAGGAGACGAAGATGGCCGACGACGCCTTCCCGGCGATGACGTTCGAGGCGCTGGGCTATGAGTCGCTGCACCACGGCGAGGGGCGATGGAACGGTGTCGCCATTCTGAGCCGGGTCGGGATCGAGGATCCGGTCGGCGGCTTCGGCGACGGTGATGAACCCGACACCGACGCTCGGATCGCGTGGGCGACGTGTGGGGGCGTGAGGGTGGCGAGCTGTTACGTGCCCAACGGACGCTCCCTCGATGACGATCACTACCAGTACAAGTTGCGTTGGCTCGATCGACTCGTCGGCGATCTCGATGGTCAGTGCACTCCTGGGGACGATGTCGTCGTGTGTGGCGACTACAACATCGCCCCGGACGATCGTGATGTGTGGAGCCCGGCCAAGCACGAGGGTCAGACCCATGTCAGTCAGGCCGAACGCGATCGTCTTACCGCGCTGGAAGAGTGGGGACTCGTCGACGTCTTTCGTGAGCATCACGACGATGACGGGCTCTATTCGTGGTGGGACTACCGCGGTGGTGCCTTCCACAAGAAGCAGGGCATGAGGATCGATCTGTTGATGACGACCCGGTCCGTCGCCGACGATGCGCGGCTCGTCGTGGTCGACCGCAACGAACGCAAGGGCCCCAAGGACGACCCGCCGAGCGACCACGCTCCGGTCCTCCTCGAACTGGCACGCTGAGCGAGCCGACGCGATCTGCGCGACACTGACCCGATGTTGACGCCCCTTGACGAGCACCAGCTGCTCGTTTTCTGGACCCAGCTACTCGTACTCCTGGTCTTCGCCCGGCTGTGTGGCGAGATCATGAAGCGGATCAACCTGCCGTCGGTGATCGGCCAACTGGCGGCGGGTGTGATCCTGGGTCCGTCGATCTTCGGTCGAGTCTGGCCCGACGGCTTTCACTGGTTCCTGCCCGAGTACGAGATCTCGTCTGGCGCATTGCTCGCCGTCAGTTGGGTGGGTGTCGCCCTCCTGCTGGTGACGGCCGGGTTCGAGACCGATCTCGGATTGATCCGGCGATTGGGGCGGGCGGCGATGCTCGTCACCGGCTTCTCGCTCGTCGTGCCATTGATCGGCGGTCTCATCGTCGGCTTGTCGCTGCCGGAGTCCTTCATCGGCGCGGAGAGCGATCGCACCGTCTTCGCCCTCTTCGTTGCGGCCGCGCTCTCGGTGTCGGCGCTCGCCGTCATCGCGAAGATCCTCAGCGAACTCGGCCTGATGCGGCGCGACTTCGGCCAGATCACGGTTGCCGCCGGCATGGCGAACGACGTGGTCGGCTGGGTGATGCTGGCTGTGTTCGCCGGCTTTGCCGTCTCCGGTGAGGTGTCGGTCCAGAACGTGCTTCGCACGGTCATCGGACTCGCCATTTTCCTGGCGCTCGCCATGACGCTCGGTCAGCGAGTGGTCGACCGGGCGCTGCGGTGGGTACGTCGGGACGGTCCGAACGTCGAAGGCGCGATGACCGTTGTCGTCTTCACCATGCTGATCTACGGCGTCGCCACCCAGGCGTTGGGGATCGAGGCCGTGCTCGGCGCGTTCGTCGCCGGTGTGGTCCTGCATCGCTCCCGGTTCCAGCAACACGAGGTGTTGCACCACATCGAGTCGTTGACGGGCACGTTCCTCGCTCCGATCTTCTTCGCCACGGCCGGTCTGCGCGTCGACCTCGGCCTCTTGAAGGGCGACGCGTTGGCGTGGGCCCTCGTCGTCATCGCCGTGGCGATCGTCGCCAAGTTCGCCGGTGCCTACATCGGCGGCCGGCTCGCCGGTCAGAGTTCTCGCGCCGCTGCGGCTCTCGGCGCCGGTCTCAACGCCCGTGGCGCACTCGAGATCGTCATTGCCTCCGTCGGCCTGTCGCTGGGGGTGTTCACCGAGACGGCGTACACGGTGATCATCATCGTCCCGTTGGTGACCTCGATCTTTGCCGCGGTCAGTCTTCGTATCGCCGTGCGCGACTGGCTGGGTTCACCAGAGGAGCAGGAGCGGCTGGAACGAGAGGAAGCACTCAGCAGGAACCTCGTCGTGAAGTCGTCGCGGATCCTGCTCCCGTCCCAGGGTGAGCCGGCATCCATCGCCGCCGCCCAGCTCGTGCAGTTCGCGTGGCCGAAGGAGGCGCCGACCACGATCATGTCGATCAGGTCCAACGGCGAGTACCCCGACGTCGATGTGTTGCGCAATGTGCTCGACGAGCGTGAGGTCGACACCCGTCAGGCTCGCGAGGACGACATCGCCGCATCGATCGTGGCGGAATCGAAGCTCGGCTATGGCGTCATCGCCGTTGGCGTGGCCGCTCGCCACGAGGGGGTGCTCTACTCGCCGATGGTCGACGAGCTCCTGCTCAACGCCACGATCCCAGTCGTCATCGTCCGTCGGGCCCGCGGGCTCGATCGACCCTTGCCGCCGGCGTTCAGTCGGGCGATCGTGCCGGTGACCGGTACACCATCGTCACGCTCGGCGCAGGAGGTGGCGTTCGCGGTGGCGGGCCAGCTCGGCACGGAAGTGGTGCTGACCCATGTGATCAACCGGGCGGTCAGCCCACTCGCGAGCATCTTCGCTCGCCGTCGTGAGACGGTCGACCCGGTGCACAGCGCAGCAACGGAGATGATGGGACTCGCGGCCGGTCGTGCCGGCGACGCAGGCATCGAGCCCCGCACGTTGATGGCCGAGGGCGTCGCGGCGGGCGAGGTGCTGGTCGAATCAGCCAAGTCCGAATCAGCCGACCTGGTCGTGCTCGGTGCTCAGCTCCGCAATGTCGACGGCCGCCCGTTCATCGGCCACACGGTCGAAACCGTCCTCGAACGCTCCGACGCCACGGTTGTCGTCGTCGCCCAGCCCCGGCTCCGCACGTCGGACTAGAAAGCACGCTGGGGACAGACCCCATCGTGCTTTCTCACTCGTCGAGGCAGGTGATCTCGAGGATTTCGAGACCGAAGCGTCGGGCACGGCCCGCGCCGACGCCTTCCAGGTCGCCGAGCTCGTCGACTGAGCAGGGGCGCTCTGCAGCGAGCAGCCGAACCGCCCGGTCGCTGAGAACTGCAGTGGGTGCGACCCGAGCCGCCCTCGCGTGTTGATCGCGCCAACGGATGATGCCATCGAACACAATCTGACGCTGGAGCGCATCGGGCTCGGTCAGGTCGATGTCGGCGTGGGCGGCGATCTTGGCCCGGATGTTGGCGAAGGATGGACGGTCATCCGGAAGCGCCGGAGCATCGGCCGTGAACGCCGACAGCCACGGTGAGGGCGGCCGCTCCAGGACCTTGTTGCCGATCGTGCGGTGCCGGCACCACGAGACGTGCAGTTCACGCTCGGCGCGGGTGGCGGCGACGTACAGCAGGCGCTGTTCCTCCTGGTAGGCGGCCCGGCTGTTGGCGAAGGCGATCGGTACGAGTCCGTCCTCGAGGCCGACGAGGTGCACGATCGGCCACTCGAGTCCCTTCGCGCCGTGGAAGGTCGTCAGCTCGACACCGTCGCTGGCGGCGTTGCCTCTGTCGTCAGAGCGCAGAGAGCTGAGGAAGTCGTCGACGGTTGCGTTCTTCTCCAGCGCCAGGTGATCGTGGGCCAGCTCGAGGAACGCCTCGACCATGGCGACTCGCTCGGGACCCAGGTCGGCGTCGATCTCGGTCGTGTCGGCGAGCGCCATCTTCAGCGGCCGGTTGCCGTGCCAATCATCGAGGAGATCCATGATCTCGGGTCGACGGAGGAGGGCGCCATCGCCGCGACTCCGGGTCGGAATGCCGGCTGCCTCGAGGGCGGACTTGAGTGCCGGTAGCTGGGCGTTGGTGCGGGCGAGGATGGCCTGATGCCGCCACGGAGCGCCGGGTCGATGCCTCCCGCGGACCGCACGAGCGATGGCCACGGCCTCCTCGTCGCCTTCGAGCTCGCGGATGGTGGGTTCGTCGCCTGGGGGGCGCGCCGATGGCTGGGCCGGCTCGCCGAGCACCCGCGCCGCCGCGGCGAGGATCTCCGGACTCGACCGGAAGTTCGTTCGAAGGTGGAGAACCGCCGTGCCAGGGAGGTGCTGGTCGATGTTGCGCAGCAGCTCCGGCTCGGCACCGTTCCAGCCATAGATCGCCTGGTTGGGGTCGCCGACCACGAGCAGGGTCGACTCCGGCCCGAGCCACGACTGCAACACCGCGAACTGGAGTGGATTGACGTCCTGGAACTCGTCGACCAACAGGTGACGATGACGCCAGCGCTGTGCCGCGGCGAACGTCTCGTCGTTGGTCATCGCGTCGTGCGCCAGCGCGAGGATGTCGTCGAAGTCGATCAGCCGGCGCTTGCGTTTGGCCTCGTTGTAGGCGGCATAGGCATCGGCGGTGAAGGCGGCACTGCGGGGCGGGCGCCGCTTGGCGTCCGCGGCAACCTCCGCATAGCGCTCCGGCGTGACCATCCGGGCCCGAGACCAACCGACCTCCGCATCGAGGTCGGCGACAGCCGCTCGGTCGAGCTTCGGGTTCGATTTGGCGAGGAACGCCATCCGGCGCTGCAGGAGTTCGGGCGCCTTGCGCCCCTTGGCCTCCCAATGGCTGCGCAGGATCGCCAGAGCGACGCTGTGGAAGGTGCCGGCTGCGACCTCGTCCCGCAGCCCGAGTGCCCGGGTGCGTCGGCGAAGCTCGCCCGCCGCTCGCCGGGTGAAGGTCAGCGCCAGCACATGGCGTGGATCGATGTTTCCCGTGGCGGCCTGCCACGCAATCCGGCGGGTGAGCACGCGGGTCTTGCCCGAGCCGGCGCCGGCGATCACACAGAGCGGCGACGCTGAGGTGGTGACGGCGTCTCGCTGTTCGTCGGTCAGGTCGGCCAGAAGCGCGGCGGCGTCGCCACGGAGGCTGTTGTCGTCGACCCGGCTGGACACGCAGCGACCCTACCCAGCGATGACCCGGGCCGCAGTAGGGTCACCGTGGTGGAGATCATCGACCGCCGCCGGTTCGAACGCATCGTGGGCGACGCGCTCGATGGACTGCCCCCGGAGCTGGGTGGTCTGATGGACAATGTGGCCATCGTCGTCGAGGATCACCATCCGACGGAGGACCTGCTCGGCCTCTACGAGGGCGTGCCGCTGACCGAGCGAGACGACTACGGCGGTCTGGTGATGCCCGACGTCATCACGCTCTACCGCATCCCGTTGTGCGCGTTTGCCCGTGACCTGGATGAGTTGGTCGAGGAAATCGGTGTGACCGTGGTGCACGAGGTGGCGCACCATTTCGGGATCGACGACGATCGACTCCACGAGTGGGGATGGGGATAGCGAGATGGGGCCGAGATGTTGACCACCGCCGAGCTGATCACCCTTGCCGACCGATCCATGCCGGGCTTCGAACGCACGAACCTGCGCGACTGGGTCCTGCGCTCGGCGCTCGGCTCCACCGGACGGGCCAACAGCACGCTGCCCATCGGTGACCCCGGACTCGGCATCCATGCCGCGATCGGCAGCGTCGAAGCGTGGTACGTCGATCGCGGTCACGCACCGATCTTCCAGATCTTCGAGTCGGCCGATGACCTGGAAGCCGAACTCAACGCCGCCGGTTACCAACCGAGTGAGCCGACGGAGGTGCACGTCGCGTCGATCGACTCCATCCGAGTGGGGGACCCGGGTGACGTCATCGTGCACGACGAGATTCCCGCCGCGATCCACACGCTGGTCGGCGATCCCGATCGCGTCAGCGAGATCACCGCGACACCGCTGCTGAAGCTCGTCGGCGTGGCCGGCGAGGCCGACGGTTGTGGGATGGCGGTCGTCGACGGAGCGGCCGCCGGCTTCTTTGCCATGCGCACCGCCACCGACGCGTGGGGCCGAGGGATCGGCACCGCGATCTTCGCCGCACTGGTGAGAGCGGCAGATGAACGCGGGGTGACGGATCTGTGGCTTCAGGTTGAACACTCCAACACCCGGGCCCGTGAGTGGTACGAACGCATCGGATTCCGGCGCGTTGACGGGTATCGATATTGGCGTCCGTCACGTCCCGACTCCGCCTGAGGAGCCGCCAATGCCCGTCCGTATCGGTATCAATGGTTTCGGCCGCATGGGTCGGCTCGTTGTCCGGGCCCTCCCGCGACACCCTGAGCTGCAGCTGACCCACATCAATGAACTGCACGGGGATGCGTCCATCGGGGCCCACCTCCTCGAATTCGACACCGTTCATGGCCGTTTCGATGGATCGGTCACGGTTGACGGCGACCGGATTCGGATCAACGACGAACCGGTCAGCTATTCGAGCCATGCCGATCCGGGCCGCGTGCCATGGGCGGATCTCGGGATCGACATCGTGCTCGAGTGCACCGGTGCGTTTCGTACGGGCGAGACGCTGCAGCCGCACTTCGATTGCGGTGTACCGAAGGTGATCGTGGCCGCTCCGGTGAAGGACGACGGAGTGCTCAACATCGTGATGGGCTGCAACGACGACCTCTACGACTCCGCCGTGAATCATCTCGTCACCGCCGCGAGTTGTACGACCAACTGCCTCGCTCCGGTCGTGAAGGTGCTGCACGAGCAGGTCGGGATCGAGCGCGGCGTGATCACCACCATCCACGACGTCACCAACACGCAGGTGGTCGTCGATGCACCACACAAGGACCTGCGGCGGGCTCGATCCGCACTCAATTCGCTGATCCCGACGTCGACCGGCTCAGCGACCGCGATCACGATGATCTACCCGGAGCTGGCGGGAAAGCTCAACGGCATGGCGGTGCGTGTGCCGCTGCTCAACGCCTCCCTCACCGACTGTGTGTTCGACCTCTCCCGTGATGTGACGGCCGGTGACGTCAACGCGCTCTTCGCCGAAGCTGCCGAAGGTGAGCTGGCCGGAATCCTCGGCTTCGAGTCGCGACCGCTCGTGTCGGCCGACTTCACCAATGACACACGTTCGGGCGTCGTCGACGGCCCTGCCACGATGGTCGTGGACGATCGGATGGTCAAGGTCGTTGTCTGGTACGACAACGAGTACGGCTACGTCCACCGCATGGCCGAGTTGGCGGCGAAGGTCGCGGCGAGCTTGTGATCGCAGACCGGTGAAGCTCCGCAACTATGCCCTCGTCACGGCGGGGTACTGGACGTTCACGCTCACCGACGGTGCGCTGCACATGCTCGTTCTGCTGCATTTCCACGAGCTCGGGTATTCACCGGTCTCGCTGGCATTCCTCTTCCTCCTGTACGAGGTGATGGGGATCGCCACCAATCTGATCGGCGGCTGGGTCGGCGCCCGGACAGGCCTGAACCGCACACTGCTGGCCGGTCTCGCGCTCCAGGTCGTTGCGCTCCTCGTGCTGGCCGGACACGCCGATGGCTGGACGGAGTGGATCTCCGTCGCCTATGTCATGGGTGCGCAGGCGCTGTCGGGCGTTGCCAAGGATCTCACCAAGATGAGCTCCAAGAGCGCGGTGAAGTTCGTGGCGGGGGAGGGGCAGCTCTTTCGTCTGGTCGCCGTCCTGACCGGCTCGAAGAACGCGCTGAAGGGAGTCGGCTTCTTCCTCGGTGCCGGTCTCCTCGGGTGGGTCGGCTATGACGCCGCGCTTCTCTGGATGGCTGCGGCGATCGCGACAGCGCTCGTCTCGGTCGCCGTGCTGCTCGACGAGGATGTGGGCAAGGCGAGGGAGAAGCCGCCGCTGCGGTCGATCCTGTCGAAGTCGACGGCGATCAATCGTCTGTCGGCCGCACGGTTCTTCCTCTTCGCCTCGCGCGACATCTGGTTCGTCGTGGCGCTGCCGGTCTTCCTGTCCGAGGAGCTCGGTTGGTCCTTCGAGGGGATCGGAGGCTTCCTCGCCGCCTGGGTCATCGGCTACGGCATCGTCCAGTCGCTCGCCCATCGAGTCCTGAGAAACCGAGCCGACGTCGCCGCGCCTTTGGCACTGGTGCTCGCCGCTGTCTCGGCGTCGATCGCGATCGGTGTGGGCGACGAGGACATCCGAACGGTCTCCGTCGTGGGCGGCCTGGTCATCTTCGGCATCGTCTTCGCCCTCAACTCGAGCCTGCACTCGTACCTGGTGCTGGCCTTCGCAGGCACCGACGTCAGTCTCGATGTGGGTTTCTACTACTCCGCCAATGCCGCAGGACGTCTCGTCGGCACCCTGCTCTCGGGTGCACTGTTCATCTGGGGTGGTCTCGGACTCGCAATGTGGGGCTCCACCGTGGCGGTGGCGACCGCATGGCTCTTGACGCTCCGCCTGCCGAACACTGATCCGGCTACGGGCAGGGGATGACCACGACGGAGATCGGTGAACTGGTCGCTTCGTTTCCCGCCGCATCGGCTGCTGTGACGTCGATGGTGACCGTGGTGATGGTCGGGAAAGTTCCTGGCGGGTGGACGAGGTTGCCGGTCCAGTCTGTTCCAGAGAGCGAGAGCGTCAACCCCCCCCGGAATCGCCGCTGACAGCCGACCAGTCGGCCACCACCGGGGTCACGGCGACGTTGTCGGTAGCGGTGACCGTGATCAGCGAACGAGCCGATGATGGGTGGCGTCGTGTCAGGCGCGACCGTCGTTGTGGTCGTCGTCGTGGTGGTTGTGGTCGTGGACGGCGCGGTGGTGGATGGTGCCGGGTCCGGATCCGTCGGATCCGGTTCGTCGGCTACGAGCGACGAGGTGCTGGGGGCGGGAGCGGCCGTGCTGGTGGTCGATGTCGAGCCAGCGTCGGGAGCGGGCTCGCCGTTGTCCGCCTCGGCGGGTTCGTCTGACCCCTCCTCTGCTTCACCGTCCACCGCGTCATCCGTCGCCACCTCGCTCTGGCGCACGCCGAACGCGTCGAGGGTGAGGAGTGCCGCCGTGGCCGTTGCGATGAGCAGAATCCTGAGCGCACCCAGGAACACGAATCGGCGCCACGGTCGCGATGCCGATCGGGGGAACCCGTCTCGCCGCCATGCCGAGATGGCGATGCGGGGCGCCGCCGGTGACGACAACGCCAGGAGCTCGCCGACCGAAACGCGAAGTGCGCTCGGGACAGACGGCATCGGCATCGGTATCGCCGAGGCGAGGCCGGCAGCGCAGCTGTCAGCAGTGCTCAACGTGGGTGCGGTCGAAGCGGGCCGCACATACGGCGGTGTCGACTTCGACAGTCGCTGGCACACGAACTTCAAGACGATGACGGTCACCGCGATCATCCCGGTCGTCGCCGGGGACCACGAGATCACCGGTGCGGCGCAGACCCACGGAGTCTTCCCCGTCGGTGGCCTGCTGTTCATGTACGACCAGAGCGTGACCGGCCCGCCGGGTCGAGGCGCGCCCGAGTTGCACTACTCTCGGCACGTGCCCTTCCCTCGACATCTTCTGACCGACGACGAGGACCTGGTCCTCGATCTTCGGCCGCACTGGTGGCAGATCGCTCCGCCCGCGTCGCTGCTGGTGCTCGCCACGGTCTTCGGCGCGGTTGCGTTGGCCACGAGCTGGTGGGGGCCGATCGACTACGTCATCGGCATTTTCTGGATCGGTGCACTCGGGTGGTTCGGCATCAACTACATGAAGTGGACGACCACCAACTTCGTCGTCACCAACGAGCGGGTCATCTCCCGCACCGGCGTCGTGAGCAAGACGGGCATCGAGATCCCGCTGGACCGAATCAACACGGTCTTCTTCAACCAGTCGATCTTCGAGCGCATGATCGGTGCCGGCGACCTCGGAATCGAATCCGCGGGCGAAGGCGGTCGGCAGGAGTTCTCGAACATCCGCAAGCCCAACATCGTGCAGAACGAGATCTACCGCCAGGTCGAAGGCTTGGAGGATCGCCGGCTCCAGCGTCTCGGGCGGGCTGCGGCGGGAGGCGCTGCCGCTGCACCGGCCGCTGAGCTGTCGATCCCCGAGCAGATCGAGAAACTCGACCAGCTGCGACGCCAAGGCGTGGTGACCGAGGAAGAGTTCCAGGCCAAGAAACGGGAGCTTCTCGACCGAATGTGAATTCGTCGGGCATGCTGTCGGCCATGACGAAGATCTCCTGGTTCGATTCCCCGACGACTGTTGACGAGGGGCTGGCCAACGCCGACCGCGCCCGAGCGGCCGGATTGCACCGCTACTGGAATCCGCAGATCAGCGCGACTGATCCGATGGTCGTGCTGGGCATCGTCGGTCGCGAGATTCCCGAGATCGGTCTCGGCACCTCGGTCGTCGCCATGCAGACCACCTACCCGCAGAACCTCGCCGCCCAGGCCCGCACCATCAATCAGGTGAGCGGCGGACGGTTCACGCTCGGGCTGGGTGCCAGCCACAAGCTGGCGATGGAAGGTGCGTTCGGCATCCCGTGGAACAAGCCGTACACCCACATGGTCGAGTACCTCGATGCGCTGCTTCCTTTGCTCAGCGACCAGCAGGTGTCGACGACTGGAGAGTTCGTGACACACCACGTCAGCCTCGACGTGCCCGGACCGACCCCCGATGTGATGCTCGCCGCGCTCGGCCCGAAGATGCTGAAGCTCGCTGCCGATCGCACGAGCGGCACCATCACGTGGATGACCGGTCCCAAGACCATCGCCTCACATATCCGCCCCGGGATGAGTCCCGACTCCTGGATCGCGTCCGGCGTGCCGGTCTGGATCACCGATGATCCCGAGTCGGCCCGCAAGCGCGGCGGCGAAGGCCTGGCGATCTACGGCCAACTGCACTCCTACCGGGCGATGCTCGACCGTGAGGGCATGGCCGGCCCCGCTGACATGATCCTCGCCGGCGACATCGCCACCGTGCGCGCCGGTCTCGACGCCTACAAGGAAGCCGGCTGCAACGAGATCGCGCTGAACGTCCTTGGCAGTGGCGACGATCTCGAGGGTGCGTGGGAGTTGGTCGAATCGATGGGCGGCGAGATCTGATGCCAGGCGGCCCTGCCGCATCGTCGTCAGGCAACCCGCAGCCGCTGGGCGGGAACGACATGCCGCGCTTCGGCGGCATCACCACGTTCATGCGGCTGCCCAACCGCAGCGAACCGGCCGACCTCGATGTCGGCATCTTCGGCGTGCCGTTCGACCTCGGCACGTCGAATCGCCCCGGCGCCCGGTTCGGTCCTCGCGGTATCCGTGAGGAGTCGGTGATGATCCGGCCGTACAACATGGCCACCAGGGCGGCACCGTTCGACTCGCTGCGGATCGATGATCTCGGCGACGTCGCCACCAACGCGTTCAACAAGGACGATTCGGTCGCCCGCATCGAAGCTTTTGCCGACGAACTCCTGTCTCACGGACTGAAGACGGTCGCCATCGGCGGCGACCACACGATCGCGCTGCCGATGCTGCGGGCGATGAAGAAGGTCCATGGCCCTGTCGGGATGGTGCACGTCGATGCCCACACAGACATCAACGACGACATGTTCGGCGAGAAGATCGCCCACGGCACACCGTTTCGGCGGGCGGTGGAGGAGGGGTTGCTCGACGGCGACCGCGTCGTGCAGATCGGTGTGCGTGGCACCGGGTACGCGGCCGATGATTTCGACTGGTCGCGTGAGCAGGGCTTCCGGGTCGTGCAGGCGGAGGAGTGTTGGCACAAATCGCTCACGCCCTTGATGGCGGAGGTGCGCGAGAAGGTTGGCGGCGGCCCCGTCTACCTCTCGTTCGACATCGACGGCCTCGACCCGGCCTATGCCCCGGGAACCGGCACGCTCGAGATCGGCGGACTCACCACCCCACAGGCCATCGAGATCATTCGCGGGTGCGCGGGGCTCGACATCGTCGGCTGCGATCTCGTCGAGGTCGCCCCGATCTATGACGTTTCGGGCATGACGTCCCGGATCGCCGCCGACCTCATCTACGAGATGCTGTGTGTCCTCCCAGGAGTGGAGCGGCGCGCGGGGTAGCGCCTACGGTCGGCGCCATGACCGAATTCTCCGTCGACACGCAGGACCGGGTGGCCACGCTCACCATCAGCTTCCCGAAGGCCAAGAACGCAATCGCCTCTGAGGGTTGGACGACGCTGCAGGGGATCTTCGAGGATCTGACGCGTGACGAGTCCGTTCGGTGCGTGGTCGTCACCGGCGACGGGGACGACTTCTGCAGCGGCGCCTACGTCGGCCCCGGCCGGGGCGAGGGCCCACAACCACACGGTCTCGAGTCGATGCGGCGTGTCGGCAACTGTTGCAACACCTTGTTCAACATGCCGAAGCCGACAATCGCCCGCGTGGATGGCGTGGCGGCGGGAGCCGGGATGAACCTGGCGCTGGCATGCGACTTCGTGCTGGCGTCGGATCGCAGCCGGTTCAGCGAAATCTTTGCCCGGCGAGGCCTCAACATCGACTTCGGTGGCTCGTTCATCCTTCCCCGGATCGTCGGCATGCAGAAGGCCAAGGAGCTCGTGATGTTGGCCGACGTGATCGACGCCGCCTACGCCGACGAACTCGGACTCGTCAACCGAGTGGTGCCGCAGTCCGAACTCGACGACCTGGTCGCCGACTTCGCCGGTCGGCTCGCCGATGGCCCGCCCGTGGCGCTTGCCGCGAGCAAGAAGCTCCTCAACCAGTCGTTCACGTCGACCCTCGACCAGGCACTCGAGTCTGAGGGCTTCGCCCAGACGATGCAGTTCGCCACCGACGACATGAAAGAGGCGGGCGCCGCCTTCATCGAAAAGCGCGACCCCAAGTTCACCGGCCGCTAAAGCACACTGGGGACAGACCCCAGTGTGCTTTAGGCTGCCCGCCATGACAGCACCTTCAGTCTTTGGCGCCCACCTCATCGGGGGCGAGTGGATCGACAGCGGGCCAACCGCCGTCAGCGACAACCCGGCCCGGCCGGACGAGCCGGTCGGCGAGTACCGCCTCGGTGACAGCGCGACTGCTGGAGATGCGATCTCCGCTGCCGTCGACGCCAGAGCAGTGTGGGCCTCGACCCCGTTTGGGGCCCGTGCACGCATCCTCGAGCGCATTGCGTCGCTCATGGAGGCCAGAGCCGAAGAGATCGCCACGCTGTGCACCCTCGAGGAGGGCAAGACCATCGCGGAGTCTCGCGGTGAGGCCGCGCTGGCGGCGGAGACGTTCCGCTTTCATGCCGGGATGTCGAAGACGTCGACAGAGCGAATCTTCCCGTCGCCCACTCCCGGCGAGACGATTCGCACGGTACGTGCACCCCTTGGCGTCGTCGGTGTCATCACTCCATGGAACTTCCCGATCCAGATCCCTGCGTGGAAGATCGCGCCGGCGCTCGCCGCCGGCAACTGTGTCGTCTGGAAGCCGGCGAGCAACACTCCGTTGACTGCCGCAGCGATCGCTCGGGTGTTCGACGACGCGGGCCTTCCGGCCGGTGTCGTCAACCTCGTCCTCGGCCCCGGCTCGATGGGCAATGCGATCGTCACCGACGAACGTGTGGATGGCGTGACCTTCACCGGCTCGGTGCCCGTCGGCTTCGGTATCCGTGATGCGGTCACCGCCCGCAACGGTCGGGTCCAACTCGAGCTCGGCGGCCACAACCCAGCGCTCGTCTTCGACGACACCGACTTCGCCGTTTCGATCCCGGCGCTCGTCGCCGGCGCCATGGGGGCCACTGGCCAGAAGTGCACGGCCACCCGCCGCATCATCGCGGTCGGCAACGTCTACGACGAGCTCGTGGAGCGCTTGGCCGAAGCCGTGCGCGGCCTGTCGGTCGGCGATGGCATGCACGAAGGAGTCGGCATTGGACCGCTCGTGTCGCCGGGTGCCGCCACCGAAGTCGCCGAGGGTCTCGCGGCGGCAAAGGCCGAGGGAGCTGAGGTCGTGGCCACGACAGAGTCCGCACCCGACGGTGGCTGTTTCTTCGCCCCGACCCTGCTGGCCGGCGGCACCGACCTCACGATCGCCCACGAGGAGATCTTCGGACCGATCTCCACCGTCATGCGCGTCGACACGGAGGACGGGGCATTCGCGCTCGCCAACGACACCGAGTTCGGCTTGTCGGCCTCGATCTTCACCAATGATCTGTGGCGGATCGACCGGGCGGTCCACGAACTGCAGGCCGGCGTGATCAAGGTCAACGCCCCGACGACGGGCACTGAGCTTCACGCTCCGTTCGGTGGTGAGAAGGCCTCGTCGGGCCATGCAGCCCGTGAACAGGGCGACACCGCCGTCGACTTCTTCACTCGCACCCGCACGGCCTACATCCGCCCTGGCACCGCCCGCTGAGTTCTGTGATGTTGGGGTCAGACCCCAACATCACAAAACTGGGTCGATGGGCGTCTGGGGCGCCAAGGCGGCCTCGATCGGCTTGGCGAGTTCGAGCATGCGCAGGTCGGACCACAAGGGTCCGGTCAGCAGTGCGCCCACGGGCAGGCCGTCGGCAATGCCGATTGGAACCGCCGCGCTCGGGAGGCCGAGAACGTTGCCCGGCATCACGGGTTGGATGGCGTTGAGCACCAGCTCGATGCCCGCCTCGCCATCGAGGTCGGCATCCGCGGCGAATGGCAGGCAGTTCCACGTCGGCGTGAGAATTGCGTCGTAGTCCTGGAACCAGAGTTGCCAGGCTCGTTGGAGCTCGTGGCGCATCCCCCAGCTGTGTGTCGGCGCGGCGATCCCGGACTCGGCGGCGTAGGTGGCCGCGTTGAGGAGGAACAAGCCGACCCCGTCGCCCACGATCATCTCGGCCCCACCAGGATCGATCGCGTCGAGCCCACCGATCAGGAGCGTCGTCCAGCAGCGGGACATGTCCTCCCACTGCGGTGGAGTTGCGTCGACGACCTCCACCCCGGAGTCGGCGAGTGCTTGCCCAGCCGCTCTGACGGCCGCCGCCACCCGCGGGTCGGTCTCGGCGCCGGGGATCTCGGCGAGCAGGGCGACGCGGTTCGTTCGGTGACCCGGCAAAGCCGGCGGAACCGGAGCACTCTTCGGATCAAGGGGATGAGCGCCGGCGATGACCCCGAGCGTGAGCTCCACGTCGGCGATACGCCGGGCCATGGGTCCGTCGGAGGCGAGCATGATCTCGGTCATGGTCTCGCGTCCGTCGAGCTTGCGGAACGACGGGACGCGACCCACCGTGGGCTTGATCGACGCGATCGAGTTCGCCGTGGCCGGGTTGCGGACCGAGCCGCCGATGTCGTTGCCGAGTCCGATCGCCGACATGCCGGTGGCGAGCGATGCCCCCTCTCCACCGGAGGAGCCGCCGGCGGTCACCCCGCGGCGCCATGGATTGTGGGTCCGGCCATGGAGTTCGCTCGATGTGTCGATCCGCATACCGGCATCGGGGAGGTTGGTCCGTCCGACGATCACCGCTCCCGCGTCTCGTAGGCGAGCGACGATCGGGGAGTCCGCCGGGGCGATGTTGTCGGCCAGCGCGGCCACGCCGTCGGTGGTCGGTTCGCCGACGACATCGATGTTGAGTTTGACCGTGGCGGGAACGCCGGCGAGCGGACCGGGATCCTCGCCGCGCGCGATCGAGGCGTCGACAGCGGCGGCCTCGGCACGGGCTGCCTCGTCACGTCGGATCACGATCGCGTTGAGGTCGGGTTCGACCACATCGATACGGGCCAAGTGAGCCTCGGCCACTTCGATCGCCGACAGCTCGCCACTCCGGACCCGGGCGGCGATGTCGGATGCGTCGATCATCCAGAGATCGCTCATGGACCCGACCCTAAACTCCGCACATGGCTCCCACCACATTGCTCCACCCCTTCTCGCCGCCTGCTCTCGGACCCGATGGCTACATCAACGTCGTGTCCGGAGAGGGCGCGGTCATCGCCGACGACAAGGGAAACGACTACATCGATGCGATGGCGTCGCTCTGGTACTGCAACGTGGGCTACAGCCGGCGCGAAGTGATCGATGCCATCACCGCGCAACTCAACAGGATCCCGGCGTACCACGTGTTCGGACCATTCGCGAACGACCCGTCGGAGGAGTTGGCGGACCGGATCGCGGCGATTGCGCCAGTCGATGACCCCCGCGTGTTCTTCGGTTCATCGGGTTCTGAGGCGGTGGACTCGGCGTTGAAGATCGCCCGTGCCGCCCAGGTCCAGGCCGGTCGACCCGAGAAACAGCTCATCATCAGTCGCATGGCCGGCTACCACGGCACCAACTACGGCGGCACGTCCGCCCAGGGTCTGCTGGACAACAAGAAGGGGTTCGGCGACCTGCTCGGCAATCACATCGTCGTTCCACAAGACGACGTGGAGGCGCTTGCCACCGTCTTTGCGGAACGAGGTGACGAGATCGCCGCGGTGATCACCGAACCACTCCAAGGCGCAGGTGGGGTCCACCCGCCGCCCGAGGGTTACCTCCAGGCCATCCGCCGACTCTGCGACGACCATGACGCCTACTTCATCGCCGACGAGGTCATCAACGGATTCGGACGCCTCGGCACCTGGTTCGGGTCGGAGTTCTACGGCGTGCGACCCGACATGATGACGTTCGCCAAGGCCGCCACGTCGGGCTACGTGCCGTTGAGCGGCGTGGTCGTCGGCGCGTCGGTGCGCGCTCCCCTCGAGGCCGACCCGGGCTTCATCCTCCGGCACGGCTTCACCTACTCGGGGCACCAGACGGCATGTGCCGCCGGACTCGCCTGCCTCGACGTGGCGGTGGACGAAGGTCTGCTCGATCGGGCCACGGCCCTGGGTGCTCGCCTGCGCAGCGGCCTCCAGTCCCTGGTCGATGACGGTCTCTACCAGGAGGTCCGCGGCGACGGTTTCGTGTTCGCCCTCGTGCCGAACGAAGGCCGAGAGCCGGTGGCCGTTCGTGACGCCATCCTCGGTCAGGGCGTGATCGTGCGCCCGCTCCCTGGGGCCATCTCCTACTGTCCGCCGCTCGTCTGCACCGACGAGCAGATCGATCGCATGGTCGACGCCGCCGCAGCCGTCGCCTGAGGGGGCGGGGTCTGGCCGCCTGTCGCTTCTTGGCGGGTTCTTCACGAGTCCCTCATGGTTGTGTTGCCACACTCGTGGCATGGCAGCCCGCGCCCGTCTGATCACCACGTCGCTCACCGCTGCTGTCACGGTCGGCTCGGTCGCGGCCATGGCCGCGACCGAGCCTGCCACCGTCGCCCCTGCCACCGTCGCCGGATCGCTGGCAGCGACAGTCGGGGACGCCTGGGACGCGACGGAATCGATGGCAGCCCCTGACGTGGTCGCGGCGACGGACTCCGACGAACCGGTTCGCACCCCGGCCCGGCTGAGAGTCCGGGTGAGCGGCTGATGCTGACGACGATGGAACGGCCGGCGATGGGCTCGCGGGCCCTGATCGCCGCGGACCTCGGCACCACACACCTCGAGCCCGTCCACGAAGTCATTGCTGCGGCCGAACGGCGCTGGAGTCGATTTCGTGTCGACAGTGTCGTGTCGGCGATCAATCGATCATCGGAGCCGGTCGCCGTCGATCCGGATACCCAGGCGTTGCTCGACTTCGCGGCGTCGGCGCGCACGGTCACAAACGGTTGGTTCCATGCGGGACCAAAGCGGGCCGGTGTCGGCGTCTCGCAACGACAGGTGCAGACCCAGCGTGAGCTGGACCTCGGCGGGATCGCAAAGGGATGGACGGCTGATCTCGCATCGGATCGGCTGGCTGCTGCCGGAGCATCGGTCGCCGTGGTCGACATCGGGGGCGATGTTCGCGTCCGTGCCGAGCGGATGGTTCATGTCGAGTGCGAGGCACCCGATCGGCGCGCAAACCCGGTGGTCTTCGCGGTTCGAGATGCGGGAATCGCCATGTCCGGACCCACTCGTCACGGCAACCACCTCATCGACCCGCGGACCGGCCAACCTGCCGATGCCCGCATCGCACTTGTCGTCGCCCGGACGGCGGCGGGGGCTGAAGCACTGGCCACGGCGGCCGCGGTGGCGCCGATTCCGGATGCTGTTCGCTTCCTTGCTTCAGTCGGTGCGGCCGCGTGGCTGATCGAGCCGGACGGCTCGGCATCGACAATCGGTCATCCCGAGAGGTTCCTGGCGGACCATGGTTGGCTCGCCGATCGTTCCGCTCGACGTTGGGAGGCAGCGCCGTGCCCGCCGAGCTGACGTGGTACATCGCGCGGGCGTCCGGAATCGTGGCATGGGCACTCATGGTGATCGCCACGCTCTGGGGGCTACTCCTCGTCAGCCGGGTGCTGGAGCGCCGGCCATCGCCGGCGTGGCTCCTCGACCTGCACAAGCACCTGAGCCTCCTCACGGTGACGTTGACAGCCGCCCACGTCATCGCCATCTGGAGCGACGACTTCGTGCACTTCACCGTCGTGGAGTTGCTGGTCCCCTTGACCTCCGACACCGAGACGAGCACAGTCGCGCTCGGTGTGCTCGCGCTCTGGGCGCTCGTTGTCGTCGAGGTCACTGGTCGACTTCGTCACCGGATACCGACTCGCGTGTGGCGCCCGCTCCATCTCCTGAGCGCGGTGATGGTCGGGCTGGCGACCGCGCATGGAGTGACCATGGGGACTGACCTCACGAACCCCGTCGTGGCCATTGTCGGGCTCGTGCTCGCGGCCGAGGTGATCCTGCTGCTCGTGTTGCGGGTGACGGGGGGTCGGCGGCCGATTCCGATGGCCGGATCGATCGGTTAGGCTTGGTGCACAACCAATCCGGGGAGCTCGGGCAGCCGGGCTGAGAGGTCGACCAACGCGTCGGCGACCCGCGTGAACCTGATCTGGGTAATGCCAGCGGAGGAAGCCATGCACCGAATCACCCGCCTTTTGGCAATCGTCATCGCCGTCGCGATGGCCGCCGCAGCCTGCGGCGACGAGGAGTCGTCCAGCGACGTTGTCGTTCCAGCGCTCGAGGATCGCGACATCGACGGCACGTCGATCACCGTCCTCGCCCATGACAGCTTCGCCATCTCCGATGATGCCCTTGCGGCATTCACGGCCGAGACGGGCGTGTCGGTCACGATCCAGACGCTCGGCGACACGGGCACGATGATCAGCGAAGCGATTCTCACCAAGGACAACCCCCTCGGCGATGTGCTGTACGGCATCGACAACACCTTCCTGCAGCGCGGCCTCGACGCTCAGCTGTTCGCCACATACACGGCGACGAACATCGGTGGGGTCATCGACGGGCTGGACATCGACGAGCTCGACCGCGTCACGCCGATCAACTTCGGCGACGTGTGCGTCAACTATTGGCTCGACGCCATCCCCGGCGACACCCCGACCTCCCTCGAGGACCTGGCGGATCCGGCCAACGTGGATCAGCTGGTCGTGCAGAGCCCCGAAACGTCCTCGCCTGGCTTGGCGTTCCTGCTCGCCACGATCGCCGGTACTGATGACTGGGAGCAGTACTGGGCCGACCTGCGCACCAACGGCGTCAGCGTCACTTCGGGCTGGGAGGATGCCTACTACGGCGAGTTCACCGCCGGCGGCGGCGACCGGTCGATGGTCGTGTCCTATGCGTCGAGCCCGCCTGCCGAGGTGATCTTCGCGGCCGAACCGGTCGACTCGCCGCCCACGGGAGTCCTGCTCGATTCCTGCTTTCGTCAGATCGAGTTCGCCGGGATCCTGAACGGTGCGGACAACCTTGCCGGCGCCGCGGCCTTCATCGACTTTCTCCTCACCCCGACGTTCCAGGAGGAGATCCCGCTGAGCATGTTCGTGTTCCCGGCGTTGGAGGCAGCCGAGCTCCCACAGGAGTTCGTGGATCACGCCAAACTCGCCGAGTCGCCGCACATGCTCGACCCCGCCGAGATCGAAGCCAATCGCGACGCATGGGTCGACCGTTGGGTCGAGATCGTGCTCGGCTGATGACGGATGTCGCGAGCCGGATCGCCCGGGTGGCGACCGTGCTCGTGCCCGCCGCGTTCCTCGCGCTCTTCTTCATCTACCCCGTTGTGACGGTGCTGGGCCGCGGGCTCGGCGGCGCGGGGATCGATTCGTTCGGCGACCTGGCGTCGTCGGGCCGCATCCGCGACACGGTCTGGTTCACGGTGTGGCAAGCGGTGGTCTCCACCGTCCTCACCGTGGTCATCGCCTTGCCCGCGGCCGGGATCGTGGCCCGTCTCCGCGGACGACGGCAGCGACTCGTGCGTGCGCTCGTCACGGTGCCATTCGTGTTGCCAACTGTGGTCGTTGCCGGGGCATTCGAAGGACTGTTCGATCGGTTCGGACTCGACAGCGGCGCGCTACGCCTCCGGCACACGGTCTGGGCGATCCTGTTGGCCCACGTGTTCTTCAACTACGCGGTGATCGTCCGCTCGGTCGGCTCCTACTGGGCGGGGCTCGACGGTCGGCTCGAGGATCAGGCACGAATCCTCGGCGCCGGCAGGTGGCGAACATTTCGCGAGATCACGCTGCCTCGCCTTCGTCCGGCGCTCCTTGCGTCCTCGGCCATCGTCTTCCTCTTCTCGTTCACCAGTTTCGGAGTGGTACTGATCCTCGGCGGTCCACGGCGAGCCACGATCGAGACAGAGATCTACCGGTTCGCCGTGACGCGGTCCGATCTGTCGTCGGCGGCGGCGATGGCAGTCGTGCAGCTCGTTGCCGTACTCGGGTTGATCATCGTCTCCACCCGTCTCGAGCGCCGCCGCCCGGTGACCGCGACCCAGGCGCGCCGCGACTCCAGTCCCGTCGGGAGGGTGTGGCTGGTCGGCAACCTCGTCGTCGGTGCGGTGCTCCTCGGCGCGCCGATCGCCACCCTCGTCGAACGCTCGCTGTCGGTCGGTGATCGCTATGCGCTCGACAACTATCGGGCCCTGGGCGAGCGTGTACAGCAGCTCCCGGCATCGGCTGCGACCGCGCTGTGGAACTCGCTGGTGTTCGCGGTGGCAGCAACGGCGCTTGCAGCGCTCGTCGGGATGTTGGCGTCGCTCGTCGTGGTCCACGGTACTCGTTGGCTCCGACACGTCTTCGACCTCGGCCTGACCCTGCCGTTGGGGACATCGGCCGTCACCATCGGCTTCGGCATTCTCATCGCCCTCGACGAGCCGCCGCTCGACCTCCGCACGTCGTGGTGGATCATCCCGATCGCACACGCCCTGGTCGGCATCCCGTTCGTGGTTCGCGCGGTCGTGCCCGTCCTGCGATCAATCGACCCATCACTTCGGGAGGCGGCTGCGCTGCTCGGCGCCGCGCCGGGTCGAGTCCGTCGCGAGATCGATCTGCCGATCGGCCTGCGCGGGCTCGTGGTGGGCGCCGGTTTCGCCTTCGCGGTCTCGCTCGGTGAGTTCGGTGCCACCTCGTTCATCCCCCGACGCGCCGAGTTGCTCACTGCACCGGTGGCACTGTTTCGGCTTCTGGGCACGCCGGGCGAGCAACTGCGCGGGCAGGCCATGGCGCTGGCCGTCGTGATCATGGCCATGGTGGTCGCGGCGGTGCTCCTGATCGAATCCACTCGGTCGACGAACGAGGGGACGATCTGATGCTCGAGATCCGTGAACTGGCTGTGCGCTACGGCACGGCGACGGCCGTTTCCGGCCTGTCCCTCGAGGTCGGGCCAGACGAGACCGTGGCCCTGCTCGGGCCGAGTGGTTGTGGAAAGTCCACCCTTCTCCGAGCGATCGCCGGGCTGGAGTCGATCGCTGCTGGATCGATCCTTCTCGAAGGCGCGGACCTCTCCCGTCGTCAGCCTCACGAGCGGGGCATCGGGATGATGTTTCAGAGCCATGCGCTGTTTCCCCATCGAGATGTCGAGGCCAACGTCGAGTTCGGGCTGCGCATGGCCGGCATGAGCGTCACGGATCGGCGGAACCGCGTGGCCGAGTTGCTCGAGTTGGTCGGCCTTCCGGACTACCAGTCTCGTGACGTCACGACGCTCTCGGGGGGCGAGGCACAGCGCGTTGCCCTGGCCCGATCGTTGGCTCCACGGCCCCGGGTGTTGTTGTTGGACGAACCGTTCGGCTCGCTCGATCGATCCCTGCGCGACCACCTGGTCGACGAGATCCCGCCACTCCTTCGCGAGGCGGGGATCGCCGCCATCCACGTCACCCATGATCACGCCGAGGCGTTCGGGGTGGGCGATCGGGTGGCAGTGATGATCGATGGCAGGATCGTGCAGGCGGGCGATCCCGAGGACGTATGGAGAGCACCAGGTACAGCGGAGATCGCTCGCTTCATGGGACACAAGAACATCATCGAAGGGCCGGCGGGAGCGTCGCTGCTGCGGGCCGACGCCGCCACGATCGATCCGAACGGCGACGTCGAAGCGCTCGTGGACAGCGTCCGGTTCCGAGAGGGCCGGTTCGTGGTCGACGTGCGCCTGGAGAATGGGACTGCGGCTGAGTTCGTTCTGGATGAGCGGCCTGCCGTCGACGGCACCGTGCGGTTGTCGATCGACGACAGCCGCCGACTCGACCTCGGGTGATCAGGCCTCGCGACGCATGGGCACGTGGGGGATGCCGTCCTCCACGAACTCCTCGCCGTCCTCGACGAAGCCTCGGTCCAGGTACCAGCCGACCAGGTACGACTGCGCATCGAGCACCCATGGTCCGTCGCTGTGCTCGACCGCGTAGTCGACCAGCGCTCGAGCCAGGCCGTCGCTTCGAGCGTCGTGGCGGGTGACGACCCGCCCGATGCGGCGAGTGTCGTCGTCGTCGAGCAAGCGGACGTAGGCACGCACGCCGGCATCGTCCTCGATCGAGATATGTCGGGTGCCGGGCTCCTGATCGCGGTCGTCGAGTTCGGGGTACGCACACTCCTGTTCGACGACGAACACGTCGACGCGCAGGCGGAGGATGGCGTAGAGGTCGGTGGTCGAAAGCTTGTTGAAGGAGCGATCGCGAATCTTCACGGCGCTGAACCTAGTGTGAGCCGATGGCGACAGTGATGAACGGCTCCATCGAGATCTACTTCGAGACGTTCGGTGACGTCGCCGACCCCGCCGTCGTCTGCATTCCGGGCATGGGCAGCCAGCTCCTGATCTACGACGAGGGATTCTGCATGGCGCTCGTCGACCGCGGGTTTCACGTGATCCGGATGGACAACCGCGACAGTGGCCTGTCGACGGCGACCGAAGAGGCCGACACCTACACGCTCGACGACATGGCCGACGATGTGCTCGCCGTTCTCGACGCAGTCGGCGCCGAGGACGCCGTCGTCTTCGGGATTTCGCTGGGTGGGATGATCGCCCAGGTCTTCGCCGTCAACCACCCGGCGCGCACTCGTGCGCTGGTGTCGGCGATGTCGACGACCGGCGAAGACGACATCGGCCATGGTGGCCCCGAGGTCGTCGAGGCCCTCCTGCTCCCGGACGCTCCGACGACCGAGGCGCAGATCGAACAGGACCTGGTGACCCGCAAGCTGTGGGCCAACCCCGACTGGTACGACGAGGATCAACTCCGGGTCTACTTCGCGGTCCAGTACGCCCGGTCACGGGTGGTCGGAGGTGGGCTCCGTCAGCTCGCGGCCGTCACACGCAGCAGCGATCGAGCGGCGGCGCTGATGGCACTCGATGTGCCCACCGTGGTGATCCACGGTGGCGCCGACACGCTCATCACCGCCGAAGGCGGGCGCCGGACCGCGGAGCTGATCCCGGGTGCTGAGTACCTCGAGATCGAGGAGATGTCGCACGACTTCGTGTACCAGGTGTGGCCGACGTTCGTCGAGGCATTGACTTCGCTGGCCGCCCGCACGTTCAGCTAGAAACTGTTCGACCGACCCGAGTGTTCTGAGAGACAGGAAGCCACGCATGGGACCTTTGCAAGGCATACGCATCATCGAATTGGCCGGGATCGGCCCCGGCCCGTTCTGCAACATGATGCTGAGCGACATGGGTGCCGATGTGATCCGCGTCGATCGCGCCGGGGCGGTCCGCGGCGGCGACCCGAATGTGCCGCCCGCGGACGTGATGGGGCGCGGGCGGCGATCAGTCGGACTCGACCTCAAGTCGCCGGAGGGTGTCGAGACGTTGATGCGCCTCGTCGAGGGTGCCGACGGGCTCACGGAGGGGTTCCGCCCGGGTGTCACCGAACGGCTCGGCGTCGGTCCCGACGACTGTTTCGCTCGCAACCCGGCGTTGGTCTACGGCCGGATGACCGGCTGGGGCCAGGAGGGTCCCTACGCACTCGCCGCGGGCCACGACATCAACTACATCGCCCTGGCCGGCGCCCTCGACTCCTTTGGCCGTCGCGGCGAGGCACCAGTGCCGCCGATCAACCTGGTCGGCGACTTCGGTGGTGGCGGCATGTATCTCGCCTTCGGCATGGTGTGCGCCATCCTCGAGGCTCGCTCATCGGGTCAGGGTCAGGTCGTCGACGCCGCGATGGTCGACGGCGCGGCCTCGCTGATGGGGTTCATCCACGGATTCCGCGCCATGGGTGTCTGGAACGACGAGCGCGGCACCAACATGCTCGACACGGGTGCGCACTTCTACGACGTCTACGAGACGAGTGACGGCAAGTACGTGTCGATCGGTTCCATCGAACCGCAGTTCTATGCCGAGCTCCGCGAGAAGCTCGGCCTCGATGATCCCAAGTGGGACCAACAGATGAGTCGCGATGAATGGCCGGGGTTCAAGGACGAACTCGCGGCCATCTTCCGCACCCGTACTCGAGACGAATGGTGCGACCTCATGGAGCACACCGACATCTGTTTCGCACCGGTTCTATCGCTCGGTGAGGCCCCGCAACATCCGCACAACGTCGCCCGCGGTACGTTCACCGAGGTCGCTGGGATCACTCAACCTCGGCCGGCGCCCCGCTTCAGCCGCACCGACTCCGAGATCCAGCGACCGGCGGCGCATGCCGGGCAACACACCGATGAGCTCCTTGCCGACTTCGGGTTCGACGACTCGGAGATCGCCTCGTTGCGTGACTCGGGGGCCGTCGCCTGACGATGGGCACCGCCGTCTTCGTCCACGCCCATCCCGATGATGAGGCCATCGCCACCGCCGGGACCATGATGCAGGGTGTCGAGCTCGGGCATCGTGTCGTCGTCGTGTGCGCCACCGACGGCGCCGTTGGTGAGGCCCACGAGAGCAAGATCCCCGAGGGCTCGTCGCTCGGCGATGTGCGGCGAGCCGAGATGCACGCGGCCGCCGAGCTCATGGGCCTTCATCGCGTCGCCTGGCTGGGCTATCGCGACAGTGGCATGAACGGCGAGTCGACCAATGACGACCCGGCGTGCTTCTGGCAGGCCGATGTCGATGAGGCCGCGGAACGGCTGGCCGGGATCCTTCGGGACGAATCTGCCGACCTGATCACGATCTATGACGAGATCGGCGGCTACAACCATCCCGACCACATTCAGGTCCATCGAGTGGGGAAGCGGGCTGCCGAACTCGCCGGCACCCGACTGGTGTTCGAGTCGACGATGAATCGCGAGCAGATGCAGTCGTTCGCCGACGACCCGTCGTTCGGCGACATGGAGCTGTCGGACGAGGAACAGGAAGCGGCGCGCGAAGAGTTCCGCAGCCAGGACCTCGGCACCCATGCGGCCAGGATCACGCATGCGGTCGATGTCACGCCATGGATCGAACGCAAGCGCGCGGCGATGGCCGCGCATCACTCCCAGATCGATGAGGACACGTTCTTCATGCAGCTCCCGGACGACGCATTCGCCATGGCCTTCGGCGTCGAGTGGTTTGTCCGCCATGGCGCCACTCGCACCGGCGAGCCCTATGAGACCGACATCTACACCGACCTCACCTGACGGTTCTGGGCGTCACATGTCGATGGCTTCGGCGACCTCGACGCTCGACTCGGCGTTGGCGAGCACGGGGCAACCCTTGGCGATCTCGACGGCAGCGTCGAACGAGTCGGCCTGGATCAGCGAGTAGCCGGTCAACGGGTTGGCGCCGCCGCCGCCGTCGCTCACCGAGCCGTCGCCGCCGACGGTGCGGGCCCCGGCGATCGGGTTGCCGCCGTCGAGCAGGGCGTCACCCATGCTCCCGAACCAGGCGCCCCAGGCTTCCATGAGCTCACCCATGGCTTCCTCGGTCTCGGGCATGTCGCTGCTTCCGTGATAGGCGAGCACGTACTTGGTATGGTGTTTCTCCCTCGGGGATTCGGTGTTGTTGGCCAATCGACGAACGCCGATGGTGGGAATCGACAGCTTCGCGGAGAAAATGTCGTCATGTCCTCTGTCACCAAGAACACCGTCGTCAAAGTGAATGCCATCACCGTTCCCCGTGATCTGGGTGATGAGGTCGCCACACGATTCGCCGCTCGGGCGGGAGCGGTCGACGGCATGTCGGGCTTCCAGGGTTTCGAGCTTCTGCGTCCGACCGACGATCGCGAGACCTGGCTCGTCATCACCCGCTGGGATGACGAGGAGTCGTTCACGGCGTGGACCCAGTCGGCGCAATTCCGTGACGGCCACAAGGCTGCGCTCGCGGCCGGGGGAGAGGCGCCGGCGCCCCTGCCGATCAGCGCCGAACTGTGGAGCTACGAGGTCGAGGTCGACCGCGCCGGTTCGTGATCCGCGACCTCCACAGCACGGTCAGTTGGCTGTTCATCATCTCGAACGGTCTGGTCGGGTTGTGGTCGCTCGCGGCGCATCAGTGGCCGGCGGCTCGTCACAGAGCGGGTTGGATCGCGGTCGGCGTCGCCCAAGCCATCATCGTCGCCCAGGTCGTGCTCGGCGTGCTGTTGCAGACATCGGAGGACATCGACAGCGGGCAGCATCAGCTCTACGGGTTCGCCGCATTCATGAGCATCGGCATCATCTTCGCCTACCGCAACGAGATGCGCGACAAGCCCTACCTGCTCTACGGCCTCGGCAGCCTCTGGCTCATGGGTCTCGGCCTCCGAGCCATCTACCTGGTCTGACCGGAAAGCACGCTGGGGACAGACCCCATTGTGCTTTCTCCTACATCGCCGGGGAGATCCCCAGGGCGGCGTAGTTCTTCTCCTCGAAGTTCTTGCGGAACATGTCGCGCAGCTGCGCCGCCGCTTCGTCGTAGGCCTCGGGGTCGTCCCATGTGTCACGCGGGTTGAGGATCGTGTCGTCGATTCCGATGCACGTCGTGGGCATCTTCACCCCGAGGGTCGGCTCCGTCTGCAGGTCCATGTCGTCGAACTCGCCATTGAGCGAGGCGTCGAGTAGTGCACGGGTGGCCTTCAACGACATGCGGTCGCCCTTGCCGTACGGGCCTCCGCTCCAGCCGGTGTTGAGGAGGATGCAACGAGTGTTGTTCTCGGCCATGCGCTTGGCGAGAAGCTCGGCGTAGACCGCGGGCTTCTGCGACATGAACGGGGCACCGAAGCAGGAGGAGAAATTGGGCTCGGGCTCGGTGACCCCGACCTCGGTGCCGGCGAGCTTCGACGTGAACCCCATGACGAAGTGGTACATCGTCTCTTCGGTGCTGAGAATCGACACGGGCGGGAGGACGCCAAACGCGTCGGCGGTCAGCAGCACGATCGTCTCGGGGTGCGGACCTGCGGCACCCTCCCGGACGTTGGGGTTCGTGTCGAGGCCGTAGGCGAAGCGGGTGTTCTCGGTGACCGAACCATCGGTGAGGTCGAACTCCTGCGGGTCGGTGTCCTCGATCGCTTTGTCGGGCAGCGCCGGCACGTTCTCGATCAGCGTGCCCTTCATCGACATGGCGGCCGCGATGACGGGTTCCGCCTTCTTGTCGAGATCGATGAGCTTGGCGTAGCAACCATCCTCGAAGTTGGATATCCCGGCGTCGGTCCAGACGTGTTCGTCGTCGCCGATCAACTCGCGGTCGGGATCGGCCGAGAGGGTGGTCTTGCCGGTGCCGGAGAGGCCGAAGAGGATCGCCGTGTCGCCACGCTCACCGACGTTGGCGGAACAGTGCATCGACAGCTGCCCCTTCTCGGGGAGCACGAAGTTCATGATCGTGAACATCGTCTTCTTGTTGACGCCGCAGTAGTCGGCCTTGCCGAGGACGAGCCCGACACGGTTCTCGATGTCGACGATGACAGCTCGGCCGGACTTCGTGCCGTCGCGTTCGGGGTCACACTCGAAGGAGGGGACATTGATGAGGGTCCAGCCGGCCTCGGCTCGATCGCTGTCGTCGCGCACGTTCTTCGGGAACATGATGTTGCAGAAGTAGGCGTGGGTGGCGAACTCGCCGACGAAACGGTACGGCTCGGCGAAGGTTGGGTCCCAGCCGCAGAAGACGTCGGCGACGTAGAGGTGGCGACCTCGCTCGTTCAAATGATCGATGACGCGGGGGAGCAGGGCATCGAACTTGTCCGCGTCGAACTTGCTGAAACCGGGCTTCCACCAGACGCGGTCGGTGGTGGCGGGGCGATCGACGCAGAACGTGTCGGCGACCGGTCGGCCGGTGCACTCCGGATCGGAGTAGTAGACGAGCGGACCGTCGATGCCGAGCGCTGTCGGGAACGCCTTCTGAGCGTCATCGGGTCCGCCGACGACGACACGACCACGATCATTGGCGATTGCCTCGTGGAACAGTTCGTCTTGGGAGAGGCCGTAGCGGAGCTCGAGGCCTCGGAGTCCGAAAGCCGCGTCGAGCTGGCTGGCGACATGAGTGGTGCTGGTCATGGGGTACTCCCGGCTCGGTGGGCGAGACGCTCGTCAACTGACTCGCCATCGGCGCCGGATTCCCGTTCCTGAGCGTGGCCCCGATCTGTCAAACCTAATCAGTGCCGTTCGGCCCGCGTGGGTTGGGCCGACACGAGTTTGTGATTCCCCCTATCGTTTGGGGAGATCGAATATCCACACCCCATGGAGGGCAGTCACAGTGGCAGTCAACGCGTTCATCTTGATCCAGGCTGAAGTCGGCACGGCCGGCGACGTCGCCCATGCCACCGCTGCCCTTTCCCAAGTGCTGACCGCCGAGGTGGCCATGGGTCCCTACGACGTCATCGCCCGCGCCGAAGCCGACACGATGGACGAACTCGGTTCCGTGGTCGTCAACGCCATCGGCAACGTTCCCGGCGTCGAACGCACCCTTCTCTGCCCCATCGTCAACCTCTAACGTCTCAGGTTTCCCGACGACGAAGTCGTCTCTGAGACGAGTTGGACGTCACGAAATCTGATCGGCTTGGTTTCCCGACGACGAAGTCGGCTGTGCGCCGACTGTGCCGTCACAGAAGTGGACGTGACGTGGGTGTCACACCCGGCTGCGACACTCGCGACATGCAGAGCATCAATGTGCTCGCTCAGGAGGCCGCGGCACAACAAGGCCTCCTCACCGTCGAACAGCTGCGGACACTCGGCGAGTCCAAGGACACGATCTCGACCCTGGTGAAAGCCGGTGTCCTCACGCGAGTGCACCGCGGCGTCTACGTCGTGTTCGGGCACACCGACTCCTGGCATCAACGTGTCATGGCTGCCTCGCTCGCCGCGAAGGGAAAGGCGGTCGTCAGTCATCGGGCCGCGCTGGTCTTCGGGGATCTCTGGACCGGCGCCGACGTGGTCGAGGTCTCCGTGCGTTACCCGCACTACCTCGTGCTCGCGGGTGTCGTCGTCCACCGGTCCCTCGATCTGTGCGAGAGCGATGTCGAGGTCATCGAGGGGATCGCAGTCACCCGGCTCGAGCGAACACTCTGTGACGTCGGCCTGCTCGTCGGTCCCGTCGAGTTGCGTCGCCTCGTCTACCACGCTGTCGCCACCGAAATGACGACACGATCGGCGCTCGCGGCGTACGTCGACCGAGTCGGCCGGCAGGGTCGAGACGGTGTTGGTCCGCTTCGTACCGTGCTCGAGGAGATGCCCAGCGCGGCGGTCGAGTCCGGCCCGGAGCTGGAGCTCTACTCCCTGCTGACCCGTAGCGGCTTGCCGATCCCGGAAACCCAGTACGAGGTTCGATTCCAGCGGCAGGACTTCCGCATCGACCTCGCCTATCCGCGTGAACGAGTGGCAATCGAGTACGACGGTTTCGCCCCGCACTCCGAGAAGTCACAGTTCGAGCGCGATCGTTCGCGGCAGAATGCCTTCGTCCTGCATGGATGGACGGTTCTGCGATTCACGGCCGCCGACCTGCGCGATCGACCGTTTGGCGTGGTGCGCGAGGTCCGTGAAGCACTCCGGGCGGTTTCGTGACGACTTCGTCGGCCCAACGGCGACTTCGACGTCACGAAACCTCAAGCGCTGAATCTCTGACGGGTTGGTCGGCGCAGCGCCGACTTCGTCGTCGGGAAACGCTGGGGGTTAGAGGTCGGGGGTGGTCATGTCGACTTCGGAGCCGAGGCGCAGGGTCGTGGCGCGGCCGTCGTCGTCGAGGGTGTACTGCACACGTTGACCGGGGCGGAGCATCCGAAAGATCGAGCCCTCGAGAGCGTCTCCGGCCAGATCGATGTCGTTGAAGTTGCTCTCGTCGACGAGGACGCCGTCGCCGGATCCTGGGTCGAAGCTCTTGATCACACCCTGCATGAGTGGGCAGCGTAGCTGGCTGAAGCGGCGACCGGCGACGCGGAGCCGGTACCATCCGAACCCGTGCCCAGATCCACCTTCGACGCCGCTTCCCTTCGTGCCGTGGTGGTCGCGTTCCGCGACGCACTGAACGACCATCGTGAAGTGATCAACAACCTGAACGTCTATCCCGTACCCGACGGCGATACCGGCACGAACATGTCGTTGACCCTGCGATCCGTGGTCGACGAGCTCGACTCGGCCGGTGCCGACATGGCCGGCGTCTGCCAGGCGATCGCGCACGGCAGCCTCATGGGTGCGCGGGGTAACAGCGGCGTCATCATGAGCCAGATCCTGCGTGGGTTGGTCGGCGTCATCGCAGGGCACGACGAGGTCGACGGGACCTTGTTCGCGGAGGCTCTCGCCGCCGCGGCAAAGGGTGCGTACGGCGCGGTCGGCAATCCCGTCGAAGGAACGATTCTCACCGTGGTCCGCGAAGCCGGCGAGGCCGCAGTGCTCGCTGCCGGCGAGGGACGCGACCTGGTCGGTGTGCTCGACGCCGCCAGCGACGAGGGCGGCGCCAGCCTCGAGCGCACGCCCACCCTGCTCCAGGTGCTCGCCGATGCGGGCGTGGTCGACGCCGGTGGCGCCGGCCTCCTTCTCTTCCTCGACGCGGCGTTGCACGTCGCCGACGGGCGCGCCATGCCCGAGCCGTCCCTGACCGCGCCACCGGCCGAACCCATCCGTCCCGAAGGCGACGACCATGAGCCGGGTATCGCCGACCTGCGCTATGAGGTCATGTTCCTGCTCGACGCGCCTGATGACCTGATCGACGGCTTCAAGTCCGCCTGGGCCGAGGTCGGTGACTCGATCGTCGTTGTCGGTGGTGACGGAATCTTCAACTGCCACATTCACTGTGACGACATCGGCGCCGCGATCGAGTGCGGGATCGATGTCGGCCGTCCCCACAAGATCCGTGTCACCGATCTGCTCGAGGAGCTCGAGGAACGTGATCGGGTCCAGGCCGGAATGGCCGACACCGGCGTCGTGAGCGGCGACCCGGTCCCCACCGCGGTGGTGGCGGTTGCCATCGGCTCCGGGGTCGTGTCCATCCTCAAGTCGATGGGGGTTCACGCGGTGGTCACCGGCGGTCAGTCGATGAACCCGTCAACCGCTGACCTCGTCGAGGCGGTCGAGAGCGTGCCCGCCCCCGAGGTGGTCATCCTCCCCAACAACAAGAACATCATCCCGGTCGCCGAACAGGTCGATGCCCAGACGAGCCGCACCGTCCGGGTCGTGCCCACCCGCGGTATCGCCGAGGGGATCGCCAGCCTGATGGCCTACGACCCGCAGGCCACCGCCGAGTCGAATGCCGGCAACATGGCTGCCACCGCCGAAGGTGTCGCCGCCGGTGAGGTCACGCAGGCCGTTCGCGACTCCACCTCTGACGCCGGTCCGATCGCATCCGGCGACTGGATCGGCATCGCCCGTGCGGGCATCGTCTCGGTACGCGAAACGATGGCGGCGGCGGCGACCGGCCTCCTGGCGCACATGATCGACGAAGATCACGAACTGCTGACCGTCATCGCCGGTCAGGGTGCCGACGCGGACGCCACCGCAGAGATCGAGGCCTGGGTGGCGGAGAACCACGCTGATGTCGAGGTCGAGGTGCACGCCGGCGGCCAGCCGTTGTACCCGTACTACTTCGGGTTGGAGTAGCCGCCGGTGCCGGCGGGCGATCCCGCGCTCACGTTCCGGGATCTCGCCGAGATCCCCGTCGACCGTCTGCGTGGCGTCGGCGAGAAGAAGGCGCAGGGCTTGGCGATCCACGAGATCGAGACCCTGCTCGACCTGCTTCAGCACTACCCGCGCCGCTATCTCGACCGCACGCGGCAGGCGCAGATCGGGGAGCTGGTGCCCGGTGACGAGGCCACGATCCTGGGTGAGGTCCGCAGCGCGAGCACCCGGCAGATCAGAGGTCGCCGCACCCTCACCAATGTCGTGATCGGCGACGGCACCGGCAAGCTCTCGCTGACCTTCTTCAACCAGCGGTGGCGTGAACGACAGCTCAAGCCAGGGATGGAGGTGCTGGTCCACGGCAAGGCCGACGTCTATCGCGGTGCGTGGCAGATGACCTCTCCGGTGGTCGACCTGGTCGGCAACCAGACCGGACGCATCGTGCCCGTCTATCCGCAGTCGGAGAAGGCGGGACTCATGACATCTGACCTCGCGAACTTCATGGAGGAGGCGATCGCTCGTTGTCGGCCCCGTGGATTCGCCGATCCCGTGCCGGAACCCGTGCTCGACCGATTCGATTTCGTCACGCGCGAGGCAGCGCTTCTCGGTATCCATGCTCCGGAGTCGCTCGCCGAGAAGGACGAAGCGCGCCGTCGTCTGGTCTTCGACGAGCTGCTTCGAGTGCAACTCGAACTCGTGCGACGCAAGCGGCGCATCGAGCGCGAAACGGCCGGTCTCGCGCACCGGGTCCAGGACGAACTCGTGGATCGCTTCCACGAGCGCCTGCCGTTCCCACTCACCGCCGCCCAGCGGCGAGCGATCGCAGAGATCGATCAGGATCTCGCGCTCGCCCGGCCCATGCACCGTCTCCTGCAGGGCGACGTCGGCTCCGGCAAGACCCTGGTGGCGGTCAATTCACTCCTCGTTGCCGTGCAGGGGGGCTATCAGGGCGCACTCATGGCTCCGACGGAAGTGCTGGCCGAACAGCACCACCTCGGCGTCACGGCCATGCTCGGGGATCTGAGCGTGCCGGATCCGACAACGCTCATGGGAGATCGGCCGCTGCGAGTCGAACTGCTCGCCAACCGGGTCGGCGCGGCGGACCGTCGCAAGATCCTGGCCGACATGGTCACCGGCAAGGTCGACATCGTCATCGGCACGCATGCGCTCATCCAGGACAAGGTCGAGTACGCGAACCTCGGTGTGGTGGTGATCGACGAGCAGCACCGGTTCGGTGTCGAGCAGCGGGCGGCGCTGCGGGACAAGGGCGATGAGGCCGCAGCGCCCGACGTGCTGGTCATGACCGCCACGCCGATCCCGAGGACGGCGGCCATGACGGTCTACGGCGACCTCGATGTGAGTGTGCTCGACGAACTCCCGCCGGGACGCACGCCGATCGAGACCATCTGGGCCCGCACGGACACGGACGAAGATGCCGTGTGGGCGGTCGTCCGCGACAACGTCGCCGAAGGTCGCCAGGCATATGTCGTGTGCCCGCTCATCGACGAGAGCGAGGCGATCGACGTGCGCTCCGCCGAGGACACCTACGCCGCGCTCCACGCCGGCGAGCTGAGCGATCTCCGACTCGGCCTGCTCCACGGACGGGTGACGCCGGCCGAGAAGGAGGCCACGATGAGCCTGTTTCGCGCCGGGAAGCTGGACGTCCTCGTGGCCACCACTGTGATCGAGGTCGGTGTCGACGTCCCGAACGCAACCGTCATGGTGATTCTCGACGCTGATCGGTTCGGCATCGCCCAACTCCACCAGTTGCGCGGCCGCGTCGGTCGTGGAGCACACGCCAGCCGCTGCTACCTCGTGGGGGAACCGACGACCAGCGATGGCGAAGCCCGGCTCGAGGCGCTCGTCGCCACCACCGACGGGTTCGAGTTGGCCGAGGTCGACCTCGATCTGCGTGGTGAGGGAACGATCATGGGTGAGCGCCAGAAGGGGCGAAACGATCTGAAGCTCGCCTCGCTTCGCCGCGACAAGGAATGGGTCGCGAAGGCTCGCGAGGTCGCGATCGAGATCATCGATGCCGATCCTGAGCTGGAGGCACACGCCGGCCTGGCCGAGGAGCTCGAACTCGTCCTGGGTGAGGACGATGCCGACTTCTTGATGAAGGACTGAGTGGACGAAGGCTTGGGCCTGATCAGTCGCCGCGCCCGGCGTTCGGGTCGAGATCCTCAGCCGTGAGTTCGAGATCCCAACGGTCCAGGCAGTCGGCACAGCGGAACGCGATGATGTCGCCTGCGGCGAAGCCTTCGTCGGGTTCGTAGCTGATCAGATGACACGTGCCTCCACAGTCGACGCACACGATCGTCTTGGGAACGGAAGATTGTCCGGCGCTCACGGGCGTGACCGTATCCCGCACCCGCCACACTGGTCGCCATGCGCATCGTGGCCGGAACCGCTGGTGGTCGAAAACTCGTCGTCCCTCACGGGGATTCGACGCGTCCGACGAGCGAACGTGTCCGAGAGGCGATCTTCAATTCGTTGTACTCGTACGACGCGATCGACGAGGCCGACGTCCTCGACCTGTTCGCGGGCTCGGGTGCGCTGGGCTTCGAGGCATTGTCTCGCGGTGCCGCACACGTCACCTTCGTGGAGACCGACCGTGATGCATTGGATGCGATCCGCGACAATGTCGAAGCCCTTGAATTCGAGCACCGGACCCGGGTCGTTCCCGGCGCGGCATTCGGCTACCTCGGCCGTGCCGACGGCCATGATCTGGTGCTGCTCGACCCGCCCTACGGGTTCGACGAATGGGACGCGCTCCTCACTGAGATCGGCACGGCGCTCGAGGGTGCGCTGGTGGTGATCGAGTCGGACCGTGAGGTGGACATCCCGGAGTCGTGGGAGATACACCGGCTGAAGCGCTACGGGGGTACCGTGGTGACGCTCGCAACCGCGGGCCAAAGCCTTGGAGGCAAGTGAACCGTGGCCACTCGCGTTCTGTATCCCGGGTCGTTCGATCCTGTGCACAACGGCCATATCGAGATCATCGAGACGGCCGCAACGCTGTTCGACGAGGTCGTCGTCGCTGCCATGCGCAACCCGCAGAAGGGCAGCGGCACCTTCGAGCTCGACATCCGCCAGGACATGCTCTGCGAGTCGGTGGCGCACCTGGAGAACGTGGAAGTCACGATGTTCTCGTCGCTGGTGGTCGATCTCGCCAAGGACATGAACTGTGACTTCATCATCAAGGGACTCCGTGCCGTCTCGGATTTCGAGAACGAACTGCAGATGGCCCAGATGAACAACGCCGTGTCGGGTGTCCACACGCTGTTCATCCCGTCGGCGTCTCGGAGCTCGTTCCTGGCGTCGAAGTTCATCCGTGAGATCGCCCGGTTCGGCGGCGATGTGAGTTCGATGGTCCCCGAGTCCGTCAACAAGCGCATCGCGGACCTGTATCGATGAGTGCTCTCGGCCCGGACGCGATGGGGGAGCGGCCTCCCGAGTATCGAGCGCCCCAGGCCGAGTCATTGCTCCGGCAGGCGATCGAGATCGTCGAGGCAGCACGGCCGATGCCGTTGTCCGCCTCGTCGATGATCAACAAGGACGAGGTGCTCGCCGTCCTCCAGGCAGCGGTGCAGGGTCTCCCTGAGGAGCTTCGGGCCGCGCGCTGGCTGCTCAAGGAGCGCGACGACTTCCTGGCCAAGGTGCAGGCCGAGGGTGATCAGATCATCGCCACGTCGCGCGCCAGTGCCGAGCAGATGGTGCAGCGCACCGAGCTCGTCAAAACCGCGGAGGAGCGGGCACGCCGCGTGATCGCCGAGGCCGAGGACAAGGCTCGCGAGCTGAAGCTCGAAACCGAGGACTGGTGTGACCAGAAGCTCGGGGCGATGGAGATCGTGCTGGAGCGCACGATGCGAACGGTGGCCTCGGGGCGGTCGCGACTCCAAGGCGCCCAATCATCCGACGCGGATCCGGTCGAGGATGCCACCGAGCCGCCACCGGCGGACGGATTCTTCGATCAGGACGACGGGTGACCCGCACCGACACGCTGATCGTCGACATCGTCGAACTCCGGCGCCACACCGGCACCCGGCGCGACGTCGAGGCGAGTCTCGCGCTCGACGACATGGCGGTGGCCGATCGGTCGATCGTCGACGGCCGGCTCGATGTGGCCCTCACGGTCGAGGCGATCACCGAGGGCATCGTCGCCTACGGCGCGGTGTCGGGCACCACCCGCGCGCCGTGCCGACGTTGCCTCGATGACGTCGACACGCCGCTGCGCCTCGACTTCCACGAGATCTTCGAGAACGATCCAACCGACGGGGAGACCTGGCCGATCAATGACGAGCGGATCGACCTCACGCCGGTGATCCGCGAGGTCGCGCTGCTTGCGCTTCCGCTCGCCCCGCTGTGCGGCGACGATTGCGTCGGCCCTGAGCCGGAACGGTTCCCGACGGGGGCCTTCGAGGAGTCCGAACCGGCGAAAGACGACCGGTGGGCCGCGCTCGATGAGCTGCGCTTCGACGAGTGAAACCCGCTCTCGCTCGCTAGCCTTCAGTGGTCGTGCCGACGGTTGTCGGCCATTTTGTACGCACCGAATCAAGATCGTCAGCAGGAACGTCATGGCTGTCCCGAAGAAGAAGATGTCGAAGTCGAAGTCACGGAGCCGCAAGGCCTCCGCGTGGCGCGTCGGCACCACCGCTCGCAGCACCTGCCCGCGTTGCAGCGCGGCCAAGCGCCCGCACCGCGCCTGTGGCAACTGTGGTTGGTACGCGGGCCGCCAGGCCGTCGACGTCGACTGATCACCAGCTGATGCTGCCGATCGCGGTCGATGCCATGGGCGGCGATCGCGCGCCCGGCGAAATCATCGCGGGAGCTCGTCACGCCGCGGACGAACTGGGCATCCCGGTTGTGCTCGTCGGTCGACCCGACGAGATGGGTGACACCGGCGACCTTCCGATCATCGAGGCGTCGGAAGTCATCGCCATGGATGCCGAACCAGGCACCAGCGTCCGACGCATGAAGGATTCGTCGCTCGTGCGTGCTGCTGAGGCCGTACGCGACGGCAACGCCTCTGCCATGGTCTCCGCCGGCAACACCGGCGCCACGATGGCGTCCGCCCTTCTCCGGATGGGCAGGATCAAGGGCATCAACCGTCCGGCCATCGCCACCCCGATCCCGGTCCCGGGGTCGAAGCCGACCACGTTGCTCGACGCCGGCGCCAATGCCGAGTGCAAGCCGGAGTGGCTGGTCGAGTTCGCCCAGATGGGCTCCGTCTATGCCCGCGATCGGTTCGGCATCGAGACGCCCCGCGTCGGCCTGTTGTCCATCGGCGAAGAGGCCGGCAAGGGCAGCCCGTTCGTCAAGGAGTGCTGGGAACACCTCAGTCGGCCCGAGTGGGGACTGGCGGCAGGCGCCGAATGGATCGGCAATGTCGAGGGTCGCGATGTGATGACGACCGAGGTCGACGTCATCGTCACCGACGGCTTCACCGGCAATGTCGTGCTCAAGACGCTCGAAGGCGCCATGCAGGCGCTGATCGGTCGCCTGCTCGTGGCGATCGACACCGATGACGACACCCGTGCGGCGGGCAACACGCTCGCCCCCGCACTCGACGCGATGGTGAACGAACTGCACCCCGACTCGGTGGGTGGTGCCCTGCTGCTCGGGGTGAAGGGCGTGTGCGTGATCTCCCATGGATCGAGCTCGGCGGCGGCGATGACCAATGCGATCAAGGTCGCGGCCGAAATGGTGGACGTCGACATGGTCGGCCATCTCACCACTGCTGCAGCCCCGCGCTGACGGTCGGTTTTCCGCGTCATTCCAGGCGAAACAGCCGTTCACAAGCGCGCAAGAGAACGAAACCGATAGGGTGCCACCGGTTTTCGCCATATGGGCGGCCACTCCGGCGACCGTGAGAGGGAATCCATGCCTGCCGAAACTCATGTCGAACAGGGCCCGATCGGCCGTGAAGAGATCGTCACCTTGGTGAAGGATCGTCTCGCGGAGATTCTCGAGATCGAACCCTCGAGCATCAACGAAGGCGACGCCTTCGCCGACGACCTCGATGCCGACTCGCTCGCCCTGATCGAGCTCGTCGAAGCCATCGAGGAAGAGCTGTCGGAGCGATCCGCCGGCTTCCGTATCGAGGACGAAGATCTCGAGGACCTCCGCACAGTGCGCGACGCTGTCGAATACGTCGTCGCCAAGCTGGGTTGACCGCTGGCTTCGGCTTCACTTTCGACGTCCCTCGAGGATCGGCTCGGGTATCGATTCAACGACCCCGCGCTCCTCACCCACGCATTGACCCATCGCTCGTGGTGTGCTGAGCACATGGGGGAGCCGTCCAACGAGCGTCTCGAGTTCCTCGGTGACGCGGTGTTGCAGTTGGTGGTGACCGATCACCTCTTCGCCCGGTTCCCGAGTCTGCCGGAAGGCCATCTGGCCAAGACGCGTGCGGCAGTCGTGAGTGCGGGTGCACTTGCCGACATCGGCGCGTCACTCGGCCTCGGCGCCGGCCTTCGCCTCGGCAAGGGCGAGGACGCGTCGGGTGGGCGTGAGAAGGCATCGATCCTGGCGGATGCCACCGAGGCCATCCTCGGTGCCGTGTACCTCGATGGGGGTATCGAGTCCGTGGCGACGATTGTGATCGCCGAACTCGAGGCGGCGATTGAAAAGGCTGCGCTACGTCCCGGTAGCGCCGACTACAAGACTCGGCTGCAGGAGATCGCGGCCCATGATGGATTCGGGCCTCCGGACTACGAGATCGCCGAGAGCGGTCCCGACCATCACAAGAGATTCCAGGCGACCGTGAGGGTCAGTGGCGAGGTTCTCGGCACTGGCAACGGGACGTCGAAGAAGGAAGCCGAGCAGCGTGCCGCCCAGGCAGCGTGGGAGGCTCGGCAGACCCGAGAGGGGCACCAGAATGCGTGAGGCAGCCATGATCGTTGAGAAAAGCCATGTATGAGCTTCCCGAGGCGGAGACGGTTCGCCGTGAACTCGATCGTGATCTCGTCGGCAAGAAGGTGAAGACGGTCGAGGCGTCGAGCATGAAGGTGCTCGGCCGCTACAAGAACCGCAAGGCGTTCACCTCCCAGCTCGACGACATGAAGATCGTGTCGGTGGCCCGCAAGGGTCTCTACATCCTGATCGTGCTCGACGGTGAGTCGACGCTGGTCGTGAACCTCGGCTCGAGCGGAACTCTGCGTCGCCACGCCAACAAGGACGCGGTCGAGGCCGACACGGAGGTCGTGATCACCTTCACCCAGCACGGCCAGCTGCGGTTGGTGGACCCGGACGGAACCGCGGAGATGTTCGTGGTCGACAGCGCCGCGCTCGCCGACGAGATCCCCGCGATCGAGGACTATGGGCTGGATCCCGTCGAGGAGCCGGTCTCCTGGACCGTCTTCGGCCGTGAACTCCTGCAGCGTCGCACCAAGCTGAAGACGCTCTTGATGGACGATCACTTCGTCGTTGGGATCGGCAACATCTACGCCGACGAGATCCTGTACGAGGCCGGTCTGCGCTACGACCGTTCGTCGGAGTCGCTCTCCAGTCAGGAGATCCGCCGACTCCACCGCGCGCTGGTCGGCACGATCCATGACGCGTTGAAATACCGCGGCACATCGGTCGCCACGCGGCTGTTCGTCGATCCGTTCGGCGTCGCCGGCGAATATGCCGACCACCTGAACGTGTGGGGCAAGCACGGCCAGCTCAGTGGCCGGAGTCGCCTCCCCATCCAGCGCGCCAAGTTCAGCGGCACCTGGACCTACTTCTGCGAGACACAGGTCTAGGGGGACGCGGGCGGCTCTGGACCAGCGACGCCCGGGGTTTCCACAGGAAATCCCCAGGGGTAGGACTACACGGATGTAATTCGGGTTGTTAGGTTCGTCCCAATGCATCTGAAGAACCTCACGCTGAAGGGCTTCAAGTCGTTCGCCGATCAGGCGTCGATCGATCTCGAGCCGGGTGTCACCGTTGTCGTTGGTCCCAACGGCAGCGGCAAGTCCAACGTCGTCGACGCCATCGCGTGGGTCCTCGGTGCCCAGGCCCCGAGTGCGGTGCGCTCCGGGAAGATGGACGATGTGATCTTCGCCGGCACTGCCGGGAAGGCCGCCCTCGGTCGCGCCGAGGTCTCGCTCACCATCGACAACCACTCGCGCACGCTCCCGGTGGAGTTCAGCGAGGTCAAGATCACCCGCACGCTCTTCCGCAGCGGCGACTCCGAGTACGCCATCAACGGTGTGCCGTGTCGCCTGCTCGACATCACCGAGCTGCTCAGCGACGGCGGTGTCGGTCGCCAGCAGCACGTCATCGTCTCGCAGGGTCAGATCGACGCAGTGCTGAATGCGCGTCCCGAGGAGCGCCGGGCGATCATCGAGGAGGCTGCCGGTGTCCTCAAGTACCGCAAGCGCAAGGACCGGGCTGAGCGCCGCCTCACCGCGTCCGATGGGGACCTCACGCGGGTGAAGGACCTGATGCGTGAGGTTCGTCGGCAGCTTCGACCCCTCGAAAAGCAGGCCGAAGCTGCTCGCCGTCACGGCGACCTGATCGCTGAACTCACCGGTCTTCGGATTCATCTCGCCGGCCGCGACATCGCCCAGCTGCGTACGAAGCTGGGCGCCAACGCCGAGCTGCGCGCCCGCCGCGTGGAGCAGGAACGCGCCACCCGAGCCGAACTCGAGCGGTTCGATGCCGAAGTCAGCGCCGATGAACGCCAGCTCGCGGAGCACGGGGGCGATGATCTCGGCGACAGTCTGGTGCGGCTCGAGTCCATGCGTGAGCGCGCCCGTGGGCTCACTGCTCTGATGGTCGAACGGCAACGCGGCGTGGAGCGTGATCGATCCGCGTTCGCCGATCGTGCCGTGATCGCGAACCTCGAGGTCGAGGCGAGCCGGGCCCGCAAGCAACTCGTCGATGTCACGGCGGCGCTGGTCGAACTCGAACCCGACGTCGCCCGCTTGGCCGAGGACGAGGCCACCCTCGCGGCCGACCGGACCGCGTTCCAGTCGGAGTGGGGCGAAGGCGTTCCCGTTCCGAGCGGCAAGGCATCCGAGGTGCGTGGTGAGCTCGGTGCGCTGTGGGCATCGATCGAGCGAGGGACGAGCGAGTCAGGCCGGCTGGGATCGAGGCTCGCCGAACTCAATCAGCGCCGTCAGGACCTGGAGACTGACGCTGCGCAGCGCCGCGGCGACCTCGGTGCGCTTCACGATGAGGAAGAACCCCTCGTCGCCGCGCACGAGGCCGCCGAGGCTGCTCGCCACGAGGCCGAGGAGAGGCTTGCCGCGGCCCGCGAGACCCAGGCCGAGGCCGAAACGGATCACCAACGCTGGGTCGCCCGTGCTGACGCGCTCACCCTGGCCCTCGACGAGGCTCGGGCTCGTTCGGGTGTGGAACGACTGGCCGATCTCGACGGTGTGCTCGGCACGCTGCTCGACCTCGTGTCTGTCGACGACGGCTGGGAAGCGGCCTTCGAGGCCGCCGCCGGCGAAGCCCTCAGCGCGGTCGTGGTCGAGTCGCCGAGCACGGCACGCTCTGCACTCGAGACGTTGACCCACGGCGATGCCGCCGGCGCGGTTCTCGCGTTGGGTGTGCGAGGCGCCTCGGGTGCGGTGGCGTCCGGTCTGCGCGCCCATGTGCGCGGCACCTCTCCTGCGGTCGATCAGCTGCTCGACAGCCTGATCGGCCAGGTCGCCGTGGTGGATGGAGGATGGGAAGAGGCGGCTGAAGCCGTCCTGTCCTCGCCGGGCCGTGTCGTGGTCACCAGGGCAGGCGACCGGTTCGCGCCCGACGGCTGGCGTATCGGCGGTGGGTCCGCCGGTGCCACCGGGGCAGCCCTGAGCGAGGCCGAGGAACAGGTCGAGCGCACCCGTTCCGTGCGCGAATCGGCGGTCGACGCCACCACGGTTGCCAAGCACGCGGTCGCCGAGCGGGAAACCCGTGCAACCGAGCTCGCCCAGCGCCTCGACGCGATCGACACCGGTCTCACGGCAGCCGCCGATGCGCTGCAGCGCACCGAGGCCGACCGACGCGACATCGTCACGGAGGCCGACGGCCTCAACACCCGTTTCGAGGAGCTGGGCGTCCGGATCGAACGCGAGCAGGCCCGCGTCACCGAGCTCGAGAACCAGCTTCCCGAGCTCGAGGCGGATGAGGAACAGTCGTTGGAGAAGGGACGGCAACTGGCGACAGCGCGTGCCGGGATCGAGGAGCGGGCTGCGTCGGTCGGCGCCCTGCGCAGTGATGTCGAGGTCCGCGCCGCCGGTCTCCAGGAGCGTGAGGCATCGCTCACGAAGCGTCTCGCCGAACTCGATGAACGGCTCGAACGCGACAAGGACCAGCGCGAAGCCGCGGAGGAGCAGCGGGTCGCCCTCGACCGTCGCGCCGCAGTACTCGAGAATCTGCTCGCCGCGGTCCAGTCCCGCACGGCGATCGTGGAGAGCCGTCTGGCCGACGTGCGTGAACGTCGACGCCGCCAGTCCGAGGCTGCGCAGGCGATCACTCGCCGTCTCGACTCGCTGCGCCGGGACCGCTCGACCGCCGAGAAGCGGCTGGAGGAGCTGCGATCGACCCTGGCCAAGGCCGAGGTCGAGGAGGCGGAGTTCCGCACTCGCCTGCAGTCCCGCGTCGATCAGCTCCGTGCCGATCACGATCTGGCGCCCGACGTGGCGGTCTCTGCCGCATGCCCCGAACTCCCCGACGGGATGGAGCCCGCCCGACGTGTCGAGATGCTCGAGGCCGAACTCGACATCATGGGACCGGTCAACCCGCTCGCACTCGAGGAGTTCCAGGCGCTGCAGGAGCGCCACACATTCCTGCAGGGCCAGCTCGACGACATCCGGTCCACCCGTCGTGAGCTGCAGAAGGTCATCACCTCCATCGATGAGGAGATCGTGTCGGTCTTTGCCGGTGCGTTCGCCGATGTCTCGGTGAACTTCACCCAGCTGTTCGAAACCCTGTTTCCGGGTGGCCAGGGCTCGATCTCGCTCACCAACCCTGAAGACCTCCTCAACACCGGCATCGAGATCAGTGCCCGGCCCTCGGGCAAGAACGTTCGGAAGCTCTCGCTCCTCTCGGGCGGTGAGCGCACGCTCACCGCGCTCGCGTTCTTGTTCGCGGTGTTCCGGAGCCGGCCCTCGCCGTTCTATGTGATGGATGAGGTCGAGGCCGCCCTCGATGATGTGAACCTGCATCGCTTCCTCTCGCTGGTCGAGGAGTTCCGCGCCGACGCGCAGTTGCTGCTCGTCAGCCACCAGAAGCGCACGATGGAGGCCGCCGACTGTCTCTATGGCGTGTCGATGAAGCCCGGTGGATCCAGTCGGGTCGTCAGTGAGAAGGTGGCGGAGACCGCGAGCACCCCCGCGGCCTGACAACCGCAGACAACCCAGGAGCACGACCATGGAATTCGGCGTTGCCATCTTCCCGACCGCCTATGCGATGCACCCGACGGAGTTGGGTCCGGCGCTCGAGGAGCGCGGCTTCGAATCGATCTGGGTGGCCGAGCACACCCACATCCCCGCCAGCCGTCTCTCACCGTGGCCGGGCGGGGCTGACCTTCCGCAGATGTACTACGACAGCTACGACCCGTTCGTCGCGCTCACGGCCATGGCCGCCACGACGAAGACGCTGAAGGTGGGCACCGGAATCTGCCTGGTCGTGGAACGCGATCCGATCACCACGGCGAAAGAGGTCGCCAGTCTCGACGAGATCTCCGGCGGCCGGTTCCTGTTCGGGGTTGGAGCGGGCTGGAATCTCGAGGAGATGGAGAACCACGGCACCGATCCGTCGACGCGCTTCAAGCGGATGCGGGAGAGCGTCGAGGCGATGAAGGAGATCTGGGCGAACGACCAGGCCGAATACCACGGTGATCTGATCGACTTCGACCCGATCTTCTCCAATCCCAAGCCGATCCAGTCACCACCGCCGGTTCATGTGGGAGGCGGTTCGCCCCACGGCGCCCGTCGCGCCGCGGCATACGGCAATGGGTGGATCCCGATCGGCGGACGTGACGGTGACCCTCTCGATCATGTGGCGACCCTCGACGAGGAATGCGAAAAGGCCGGTCGTGACCGCTCTGAGGTCGAGTTGACGATGTACTTCGGCCCGACCGATCCCGCCGAGATCGAGCGTCTTGCGGAGGGCGGCTACGACCGACTCGTCTTCGGTCTCCCCCCTGCGCCCGCGGAGAAGCTGCTCCCGATCCTGGACGATCTGGCCGGCCTGATCTGATTTCTCCGATGCGTGGATGCGGTGGCGTTCCCCCACCTGGTTAGAGGGGCTAACCTCCCGCAATCCATATCGAGTGATTCGGGTGAGAGCCCGCGTTGAACCGTGGAGGTCGCCATGGCCCCAACCGTGCCGGAACAGGCTCAAGTCGTCGTCATCGGTGGCGGCATCGTCGGATGCAGCATCGCGTATCACCTGACCCGTCGAGGGATCACTGATGTGGTGGTGCTCGAGCAGGGCACGCTCACGTGTGGCACGACCTGGCATGCCGCGGGACTCGTTTCTCAGCTGAAGTCGACCCATTCACTCACCAAGCTGGCGACCTACTCGGCGCGCCTCTTCGAGGAACTCGAGGACGAGACGGGGCAGGCCACCGGCTACCGCACTCCGGGATCGATCTCGGTCGCCGACAATGACGAGCGTTGGGAGGAGATCCTGCGCGGCGCCACCATGGCGGAAGGTGTGGGAGTCGAGACGCAGGTCATCGATCTCGACGAGGCGAGCGAACGCTGGCCGCTGATGCGGACCGACGATCTCGTCGGTGCGCTGTACATCCCGCGTGACGGCCAGACGTCGCCGGTCGACACGACGATCGCACTCGCGAAGGGTGCCAAGGCCCGAGGCGCACAGATCATCGAGGGTGTCTCCGTCACCGAGTTGCAGGCGTTCAACGGCAAGGTGAGCGGTGTGGTGACCGAACAGGGTCCGATCCGTGCCGAGATCGTGGTCTTGGCCACGGGCATGTGGACCCGCCACCTGGCGGCGCAGATCGGCGTCAACGTTCCTCTGCAGGCGTGTGAGCACTTCTACATCGTCACCGAGCCCATCGATGGCGTCGAGATCGGCATGCCGACGCTTCGTGACCCCGGCAACTACACGTACTTCAAGGAGGAGACCGGCAAGATCATGGCCGGCTTCTTCGAGCCGCGCGGCAAGGTCTGGCGGACGGATCAGATCCCGCGTGACTTCTCGTTCGACTCCCTCCCCGAGGACTGGGATCATGTGGGCCCGATCTTCGAACGAGCGATCCACCGTGTGCCGTCACTGGGGGAGTGTGGTCTCCAGCTCTTCTTCAACGGCCCCGAGGCCTTCACTCCCGACGGCGTGTACTACATGGGCGAAGCCCCCGAAGTCGACAACTGCTATGTCGCCGCGGGCTTCAACTCGGTCGGTATCCAGAGTGCAGGCGGTGTCGGCTGGGCCCTTGCCGACTGGATCGCGGACAAGCACCCGCCGATGGATCTGAACTCCGTCGACATCCGCCGCGCGCAGCGATTCCAGGGTGACGAGGAGTACCTGAAGGATCGTGTGGCGGAGAGCCTCGGGCTCCTGTATGCGATGCACTGGCCGTTCCGTCAGTACGAGAGCGCACGCGGTATTCGCCTCTCGCCGCTTCATGAACGGATCGATGCGGCCGGTGGTGTGTTCGGCGAGACGGCAGGCTGGGAACGCCCGAACTGGTTCGCCGATGACGGCCAGGTCCGCGAGTACGAGTACTCGTACGGGAAGCAGAACTGGCAGGACAACATGGTCGCCGAGTGCATGGGGGTGCGCGAGGCGGTCGGACTGTTCGATCAGACCAGCTTCGCCAAGTTCGTCGTGAAGGGACCCGACGCACTCGAGGTGCTCGACACGATCAGCGTCGCCGACATCAAGGGAGCCCCGATCGGCAAGTCGGTCTACACCCAGTGGTGCAACCGCATGGGTGGCATCGAAGCCGATCTCACCGTCACCCGCACGGGTGAGGGAGCGTTCTTCGTCGTCACGGCGGCCGCCGCCGAGAACCGGGATCTCTCGTGGTTGAAGCGGGCGGCTCGTGGTCGTCGGGTCGACATCACGAACGTCACCCATCGCATGGCGATGATCGGACTCATGGGTCCCAACGCCCGCAAGGTGCTCTCACAGGTCACGAGCGCCGCCCTCGACAATGACTCGTTCGCCTTCGGCACGAGCCAGCGAATCGAGGTGGGCGGAGCCGACGTCACCGCGATGCGCATGAGCTATGTGGGCGAACTCGGTTGGGAGCTCTACATCGGCAACGACAATGCGGTTGCCGTCTACGACGCACTCGTCGAGGCGGGGTCCAGCCACGGGCTTGTTCATGCCGGCTATCACGCGATGAACTCGCTGCGCCTCGAGGCGGGAATGCGGCACTGGGGCCATGACATCACCGATGAGGACACGCCGCTCGAAGCCGGATTGGGTTTCGCCGTCGCCTGGGACAAGGATGCCGACTTCATTGGTCGAGCGGCGCTGGAGGCGCAGCGCGGCGAACCCCGGAGAAAGCGTTTGATCCAGTTCCGAATCGAGGATCCGGACCTCCTGACCTATCACGACGAGCCGATCTACCGCGACGGAGTCGTGGTCGGCCGCACATCGTCATCGATGTGGAGCGCCACCCAGGACCGCTGTTGCGCGATGGGGTACCTCGAGCATCCTGACGGCGAGGTCGTCGGCAAGGACTGGCTCGACGCCGGCACGTGGGAGACCAACATCGCCGGAGTGCGTGTGCCGGTGTCCACGTCCATTCGGAGCTGGTACGACCCGCAGAATCAGCGGCCGCACATCGAGGACTAGGCGAGCTTCTCGACGGGATCTCAGGGCGACACCGCAAGCACAGGGCACGTGGCGTCGGCCACGACATCTGCCGTGCAACTGCCCTTTGTGAAGCGGTCCATTCCGGTGCGCCCGTGGGTGGCCATCACGATCAGGGACGCCGAGACCTCGCCGGCGCGCTCGGCGATCGCCTGACCCGGGTGATTCGAGTGCAGGACCCGGTAGTCGATGCCGGCCAGGCCGGTGGCCCGCTCGAGTTCGTTGGCGAGTCGATGGGCGCCGACCGAGTCGGGTGGTAGGTCGTAACCGCCGGCGCCGGCTCGGGCCTTCTCCATCTTGCGTGTCGAGACGAGGTCGAGCACATTGACGACCTGTGGTTCGAAGTCGAAGGTGTCGATGGCCTCCGCGGCAAGCGCGAGCGCAGCATCACCGAAGGAGTCCTCCTGTGCGGCGACGATCATCGGCCCGTGAAGGCGGAAGCGCCCCGACACGCACTTGGGGCCCACGAGAAGCACCGCGCGGTGCGACTTGGTGAGGTATTCCTCGGCGACGCTGCCGACGACGGCAGCCGACCGGCCGCGCCCATGGGTGCTCATCACGACGATCGGGTTGGTCTTTCGGGCCACATAGTCCCAGAGATCAGATGCGACCGGCCCCGTGAGTTCCATGACGTCGACGGAGCGCTCCACCTCACCGAGATCGGTCATCTGAGCGAAGATCGTGTCGGACAGGTCCTCAGGAACGTCGGGGGGCAGGAGGAAGGCGACCGCATTCATGGGGATACCCAGATAGTGGGCGACCGCACTCGCGGGGCCAAGAGCTCGGGCCGACTCGTCGGAGCCGTCGACGGGCACGATCACTTCGGTGAACATGGCAACCTCCTGTGGCCGGAGACGATCGGCCCGGCCACATTCATCGTGCAATGACCTCCGGGTCGGGGGCAGGGTCTGAGGTCCCAATCGCCGGGCCCGGTAGTCGGGGCGAGGGCGATACCTTCTGACGATGCGCTGGGCCGCCTCGATGACCATCTCGTTTCGGTCGCTCGCGCTCCTCGTCCCTCTTGCCGCGGGATGCACCCAGATCGCCCCCGAGGATCTGGAGATCCCCGGGCCGACCTCGACGGTGTTCGATGGTCTGGATGCCATCGCGGTCGGTGGTGACGCTTCCGGGGTTCTGATCACCCCCGAGGGTGCCGAGCTCCTGGCCACGCCGGAGGGCGCGCTGTTACGGCAACCGACGTGGTCACGCGATGGCCGCCGCGTCGCATCGATCGACCTCGGAAACGCCCCCCGGGTTCGCGTGTTCGACGTGGTGGAGGAGACCTCCACCTCCGTTGATGCACGACGCAACTACTTCTTCTTCTCGTGGAGCGGCGACGGGTCCGCGATCGCGGCGCTGGGCCCTGGCCCCGTCGGCACCACACTCGACATCCTCCGGCCGGATGGGACGCCGCTGTCGGCCGGCTCGCTCGATGCCGGCAGCTTCTACCTCGCCTGGGAGCCGAACGGTGACGATCTCCTCGTTCATCGCGACGGTGAGCTCGAACTGGTCCGCGACGTCGCCGACCTGGCCACGCGTGAACCGCTGGGCGCGCCCGGTCAGTCGTTCCTGGCGCCCGCCTGGGTCCCTGGGACTCGCGATGCGCTGATCGTGGCCGATCGAGAGGGTGATGCTCGGCTGATCCGAATCGATGTCGACACCGCATCGAAGCGAGACCTCGGCCCGGTCGCGGGCTCCGCCGGCATCGTGGTCTCACCCGACGGGTCGAGAGCACTGCTCGCCCACGGCATGTCGGGGCCGGGACCCGGTGCGGAGATCGACATCGCCAACCCGGTTCAGGACTCCTCTGCGCCCACTGAACTGATCGACCTCGAATCGGGCGAACGGACTCTGGTCTCCGCGTTGCCCACGTTCTGGGCTGAGTGGTCACCGGACGGTGAACGGCTGGCCCTTCTGCATGTGTCGGCGGAGCAGGGATTCGAGTGGGTCGTCTGGACCGACGACGTGAGTGAACCGCTCGGGAGCTGGCTGCCGTCGCCCGTCTTCTTCAGGGATTACGTCTTCTTCTCGTGGCAGTTCGTCGAGTCGCCGCGTGTGCGGTCGCCCCAGAGTGACGCGATCGTCTACGCCGGGATCGACGAGGCGGGGGAGACCGGCATCTACATCCACCGTGTCGGCGATGGCGCCGCCACGCGAATCAGCGATGGTGATGTGGCGTTCTGGACGCCCGGGTAGATCAGCGACTCGTCGGTTGATCGCGGTGCGACAGTGTGCTCAGTCGGAGAGGCGGGCCGTGATCCGACCACAGGCATCGACGAGCGCCTCGGCCACATGGCCGGCGTCGAGCTCGCCCGGGAAGCGGTAGGTGGGGCCGTAGACGTTGATCGCGCCGACGTACTCGCCGGTCGGACCGGCGATCGGGGCGCCGATCCCGTTCACGTCCTCGGCGAACTCCTGCATGGTCCACACCACACCGGTCTTCGCGAGTTCGCTCATCTTCGTGTCGAGCGCTTGTCGTGATGTGGCGGTGCGTTCGGTGAATCCGGGCAGACCGGCTTCCACCAGGTGGTCGCGGCGGCTCTGCTCCCAGGCCGACATGAGCGCCAGTCCGCCGGCCGCGGCATGGTAGGGAAGTCGCTCGCCGGTCCAGTCCTGCACCTGGACCGCGACCTCGGTCGGTGTTGCGGTGTCGATGTAGAGGACTTCGTCGCCGTCGTCGACCACGAGCGACGCGTTCTCGCCGAGAAGGTCGGCGAGTTCTGCGAGTTCGGGCCTGGCCATCTCGCGCAGTGACCCGACCGGTGCCGCCGCGGTCGTGAGCGCAGCAAGGCTCGACCCGAGCCCGTAGCGCTCGCCGAGACGTTCCACCATTCCGAGGGCCTCGAGGCTGGCGAGGATCCGGGAGGTCGTGCTCTTGGGGAGGTCGGCTCGGCGGGCGATCTCGGAGATTCCGGCTCGCTCCTGTCCGTGGGCGAGTGCTCGAAGAATGGCGAAGGTCCGCTCGATGGATTGCATCCTGTTGGATAGACTATCAGTCACTGATCGGAACGTTCCACTGAGTGGAACATACCCGGTACTGGGCAATCAACAGGCTTGGGGAAGCAGATGGCTGCGACGGATCTACCCGAAAGCACGCGGTGCGTGATCATCGGTGGTGGAGCGATGGGCGTGGGCCTGCTCTACTTCCTGGCCCACGAGGGATGGACCGACACGGTCCTCGTCGAGAAGGGTGAGCTCACCTCCGGTTCGACATGGCACGCGGCCGGGCTCGTCCCGAACTTCATCGGCGATCTCAACATGGCAAAGGTCCACCAGGAGGCGATCTCGCTCTACCCGGTGATCGAGGAGGAGACGGGGCTGTCCGCCGGCTGGCATGGTTGTGGCGCCCTTCGCTTCGCCATCTCCGACAACGACGTGCTCTGGCATCGCCAGGTGCACGCCCAGCTGAATCAGCTGGGTTACGAGAGCCACATCGTGGGTCACAAGGAGATCAAGGAACTCAACCCGCTCTTCGAGAACATCGACGACGTCCAGACCGCGCTCTACACCCCGAACGACGGCTGGGCCGACCCGACGGGCTCGACCAACGCCATGGCCAAGGGCGCCCGTCAGCTCGGCGCCACCGTGTCACGCAACAACCGCGTGATCGACATGAACCAGCGCGCCGATGGCATGTGGGAGGTCATCACCGAGAAGGGCACGATCGTCGCCGAACACGTCGTGAACGCTGCGGGGCACTACGCCCCGCAACTCGGCGCCATGGTCGGACTCGACGTACCGATCGTGTCGGTGATCCATCAGTACATCATCACCGAGCCACTCCAGGCCATGATCGATCTCGGCTTCGAGCCGCCCGTCACCCGCGACCCCCGTTCGTCGTCGTACTACCGGCGCGAGATCGACGGCATCCTCATCGGTCCGTACGAGACGGCCAATGCGCAGACCTACGGTGTCGACGGCATCGACTGGAACCTCGACTTCTACCTGACCGCACCGGACATGGACGTCATCGCCGATTGTCTGATGGACTCCCTGGACCGGGTGCCTGCATGGGCCGACGTCGGTATCAAGAAGGTCGTGTCGGGTCCGATCACGCACACACCCGACTCCGGCTACCTCATGGGTCCAGCACCGGGCATGCGCAACTATTGGCACTGCAACGGCGCCTCGATCGGCATCACCCAGGGACCGGGTGCCGGCAAGTACCTCGCCCAGTGGATGGTGCACGGCCAGACCGAGATCAATGTGCGGGGCATGGATCCTCGCCGCTTCGGCACCCACACCGGCCCGAAGAGTGTGTTCGCCGTCGACAAGGCGATCGAGGAATACCACCTCATGTACGCCACTCGCCCTCCCGGCGAGCATCATCCGGCCGCTCGCAAGCAGAAGACCAACCCGCTGCACGACGCCCTCGACGCCAAGGGTGCGCAATGGGAAGAGGTCTACGGCTGGGAACGTCCTCAGTACTACGGCGAGGCAGAGCAGCACACCTTCCTGCGGTCCAACGCCTTCCCGATCGTCGCCGAGGAAGTCAGAGGCACTCGTGAGCGGGTCGGTATCGCCGATCTCACGGCGTTCGCCAAGTTCGACGTCACCGGCGCTGATGCAGCAGCGCTCCTGGATCGGGTGTCGGCGAACAAGATCCCGGGCAAGGACGGCGGCATGCGACTCGTCCACATGCTGACCGAACTCGGTGGCATCGAGTGCGAGATGACGATCACCCGACTCGGCGAGAATCGCTACTACCTGAACTCGGCGATCATGGGCACCACCCATGATGAGGACTGGCTCAACGACCACATTCTCGAGGGTGAGGACGTCACGGTCACCGATGTGACCGACGGTCACGGCATCATCGCCGTGACGGGTCCCAAGTCCCGTGATGTGCTCGAGGGTCTGACGGATGCCGATCTCACGAATGCATCGTTCCGTTGGCTCACCGCCAAGGAGATCGACGTCGCCGGCGTACCGGTCAAGGCGCTGCGCGTCAGCTATGTCGGTGAGCTCGGCTGGGAACTTCACGTTCCGATGGACCAGATGCTGCCGCTCTACGAGGCCCTGGTCGCCGCCGGGGAGCCGCACGGCATGGTGCATTTCGGTTCCTATGCGATGAACTCCATGCGTGTCGAGAAGGGCTACAAGGCATGGGGGAGCGAGCTCACCACCGAGCTGACCCCGATCGAGACCCGGATCCAGCGCTTCGTCGACTTCGACGGCGACTTCATCGGCAAGGAAGCCACCGTTGCCCGTCGTGACCAGGCCGAGCCGCTCAGCATGGTGCTCGTCTACTGCGAGATCAGTGAGGGCGAGAGCGACATGCGGGGCAACGAACCGGCCTACGGCGCCGACGGCAGCGTGATGGGTATCGGTGGTTCCGGGGCGTTCGGCCACGCGGTGGGCAAGAGTCTCGGCTTCGTCTTCGTCGCGCCGGAGTACGAGGCCCCGGGATCGACGTTCGAGGTCGACATGCTCGGGGTTCGTCGCACCGCCACGGTGCTCGCCGAACCGGCCTACGACCCGAACAACGAAGCCATCCGGGCCTGAGCATCGATTTCGAGCCAAGGGGAGGCTGAGATGACCGAGGAAGAGCCACGCCGCCGCCGTACCGGTGGCCGGTCGGGACGCATCGCCGCCCGCCAGGCACCACTTCACGTCGATGCTCGCCCGGTTCGCCCGGGCCTGCCCGGCGGACTGTTCAAACCACTGACCGAAGCCGACATGCAGCAGGTGTACGACGCGGCGATCGATCTGCTCGAACGCCTGGGGATGGGTTCACCGATCCCCGAGTTCGTGGAGGTCGTCACCGATGCCGGGGGGTGGATGGACGACGCCGGTCGTCTCCACTACCCGAAGGCGATCGTGGAGAACGCCATCCAGACCGCCGCCACGGGATGGGTGTGGCACGGCTGGGACGATTCGAACTCGATCACCGTGGGCGGCGATCGGGTGCACTTCGGCACCGGTGGTGCTGCGGTGCTGATGCACGACTACGCCACCAACACGTTCCGCCACTCGACCGGCGATGACGTCTACGACTGCGGACGGCTGGTCGACGCGCTCGACAACATCCACTTCTACGTACGCACCGTCGTGGCCCGTGACCGCGAAGACGCACGCGAGCTCGATCTCAACACGGCGTACGCCACGATGGCCGGCACGACCAAGCCTTCCGGCACGTCGTGGTTCGAGAAGGACCACGTCTACGACACGGTCGCGATGTTCGACATGGCACTCGGCGGTGAGGGCGAATTCCGCAAGCGCCCGTTCATCGCCGCCAACAACACGTTCGTCGTGCCGCCGCTGCGATTCGCCGAGGAGTCGATTCGTTGCATGCTCGCGCAGGTCGAGTGCGGCATGCCGATCAACCTCCTCTCCGCGGGCCAGGCCGGAGCCACGTCACCTGCGGCGCTGGCGGGGTCGCTGGCGCAGGCGCTGGCCGAGTGTCTCGCCGGCCTGGCCACGGTCAACCTGATGTCGCCCGGTCACCCATGCGTCATGGGGTTGTGGCCGTTCGTCTCCGACTTGCGCACCGGTGCGATGAGCGGGGGGTCGGGTGAGGAGGGGGTGCTCAACGCAGCCGCTGCCCAGCTCGCCAACTGGATCGGCCTTCCCTCAGGCGTTGCTGCCGGGATGAGTGATTCGAAGGTTCCCGACAACCAGGCCGGGTATGAGAAGGGCCTCAACATCGCTCTCGCTGGTCACGCCGGGGCCAACCTCGTGTACGAGACCTCGGGGATGCTCGGCTCGCTGCTCAGCTGCTCATTCGAAGCCCTGGTGATCGACAACGACATGCTCGGCTCGATCAATCGCACCGTCCGTGGCATCGAGGTCAACGAGGAGAGCCTCTCCTCCGCAGTGATCGAAGAGGTCGTCAACGGGCCCGGTCACTTCCTCGGCTCCCAGCAAACCCTCGAGTTGATGCAGACCGAGTACATCTACCCCGACATCGCCGACCGGGAGACGCCCGACAACTGGGTCGATGCCGGCGGCAAGGATGCCCTGCAGGTGGCCCACGAGCGTGCCACGGAACTGCTCGACACCCACTGGCCTGACCACATTCCCGCCGACATCGATCGTCGCATCCGCGACACCTTCGACATCGTCGTCAAAGAACGCCGAAGCCCCTGAGAGTTCGGACACCTGGGGTCAGACACCTGTCCCGATGGGGACAGGTCTGGGCCGATCCCGTCAGCCGACGACGGCATCCTCGATGATGTCGTAGAGCTTGGCGCTGAGGGCCTGGCCCTGCCCGGACGTGGCCTCGACCACCAGGTAGACGCCGTACTCGTCCTCGAGGTCCAGCCAGACCTGCGTGCCGAACGCGCCGCCATCGGTGATTCGTCCGGTTTCGCGGTCGACCCACCAGCCC
>JAERSO010000071.1 GCA_016845585.1 Acidimicrobiaceae bacterium | reverse complement strand
TGGATCGAACGCACCTACCACCAACGCCGACGCCAAGACGCCCTCGGCCGATTGACCCCAACCGAATACGAAACCATCATGACCCCAACAGCGGCCCTGGCCGCATAAACCAACCTGTCACCGCTACCCGCGGCAGACCCGGCGTTTGGATACGCCATGAAGTACTTGAAGCTCGTAACCCCCTCGTCGACGAGTGAACGCATCTCCTTCAGGGAGGTGTCGTTTACGTCGCCCATAGAGAGGTGCAGGCCATAGTCGATGGCGCACTGCCCTTCCGCCTCTGCGAGCCGGCTATCGACGGCCTCGCGGACCTGCATGCCCTGGGCTGGCCGGCGAAATCGATGATCGTTGTCGTGCCGCCCCAGACGGCGGCGGTGGTGCCGGTCTCAAAGGTGTCACTCGAGGTGGAGTCTGAGGTCATCGGGAGCTGAAGGTGGACGTGGACGTCGACCCCGCCGGGGACGACGTAGCGATCGGAGGCGTCAATCGATCGCACGTCGCTGCGGCGAAGTGTGCGCGCAAGGTCGCTATTTGGATCTAGTACTGCAGTGACCCGTTCGCCCTCGACGAGCACGTCGGCGGGTGTCGATCCGGTGGCGTTCACGACGATGCCGCCAGCGATGAGTGTCGCCATCAGGCGATCTCGTCGAGCTTGGCGAACAACCTCAGCGCCGCCTCGGCCGCTTTCGCTCTGATCTCGTCAGCGTCGATGTCGACGAAGGTGCCTGCGTCGTAGATCACGACGCCGTCGCGTTCAATGCGCGACGGACGGACAGCGGGAGTGAACGCGAGTCGCCACGGGTCGACGGGTCGGTAGTTCCAGGTGATCCGGTCTTGCTCAACCTCGCGAAACAGCGTCGTGTTGGTCGCGAGCATCCCTGCTGCGGTGTCGGGGGTCTCGGTGACGTCGTGCTCTCGGAGTTTGACGTAGGCGATTCGAAACTCGTCGAACATGTCGGCCCCGATCCCGTCGGTTCCGAGCCCGGTCGGGTTCGTGAAACGTGTCGGCCGTGCGTAGCCGACCTGGTTGTTCATGTTCGATCTTGGGTTGTGCACGATGGTGCCCTCGAGGCCGTGGTCATCGGCAAGGTGGACGCCATGGACGAGAAGCCACTTGTGGTTCGTGAGGTCGCGAATCCGATCGGCCGCTCCAGCGTCGGCCTCTCCCTCCGCCACGTGGATATGGACGCCGACGCCGTGTCGTTTTGCGATGTCGGCCGCAGCTGCGAGTGTGTCGTCGCTGCATGTGAACGCTGCGTGGATGCCGACGTATCCACGCCCGCCTTCTGAGAGAAATCGGTCGTTTTCCGCCAGACCTTGCTTCGCGCCCTCGGCGCCGTGGCGGTCAGTGACGCCGTAGGAGCACGACACCCTTACCCCGACCTCAGCGCAGGCGTCGGCAATGATCGACAAGGATCCATCGATCGCGTTCGGCGACTCGTGATGGTCGATGACTGCGGTACAGCCCGACTCGAGCGCTTCGAGCGCGCCGAGTTTCGCCGACCAGTAGATGGTGTCTTCGTCCAGAGCGCGATCGAGCCGCCACCAGACCTGCTCCAGGATCTCAACGAACCCGGTGGGCGTCTTCGGCGGCGCGGGCATTCCTCGAGCAAGTGCCGAGTACAGGTGGTGGTGCGCGCAGACCAGCCCATGCGTCTGGTTGTCTACCAGCTCGGGACTCGAGGTCATCAGCAATCAGGTCCAGGCGGAGCTGCGCTCGCGATTGGCCTCGTTTTGCATGGGCAGCTCGCTATGCCACACGCCAGTCGCCTGCCGAAGCGCCCCGGCGACCGCACCGGCAGTCGGAACCAGACCGATCTCGCCGACACCTTTGATGCCGTAGGGCGAGTCGGGCTGGGGCGACTCGACGAGGATGACCTCAACGTCGGGCATGTCCTTGGGGCGGATGATATCGAGGCTACGCAGCGTCGTGTTCACCGGGAATCCCGTTTGGTCGCAGGGGAACCCTTCGCTGAGCGCATACCCGAGGCCCATGTGTACCGATCCTTCGATCTGGCCCTCACACAGCGTCGGATTGACGGCCCGGCCGACGTCGTGAGCGGCAACGACTCGCTCGATGTCACCGGTTTCCATGTCGGCGATGACGAGCTGAGTGGCGTACCCGAATGTGGAGTGGATGATCGGGTTCTCGACGCCGTCGCTGAGCGAGTTGGTCCAGTCCACCCGATACTCGCCCTCATAGTCGACGCCCACCTGGCATCCGTCAGCCACCGCGGCTTCACAAGCCGCCTTCACCGACCCAGCGCCCATGAGAGTTCCGCGCGAACCGGTCGTTTGGCCGGCGCCGAGCTCTCGGCTTGAGTCGACGATGACTTCGATGCGCTCGGCGTTGACACCGAGCTCTTCGACGGCGACCTGGAGGGCGACGGTGTGGACGCCCTGGCCCATCTCGGTCCAACAGTGGCGGACCTCGACCTTGCCGTCTTCGCGGAAGTGCACAACGGCTCTGGCGATCTCGTTGAATCCGTTGCCGAGGCCGGAGTTTTTCAGCCCGAGCCCGATGCCGACGGCCTTCCCGGCGGCCAGCGCGGCGTCGTATGAACCCTTCACGGCGTCGAGAACCTGGCGGGCGCCGAGGCAGCCATCGTCCATTACCTGGCCGGGCCCCCAAACGACGCCGGGCTCGATGACGTTGCGGCTGCGAATCTCCCAGCCGGTGATGCCGACCATCTCGGCCAGCCGCTCCATTGCGCCTTCCATCGCGAACTGAGCCTGGTTGGCGCCAAAGCCTCGGAACGCCCCGCAAACGCTGTTGTTGGTCCGAACGGCGACGGCTTCGACGTCGACGTTGGCGCAGACGTAGGGACCGGTGCTGTGGCCCGCTGCTCGCTCGAGTACCTTCATGCCGACCGATGCGTACGGGCCAGAGTCGCCGATCATGCGGACCTTGATGCCAACGAGCGTGCCATCGGTGTCGCATCCGACCCGGTAGTGCATACGGATCGGGTGCCGCTTGGCGTGCATCAGCAGCGACTCTTCACGCGACAGCGTGATCTTCACGGGCCGACCCGTAAGCCACGCCGCCAGCGCGGTGTGGGCCTGGTTGGACATGTCCTCCTTGCCGCCGAAGGCGCCACCGTTGGAGACAAGTTCCGTCGTCACTCGGTCGATCTCGATGCCGAGCATGGCGGCGATGTCATCGCGATCGTCCCAAATGCCCTGACCGCCGGAGTAGACGTACAACGAGGCGGGCTCGGTGCCGTCACCTGGAGCGGCGCCCGCCTCGAGGGTCGGGACCGCCAGGGTCGACTCGGGTTCGAGAAAGGCGTGCTCGATCCGTTGGGTCTGGAAGACTTCGTCGACCACGTGAGCAGCGTCGGCGAGGGCGGCGTCGGCATCGCCTCGTGCATACGTCGACGTTGAGAGACGGTTGCCGTCGAGTTCCCAGACCGCCGGCTCGGGGTCATCGACGACGCGGACGGGATCGACCATGGGCTCGAGCACGCCGTACTTAACGTTGACGAGTGTGGCGGCGTGGCGGGCGATCAAACGCGTCTCGGCCACCACAATCGCCAGGACATCACCGCGATAGGACGTTCTGCCGTAGACCGGGATCATGACCGGCCAATCCTTGTGGATGATGCCGACTCGTCGCTCCGCCGGAATGTGCTCGGCGGTGTAGATGGCGTGAACGCCTGGGATCGCCTCGGCTGCACTCGCGTCGATGCTCAAGACATCCGCGCGGGCGTGCGCCGAGAAGTGCAACGCGCCGTGCAGCATGCCGTCGATCCGCATGTCGTCGATGAACGGCCGCCGCCCAACCGACAGATCGCGGCCTTCGTACTTCACTCCCCGGGTGCCCACTCCACCGGGTTGCACGACGACGGGAACCTCGTCGCGGGCGAGCGCTTCGACCGCGTCGAGAACCTTGATGTAGCCGGTGCAGCGGCAAAGGTGTGCGCCGAGGTGGCGGGCAGCCTTCTCCCGGGTCAGCTCCGCGCCGTCCTTGTCGACAAGCGCCTTCGTTCGCATCACGATTCCCGGCGTGCAGAAACCGCACTGCAGGGCTCCGCAGGCCGCGAACGCATCGGCCATCCGCTCGACCTCGGCGGCGTCCACCCCTTCGAGCGTGGTGACCTCGGTGCCGGCGGCTTTGTCGAGGCCGGTGGAGCATGCGATGCGAGCCTTGCCGTCGATCAGAACGGTGCAACAGCCACATTGCCCGGACGGCGAACACCCATCCTTTGGCGAGATGACGTTCAGCTCGTCGCGCAGCGCTGACAGCAGGTGTGGGTGACTTGCGTCGACGTCAACGGTTTCGCCATTGAGAACGAAGCCGACGCGATCTGTCGAGCCGGGCAGGTCGTCGGAGGTTGAGGCATCGAGGGTCGTCATGATGCTCCTTGCTTGTTGCGTTGGGGTGGCGCGATCGCGCCCTTGCGTTCGGTGATAAGCCGGTAGGCCTCGGGGCGCCGGTACCGGGCGAAGTCGAAGAGCGTGTCCTTGTAGCGCGAGCACAGGTCGAGGTCGCAGCGGGCGCTGACCAGCACGTCGCCGCTCGTGATCGTTTGCGCGACGATTTGGCCTGATGGCGAGATGATCGCGGTCTGGGAGAGGGACTCGACGCCCTCTTCGATGCCGCCTTTGGCGACCCCCACGATCCACGTGCCGTTCTGATACGCCCCCGCCTGCATAACCAGGTGATTGTGGAAGCCCTGCAGGGCGTTCTGGTCGGGGTCCGGTGCGTAGTGCAGCGGGGTGTTGTAGCCGATCAGGATGAGTTCTGCAGCTTGGAGCCCGAGCACTCGGTAGGTCTCTGACCAGCGGCGATCGTTGCACAACGCCATCCCCACTATCCCGTCGAAGGCTCTGAACACGGGGAAGCCTTCCGGGGACTCCTGGAAGTAGCGGCGTTCGAGATGCTGGAACGGCCGCCAGGGTTCGTCTGAGTCGTGGCCAGGGATGTGGACCTTGCGATACTTGCCCACGGCTACCCCTCTCTTGTCGACCAGCAGGTAAGCGTTGAACCGTTCTCCTTGTGGTGTGAGTTCGGCGTATCCGAGGCAGAAACCGACGTTGAGCCGTGCGGCTTCGTCAAAGAGCGGTTGGGTCTGGGGGCCGGGCATCTCTCGCTCGTAGTAATGGTCGTGGCCATCGAAGGAGTCCGTGTACCAGCGGGGAAAGAAGGTCGTCAGGGCAAGCTCGGGGAACACGACCAGGTCGCATCCGATGGTGGCCCCGTCACGGAGCAATGCGATGAGGCGTTCCACTACGTCGGCGCGGCTCTCGTCTGCGGAGATCGGGCCGAGCTGAGCAGCGCCGACGTGTACGACGCGGCTCATAGTCCCTCGCCTGCAAGGGACACCATTGTGTGCAACAAGACGTTGGCGCCGGCTTCGAGATCTGCGGGATCGGTGTGTTCAGCCGGGTTGTGGCTGATGCCGTCCACGCTTGGGATAAAGATCATCCCTGATGGACATACGCGGGCCAACATCTGAGCGTCGTGGCCGGCACCGGACGGCATCGGCAGTGGTTCGATGCCCTGGTCTCGCGCAGTAGCCGATACCAGTTCAACGATGCGGGGATCGAACTCGACGGGCTCAAAGCGGGCGAGGGACCGCGAAGTGATCTCGACATCGTGGTCGGAGCGGAGCTGGTCGAGGTGGGCAGCCAGGGCACTCTCAGCCTCCTGGAGCCGGGCTTCGTCGGTGTTTCGGAGGTCCACGGTGACCGTGGCCGAGCCCGGAACCACGTTGACGAGGTCGGGGTGGAGGTTGACCTTGCCGACCGTCCCCACTTGGGGGTGGCCCATCCGGTGAGCGAGTTCGTGCACGAACACCGCGATCGAGCCGGCAACGACGGCTGGGTCCTTCCTTAGCGTCATTGGGGTCGTGCCTGCGTGATTGGACTGACCGACGATGTGCACCTCGGTCCATGAGATCCCTTGCACCGAGGTCACCGCGCCGATTTGCCGCTGTTCCGTCTCGAGAACTGGCCCTTGTTCGATGTGCAGTTCAACGAACGCGTAGGGCTCGGCGGCGGGGCATGAACCCGGACCCCGGTAGCCGATGCGCTCCAGCTCTTCACCAACAGTTGCGCCGTCGATTCCTTCGATCTCAAGCGCCTCCTCCAAGCTCAACCCGCCCACGTAGACGAGGCTGCCGAGCATGTCGGGCGGGAATCGAGACCCTTCCTCGTCGGTGAAGAAGCTGACGGCCAGCGGTCGCCGGAGGGCAATGCCCGACGTGAGCACGGTTTCGATGACTTCCAGGCCGGCTAGAACCCCAAGGTTTCCGTCGTAGCGTCCACCGGTGGCCACGGTGTCGATGTGCGAGCCCGTCATGACCGGCGGGCCAGCTGGGTCCTTCATGGTGGCGGTGACGTTTCCGACGGCGTCGATCGTGACATCGAGGCCGAGATCGCGCATCCATGACACGACGAGGTCGCGGCCGGCTTTGTCGTCATCGGTCAGCGCCAGCCGTGAGCAACCAGCCGTGCCCGGGATGGAGCCGATCCTCGCGAGGGCATCGATGCGGTCAAGAAGTCGAGGCGTGTGAATCGCCAGCGGTGCGATCGCGGTGTCGTTCACGCTCGTTCCCACTGGCCGATCCGCATCGGCAGAGCCTATCACAGAGACTTAACATTTTGTCAAGTTTGGAGATGGGTGATCTCGATCCGAGGTGCCCTTCTTATCAATTAGTCAGGTGATCGGAGCCCACGAGACGAAAGGAGCCGATTGAACAACAAATTAAGCGATGCCGCGATCGCTATCCGCTCGGAAACCGCACAGTCGAGGGTCCGACGTCGACCGCTTCCGCCTGGGTTGCTCCGGACGACGCGCTCAGCGTGCCGCCCGCCGCCTTCGGATGAGCCACATCACAAGCAGCACGGCTAGCACCATGCCCCCGAGCGCCGCTCGACGCTCAGCCGGCAAGGCGAGGTCTGCAAGATCGATAGCTTCCGCGTCAGTTGTGTCGTCGGCGGTCCGCGAGTCGTCCGTCGCTGATGAGGCGGGCGCCATCAACTGAGTGCTCAGGTTCGCTGCGAACTGCTCGACGAGTCGTCCGGAGACATCAACGATGGCTCCCCGACCGAACTGTGCGACCTTTCCGGTGATCGCGAGGTCGGTGCAGATCTCGACCGCGGTCGACTCGCCAAGGTCTTTCAGTTGTGCTTCGACCCGTGCCTTGGCGGTTCCAGCCGACCTCGTGTCTCGGCCTTCGGCTTCGATGACGACGAGGTGGGCGGTCTCATCCTTCTCGACGAACCGCGCCGTGCCCTTGTACTGGCTCGTGATCGGTCCGACTTTTAGCCGCACGGCGCCGTGGTAGTCGTCGCCGTCCCTGCCTGTCAGCGATGCCCCCGGCATGCAGGGGGCGATGCGTTCGAGGTCGATCAGGGTTGCCCATGCCTCACCGATGGGGAGCGGTACGTCGAATTCGTTCACGATCTCCATGGTCAGTCTCCTGGTTCTGCGGATTGGTCTCGGTTGTTGACATACTGGTAGCCGAAGCGGCCCTTGATGCAGAGGTTGCCCATCGTGACCGAGTGGTCGTCGGGGCTGGTGCACTTGACGATCTCGTTGTCCTGCACGTGGAGCTCGAGGTTGCAGCCCACGCCGCAGTACGAGCACACGGTGCGCGTGACCGTCTGGTCCTCGGGGCGCCAGTCGCCGACGGCACGCAGGTCGAACTCGCTCTTGAACTGGAGCGCGTTGGTGGGGCACACCGCGACGCAGTTGCCGCAGTAGACACACGCGGAGTCCGGGAGGGTGACGTCGAATTCGGTCGAGATCCGAGCGCCGTATCCGCGACCGGCGATCGAGATCGCGTACGTGTGCTGGGCGTCGTCGCCGCAGGCCTCGACGCACTTGTAGCAGAGGACGCACTTGTCGTAGTCCCGGATGTACAGGTTGTCCTGGACCTTGGGCTCCTCGTCCATCGTCTCGAGCTCGACGCCGTCGGCCTGGTACCGGTCCGGGTCGGCGCCGTAGTGGTCGATCCAGCGGTGGAGCTCGTCGGCCTGGGACAGGTCGACGCCGGTGCCGAGGAACTCAAGCACCATCTTGCGGCTGTGCTGCACCCGCTCGGAGTCCGTCTGGACCTCCATACCGTCCTCGGCGGGTCGGGAACACGACGGGACGAGCGTGCGCGACCCTTCGACGTCGACCACACAGACCCGACACACGTTGACCGGTGTCAGATTGTCGGCGTAGCAGATGGTCGGCGTGTCCACGGCGGCCGCCTTGCATGCGTCGAGGATCGTCGCGCCCTCCGGCACCGTAACGTTCTCGCCGTCTACCAGAATTGTCACGCCGTCGCGCTTGGTCATTGGCCGCTCCTTTCGGGACTCACCGGCGGACGCCGGCCCGGAGCAAAGGCAGGGCGCTCCGGACCGGTCGCTGCCCACCTGCGGGCCCGAGCCCATGCACTCACGGGCTTCCCACCAGCCCAAGCGCGAGCGCTGATTGGATCGCGCCCGAGGCCGTGTGACCCAGGCCGCAGATGGATGCGTCTCCCATGACCCGAGCCATTTCGTTGATCAGCTTCATGCGGTCCGCAGCAAGGCTGCCTTGGTCCTGAAGTTGCACCATCACCTCGTGTTGGCGGACAGTGCCGACCCGACACGGGACACACTGACCACAAGACTCGTTGCGGAAGAACTCGGCGATGCGGACCACAATCGGCATCATGTCGACGGTGTCGTCGAACGCCATGATCACGCCCGAGCCAAGCGTGGTGCCGGCCTCGCGCGCGTCCTCAAGAGTGAGCGGTAGATCGAGCGACTCGGGACCGACGAAGCTGCCGGCCGCGCCGCCCATCAGAACCGCCTGGAGGTTGCCCGTCACTCCCCCGGCCTCGGCGAGCGCTTCGCCCAGGGTGGTGCCGAACTCGAACTCGTAGAGCCCTGGTCGAGCGACCGCACCCGAAAGGCAGTAGAGCTTTGTGCCCGGTGATCGCTCGGTGCCGCGGCTGCGGTACCAGTCAGCGCCGTTGAGGACAATGCCGAGGACGTTGATGAGCGTCTCGGGGTTGTTGATCGCGGTGGGCTCGCCGAACAGCCCGTGGGTGGTCGGGAACGGCGGCTTGTTGCGGGGCTCCCCCCGGAAGCCCTCGATGCTGTTGAACAGCGCCGTCTCCTCGCCGCAGATGTAGGCGCCGGCGCCGCGGCGGAGCTCGATGTGGAAGCGGCTGCCCGACCCCATGACGTCCTCGCCGAGCAGTCCCGCGGTTCGCGCCTGGGCGATGGCGCCCTCGATCCGAGCCGTCGCCAACGGGTACTCGCCGCGGATGTAGATCCAGCCGTGCTCGGCGCCCGTCGTGACGCCGGCGATGATCAGCGCCTCGACGACGGCGAACGGATCGTTCTCCATCAGGATCCGGTCCTTGAAGGTGCCGGGCTCGGACTCGTCGCAGTTGGCGACCACGTGTTTGGGCCGACCGCGCTGATCGGCAACGCCCCGCCACTTGATGCCGGTCGGGAACGCAGCTCCGCCTCGACCGGACAACCCCGAATCGGTGACCGCCTGGATGACGGCGTCGGGGCCGAGCTCAATCGCGCGAGCCAGCGCTGCATAGCCGCCGCCGGCCCGGTAGGACTCGAGCGACGTGGCGTCGGTCGACCCCAGACGGTCGGTCAGTGGCAGCCCGCCACTTCCCTGCTTGGTCGCCTGGCGATGGACGAAGGGATCGGTCTCGTCTGCGGGCACCGAGTCGGGCTCGCCGCGACCCTGGATATAGACCGCAGGCGCACGCTCGCACTGCCCGAGGCACGGGCTGCGGTGAACGTGCCGGCCCTCGGCCTCGAGCGCGGCGATGGTGCCTTCAGCGTCGGCGACCTGGCAAGCACCATCGACGCAGACATGCACGACCGACTCGGTGTGGCCCGGGTCGCTGTCGCGGAACATGTCGTAGAACGTCGCGACCCCATATGCCTCCGCGGGCGGCACCTGGAGCCGATCGGCGGCGTAGTTCAGGCCGCCGGGGCTGATCCACCCCGCTTCGGAATGCAGCGCATGGAGCACCGGGAGCAGAAGCGTCCGGCGCTCGTGACGGCGAGCGCGGCCGCCCCGGACGAGGCGGTCGGTCTCGAAGACGACCGCAGCCTCCTCGGGTCCGACGACCGAATCCACCGCGCGTTGCTCCGCCGCGGACGCCTTGGCCTGTCCAATGTGGAGGTCAGTCACCGGGGGACGCTCCTGCAGCTTCGAGCTTGTCGATCCGGATGGACGCGGCCTTGAACTCGGCCGTTCCCGACTTGCGGTCCCATGCGTCGGAGGTCAACACGTTCGAGTCAACAAGCTCCGGGAAGTGGAAGGTCGTAAAGGTCAGGCCTCGCGGGATGTCGGGCTGCACGCGGATCGGCATCTCGACTGAGCCCCGAGGCGACGACACGCGTACCCGCTCGCCATCGGCGAGATCGAGCTGAGCGGCGTCATCCGGGTTGACGTCGAGCGCGTGGCCGTAGCGAATCGGCGACTGGTACCCGCCGGACTGCACGCCCGTGTTGTAGCTGTCGAGGGCCCGACCGGTGGTGAGCCGCCACGGGAACTCGTCGGTCAGCTGCTCTTTGGGGCCCTCGTGTGCGACCACTGAGAATGGCGCCGGGCCGCGGCCGCAGAGATCGTCCTCCCACAACCAGGCATGCAGGAACGGACTGCCCGGGTGGCCCTCGTCGGGGCATGGCCACTGCAGACCCCCCTCCGACTCCAGACGCTCCCAGGTCATGCCCTTGTGAACGGGCGAAAGCGACCGGAGTTCATTCCAGATCTCTTCTGGGTTCTGGGGGCCGAGCTCCGTACCCATGGCTTGCGCAAGGTTGACCAGGATCTCGGTGTCGTGGCGCGCCTGGCCCGGCGGCGCGACAGCGGGACGCACCCGCTGTACCCGACGCTCAGACGACGTGACGGTGCCCTCTGTCTCAGCCCACGCGATCGACGCCGGGAAGACGACGTCGGCCATCTCGGCCGTGCGGGTCAGGAAGATGTCCTGCACGATCAAGATGTCCAGGCCCTCGAGCAGCTTGCGGGCGTGCTGGATGTCGGCCTCGGAGTCGGCCGGGTTCTCGCCGATCACGTAGACGGCGCGTAGGTCGCCCCGCTCCATCGCCTCGAACATGAGGGTGAGGTGCAAGCCCGGCTTCGCGTTCAGAGGCTGGCCCCACACGGCCTCGAACTTCGCGCGGGACTCCGGATCGGCCACGTCCTGAAAGCCGGGCAACTTGTCGGGCAGAGCGCCCATATCGCCGCCGCCCTGCACGTTGTTCTGGCCGCGCAGCGGCACCAGACCCGACCCCCACCGGCCGATGTGACCGGTCAGCAGGGACAGGTTGCAGAGCGACAGGACGTTGTCGACCGCGTTGTGATGCTCGGTGATGCCCAACGTCCACAGGATCTGCGCCTGGTCGGCGGAGGCGTAGGCATGGGCCAGCTCCCGGATCGCCTCGGCCGGCACCCCCGTGATACCGGCAACCATGTCGAGCGTGTACGGCTCGACCGAGGCCTTGAACTCCTCGAAACCGGTGGTGGAGTGCGCGATGAAGTCGTCGTTGGTCAGCCCGGCATGGATGATCTCGCGGGCGATACCGTTGGCGAGCGCGATGTCGGAGCCCACCTCGATGCCCAACCACACGTCGGCGAACTTGGCCGACGACGTGCGCCGGGGGTCCACGCAGTACATGCGCGCGCCGTTATCGATACCCTTCATCAGGTGGTGGAAGAAGATCGGATGGGCTTCACGCGCGTTGGAACCCCAGAGGACGATCACGTCCGTCTCCTCGATCTCCGTATAGGAACTCGTCCCGCCACCTGCTCCGAACACTGTCGCCAGACCGACGACCGAAGGAGCGTGTCAAGTTCGATTGCAGGAGTCGATGTTGTTCGACCCCACCACCGTTCGGGCGAACTTCTGGGCCATGTAGTTCATCTCGTTGGTGGCCTTGGAACAGCTGAACATGCCGAACGCGGTGGGTCCGGACTCGTCGACGACGGCCTTGATGCCCGTCGCAGCGCGCTCGAGCGCTTCGTCCCACGTGGCCGCCCGCAGCTCCCCGTCCTCGCGTACCAATGGATGCGACAGACGATCTCTAGGCATTGGAGCCTCCCAACGACTCGGCGAACTCACGGACTTCCTCGAAGTCGTCGGCTCCCGACATCAGCCTTCCCCGCAGTTGCATGAGGGCAACGGTCCCGTCGATGGCCAAGGCCCCGACGAACGTGTCCCCACGTCGATACAGCGCGAGGTACGCGGCGACATCGGGACGACATCCGATCTCCACCAGCTCGGCCTCAGTCGCTCGCCCTGCGAACTGGATGCGGTGCCCGTATTGATCTGACCAGAAGTAGGGGATGGCATCGCACTCTCTCGGCGAACCCGGGTTGGCGACGTTGTGCGCAACCACAGCGGCCTGCTCAACCGTCGTCGTCCAATGCTCGATCCGCATGGTCTCGCCGTAGCGAGGATTCGCCCAGCGAGCGATGTCCCCGACGGCGTAGATGCCCGGCGCCGCGCCGAGGCGCTCGTCGCAAAGAACCCCATTTGAGATGTCAACTCCGGACCCGTCGAGCCATTCGACGTTGGGCTGAACCCCGATCCCGACGACAACCAGGTCTGCATCCAGTTGCCGGCCGTCGGCAAGTACAACGGACTGAACTGCGTCGTCGCCGGTGAGGCGGTCGACACCAACTCCACATATGAGCGTCGTGCCGTTCTCGATGTGAAGCGAAGCACACGCAGCGCCGGCTTCGCGACCGACAGCGCGCTCGAGCGGGTGATCCATCGCCTCGACCACCGTCACCTCGAGCCCGAGCGCTCGGGCCGCCCCAGCAACTTCAGCCCCGATGAACCCGGCACCAACGACGACGACGCGCGATCCGCGCCGCAACGACTCCCGAATGGACTCTGCGTCGTCGAGCGTCCGGATCGTGTGGACCCCGTCGAGGTCTTCCGAACCGGGAAGCTGCCGCGCTCGTGCGCCAGTTGCGACAACGAGGTCCTCGAACTCAAGATCGCCTGCGGTCGTCTGCACGCGCCGATTCGCCACATCCAGCCCGAGTGCTGACGTCTCGACGACCAGCTCGATCCCCTTTGCAGTGAGCTCCTCGTCCGATCGAAAGATGATGTCGGAGGGCTCCTTACCGCCCGTCAGGATGTCTTTCGACAGGGGAGGCCGGTCGTAAGGACGATGAGTCTCGGCGCCTACGAGCCGGATCCTGTCCTCGTAGCCCGCCGCCCGAAGTCCCTCTGCAACACGCAACCCTCCGAGCGAAGCGCCAACGATGACCGCGCCCGTCACTCGTCAACTCCCGAGGAAGTCAACAAGTTCGGCCGCGAGGGCTTCGGGGTTGTCAACGGGGATCACGTGACCGGCCTCGGCGATCTCAACGAGGCGGCTCCCCGGAACGGACTCCTGCATACGCCGCATCACCTCGCCTTGCACGAACGTGAATCCGGCATGGACGAAGAGGGTGGGGCAGGACAGGTTCGTGAGCGTCTCCCAATGGTCTCCGTTGCGAAACGGCCAGCGCTCAAAGAAGAACGGGTCGTGCTTCGGCGCGATGTGGCCGGTCGCATCCGGCGCGAACGCGCCGTAGGCGAGCGCGGTTGCTGCGCTTCGCGGCGCTCGTGGATTCGATTCCTCAACCCACGCCAGCGCGCCCTCGTAGCTCTCGAACTCCCGCGGCCGCGGCGGCACATCCTCGACCCTGGCCTCGAATGACGGTTCGATGTCGACGATCGCCAGGTGCGCCACCCGGTGCGGATGTCGCGCACTGTACTCAAGTGCGACCAGCGCGCCCCACGACGAGCCAACGAGTGTCACCTGCTCCACATCAAGCGCGTCGAGCTGCTTCTCGAGGTCGCCGACGTGGTCGGCGGTGTCGTAGGCCCCAGACGGCGACCACGCGCTGTCGCCGTGGCCGCGCATGTCCAGCGCAATGACGTGGCGAGGCGCAAGCGCGGCGGCGACATCGTGCCAACCCCACGCTGACCCGGTGACGCCGTGGATGCACACGATTGGCTGGCCGGATCCGCCGTAGTCGATCGAGTGGAGCGGGCCGATCGCCCCCTCAACGACATGGTGGCGGACAGGACCAAGTTCAGTGAGTGCCATTCGCTAGTTCCCTTCCGCAGCCAGTGCTTGTTCGTACACACCGTTGGAGATCTCGATGAGCCACCGGCGGTACTCCAACGTCCCTGCGTCGGCCCCTTTGACATGCATCTCTGCCGCGAGGTCGTCAGGAAGCTCCTCCGGCCTCTGGGACTCCACGACCGGCTTGTCCTGCTCCAAGATGACTGCCTGAAGGTCCCTGAACTCTTTGTCTTTGTCGAGTGCGTAGTTCCGAGACTGGATCGTGAAACAGCGAGCGAGGCGCGGCGCGAGCGGCGCCACGGCAACGAAGAGCGTGTAGTCCTGGCCGTCTGGGCCTGCGCTGGAGTGCAGAAGCATCGTGTTGGGCATGAAGATGCGGTACCGCTTCCACGCTTCGTACGTTTCGCCCGCAGCAGCCGAGCCTTCGTTCTTGGGGTTGTCGGTGAACTCCAGGAATGGGCCGGCGTCGATACGCACCTCGCCCCCGACCCGTCGGACCTCGTAGTCGGCGATGACTGCGTCATCGCGGTCGCCGAGAATCCCGTGGTGCACGTGGGCGAAGTGCGAGAAGTCGAAGTAGTTCTCGAGTCGTCTCGCCATGGAGCAGCGCCACTCGTATGGCTCGTAGAAGAGGTGCGTGTAGGAGGCGTCGTCGAGCACGGGCAGTTCGGGGACAGGGAACTTCGGTTCAGCGTCCAGGCACGCCCACACGATCCCGGCGGATTCCACTGCGGGGAAGGAATCGACGCCGACGTTGAGGCTCCCCGAGAGGTCGGGACGGGCCGGAATGTCGACGACAATGCCGGACTCGTCGTACGCCCAGCCGTGGTACGAGCATCGAATGCAGCCATCGTCGATCCGTCCGAGCGCCAGCGACGCTCCCCGGTGTCGACACAGATCCCGGAAGACCCTGATCTGACCGTCGTGTCGCCAGATGGCGAGCCGCTCCCCCATCAATGCGCCCTGGACAGATTCGTCGTCGGAGACGTCGTGTGAGAACGCGACCGGATGCCAGAAGTGTCGAAGATGCTGGTGAAGCCGGCTCTCCCCTTCGACGTCCAGGTGGGTCTCGAAAGCGATGTCCGTGCTCATTGCGACGGTCCTGGCTCAGAGATCTCGGTTAGCCACTGGCGATACCCAAGCGTGATGGCGTCGGCCGTCTTGACGTACATCTCCCTCCCAAGCTGGGAGGGGATGACGTCGGGGGTGAGTGATTCAACGATCGGCTTGTCCTGGGCCAGGATGTCCCACTCGAAGTCAAGGAACTCGCTGTCGGCGTCGGGCTCTAGGGCGTAGTTGCGTCCGATGAACCAGAACGACTTCGTTCGGTTCGGTGAGATCGGCGAAGCAGCCATGAAGAGGACATAGCGGGCGCCTCCTTCGAAGTGCCGGTCAAGCAGCACACTGTGCGGCATGTAGATCCAGTACTCGTTTCGAGCCGTGATCAGATCGCCAAGCCCCGAGAGGTGCTTCTTCATCTTGCCCGAGGGAGGCTCCACGACCGTCGCCTCACATCGCAAGGCTCCGTCCTCTCGCCACGTCTCGTGGACGCCGACTTCGGGCTTGTCGCGCGAGCCGAGATATCCATCGTGGACCCACGCGAAGTGTCCGAAATCCACGTAGTTCTCAAGGCGCCGTACCGAGGCGCAGTCCCACTCGTAGGGGTCGCAGGAGATGACCCTGAAGTCTGGGTCATCGAGGTGTGGGAACGCAGGGATGTCGAACACCGGCTCTTCTACAAGACTCACCCACACCAAGCCGTACCGTGCGACGCACTGGTACCGATTCAGCGCAACGGTCAGACTCTCGCTGACCGCGGGATTGGCGGGCACTTCGATGACCTCGCCGTCAGAGCCGTAGGCCCATCCGTGGTAGGGGCATCGGATGCAGCCATCCTCGATCGCCCCCAGCGACAGAGACGCGCCGCGGTGGACGCAGCGGTCGTCGAGGGCCACGAGCTCGCCATTGATGCGAGCAATAGTCAGGCGTTTCTCAAGGAGCGTGACCCGCACCGGTTCGTCACCGATCTCGCTCTCCTTCGCGACCGGATGCCAGAACTGGTCAAGGCATTCGTAGAACCGAAGGTCCTCCTGGACACTGCCCGGGGTTTCCGTCAGCATTGTGCCCTCCCTCCTCATGTTTCGTCTCGTGAGTTGCCCCAGATGATCCCGAGGTACTCTGCTCGTAGCAGCCTACGCGGCTGTATTGCTGTAGTCAATATTTCTTGAGGCACGGTCATGACCGCCGAGGACAACGAAGTCGACATCGCGCCACAACTCGGCCCTGCTTTGCGTCGACGACGAAAAGCAGCGGGGCTCACGATGAAACAGCTCGCCGACGTGTGCGGCCTGTCGCAACCGTTCCTGTCCCAGATCGAGAACTCCAGGGCAATGCCGAGCCTGTTCGCGTTGCACCGAGTCGCGCAAGCGCTCGACACGACCACGGTTGCCCTTCTCGAGCCGACACACTCAGCGGTGACGCTCGTGCGCCAGGGCGAAGGCGAGCGCTTTGTGCTCGCCGACGGCGCCACAACGCTGTTCCTCACGCCAGGCGACGGACACCGCCTTGAGGCGAACGAAACGACTGCCGCTCCTGGGGTGGCGATGTCTCACGCCATCGTTCACGACGGTCAAGAGATGATCAGAGTGCTCGACGGTGAGCTAACCGTGCACCTCGAGGGGGAAGAGCCGGTGGTGTTGGAGGTCGGTGACACCATGTCTTACCCCGCGACTACACCGCACCGGTGGAGCTCGGGGGAGCTCGGTGCACGGTTCCTCATCGTGTCGAGCCCACCGTCGTTCTAGGCCGCCAGTCCGCCGGTCGCTTAGTCGGCCTGATCGGCTACTGCATGTGGGCTCCGCCGTTCACGAGGAACGACTGTCCAGTGATGAATCCAGCCTGTTGTGAGGCGAGGAACAACACGATCCCAACCATGTCATCGGGCACTGACGTGCGCTTGATCACGCGCTGGGAGATGACGAACTCGTCATGACCGGGCTGATGCTCGTGCAAGAAGTCGTCGGGGATGAAGTCCGGTGCGACCGTGTTGACGGTGATGCCATGATCCCCCAGCTCCTTCGCGAGTGAACGCGTGAACCCCAGAGACGCCGACTTGGACGTGACGTAGTGCAGGAACTGCGGCACGCCTTTCCATACGGTGTTCGATGAGATGTTGATGATGGCGCCGCTCCCCTGTTCCTTCATGGCGGGGGCGACGGCTCGCGAACACAACCACGGCCCGCGCACGTTGACCGCCATGCACGCGTCCCACTCGGCGGGGTCAATGTCCTCAAACGACGACCGATTGACGGCCTTGAAGAAGGCCGCGTTGTTGATGAGGACGTCGATGGTGCCGAACTCGGCAACGGCCGCCTCAGCCACGGCCTCGGTCGCCTCGACCGAGGTCACGTCGGCGTCCACGCCAATCGACTTGGCGCCCTGTCCGCGGAGCTCCTCCGCCAGTTGCTCGGAGCCGGCCAGGTCAACCGCGACGACGTTCGAACCCGCCGCACCAAACGCGTCCGCGTAGGCGCGACCGATGCCGCCGCAGGCCCCAGTGATCACAACCGTTTTACCCTGAAGATCTTTGTACATGGCCTAGTGGAACCCTGATCCGCCGTTGACCCAGATGTTCTGCCCCGTCACGAACGACGACAGCGGTGAGAGGAGGTAGATCATCGTGCCCACCATGTCCTCGGGAACCATGGTTCGCCGGAACGCTCGCTTCGACGTGATGATCTCGTCGACGTGCGGCTGCTGCGCCGCGTACTCTTCGTTGTGAGGGATGTAGTCGGGGGTGAGGGTGTTGACGGCGATCCCCGACGGCCCGAGCTCTTTCGCAAGCGACCGGGTCAACCCCCAAATCGCTGCCTTAGATGCCACGTAGTGAGGGAACCCGGGAGTGCCATCGTTCACCGTCATTGAAGCGATGTTGACGATGCGACCTCGACCCTGTGCCTTCATGGCCGGGACAACCGCACGACTACACAGCCACGGCCCCTTCACATTGACGTCGAAACACAGGTCCCACTCCGCAAGTGACACGTCTTCCATTGGACCGTGGGTGACAGCCATGTAGAACGCAGCGTTGTTTACCAACGCATCGATGCGCCCGAATCGCTCGACGGCGGCCGCCGCCATCGCCTCGGTCGAACCGAGGTCGCTCACGTCAGCATGAACCGAGACCGCCTCACCACCCAATGCCTCGACTGCCGCAATGACGTCATCACAGTCCGCGATGTCGGCAGCGACCACCTTCGCGCCCTCCCGGGCGAGGCCTTCACAGTAGGCCCTGCCGATGCCTTTCGCCGCGCCGGTGACGATGACGACTTGCTCTTCTACTAACCCCATCTCGTGCTCCTTTGTCACGTGTGGCGCGCGGCCCGTAGCCGCCGACTGGAGGAGAAAGACTTCCCCGGCGGCTACGGGCCGCGACCCCTGCTGTCAGCGCGTGCTCGGCCTAGAAGCCGCCGTCATACGGGACTTCGAGTGTCCCTGCGTTCAGCGCCGCGACTGCGTCGTCAAACGCTGCGACGACGTCGTCTGAAACCTCGCCGGCATAGCCCGGGTTGAGTGTCACTTCGACAGCGCCCGAGGCCACACCATGGCGATACAGCTGACCTGGGCTGAACGTGCCTGCCTCGATGTCGCTTACCATCGCCTCCCAGACGACGTCTGTGTTCCACACCACCGAGGTGAGCACCACCTCGGAGTTCACGACTGACATGTCGCCGACGTAGCCGACGACACTCAGCCCGTTCTCTTCTGCGGCTTCGATCGCGCCGAGGGCAGGGCCCTGGCCGCAGGTCGAGAACACGTCCGCGCCCTGCTCAGCCTGGGCCAGGATCGCTTCCTTGTTGAGGGCGACATCGTTCCAGTCACCAGATGCCGCGGTCTGCAGGGTGATCGATGCGTCGACGCTCTGCGCACCGGCCAAGAAGGCGGCGTGCATCGCATGGCAGACCGGAACGTCTTGACCAGACAGCGAGCCGATCACACCCGACTCGGTTACGCCCGCAGCCAGGATGCCTGCGAGGTAGGAGCCCTCGTAGAAGGGCTGGTCATAGTCAGCAACGTTGTCGGAGGTGCCGCCGATCCCGCCCGCCCAGGCGAACGCGACCTCTGGGTTGTCCGGGCCGAGCGTTTGCAGGATCGCGTCCATGTAGTCAAACCCATGGCCAATGACGAGGTCGGCGCCGTCGCCAATCACACCCTCGGCCGCGCGGATGAAGCCGTCCGCCTCGAGACCGACATTCTCTTGGGCGATCAGTTGAATTCGACCGGAAGCCTCGAGAGCCTGCGCGCCTTCGAGGGCTCGCTGGTTCCACGACAAGTCGTTGGCCGCAAACGCAAGAAGAAGCGCAACGGTGACGGGCTCATCTGCGGCACCGTCGTCGGCACCCGAGTCGTCCGTGCCCGAGTCATCCGTGCCCGAGTCATCCGATCCAGAATCATCAGAGCCCCCGTCGTCCGAACCAGAGTCATCAGAGCCGGAGTCGTCTGAACCCGAGTCATCGGATCCGGAGTCGTCGCTGGTCTGGTCTCCGTTTGCGCTGGTGTCGTCATCATCACCGCACGCCGCAGCAACGAGTGCGAACACCATGAAGATTGCGATGATCCACCGCAAGCGATTTCGCATTGTTCCCCCTTGAGAAACGCGCCCGGGATCGGGCATTGATCACAGCAATATTACAGAAGATATTGCTGTTGTCAATGTTGCGTCGATCACGCGTTGGAGATCGCGACTGCTGCTTCGACGATGGTCTGGTAGCCGGTGCAGCGGCACAGGTTGCCTGACACGAGGTGCCGAATTTCGGCCTCGGTCATGCCTGGCTCGAGTTCGCCGGCGAGCGACATCAAGAATCCGGGAGTGCAGAACCCGCATTGGAGAGCGAAGTGATCCGCGAACGCCTGCTGCAGCGGACTGAGCGAGCCATCGCCGTCAGCAAGGCCTTCGACGGTGGTGATCTCCGCGCCGTCGACCTGAGCTGCCAGGGTGAGGCAGGATCGTGATGCGTCGCCGTCGATCAGGACGGTGCAGGCACCGCAGACACCATGCTCACAGCCGACGTGGGTCCCGGTCAGGCCGAGGTGTTCCCGTAGGAAGTCGGACAACAGAACGCGCACCGGTATGGCCTCGGTGACGCTGTGACCGTTGACGGTCAGCGTGATCGTTCTGATCTGAGTGTTCTCGGTCATCTTGGGCCTCCACAATCCACCAAGGCTTGCGAGAGCAGGTGCCTGACAAGGTCGAGGCGGTAGCCCCCATCAGCTTGTCCATCGTCGGTCGGGGTTGGGATGTCGTCGTGGACTGCTCGCTCGAGGGCGTCGGAGTCCGACTGGCCGGCAGCGATGGCTGTTTCCACTGCCGTCATCCGAATCGGGATATGGGCGACCCCGAACGCTGCGATCCGCACCCCCGCAGGGTTCTCCGCGACGTGGCCGCGCATCGCGATGCCGGCGATGGCGAAATCGCCGCTGCGTCGTGCGTACTCACGAACGGTGGAAAGCGCGCCCGGCGGGTCGAGCGGGAACCGCACCTCAGTGACCAACTCCCCCTCCTCCACTGCCGTCCACATTGGCGCCTCAAAGAAGTCCGCTGCCGCCACGATGCGTTCCCCCGAGACCGACCGGACAACGAACTCGGCGCCGGTCGCGACGGCTACCGCTGGGAGTTCTGCCGATGGGTCGCCGTGAACGAGCGAGCCGCAGATCGTGCCTCGGTTCCTGATCTGGGGATGGCCGATCCACCGCAACGCCTGGCCCAAGAGGCCGCATGAAGAGGCGGCCACCGTGGAGCGTTCTACCGCGCGTTGCCGCACTCTTGCGCCGATGCACAACTGGTCGCCCCGGATCCAGATGAAGTCGAGCTCGTCCAGATCAGCAATGTCGACGAGCAGGGTGGGCGCGGCCAGCCGGAAGTTCATGAGCGGCACCAGGCTCTGCCCGCCTGCGATCACCTTTGCATCGGGATCTGAGCTAAGGGCGGTGAGGGCTTCCGCAACCGTCTGCGGCCGGACATAGTCAAATGAGCATGGCTTCATGCGTCGCCGCCTTCCCGCACCGCCTGTCGGATCACCATCGGGGTTACCGGGGTTGCTGTCAGGTCGAGGTCGAATTCGGCGAGCGCCTGGCATACCGCGTTGGCGATCGCCGCGGGGGGACCGATGGTGCCTGCCTCTCCCACGCCCTTGATGCCAAGCGGCATCTCGGGGGCGGGCGTTGAGAAGTGCTCGATGTGCACCGAAGGGACCTCAGTCGCGGTGGGCACCAGGTACTCCATGAACGATGCGAACCGTGGCTGGCCGGTGTCGGGGTCATAGGGCAGGTCTTCGTACATCGCTCCTGCGACGCCTTGGGCAACCCCACCTCGAATCTGGCCATCGACCACATCGGGGTGAATCACCGTGCCGCAGTCGTGAACGACGAAGTAGTCCTCGATCGATACGTGGCCTGTCGGGACATGCACGGCGACGACCGCTGCTTGTGCGATGTTGGGCCACGTCGTTGCGGCATGGATCCGACCGGACTCGTCAGGGAAGTGCTCGAGTCCGTATGGCTCATAGGTGGCGACTGCCTCGAGCCCGCCGTCCATTCCTTCTGGGAGCTCGATCGTCCTGATGACGCCAGCGGTGGCAACTTCAGCCCACGTGGTGGTCGGGCCGCCGGGGGCCCCGCGAACCAAGAACGCTCCCTCTTCTATGACGACGTCGTCCTCTGCCGCTTCAAGTTTGTGCGCGGCGATCGCGCGAGCCTTGTCAAGCACGACCTCGGCGGCCTTGACGACCGATCCGGCCATCACGACCGCCCCGCGACTCCCCCACGATCCGAGGCCGTATGGCGCCCGGTCGGTGTCTCCCATGACGACGAAGACGTTGCTTGGGTCCATACCCAGCGCGTCGGCGGCGAGCATCTTGGTTGTCACCGTCATGCCTTGGCCGAGTTCGGTGACGCCAACGGAAACGGTCGCTGTTCCGTCTGGCTCGATGCGGATGGTGGCTGCGTCGTAGCCCGCCCAATGGCCTGTCGTCGCGAAGTAGGTCGGGACGCAGGGTTCGACATAGTTGGTGTAGCCGACTCCAACCCGAGTGTCGGGGTCCTCGCTGTAGCGGGCTTCGGCGGCATCGCGTGCCTCTGTGCCGAGCGCGACGATTCGTTCGAACGCGTGTTGATGGCTGCCCGAATCGATTCGGCCGCCTCCCGGCATCGTGTATGGCATCTGGTCTTCTTGGAGGATCATCGGTGCCCGGACCTCGTTGGGATCCTTTCCGACGAGCCGGGCAACCCGCTCGATCACACGCTCCATTACGAAGACGCCTTCGGGCGCACCAAACCCCCGGTACGCGCCGGCGGGGGTCTTGTTTGTTACCACGCACGTCGTGGAGATCTCGAGGTGCGGGAAGTCATAGGCGCCCGTCATCACGCCCCCGGTGACTAGCGCCGGGCAGGTCCCTGGCATGAACACCTCGCCGGAGCCGACGTCACAGATGACGTGGCAGCGCATAGCGTGGATGTGCCCTTCGTCGTCGTAGCCCACGTCGACGACATGATGCTGATCGCGGGCATGGACACTCGCGACGAGGTGCTCGGCCCGATCTTCGATCCACCGCACCGGTCGGCCCAACTTCATGGCCAGGCGTGCAACCACAACTTCTTCGGCGTACACGTGGGTCTTGCCACCGAAACCGCCTCCGACGCGGGGGCAGATGACCTGGATGTCGGCCTCTCGGATACCGAGCAACATCGCGTAGGTAGATCTCGCGATGTGGGGACTCTGATGCGAGACCCATACGGTCAGCCGGCCTGCGTCGTATTCGGCAACGACCCCGCGGGTTTCCATCGGCAGGGGAGCCTGGCGTTGGACGATGTACGTCTCGCTGAATCGGTGGGGCGCCGATTCCAGGGCCTCGCGTACTGCTGGCCGCTCGCCCGGCAGGTCTACGACCTTGTTGTCGCCCCAGTCGGGGTACAGGAGCGCAGCGTCGTCTGCGAGCGCCTGTTCGATCCCCACGACAGGCGGGAGCTCCTCGATCACTAGCGCGGCCGCCATGGCCTCCATCGCGTCCTCAGCCTGGTACCGGTTGTCGGCGACGACGACGGCGACGGGTGCGCCCACGTAGCGCACCGTGTCGTCGCGAAGCGGCCGCTGGTCTACGGGCTTGTTGATGACGATGTAGTCAGGGAAAGTTCCAACATCGGCGAGGTCCGCGGCCGTGTAGACACCGGCCACCCCTGGCATCGTGGCCGCTGTGGTGGTCTCGATCTCGCGGATCGTGCCGTGAGCGACGGGGCTCCGTAGGAACGCCGCGTCGAGCATTCCGTGGCGGCGAATGTCGCCGATATAGGTTGCTGCGCCAGCGAGGACACTTGGATCCTCGTCGCGCTGGACGGTGGTGCCCATCGCACCGGGGCGATCCCGCACCGCTTGGTGGAGCTCCAGGGCTTCGGGGGCATCGGCCATGTCAGTCCTCGATCGAGATCGCTTCGACAGGGCAACACACGATGGCGGATTCCACCATTGGCCGAACGCTGTCGTCGACCGATGCCGCTACTGCTTTGCGTTCGGAGTCAAGGCTAAAGATGTCGGGTGCGATGCCCAGACACATCCCGGCCCCGATGCACTTGTTCCGATCGATTACTACGCGCACTCGATGCTCCTCCCACTGGTGACATTGATCATATCTATATTTTTGTCGATGTCTACAGAGGAACGCCAAGGGCCGCTGGGGCAGCGGACCGGCGTCCACGCATGGATGCAACAACGAGCACGACAAGGGTGATGGCGTACGGCAGCATCTGGAAGAACTCGACGGGGACGTTGGAGTTGAGTCCGCCGCTGGCGGCTTGTACGCGCAGCTGAAACGAGTCGGCGACGCCGAAGACGAACGCACCGGCGAGGGCGCCTGGGATGGTCCAACGGCTGAGAATCACCATCGCGATCGCGATCCATCCGCGCCCGGCGATGAATCCGAATGAGTACAGGCGCAGCTGTCCGAGCACGAGCACTGCGCCGCCGAGGCCAGACATCGCCGCACCAATGAGGACGGCGCTCCACCGGACCGAGGCCACCGACTGTCCCGCCGCCGCGACGCTGTCGGGATCTTCACCAGCAGCGCGGATCGATAGGCCAAGCGCCGTGCGGTGCAGGATCCACCACGCTGCTCCGCAGCCGGCGAGCGCCACGTAGACGACGACGGGTTGCTGGAACACGATGACTCCCACAGCGGGGATCCGCGACAAACCCGGGATCTCGACTGGGTCGAAGCCATCGATTCGCGGGGGCGACGAGGCATCCCCAAAGATCGAGTCGTAGATGAAGTCCGAAGTGCTGACTCCGAGAAGCACGAGCATGATCCCGGTCACGATCTGGTCGAGCCTGAGGTTGATTGTGAGCACAGCGTGCAGGGCGCCAAGGCCCATGGCGGCAGCCACGGCCGCCCCCATCCCGACCCATGCGCTGTCGCCGTACCACTCCCCGAGAAACGCTCCGAGGGCGCCTGCAGTCAGCATTCCCTCGACACCCAAGTTGAGTACGCCGGAACGCTCCGTCACGGTCTCGCCCACTGCGGCGATAGCGGTTGGCAGCGCGAGCCGCACGCCGGCTGCGAGAAGCGGGATGATGGCACCCGCGCCGATGACTGCTGACCAATCCATCACACGTCTCCCTCTGCCGGCCTCACGAGCGACTCCGCTGATCCATAACGAGGACGACGAGGATCGCTACGGCCTGGATGACCGGAACGATGAACGCCGAGAGGCCATCGGACCGTTGAACCGTTTCCCCGCCGACCGTCAACATGACGACGAACGCGCTCGCCAAGAGCACTCCGAGAGCGCGCATGCGAGCGACGAGGACCACGACGATTGCTGTGAACCCGAGCCCGCTGTTGAGGCTCTGCACGAGACGGCCTTCGATTGCGATGGCTTGGATGATTCCTGCCATGCCGGCGCACGCACCTGACAGCGCCATGGCGACGGTTGCGGTTCGGGCCACTGCGATGCCACTAGCCCGGGCGACCTCTTCGCTCGCGCCGAGCGCCTGCAAGCGGAATCCGAACGTGGTGTGCTCGAGCAGCGCCCACAGCACTGGGACTAGGACTAGCGCGATCGGCAACCCGATGTGAACATCGAGCCCGGGGACATCGGGCAGCTGTGTTGACTCCGGTAGGCGTGCCGACTGTGGGAGGAATCCATCCCGCCAGGGGTCTCGGACAAGGTACCGGAGTATGAAGTCTGCGATGAAGATAAGGAGAAGCGAGCTCAGTACTTCGCTCACGCCGTAACGACCTCGCAGATATCCGCTGAGCGCTCCCCACGCTGCCCCACCGAGCGCCCCAACGGCGAGGACAACAACCACTCCAACGAGTCGGGGCGCCCCGCCGAGTTCGATTCCGACGCCGGCGCCGACGATGGCGCCGGCGATCATCTGGCCGTCCGCCCCGATGTTGTACAGCCCGCCCCGGAATGCGATTGCGAGTCCGCACGATACGAGTAGCAACGGGGTCAGGGCTAGGAGGTACTGCTCGAAGTTCCCGAGCGACTCGAAGGGTGTCCGGGTGATGTTCCAACCCACCGATAGAGGGTTGGCGCCAGCCGCGAGGACGATGGCTGAGACGATGATGAAGAGTGCTGCCCCGACCTGTAGCACCGTCGCCGCGACTGCTGCGACGCGAACGGGCCACTCGTCGCGGTTCTCGGGTCCGATGTCCGCGAGCGCGGTCACGCTGGCACCTCCGCCGCTGCAGCCCCGCCCATTGCTTCGCCGATCTGCGCTCGGAACTCACCTGGGTTAGTCCACGAGCCCACGATGAGGCCGCGGTACATGACGACGACGCGGTCTGCCACCTCTAGCAACTCGTCGAGGTCAGAAGAGACGACCAACACGCCGACACCGCGGTCGGCTTGGTCGAGCAAGGACTGCCGGACGAACGCCGCGGCGCCGACATCAAGCCCCCTGGTGGGCTGGGCAGCCAACAGGACTCGGGGGTCGGAGTCGAGGCAGCGAGCAAGAACGACGCGCTGCGCGTGGCCTCCCGACAGCGAGGACACGGTGGTCACTGGGGTCGCCTTGACGGAGAAGTCGCCGATCAGGCGATGGGCGTGTTCGCGCACGCTTCGGTGGTTGATTCTCCCGCGGCGAGCGAAAGGCCTGTCGCCGATGTTGAGCAGCGCGAGGTTCCGCTCGACGGACCACGAGTCGATGACACCGGACCGGTAACGATCCGACGGGATGACGGAGAGGCCATGCGCCATGCGCACGCTGGGCGGGTCGTTCGTGAGGTCGGCTCCCATGATCACGACGGCTCCTGAGCGCGGCTGGACCGTGCCCACGATGACGCCCTCAAGCTCGACCTGTCCGTTGCCCTCGACCCCGGCCACGCCAACGACTTCGCCAGCGCGCACTTCGAGGTCGACGCCGGCGACGCCGACAGCCCCCGACAGCGAGTCTGCGCGCACGTCGTCGACCCGAAGCACCACATCTTCAGCCATCCGCTCGGGCCGTGTCTCGCGGCGCACGACGCGCCCGGCGGCTTCTGCGCCAACCATCATCTCCGCAAGCGCTCGAACCGAGGTCGCGCTCGGCGTGACTTCGCCAACCTTCTGACCATGCCGAAGGACGGTGATCCGATCGGAGCCCTCCATCACCTCGTGGAGATGGTGGGTGATCACCACGATCGATCGTCCGGCATCCGCGAGACTTCGCATCTGACCCACGAACGCGTCGGACTCGGCCGGCGTCAAGACAGCCGTCGGCTCGTCGAAGATGAGAATCCGCGCTTCGTGGTAGAGCGCCCGGAGAATCTCGAGCCGCTGTCGATCACCCACCGACATCTGCCACACCAGACGGTCGGTTGGGACCTCCAACCCAAACTCTGAGCTCAGTAGCCTCAACCGCTCGTCGATCTGGTGGAGCTCCTTGGGCCTGACAAGCCGCTGGCCGGCCAGGCCGAGCGCGATGTTCTCCGCGGCGGTGAGCGTCGGGACCAGCCGAAAGTGTTGATGCACCATGCCGATCCCTGCTGCGGCGGCATCCTGGGGCGACGAGATCGCCGACGGCACACCGTGGATGGTGATGCGGCCGCCGTCGGGTGTGTGCAGGCCGAAGAGCACATTCATCAATGTGGACTTGCCGGCCCCGTTCTCGCCCAAGAGCGCGTGAATCTCACCGGCGCGTACGTCGAAGTCAACGCCGTCCAGCGCGACGTTGTCACCAAACCGCTTCGAGATGCCGCGCATCTCGACTGCGAACTCCGAACTGCCGGACATTCAGCCCCCCAGACAACCGACTCAATATTGGTCACAACAATACTCAGATCTGATGTCTGCGCAAGGCGGGTGAGGCTGCGTTGCCGTCAGACCTCCAGTACGCACCGCCGCCGGGGCCGATCGCCGTTCGGGAGCACGTGCCGCGACGGCTTCGTGCTCTTCCGACTCGGGTATCGGGGACGAGGTTGCGGTCGGCCCCGGCGGCGAGATCTCGTCTCAGGCTTCGAGGAAGATGCACTCCCCTGGGCACTCCTCGGCGGATTCGATCACAGCCTCCAGCTGGTCGTCGCTAACAGGGGCCAAGCTCTCGGCGCCACCCGGACTACTCAGGACGTCGTCGCCGTCTTTGACGTAGGCGAGTCCGTCGTCGAGGAGGACGAAGACGTCTGGCGCGATTTCCTCGCACAGGCCATCGCCGGTGCACAGGTCCTGGTCGATCCATACCTTCATGTCACGCAGCTCCATTTTCGGTGGGTAGCGGGAGGCCCTCGGCCGAGGTCAGCAGCTGAAGGAGTGTGGGCACGTGGTGGTCGGCGCCGTCTGCAGGCATCACGTCGATGGCCTGCCCCGTTCCCACCAGGAAGCGGGGGCCTTCGGCTGCGTCGAACCGACCCTCGTCGAGATACAGCCGGGGCTTGATCTGTGCGGGATCACCGTCCTCGGGACAAAACGTCATGCAGTTGCCGCATTCGTTGCAGAGCTCGCTGAAGACGAGGTACTGCTGGCGTCCCTCCAGGCCCTCGAGACCGCCCGTTGGGATCTTGAAGAACGCGTCATTGGGGCACACGGTTACGCAGAAGTTGCAGGCCACGCAGCCCCACGTCTGCAGCTCGTGTTCAACCGACCGCGGTAGCTTCGAGTTGCCTTCGAGACTGTAGCGAGCACGGTCCACGCCGAGGACCCTGTCTCGGTGTTCGGCGACGAGGTCGCGGTGGTTGTGGTCGCGGGCGTCGCGCAGGCGACCTGCCCGCCATGACGTAAGGTCGGTAGCACCCCCGCCTCTGACCGCGTCGGCCAAGGTCCGCAACATCGGGGCCAAGCGGCCGTAGCCTCCGGGCTTCAATAGGTCCGAGCAGATGGTTGCGGGGCGCACGCCCATCGCGATTGTGTCGACGAGGTTCTCTTTCGTCACGCCGGCCGAAAAGCTGACCTGCACCTGCCCGTCGTGGCCGGGCAACATCAACACTCCGGGCAGAGCCACTGCGAGCTCGTCGGCGAGCGCGGTCGCCAGGACATGGAGGGGAGGCCCGGAGAGGTACATGGTGTCCTCGGGCATCCACTGCTTATGGTTGGCCACGACCAGCGTGTTCGTGAGCTTGATCCCGAAGCGGTGGCCTCGGGTGGTTACATAGGCGTTGAGCTCCGCGATCAGCTCGACAGCTCGAGCGAATTGCAGATCCTCCTCGAAGGCCTGCGGCACGAGGCGGACATCGTCGTAGCCAAGCCGGTCGTTGACGATTTCCCGTACGCGGTCGAGACCGAGGAGGGTGGGGTTGAGCTTGACGATCACGTCGACATCGTGCTCATCGACGAGGTGTTTGGTGATCGCTTCGATCTCGTCGGGTGGGCAGCCGTGGAACGTGGACAGCGTTACGGTGTCGGCGACCGCCGACGGGAAGTCCAGGTCCGCCAGTTCGCCGAAGACCTCCGGAATCTGCGGTCGAAGCCGTTCGATCTCTTCGGACGCGTCGCCCATCGATCGAATGAACCCAGCGACCTTCTCTGTCTGGATACCGGCGAGGTCATATCCGACCGAGAGATCGAACACATGCGGCCCCGTGTCTGGGCCGAGGTGCTCAGCCAACGGCGGCCAACGACGCAGAATCTCGATGATCATCCACGCCTTGACGTACTCCCCGAGACTCTGGTCAACCTCGAGTTCCTGACTCCACTCGATGTTGTAGCCGATCGTCTGCATGTCGATGCAGGGTCGAGCAATGTCGAGATCATCAAGCACCTGAACCGTCTTGAGTTCGAACAGCCGCGACCCGCCGAGCCAGGCGAGCACGATGTTTTGGGCCATCTGGCTATGCGGCCCAGCCGCAGGCCCGATCGGAGTGGCGGCCGGCCGGCCCATGAACTCAAAGGACAAGTCGACGTCGTCGTCAGGCTTCCAGATCCGACCGGACGGCAGGTCGAAGATCCGTTGCCGCGTTGTCCACTCGTGGTGGATTCGACGGAGGAGTTGCTCCAGCGACATCGGAGTGAGTGGCGCGGTTTCCGGCATGGCGTCCCTTCAGGTCGT
>JAERSO010000070.1 GCA_016845585.1 Acidimicrobiaceae bacterium | reverse complement strand
GCCCCGGCCTGGTGGCCACCTTCCTGTCCGACCTGGGCGCCGACGTGGTCACGGTCGAGCCGCCGGCCGGCGACTACGTCCGCCAGATGACCTGGCCCATCGTGGAGGGCAACTCGCTGCTCCACCTCCACACCCACCGCGGCAAGCGCAGCATCTGCCTGGACCTCAAGCAGGAGTCGGCGCTGGCGGCCTACCGGGAGATGGTGCGCGAGGCCGACGTCGTGGTCGAGGCCATGCGCCCGGGGTCGATGGCCAAGCTGGGCCTCGGCTTCGACGACCTGGTCGAGATCAACCCGAAGATCGTGTTCTGCACCATCTCCGGCTACGGCGCCACCGGCCCCTACCGGGACATGCCCAGCCACGGCATCGCCTACGACACGTGGGCCGGCCTCATCGACCCGGTGGTCGACGACGAGGGCTTCACCCGCATCCCGGTCATCCCCAACATCGGCATCAACGTCGGGCCGATGGTCGGGGCGCTCGGCATCCTGGCCGCCGTCATCAGCGCCCGGGAGACCGGGAAGGGCACCTGGCTGGAGGTGGCCCAGTCCGACGCGGCGGCCTACATGGACTGGTACCGCATCGAGACCTACAAGGCCTACGAGCGGCCCGCCGACGTGGTGACCGGCAACCCGGCGGACGACTACGAGCGTCGCGAGCCCGGCCTGGCCGGCATGTGGGAGGGCGTCCGCTACCAGATCTACGAGGCGATCGACGGCCACGTGCTCTTCATGGCCTCCGAGCAGGCGTTCTGGAGGAACTTCTGCGAGGGCGTCGACCGGATGGACATGTTCGAGAGGTGGCCCGGTTCGAAGTACGCCGACCACGCCCGACAGAACACCGAGATGCAGGCCGAGCTGAAGGCCATCTTCGCCACGAAGACCTGCCAGGAGTGGCTGGACTTCGCCAACGAGGTCAACACGCCGATCGCCCCGGTCAACACACCGAAGACCGCACCGGACGATCCGCAGTTCGCCCACCGGCTGCCCTTCTACGGGATCGAGGACGTGGGCGCCGAGCAGCTGCCGCTGCCCGTCTTCCTCGAGGGCGAACTGCCGCCCACGCCGACCATGGCGCCCGGTATCGGCGAGCACACCGACGAGGTGCTGGCCGGGATCGGCCTGTCGGCCGAGGCCATCGCCGAGATGCGGGCCACCGGCGCCGCTGGGCCGCGCGCCTAGGAGAGCACCGGGTTCCCCGGGGGCGTTGGCTCCCGGAAGAGCACCAGGCCCACCCATCCGTCGGACGACGTCCGGCGGACCTCGCCGACGCCCTCGTCCCGGTAGCGGCCGACCACCCGGTCGGCGTGCTCGTCGGGGATGCCGCTGACCACCAGCGTGCCCGTCGGCGCTACCCGGGCCGCCACGTCGCCGGCGATGGCCTCGTGGACCACCGGCAGCACGTTGGCCAGCACCAGGTCCCACGTCCCGACCACCTCGCCGACGGGGGTGGTCGACGCCGCCACGTCCACGCCGTTGGCCGCTGCGTTGTGGCGCGTCCAGGCCACGGCGTCGTCCTCGACGTCGATGCCCGCCACCGGGCCGGCGCCGAGGCGGGCCGCGGCGATGGCCAGCACGCCCGAACCGCACCCCACGTCCAGCACGCTCGTGCCCGTCAGCGACGAGTCCGGACCGGCCAGGCGGTCCACCTCGGCCAGCACGAGGGCGGTCGTCGGGTGGGCGCCGTGGCCGAAGGTGGGGCCGGGGTCGATCGACAGCGCGACCTCGCCGACCGGGTCGCACCACGGCTGGTGGATGCCCAGGCGCCCCACCACGGTGGGGCGCAACCACTGGCGCTGCGCGGCGGCCCAGCCGGGGGCGTCGGGCGGGTCGGAGGCCCCGACCGCTGCGTCGCCGTCGCCCCGGGGCACCGTCCCGGTCAGGCGTCCAGCTTCAGGACGCGGATGGCGTTCTCCCGCAGGAACTGCGGCCACACCTCGGCCTTGAACGGCACGTCGGGCAGCTCGGCGAAGATGCGGTCCAGCGACAGGCCCATGGGGAAGTAGCCGGCGTAGATCACCTTGTCGGCGCCCCGGCTGTTGGCGTAGTCGATGATGGCCTGCGGGTAGTGCTTCGGGGCGAACGCCGAGGTCGAGTAGTACAGGTTCGGCCACTTCAGCATGAGCTTGACCATGAGGTCCTGCCACGGCTCGCACCCGTGGCGGGTCACGAACACCAGGTCGGGGAAGTCATACATGACCTGGTCGATGAGCTCGACGTGCTGGGGGGCGAACGGCACCCGCGGTCCGGGGATCCCGGCGCAACAGAAGATCGGGATGTCCAACTCGCAGCACGTGGCGTAGATGGCGTACATCTTCGGGTCGTCGATGGGGACCTGCGGGTTGCGGCCGCACGGGAAGGCGGTGACCGCCTTCAGGCCGGCGTCGCGGTGCAGCTGGCGGATGGTCCGGACCGAGCCCATGACGTCGTTGGGGTCTGGTTCGTGGCAGGCGAAGAACCGGTCGGGGTGCTCCTCGACCATGGTGCGGGCCTCGGACTTGCCGGGGCCGATGCCCACCATGGCCATCTGGACGTTGTTGCGGTCCATGAACGGCAGGCACAGCTCGGCGCCCTGCGGTGGGTCCTGGGGCTCGCCGTCGGCGTCCCGGGCCTGGTCGGAGAACGGCACGTCCTTGAACATGTACTGGGCCGGGAAGTTCATCGACTTCGAGTCGGCGTCCTTGATCCCGGTCAGGTTCTCGTAGTTGAACTTGGCGTTCGGTCCGGCCCGGGTGCCCATCATCGTGTCGATGGCCGCCACGTCGTCGGGGAAGGTCGAGCCGGAGGCTTCGGTGCTCATGGCCCCAGTCTCCGATCTGATGGTCCGTCAGGCAAACGTGGGCCCGGACCGGGCCCGCCGGTCAGGGGTCACGCGAGACTCGGCCCATGACGGATCCCGCCGCCCGCCTCACCCGCCTGAGCCGCTCCGTTGCGGGCCACCGGGTGCTCGTCACCGGCGCCGGGTCGGGCATCGGCCGGGCCACCGCCCACCTGTTCGCCGACGAGGGGGCGACGGTCGCCGTCACCGACGTGGAGGGCGACCGGGCCGACGCGGTGGCGGCCGAGATCACCGCCGTCGGGGGCGCGGCGACGGCCCGGGCCCTCGACGTGGCCGACGGCGCCGCGGTGGAGAAGGTGGTGGCCGAGGCCGCCGAGGTCATGGGCGGGCTCGACGTGCTGGTCAACAACGCCGGCATCCCGGCCGGGGTGCCCATCGACGACCCCT
>JAERSO010000069.1 GCA_016845585.1 Acidimicrobiaceae bacterium | reverse complement strand
GGGCATCGACGCGGGCCAGGCGCTCTACGAGTGGAACTACACCCACCAACTACTCCACCTGCGCACCGCCGAGGCGAGCGGCATCGCCAGTGCCGACACCGCCGACGAACTCGAAGAAGAACTCTTCACCGAACGCTTCCTCGTGCGCCGACCGATCCTGCGCGCCATCGACCATCGCCACGACGTGCCGCCGGTGCTCCTCATCGACGAGGTCGACCGGGCCGACGACGAGTTCGAGGCGTTCCTGCTCGAGGCGCTGTCCGACTACACGGTCACCGTTCCCGAGCTCGGCACCTTCCACGCCGACGTTCCCCCGCTGGTGATCATCACGTCGAACCGCACCCGCGACGTGCACGACGCCCTCAAACGTCGAGCCCTGCACCACTGGGTCGATCACCCCGACTTCGAGCGCGAGGTCCAGATCCTCCGAGCCAAGGCACCTACCGTGCCCGAACCGCTCGTCGGCCAGATCGCCCGGGCGACCGGCGCCATCCGCGAGCTCGGGATGTACAAGCCGCCCGGCGTGGCCGAGACCCTCGACTGGGCCAACGCCATGCATCTGCTCGGCGAGACCACGCTCACCGAGGAAGCGATCGATGCCACCCTCGGCACCCTCCTCAAGTACCGCGAAGACCAGGAACGGGTACGTCGAGAGGGTCTCGGCAACGTCTTGTCGGCTGCGCTCAGCGCCTGACGTCGGCGGCTGGTGAGCACCGTGTCGACCGCGACGCCCCCGAACGACGTCGACCGCCTAGTCGCCGGCTTCGTGCACGTCCTGCGCCGTGGCGGGCTCGAGGTCACCATCAGCCAGAGCGCCTTGTTTCGCGAGGCGCTCGACGTGACCGGGGTGGGCAGCGGGCTCGACGTGTACTGGTCGGGACGAGCCACGCTGGTCACCAAGCACGAACACGTCGCCATGTACGACGCGATGTTCCTCGCCTTCTTCCACCACAACACGAACGGCTTCGGAATGCGGTTCGACGACGTGGTGCAACTGCTCTCCGACGTGGTCGACGACGACGGCGACTCGGCCGGCGAAGGCGACGACGAAACCCCTGCGTTGCAGTACAGCCGCGTCGAGCGCCTCCACGACAAAGACTTCGGCGACTTCGACGACGCCGAACTCCACGAGGCCGAGCGGGTCATGCAAGAACTGCGGGTCAACCCCGCTCGGCGGCGATCAACGCGTCGGGCGCGCGCTCGACACGGTGACCGACCCGACCTCCGGCGAACGGTTCGGGCCGCCATGCGACGGGCCGGCGAACCCATCGAACTGGCCACCACCGAGCCCGGGGAGACGACCCGCCGGCTCGTCGTCCTGCTCGACATCAGTGGCTCGATGGAGCGCTATGCCCGAGTGCTCATCCGCTTTGCCCACACCGCGGTTGCGGGTCGGGGCGACGTCGAGGTCTTCGCCCTCGGCACCCGACTCACCCGCATCACCCGTCAACTGGCCAGCCGCGACCCCGAGGTGGCGGTGGCCGCTGCGGCAGGCGCGGTCGAGGACTGGTCGGGCGGTACCCGACTGGGCGACTCCCTCGACGCCTTCGTGCGCGACTGGGGCATCCGGGGGATGGCCCGAGGCTCGATCGTCGTGATCCTCTCCGACGGCTGGGACCGGGGCGAGCCCGCGACCATGGCCGAGGCGATGGAGCGGCTCCATCGCCTCGCCCACAAGGTCATCTGGGTCAACCCGCTCAAGGCCGGGCCCGGCTACGAACCGACCGCCCAGGGCATGGCCGCCGCGCTCCCCCACATCGACGAGTTCCTCGAAGGCCATTGCCTACGGTCGGTCACCGCCCTGGCCCATGCGATCGCCGCCGCCGATGCGTGACATCGAGCGGCGACGACTACCGCGAGATCACGGGCCGCTGAACTGCCAGCCGCTCGTGTCGTCGGCCCAGGCAGCCGTGAGCGCCGGATCGGCGTACGAATCGGGTTTGGCCGGCACGTCGAGACCGTCGTAGGACGCCAACTCGGCGCGACCCACCACCATCCAGTGGACCTCGTCGGGTCCGTCGGCGAGCCGCAGCGTGCGCTGGCTCGTGTACATGCCGGCGAGCGGGGTCCACTGGCTGACACCCGTGGCACCGTGCATCTGGATCGCCTGATCGATGATCTGGCAGACCCGCTCCGGCACCATCGCCTTCACCGCGGAGATCCACACGCGCGCTTCCTGGTTGCCGAGCGTGTCCATCGCCTTCGCGGCCCGCAGCACCATCATCCGCATCGCTTCGATCTCGGCTCGGGCCCGACCGACGGTCTCCATGTTGCCGCCGAGTCGGATGAGCGGCTTGCCGAAGCCTTCGCGGGTGGAACCGCGACGCACCATGAGGTCGAGCGCCTTCTCGGCGGCACCGATCGAGCGCATACAGTGATGGATACGGCCCGGGCCGAGTCGGAGCTGGCTGATCTCGAACCCACGACCCTCGCCGAGCAACATGTTGCTGGCCGGCACCCGCACATCGTTGAACCGGATGTGCATGTGGCCGTGCGGCGCGTCGTCGTGACCGAACACGAACATCGGACCGAGGATCTCGACCCCGGGCGTGTCGACCGGGACGAGGATCTGGGACTGCTTGCGGTGCGGCGGCCCGTCGGGGCTGGTCTGCACCATCGTGATCATGATCTTGCAGCGGGGATCGCCGGCGCCGGAGATGTAGTACTTCTCGCCGTTGATCACGTACTCGTCACCGTCGCGCACCGCCTGGCAGCGGATGTTCTTGGCGTCAGAGGACGGCAGACCCGGCTCGGTCATCGCATACGCCGACCGGATCTCACCGTTGAGCAGCGGCTCGAGCCACTGCTTCTTCTGCTCTTCGGTGCCGACCCGCTCGAGAACCTCCATGTTGCCCGTGTCGGGCGCCGAGCAGTTGAGCGACTCGGAACCAAGGGGGAACTTGCCGAGTTCGGTGGCGAGATAGGCGTAGTCGAGGTTCGACAGGCCCTGGCCGGTTTCGGGAAGGAAGAAGTTCCACAGCCCCTCCGACTTCGCCGCGTTCTTGGCGCCCTCCAACAGCTCGAGTTGCTCGCTGGTGTACCCCCACCGGTTGTTGGGGTCGGCGGCCTTGAAGAAGGCCTTCTGCATCGGGTCGACGACCCGCTCGAGGAAGTCGACGACCTGGTCGTAGAAGGGTCGGGCCTCCCCGACATGCGCAGATCGAAGTCGTCGGGCGAGCTCTTGAGTCCGGTGGGCATGGGGCAACCTCCGTTGGCGAACGCGGCCATGCTGCCACGCGCGTCCCCGAGCGGCCCAAACCAGCGTCGCTCCGGCGCGCCGACAGGTCGCCGTACCGATCTCGAACAGCTCGGTGACGGCACTACGCCGAGGCTTCGGACCCGCCGAGCTCAACGCCAACGGGGTTTGAGGGCGCGGTGTTCGATGTTCGGGAGCACGTGCTGGGCCACGAGGTCGCACTCGGTCATGTGGGGATAGCCACTGAGGATAAAAGCGTCGACACCGGCGTCGTGGTAGGAGCGCAGCTTGGCCACGACCTGCTC
>JAERSO010000068.1 GCA_016845585.1 Acidimicrobiaceae bacterium | reverse complement strand
GGACTGCGGCGGCTACGTCAACGAGGACGACGGCAGCCCCGACGTCGCGACGACCTCCGACTGCGTCGCCGACACCGACGGCGACTCCTACGGCGACAGCAGCGACAGCGTGAACGCCTGCACCGCACCCTCGGACTACGTCAGCGACGACACCGACTGCGACGACACCGACGAGCGCACCTACCCGGGCGTCGCCACCAGCGAGGGCTCCTCGACCGACTGCATGACCGATGCGGACGGCGACGGCTACGGCGACGACTCGCCGGCCACCGGCGTGACGGCGGGCACCGACTGCGACGATGCCTACGGCGCCGTGAGCCCCTCTGCCGCAGAGGAGTGCGACGGCATCGACAACGACTGCGACACCGACATCGACGACGAAGACAGCGATCTCGACACGTCGAGCGCCACCACCTGGTACGCCGACAGCGACAGCGACGGCTTCACCGACATCGCGACGAGCCTGGCCATGTGCGAGCAGCCGTCCGGCTACATCGAGGCCAGCACCACCCCGGACTGCGACGACTCCGACGAGTTCACCTACCCGGGCGTCGCATCCAACGAGTCGTCCTCCACCGACTGCATGACCGATGTGGACGGCGACGGCTACGGCGACAGCTCGCCCACCTCGGGCGTCACCTCCGGCACCGACTGTGACGACGCACAGAGCACCGTGAACCCCGCGGCCACCGAGGTCTGCGACGGCTTGGACAACGACTGCGACGGCGACATCGACGACGACGACAGCAGTGTGGACACGTCCACGGCCAGCACCTGGTACGCGGACTCCGACGGCGACGACTACGGCGACGAACACGACCCGGGCACCCTGGCGTGTGACCAACCCTCGGGCATGGTCGACAACTACGACGACTGTGATGACAGCCACAGCGGTGTCAACCCCGGCGAGACCGAGGTCTGCGACGTCGACGACCTGGACGAAGACTGCAGCGGCGCCGCAGACGACTCCGACCCCGGTGTCGACACCAGCACCATGACGGACTGGTACACCGACTCCGACTCCGACGGCTTTGGGGACAGCGACAGCTCGGCCACCACCCAGTGCGAAGCCCCGAGCGCCATGATCGACGACAACGCCGACTGCGACGACAGCGACGACACCATCAACCCCGACGCGGTCGAGGCCTGCGACGGCATCGACAACAACTGCAACGGCAGCAGGGACGAGGGCCTCTGCGGCGAGCTCACCCTCTCCGAGTCCGACGTGACCTTCACCGGCAAGAACACCGACGACCAGTTCGGCATCACCTTCAACATGAGCGGAGACGTCAACGGGGACGGCCAAGACGACCTCATCGCCGGCGCCAACTACGCCGACAACGGAGGGACCGACGACGGCGGCGTCTACGTCTTCTACGGCCCCACCACCACGAGCGGAACCACGCAGCTGGCGTCGGGCTCCATCCTGGGCGACAGCGAGGACCAGCTCGGCTACTACGTCGACAGCTCCGGCGATCTCGACGGTGACGGCTACGACGACATGGTGCTGTGCGAGGTCCTCAACGACGACGCCGCCACCAACGCGGGCACGGCCTACGTGGTCTACGGGCCGCTCAGTGGCAGCTTCAGCAGCAGCGCCTCCTCCCTCGCGGACGGCGAGATCCAGGGGAGCGACAACAGCGATCTGCTCTGCTCGTCGGCCCGCATCGTCGAAGACACCAACGATGACGGCATGTCCGAGCTCTTCGTCGGCATCGGCGGACTCGACGACGGCAGCTACACCAACAGTGGTGGAGCGGTGCTCTGGAACGGAAGCAGCGTCGACCCCTTCTCGGGCACAGCCGACGTCTTCAGCATGAGCGCATCGGGCGGCTACGACGTCTACATCGATGGCGATGACAGCTACGACTACATGGGGAACACCGCAGCCGAGGGCGGAGACATCGACGGCGACGGCTACGGCGACCTGGTGGTCGGCTCCTATGGCTACGACACGGGCGGCGCGGCTGTGCTGATGTACGGGCCGCTCAGCGGAGTGGGCAACATCCAAGGTGCCTCAGCCGACGTGCGGTTCCTGGGTCAGAACTCGGGCGACTACGTCGGGTACCGCATGTCCACGGGTGGAGACGCCACCGGCGACGGTCGGACCGACCTGCTGGTGGGCGACATCCGAGGCTACGCCGCAGACGGCTCGACCCGGGTGGGTGCCGCCTACCTCTTCAGCGACGGCAACTACTCGGGAGACGTGTCGGTCAACAACGCCGACGCCGTCATCTACGGTGACGACTCGAACGAGGGCCTCAGCCTCGACACCCTCCTGACCGACGTCAACGGTGACGACATCGCCGACGCGGTGCTCGGTGCCTACCTCAACGACGACGGTGGCAGCAACGCAGGTGCGGTCTACATCGTCTTCGGCCCCCTCAACGGCACCTACGAGGTGGGGACCGACGCCGAAGTGAAGATCTTGGGCGAGACGGCTGGCAACCGCATGGGCCTGGCCATTCGAGCCGGCGACCTCGACGGCGACGGCGTGCAGGACATCGGCATCGCCTCGCCAGCCGAGACCGGCAGCAACCCCGGCCAGATCGACATCTTCTTCGGTGGCCTCGAGTAGTCCGCTCCCGGTGGCGGGCGCGTGGCCTACGGGCCGCGGCCGCCCGCCCTACAGCACGAAGTGCAGGCCGAGGCAGACCCCGCCCACCCCTGCCGCCGACCAGGTCACCGCGTTCCAGAGCTTCTGGCGACCCAAGGCATCATCGAGGGCTCCCACCGTGCTGGCCTCGTTCATGACCTGGGTCTGACGAAGGGCCAGGGCTGCCGCTCCGCCAGCCCCCACCAAGGCAGTGCCTCCCGCGATGAGCAGCCAGGGCCGGCGCTGCTTGGCGTTGGGATCGACCCGGGTCACCAAGGGGCCGGTGTCCACGACGAGGTCTTCTCCCGGGGGCACGTAGACCACCGTGCCGTACAGAGACAGGC
>JAERSO010000067.1 GCA_016845585.1 Acidimicrobiaceae bacterium | reverse complement strand
TCGGGTTCGGCTGCTCCGACGCCCGCTGGGATTGTCGCCGACGCGGCGACGAGGGCGAGGGTCAGCGCAGCGGATGCGTGTCGCATGGGGTGAGGTCTCCGGACATTCGCGGTCTGGCCTCCATCGGTCAGAACGTGGTGAATATTGACTCACGGAGGCCGTCGCCGCCGGTCGCGGCCGCGCACCGCGTGATCCTGATGACGATTGTGTGACAATTTGGCGTAGGATGCTCCTTCCGGAGACACGGGCGGACCGTCGTTAGGGACATCATTGCGTCAAAACACCTTCGCCCGAGTGGCACTGCTGGGACTGATGGCAAGTCTCCTCGCGCCGCTGCCCGCAGGGGCTGGGGAGGTGGAACCCTCCATCACCTTCGTCGGCGGCGGATTCGGCCACGGGATTGGCATGAGCCAGTACGGCGCATTGGGACGGGCCGAGGCCGGTCATCTTCATGAAGAGATCCTCGGCTTCTACTACGAGGGCACCGTTCTGAGCAGCGTTGACGGCTTCGACGACACGACCACCGACTTCGGGCTTGACGACGACATCGATGTGCTCGTGTCCGTGCGAACAAAGGTCGCCGTGTCCACGCCACGCGAGCAGGTCGGCTCATGGGAACTCGATGTCACCGCCGATGGCCAACCAGTAGCGACAATCACCGAGCCGCTGGAGGCCACCTGGGATTCCAACAGCAATCGATGGAGTGCCATCAGCAACGGCAGCGACATTTGTTCCGACGTCGATGCTTGTGCGAACAGTTCTCTCGAACTGGCGATGAGCGGCGACGAATACGTCGTGCTTGAACAGCAAATCGACGGCAACAACATCGGCAAGTATCGGGGCGGGAAGATCATCCTTCACCCCGCCACAGTCAACGGACCCAAGGGAACACAGCCGGCGCGGTGCGGTGGCACCAGCAGCTTCTGCGTGATCCACGGTGACCTCGACCTGCAGGAGTATCTGTACGGAGTCTCGGAGGTTCCGTTCAGCTGGCATGAGGAAGCCCTTATGGCGCAGGCGGTGGCGGCCCGGTCCTACGCCGTCAGTCGCGTCCTTGCTCGCAACGCGAGCAGCTGGCCTGACCCGTTTGACCTGTACGACTCCGTGAGCGATCAGAAGTATGTGGGTTGGGATGAAGAGAACTACCCCGGTGGGTGGGTCGAGTGCGATGGCACCACCTGGTGCGCTGCTGTCGACGCCACCGACAACCTGATCGTCGACTACCAGGGTGAGGTTGCCGAGACGTTCTACTCCGCGTCCAACGGTGGAGCGACCGCCGAACCGCCTGACGTCTGGGCCGGAGGAACGACCCGTCCGTACTTGCAGGCGAAGGCCGATCCTTTCGACAGCGGCGATCACAACCCCAGCTACAGCGTCCGCGAACGTGTGTACACGGTCGCGCAGGTCTCGGAGTGGCTGAACAGCTACACACCGCCCTACCCGGTCCCGCCTGATCAGTTACGTGTGGGCACCGTTCAGTCGATCACGATCGACGCGCCCCCATCGGGGCGGGTGTCGTTCGCACCGGTGACAATCGCCGGTTCGGCGAAGACGGTCACGGTGACCGGGCGGGTCAGCGGAGGGCAGATCGTCGACGACGGGCCGTACGGATTCCGCTTCTACACAGCGATCAAGGAGGGCTGCGAGGCGACGCCCGGCTGCGACCCTCTGATCTCCACGAACTTCAAGATCGCCGGGTTCTTCGATGTCCACTTCGACGACTTCTTCTACGAAGCCGTCTCGTGGATGTCGTCGGAGCGCATCACGACCGGCACCGGTCCCAACATTTTCAGTCCCAACCGCTCGATCACTCGCGCCGAGACCGCCACCTTCCTCTGGCGATTCGCCGACAAACCTCCAGCGGTGCTTCCGGGCCCGTTCGACGATGTTGCGATCGGGTCGTTCTACGAGGAAGCCGTCGCGTGGATGTCGGCCGAGCGCATCACGACGGGCAAGACAGCCACCACGTTCTCCCCGACCGACACCGTCACACGCGGGCAGATCGCCACGTTCCTCTGGCGATTCGCCGGCTCCCCGGAATCGGTGGCCGAACACAACTTCGAAGACGTCGGATCGGACAGGTATTACAGCGACGCCGTCCGCTGGATGGTGGAATGGGACATCACCACCGGCACCGCCCACGACCGCTTCTCCCCCGACGACCCCCTGAATCGCGGACAGATCGCCACGTTCATGTGGCGTCTCAACCGCACACCGGACGCCTTCCACCCCAACATCGTTCTCCCCTCATCAATGCGTACATGACACTTCAGCGCCGCCAGTTCCTCCGGGTGGCCGCTGCGAGTCCAGTGTTCTTGTTCAGGCCCGGACTCGCGCGGCGCGCCGTGCTCGCCGACACCGCACCGACGGTGTCTGGCCCCCTGCTCGTCCCGATGCCGGCGGGCGGCGGCCTGTCGCTCAGTTGGGTCCCCGATGCGAGTTCCGATGAACTCGGAGTGGTGCGCGCGCTCATCGACGGCGTCTGGACCGATCCGATCCACATCCACCCGGACCACCATGACGCCCCGGGGTCAGCTGACGGGCTCCACCACAGCCAGGCGTTTCTCGTCCCGGGCGCAGAGGCGTATGAGATTCTCCCGGCCGACGACCGCCTCGACTACGCCGTTCATCCGATCGAGGCTCCGCCACGCCGCCTGGACACCCTGGCCGACGACGGCCTCACCCGTGTCGAACCCGTTCCCGGCCTCGAGATCATCGAACGCGGCAATTGGACCACTCGGGGACGCCGGGACACCATCGACTGCGTGATCGGCTCGTCCGTGCTCGGTCTGGGCTGTCGATCCGACGTCGGCCTGCGCCACGCCGTCGTCCATCACACCGTCAACGTGAACAACTACGGCCCCGGCGACGTGCCGCAGCTGCTCGACGGGATCCAGCGCTACCACATGTTCACCCGCGGTTGGGACGACATCGCCTACAACTTCGTCATCGACCGATTCGGCCGGATCTGGCAGGCCCGTCAGGCCGCCCTCCTGGAACCCATCACCGGTGGCCACACCACCGGCCTCAATGCCGAGAGCGTCGGGGTGGCGCTTCTCGGCACCTTCACCGACCTCGACCCCGGGCAGGCCGTGGTCGATTCACTGGGCCTTCTGCTCGGCTGGAAGCTGGGCCTGCACGGGGTCGACCCGCTCGGGGTGAGCGACGTCCGTTCCAGCGGTGGCGACTACGCCGAGTCGGGCCAGATGGCGCGACTCGACAACATCTCGCCCCATCGGGCCAACCAGTCCACGAGCTGTCCCGGCAATGGCACCGTCGCTCGACTCGATGAGATACGAAGCGCCGCCGCCGAACTCGTGCCGGTGTTCGGCACGGTCGTTCCCGGGTACGCACTCGACCAGGTGAAGGTCGAGGGTTGGGCGATCGATCGTTTCGCCCCCGAGTCATCGCTCGATGTCGAGATCACGGTCGATGAAACCGAACCCATCGTGCTGAATGCCCAGGAGCCGGTCACGGATCTCGCGACGCAATACCCGACGGCGGGCGAGCTCCATGGCTTCACCCACACGGTTCCGATCGACCTCGACACGACCTCGATCGTCGTCACCGCGAAGTCCGGCGACGGCCGCTCGGCCACATTGATGAATCTCACCCTGTTCGCGACGTTCATCGACGTCGAGCCCCACCGCTTCTTCGCCCCGGGCATCTATTGGCTCCGTCAGCACGAGCTGACAAAGGGCACCGTGGCCGGCCTGTTCGAACCGATGGACGAACTGTCGCGGGCCCAGATGGCGACCTTTCTCTGGCGGTTCATGGACCGTCCGCCCGTCGAGGAGGAAGCCCCCTTCGTCGATGTGCGCCGACCCAGTTGGTACGCCACCGCCATCGACTGGTTGTACGCCACCGACATCACCACCGGCACCGCCCACGACCGCTTCTCCCCTGAGGAGTTCGTCACCCGGGGACAGATGGCCACCTTCCTCTGGCGACTGTGTGGATCGATCCAACCGGCGAATCCTTCACCGTTCACCGACGTCGCGCCCGGCCGGTTCTTCACCCAAGCCGTCGCATGGCTGTTCGAGACCGGGATCACGACCGGACAGTCGCCGACTCAGTACGGGCCGAACGACTTCGTCACCCGTGGCGAGATGGCGACGTTCCTGCACCGCCTGGCGACGACACCCGAGGCGTGGACGAAGACCACTCCCCCGTCGGTGGTCGAGGTCTGACCCTCAGATCGATCTCGGCTGATTCGAGCCGGCGGCATCCGGCATGTCTCGGCCGGCCAACTCATACGTCCACTCGGTCAGGTCGTCCACCGGATCACCGCACCATTCCAACATCGCCGCTCGGCCTGCAGCCTGACGTTCGTGAGCCGTGTCGAGGTCACCCAGCACACGGTCGAGCTCGGTGAAGAACGCTTTCTCATCTTCCAGCGCGAACGCTTTCGTGAGTCCCCAACGTTCCTCGAGTTCGACCTGATAGGGGTGGCGGCCCGCCCATGTGTTGTAGCGAAGGGAGGGGACACCGATCACACCGGCCTCCGAACACACGGTCTGGCTGTCACCGACAACGAGATCGCAGGCCGCGAGGACATCGTGAAAGCGCTCCGGCGCGGTCGGGACCCGCAGATCGGCCAACGCTGCCGGCAGATCTTCCTCTGAGGAGATGATGACCTTGCCTCGAGCCTGAAGGGTGCTCACGATGCGGTCGATCTGGGCACGGGACATACCAGCCTCGCTCGCGTCATGGCTGGCCGTGAACGCGGTGAGGCGAAGGAGGAAGAGCCGTTCCCCCGGCTTGGCGCCGAGCTCATCTCGGATCTTCGGTGACGGCTGGAACCGGGACGGATGAAGGTAGAAGAGCTCCTTGTATCCCTGATAGCGGCGGTGCTGCTTGCCGTAGGACTTCTCCGTCGCCGACGGGCTGGCGATGAGGTTCGCGAACGGCCCGGCCACGTAGTACAGGAAGCCGGCGACGTGGCCATCGTCGGTGTCGTACATGACCGGTGTACGTGTGAGACGACCGGCGTGAACTCCCGCCGGGGAACGAGTGAGGATCACGTCGGGCTTGAACGACCGCACCGCACGCAGGGCCCGCCAATCACGCACCAGGAGTTCGCGGGCCAACGAGATCATCGACGTACCCGCCCGTGAGGCCGGGACATGGGGACGCCCTCGGGCCTCGATCAGTTCGACGACCGAGTCTTTTTCCGGCCGCGACAACCAGAGGGTCTCCTCGCCCGCGGCGAGCAGGCGGTCCTCGACCGCGCCCAACGTCCAGACGTCTGCGGGGTGAACGGCGTCGATCAGAACCTTCATCGCTGCCGAACGGTAGCTTCGCGTAATGCGAACCGCGCTCCGTCGGCTGTTGGAGCATCGAGCCCAGCCTCTTCCACCGATCTGGCGCAACGTCATCTTGGTGATCGCGGCGCTCGGGGTGCTCATCGCATCCGTGTGGGCGTGGCGTTCGAGCGGTCTCTCATCGGGCGACCTTCGCTGGGGTCCCATTCTGATCCTCCTGCTGGTCGCCGCGCCGCTCAGCCTCGTCCTGAAGGCCGCTGAGTTCGCCCTCGCCGCCCGCGTCGCCGGCCAGCGACCACCGACGGCGCGGCTCCTGGAGATTGCGGTCGTCTCATCGGCCGCGAACCTCCTACCACTACCCGGATCCCTCTTGGTGACCGTGCGCTCGATCTCCGAAGACGGCAGCAGCTACGGCACCGCCTTGGCGGCAAGCGCCGTTCCCGGCTTCACCTGGCTCGGGGTCACCGGACTCGGTGGTGGACTCGCCATCGCCATCGCCGGACCGCCGGCCCTGGGTGCGCTCGTCGCGCTGATGGGGCTTGCGGCGTTGATCGCGAGCCTCGCCCTGTTCCGCTCGACCGCGCCTGCAGACGGGCGGTTCGCGCTCGCCATCTCCATCGTGGCCGTCGAGACAGGTTGGCTCGCCATCAGTGCGCTCCGCCTTGCCCTCTCCGTGATGGCCCTCGGTGTCGACATCGACCCGGTGCAGGCGGTCGCCCTTTCCGTCGCGGGTGCGCTCACCGTCGCGATCGGATTCCTCCCCGGTGGCCTCGGGCTGCGCGAAGCGCTCATCGCCGGGCTGAGCCCACTGATCGGCCTTCCCCTCGACACCGGCGTGCTGCTCGGGTCCCTTGATCGGGTGGTCTGGCTGCTCTTTCTCGCTCTCGCCGGAGCAGCACTCGCCGCGAGCCGACGCCGGCCGGCCTAGCGGCCCAGATCGGCCAGCAGGGCGGCGAGCGCGGCCTCGTAGGGGCGCATCGCCTCGATCCCGAGCGACGGGAGCACATCACTTCTCAGCACGGAGTTCGCGGGCCGCGGCGCCGGGCGTGGTGGGTCCAGCTGGTCCGTGCGAATCGCCTCGACCGTCGAGGGATCGAAGCCGGCCTGGCGAGCGATCTCCTGAACGAAGTCGAACCAGCTCACGGAACCGACGTTGGTCGCGTGAACGACTCCCGGGTAGCGCATCCGCACCAATGCCGCGACCACGACTGCCAGGTCAGCGGCGAACGTCGGGCTGCCGATCTGGTCGTCGACGAAACGAAGCGGCGTGCCCGCCTCGAGCAGGCGAAGCACGGTGAGGACCATGTTCGGCGGAGTGCGGCTGCACACCCAGGCCGTCCGGACGATCGTTGCGTCCTTCCCGGCGAGGAGCTCCCCGCGGAGCTTGGACCGGCCGTACGCCGACTGTGGATTCGGGATGTCAGACTCGAGGTAGGGCCCGACCTTCTCCCCGTCGAACACATAGTCCGTCGAGATCGTGACCAGGTGCGCACCGACCTCGCCGGCCGACGCCGCCAGAACGCCGACGGCAGTGGCATTGACCGCCTCGGCGAGTTCGGGCTCAGCCTCGCATCGATCGACGGCGGTCATCGCCGCACAGTTCACGACGAGGTCAGGAGCGGCATCCAGAACCAGCCGCTGCAACGATTCCGGCACGGCGAGATCGGCGTCTGACCGGTAGGCCGCGATCACCTCGTCCTCGGGAAAGCACGAGATGAGTTCGGTGCCGAGTTGCCCGCCGGCGCCGAGAATCAGAACCCTCATGCCCGAGTATTACTTGCTGAGTCGACCGGCGGCGGTATGCAGTGCGTACTCGTAGCGAAGCAACGCGGCAGTGGCGAGCGATCCGGCGATGACCGCGGCGAGCAGGGCGACCTCAACCTGCAGGAACGCATCGTTCGGGAACTGGAGGGCCACGGGGAAGACCGCGATCGCCACGACGAAGCCAACGACGGCGAGGCGAGTGTGGTCCAGGGCGACGAGGCCCAACGACAAGGACAGCATCACCATGAGGCCGCCACCGCTCCCCGCCAGGAGTGCCATGGTTCGCGCACCGATGACGTCGCCGAACGCCGCCTCCACGATCCATGGCCCGATGAGGCCGCCGAGCACCATTGAGGCCGCGGCCACCGCGACCACACCAACCACGAGACGCAGCTGTAGGTCACGGAATCCACGCAGATTGTCGCGACCGGCGAGGGTGGCGAGATTCGGCAGGAGTGACGCCTTGACGGCCTGGAAGAAGAACAGCGGCACGCGGGAGATGATCAACCCGTTCAGGAAGACACCTGGTGCCTCTTCTCCGAGCTCGTCACCCACGATCGACAGCGCAACCGGTCCGACGTTCAGCAGGAACGCTTCACCGATGGAGGTGATGAGCAGCAGACCGAGCGCCGGGGTGAGTTCATTCAGCTCCGCCGGTGGGCCGGGCCGAACGAACGGCCGCACACTGCGTACGCCGACGAGTGCACCGACGGCGAATGCAGCGGCGAGTGAGAACGCGAAGACACCCACGACCTTGAAACCGATGATTCCGAAACCGAAGGCGAGTGCGAACCGGGAGATCCCTTCCGCAGCGAAGTAGTGCCCGTACTCACGGAACTTGTGGCGACCCGAGAGGATGCCACGGACCAGTTCGGCGACCCCGAAGGCCGCGAGTGAGACGATCAGGGCCACCAGGAGATCGATGCGGTGGTCCAGGAGGCCCGCCAGGCCGAACGGCCACCAGGCCAGGATGCCGATCGTGAGCACGGCCATGGCGACCGCCCCGACGCGGGCCGCCTGACGCAGGACGGGGGCCGAGCCCTCGCCGCGGCTCATCCGGCCCGCGGTGGCGCGCGCGACTTCCTGCTCGAGCGGCTGGAAGATACCCGGGCCCAGGATGTAGACGAACCCCCACAGCACGGCGAGTCCGCCGTACGCCTCATCACCAAGGGAGCGGCGAGCCACCACGAGGAACGCGTAGGTCGCGAGGCCGTTGAGCGCGAGCCCCACGACGATCGGCGAGGTACCGGCCGGGATGGGGTTGCGATGTCGAACGGAATCGAGCAGGCGGCGGATCACAGGCTCCAGGGCAGGGCAGCGTCCGCTGAGCGGACCGACCGAGCGTATCGGGGCACCTCAGGGGAGCCGCGCACCGGTGAGTCCGTCGGGATCCTCGAAAGTGAGACGCTGTGGAGGACTACGCCGGGGTGAAAGTCGGCACGCACAGACCATCGAGCTCGACGACCTCGATGCGGTCGCGGTTCTCCCAGGTCACGTCGTTTCCGGGATCGACGTTGAGCTTGAACTCGCGGAACGACATCTCCAACGCGTCGAAGGCGATCAGCCGGCCGCTGAGGCCGTCACCGATCCCCAGAATGAGCTTGATCGCCTCGAGCGCCTGAATGCTGCCGACGATGCCCGGCAACACCCCGAGGACGCCTGCCTCGGCGCACGACGGTGCGAACTCCGCAGGCGGAGCCTCGGGAAGCATGTCACGGTAGGTCGGACCCTGGCGGGGATCGAAGACGGTGATCTGACCCTCGAACCGGAAGATCGAGCCGTGCACGACCGGGATCCCGAGTTTCACGGACGCGTCATTGAGCAGGTAGCGGCTCGGGAAGTTGTCGGCGCCATCCACGACGACATCGAAACCGTCGAGGATGTCCATGATGTTGTCCGCACCCAGGCGGGTGTCGAATGTGACGACATTGACGTCGGGGTTGAGGCTGGTGAGCGTCTTCTTGGCCGAGTCGACCTTGCGGTCGCCGACGCGGTCCAGGTTGTGAAGGATCTGGCGCTGAAGGTTCGACTCGTCGACGACGTCCATGTCGATGATGCCGATCGTACCGACCCCCGCCGCGGCGAGGTAGAGCGCCGCAGGCGAGCCGAGGCCACCGGCGCCGAGGAGCAGGACCTTGGCGTCCAGCAGCTTGATCTGGCCTTCCTCGCCGATCTCGGGGACGAGCAGGTGGCGGGCATAGCGGTTCCGCTGGTCACCATCGAGGGCGCGAGGGCGGTTCCATTCTCGGCCCTCGTCCTTCCACTTGTTGAAGCCACCGTCCATCGACACCGTGTGGTCGTAGCCGAGCTGTTCGAGCGTCTGCACGGCGAATGCCGAGCGAACGCCACCGGCGCACATCACGACCATCTTGGTGTCGCGTGCCGGCACGCGGTTCTCGATGTTGCTCTCGAGTTGCCCACGGGGGATGTGAATCGAACCGGGAATGGCACCCTGCTCGAACTCGTCGGGCTCGCGGACGTCGAGCAGCGTGTAGCCCTCGGCGAGAAGCGCTTCACCCTGGGTCGTGTCGACCTCGGTGATGACGGCTTTCGCCTGCTGGAGAAGTTCACGGAAACTGGCCATGACAGAAACCCTACCCAGTCAGTCGGGAATACGGACATTCACCTGCAAACAATCAGACGATCTGCGGCAGGACCTCGGAGATCGACTCATGGAGGACGACATCGGCGTAGCGGTCGTACGGGGTTGGCTCCATGTTGACGATGATCAGCGCGGCGCCGGAGTTCTTGGCGATCGCCACGCTCTCGTTGATCGGGTACACGCCCAGCGATGATCCGACCGCCAAGAACACGTCGCACTCCGCGGCCGCCACCTCGGCCCGGCGCAGATCGGCGGCGATGAGCGACTGTCCGAACGAGATCGTCGCCGACTTCAGGATCCCTCCGCAGACCTCGCAGTGCGGATCGTCCTCCCCGGCGCGCACCCGGTCGAGCACAACATGCATCTCCGCTCGCCAGTCACAGTCGAGGCAGCCGACCTTGCGCGTCGTGCCGTGGATCTCCACGACCTTGTCGGGTGAGCTTCCCGCCCGCTGGTGCAGCTCGTCGACGTTCTGGGTGATGAGCGTGTGCAGCTTCCCCAACTGTTCGAGCGTGACGAGCGCGCGATGCCCGTCATTGGGCTCGACGTCGGCCCACAACTCCCCCGACGCCCGTCGCTCCCAGTTCGCCTTTCGCACCTCGGGATCAGAGATGTAGAACTGGATGTTCGACGCTTTCTCCGCCGCTGGGTCCTTCGTCCACACGCCATTCGGCCCACGGAAGTCGGGAATTCCGGAATCAGTGGAGATTCCGGCGCCGGTCAAGACCGTCACGGCGGTCGCCTCGCCGAGGATCAGACGCGCTGCGTCACGAGAATCAGCACCCTGCGTGGAGTCGGTTTCAGCATCCATGTCGCCACGTTAGCGAACCCCCGATTGACGCTCCGATGACGCGTGCATGTTCGAATACTAGTGTTCGGCAAGTACCCGACCCAGGGGTGGAGGCAAGATGCGACGGTTCCGAGCCGCAATGCTGGCCGCGATTCTCGTCACGGCGGTGGCGGCACCATGGTTGGCCACATCGGCGGCGGCCCAGGATGGCGCCGATACGAACGGCGACGGCGTGGCCGACGATCTCGACGGCGACTGCATACCCGACGACTTCAACGACGACGGCATCCCCGACGCCGACATCAGCCAGCTCGAATGTGCCGAGGGAGCCGGTGGTTCATTGCCGGACCAGGTCGGCACGCAGGACATCGCCCGCATCCTCGACTTCATCTTCCTGCAGTTCCCGGACTCCACGATGGACGATCCGGATCCCGATGGCTTCCCGAACATCCCCCGACTGATCGAGGGCGATCCCACGAGTGGACCGAATTGGGAAGAACTCGATCGTCTCCTCGGCGAGCCGGGGGCACGCGATCTTCTTCAGCTGCCCGACGACGACGTCAACCAGGCGATGCTCGAGTTCGAGGACATCAACAATGTCGAGTTCACGAACCCGGTCACGGGCGAAGTCGAATTCGTCGCCACGCCGGAAGCCCTCGAATACGCACTCGGCCAGATCGCCCGGGCCGGCGGCGACCAGGGCCTCATCGCCGGTTCCGGTTCGGCGCTGAAAGGGGCGTGCATGGGTCAGGCCTGGTCCTACGACAGTGACGGCCAGCCCCTCGATGTGGCCTTCGACTGGAACCGCGAACTCCCGCCGATGACGTGAGATGACGAGGGCAATCTGAAGCAGGCGTTCACGGCCGATGATCCGTTCATCGTCGACGTCGACGGCGCGGTGATCTACACCAGCGCCGCAGGCGGCCTCCACGACGGAACCGGCCCCTACGAACACGACTGGTTCATCGCCATGGATCTGATGGGCTTCACCAGCACCAACATCGACGCCGGCGGTGATCCCAACACCGGCTACGAGAACCGCAACGCCGGCTCGGTCAACTTCTACGAGGACCTTCCGGAGCCGGCCAAGATCAGCGGCCTCGTCGCCGTGCACGGACAGATGGACGCTCCGGGCACCGGCAACGGCGATGGCAGCCAGAACGACGACCCGTTCCGCTGCGTCTTCTCCGGTTTCGCCGAGTTCCAGGGCGGCATCCCCCTGTCGGCGCCGGGCGCCGCACTCGTGTTCCTGGCCACCGTCGGCCTCTTGTTCAATGCCAGACCCGCCAAGACGTGGGGAGGAGTCTGATATGGACACCGTCACCAAGCGCCACCCGATCCGAGCCTTCCTGTACGGCATCCCGTTCGGCCTCGGTCTCGCACTGATCGTCGTCGGTCAAGGCATCGCCGCCCTCGGTACATGGCCGCCGTTCATCGTCTTCATCGTCGGCATCGTGGCTGCCACCCTCTGGGGAACGTACGGCCCGGCCAAGGCACCCAAGGGTCCGCCACCGGCCGGCGCCACTGTGGTCGACGAGGAGCCTGCCGCGGCCCCCGAACCGGAATCGGCGAACGAACCGGTGACCGAGCCACCCGCTGATGCCGAGCCCGAGGCGCTTGCCGATGCCGAGACCGGCGAGCAGGACACGGTCTGACAGAACACGCCTGACAGAACACGCCTGACAGAACACTATTGACAGGACAGCATGAAATGCGCTGAAATTCACTCCAGCTTCCCCGGCATCAACTCACCCATGCCTGGGAGCACCCGTGAATCCAACCCCATCTGTCCCTGTCCCCGCCGCGAGGGCGAATCCTGCGCAACCCGAAGTCGACACACCGGACACACTCATCATCAGCCGGTGGGTCGATCCCCTGCTCGACAAGCTCGGCCATGATCCACGGTCGCGCTACGTCGAGCGATTCTGGCTGCCCGTTCTCGGCCCGAGCACGATCGTGTTCCTCCGTCACTGCGCCGACCATCTCGACGGCACACCCGCGTCCACATCCGTCGAGCTCGAACTCGCCGCCATCGCCCGCCACCTCGGTCTCGGCCACAAGGGCGGCCGCAACAGCGCACTGACCCGCACCATCCTGCGATCCTGTCGCTTTGGCGCCGCCCGGGCCGGCCGAGGCAACGCACTCGAGCTCCGTCGCGGCATCCCTCCGCTCAACCGCACCCAGGTCAACCATCTCCCGAAGACGCTCCAGGCGGAACATCGCCACCATGTCGAGCATCACCCACGAGCCAACGACGCCGCGACCAACCGGGTCCGACGACTCGCACTCGGGCTCGTCGAATGTGGCGACACGATCACCGTCGCAGAGGGCCAACTCGCATCATGGAACATCCCCCCGGCAGTGGCCGCAGAAGCCGTTCGATGGGCCTGGGCGACCCACATTCAGCACCGCGAACACGGCCCAACGGCCGCCTGAGCACCGAATCTGGGCCATTTGGCCGGCGGTATGGGTCTTCCGACTTCAAAATTGGGTGAAGAGATGCATAAGGAATCGGGCCTGACGTGCCGAAGGAGTTTTGACGGTTCACCGCCGAGTGGTGGTGAGTATCGAACACAAGGGAGTCCGCCCAATGACCACCGCTTACCAGTTCCTTTCCGCTTGGATCACCAGCCGCATCGACGACGAGCGTGGCGCCAGCCTCGTTGAGTACGCCCTTCTCGTGGCCCTCATCGCTGTCGTCTGCATCGCCGCCGTGACCGCCCTTGGCGAGTCGGCTTCGAGCAAGTTCTCCGAGGTCGACTCGGCGATCGGCTAATCCAGCCAAGATCTGATCGAAGGGCGGCCCTCCGGGGCCGCCCTTCGGCGCTTTAGGGTTTGGTGAAGTTCGAGGCCAGGTCGGCCAGGAGCCGCACACCGAAGCCGGTGCCGCCCTTTGCGTTCTCGTCGTCACCGGCGTCGGTCCACGCCGGGCCCGCGATGTCGATGTGGGCCCACGGAATCCCGTCGGCCACGAACTCCTGCAGGATCAGGCCCGCCGTCAGCGCACCGCCCTGCGGAATACCGATGTTCTTCATGTCGGCAACCGGCGACTCGAAGTGCTTCTTGTAGTCATCGGGCAGGGGCAGATGCCAGACCCGCTCCCCCGTGGCCGCTGAAGCCGACTCGATCTGGCTGATCCACTCGTCGTTGTTGCCCATCAGCCCGGCGATCTTCGGGCCGAGCGCCACCATGCACGCACCGGTCAGCGTCGCCAGATCGACGATCGCATCCGGCTTCGCCTCGGAGGCCAGTGACAACGCGTCGGCGAGAATCAGTCGACCCTCGGCGTCGGTGTTGAGCACCTCGATGGTCTTGCCGTTGCGGATCTTCAGGACGTCGCCCGGACGCGTTGCGTCGCCGCCGGTCATGTTGTCGGTCATCGGGATGAACGCCCGGACCTTCGCCTTCACGCCGAGCAAACTGATCACCGACATGGCTCCCGCAACGGCGGCGCCGCCGCCCATGTCGCACTTCATCGTCATCATGCCCTGCCCGGTCTTTATCGAGAGGCCGCCGGAGTCGAACGTGATCCCCTTGCCGACGAGCGCCAGCGTGCCGGAGGCCTTGCCCTTCGGGGTGTAGGTGAGTTCGACGAGGCGAGGCGGATTCGTGGAACCACGGTTCACGCCGAGAAGCCCACCGAGCTTGCCCTTCTTGATGGCCGCTTCGTCCCAGACCTTGGCAGTGAGACCCGACGACTTCGCCATCGCGTTGAGGCGTCGGGCGAAGGCCGCCGGCGTGAGATCGCCACCCGGCTCATTGACGAGGTCGCGGGCGAAACACTGACCGGCCGCGATCGCGGCGCCGCGATCGAGGGCGGCCTGGGCGCGAGCACCGGAAGCACCTGCGACGTCGACCTTCCCGAGCTTGGTCGGCTTCGCATCGCTCTTGTAGGTCGTGTACGAGTACGTGGCGAGCGTGAGACCTTCGGCAACCGCCTGCCGGGCCGCGCCGGCGTCGAGATCAGACGTGGGGAGAGCGACACCGATCCTCGCGTGCCGACTGAATCCGCGGCCGATCGAAGCGCCAGCGGCACGTACGGCATTGGTGTCGACATCTGCTGCTGCGCCGATTCCGACCAGAGCTCTGACCTGACCCTTGTCCGGCCAGGTGTGGGTCTGACCGCCGTTTCCCTCGAAGCCGGCGGCCTCGAGCTGCTTGGCATCGACACCAGCGATTCCGGCCTCAACGGCATCGCTGGTCACGATGGAGACGGCGGCCTTCGCGGCCTTGGGTATCGAACGGCTTGCGATGAACGTGGTCGTCATGTCCGAGACTGTAGCTACCCCGCCGTGGCGGACCGGAACATCCGGCCCGCCCGACGGTTCCTCCTTCTGGGTGGAGGCTGAAGCGTCAGCCCGCCGGTGGGCAGAAGACGCCGAAGTGGTTGCCATCGAGATCCTCGACATTGGCGAACACGAGGCCCCCACTGTCGGGGACCTCCGCAGGACCAACGAGGACTCGACCGCCGCGCTCCTTGATCTGCTCGCAGGTCAACGCAACGTCGGGCACGACGATCGAGAAGATCGCATACGTGGACGGAAGGCCACCCTCGGCGGTGGTGATGCCGCCGCCGGGTCCTTGGCCGGCATCGACCATGCGATAGCTCGGTCCGGTCGACCCATCGCTGAACTGCCAGCCGAACAGATCGCCGTAGAAGGCCTGAGCCTTCTCGATGTCGCTGCCCGCGATCTCGAACCAGCCGACAGGTGCGGCGGTGATGTTGGTCATGATGTTGCTCCTCTTGCTTCAGGGATCCCGATTGGGGGGATTCGGAGCGTCATCGTCGAGGTGCGTGGCGACAACCCGCTGTCGGGGTTTCCCATGCGCCTCGGAATTGTCGTCCCAAACACCGACAGGGGCCTGTCGGGATTGCGGCCGCGATCAGTGCAACGGTCCAGGACGTTCGATCAGCCACGGCATGAACTCGAGGAAACGATCGGGATCGCGGACCGGTGCCGTTTCATCGGTGAGTTCGGCTCGCCGGATTCGATCGAGTCGGAACGTGCGCGCGTCGGACCGGAGCCGACACCATCCGACGAGATACCAGTCCTCGTCCAGGCTCACCACGCCGACCGGCTCGACCGATCGACTCGACACCTCGTCGCTTCCAGGTCTGAGCCCGACATCGCCGCGAGGACCTTGTTGCGCGCCATTCGGCCTGCCGCGGCGAACGGGCCGGTGATGTCGGCCAGCGCAATCGCCGCGGCCAGCGCCTCGGCCGGAGTGAAGTTCACCGGAGGCAGCGTGCGGGCAGGATCGATCGAATAGCCCCCTCGGCGACCTGCGGCGCCGTGGATCGGAACGCCGGCCTCCTGAAGCGCCAGGATGTCTCGCTCGACCGTACGAGTGGAGACCTCGAAGCGCTCGGCCAGCTCCCTGGCGGTTCGCGAACCCGGAGCGCCCGCCCGGAGTTCCTCGACGAGCGCGTACAACCGATCGGTGCGATTCACCCCGCATGATGCCGTAGGGGTCTGACAGCACTCTACCTCCGGCGACCGTGATGATCGGGCCGAATGCCGCTCTCGCTCAGCTTCTCGATCCGCCGACGGGCAGCTCCTGCTCAAGTGTGAGGGTGTGGGCGAACAGATCGCCGTGCTCCTCGACTCGTTCCAGGACATCCCCGGCCTCGAACACCAGCGGCTCTCCCTCGGCACCTTCGGCCAACTCTTCCCAGGTGAGCGGTGTCGACACCGTCGGCCGATCCTTGGCTCGCAACGAGTACGGGGCGATCGTGGTCTTGTGGCGGGAGTTCTGACTCCAGTCGATGAAGATCTTTCCCTTCCGGGCGGCCTTGGCCATGTTCGACAACACCAACTTCGGAAGCTTCTGCTCCAGGAGTTGGGCGACCGCGAGAGCGAAGTCGGCGCAATGGTGGTGCTCGTGCGGTGTGTTCAGCGGGATGTAGAGCTGCATCCCCTTGCTCCCCGACGTTTTCGGGAACGCCGAGAGTCCCACGGTGTCCAGAACGTCATGGATCTCCATGGCGACCTGACAGCATTCGGTGATCGTCGCCGGCTCGCCGGGGTCGAGATCGAACACCAGCATCGTCGGCGAATCGATCTCCCCGCAGCGAGCCATCGGCGAGTGGATCTCGAGGGCGGCCAGATTGGCGGTCCATGCCAAGGCCGCGATCGAGTCGAGCCGGCAGTACTCGATTCCGCCACGACGATCACCGGGACCCAGACACGTTCCAACCCATCCAGGACGGTGAGAGGGACAACGCTTCTCGAAGAAGAACTGCTCGGTCACACCGTTGGGCCACCGGCGGAGGGTGATTCCGCGATCCTCGACATGGGGCAACATCACCGGCGCGATGCGCACGTAGTAGTCGATGATCTGAGCCTTGGTGAACCCCGCCACCGGGTACAGCACCTTCTCCAGATTGCTGACCGAGAGCCGATGGCCGTCGATCTCCACATGAACACGCTCGACCTCAGCCACGAGACGCCCGACCACGCCGAACCGGCGGCACAAAGCACCGGTCTCCGACCATATGTGCCGCCAGTTGGTGGTGTCGGGGGGTCACGCCGACTTGCGGGCTCGCTTGGCGGTCTTGCTCACCGACTTCTTCGCCGCCTTCTTTGCGGCTTTCGCCTTGGTCGTCGAGCGACCGGTGGCGGGATGCCGGCCGCGGGCCTTCTTCGCCTCGGCAACCGATGCCTCGAGCGCGGCCATCAGGTCGATCACCTTGTCAGACGAGGGTGCCGGGGCAGGCACGAGTGCGTCACCCGTCTCCCCCGCCGCCTTGCGATCGATGAGCTCCAGAACGGCCTCTCGGTAGGTGTCCTTGTGCTTGCTCGGATCGAACTGTGAGTCGAGGGTGGCGATCAACTGCTCGGCCATCGCCTGTTCCTTGGGATCGATCGAGATGTCGTCCAACAAGTCGAATCCGCCGATCTCGGTGTGGTCGACGACCTCATCGGCGTAGACCATCGTCGACATCAGCAACCGCCCGTCCTTGGGGCGCACGGCGGCGAGATACTGCTTGGACCGCATGACGAAATGACAGATGCAGACCTTGCCCGCTTCCTCCATCGCGTTGGCCAGAAGCTTGTACGGCTTGGCCGTCTGCTCGTCGGGCACCAGGTGGTAGGCGTTGTCGTAGAAGACCGGATCGATGTCGGCGAGATCCACGAATTCGTGGATGTCGATCGTGCGCACGGCGTCGGGATCGAGTTCGGCCATCTCCTCATCGGAGATCGTGACGAAGTCGCCGCTCGGCAGCTCGAATCCCTTCACGATCCGTTCGTAAGGGACTTCCTCCCCGTCGGCGGCCGAGACCCGCTTCTGCTTGACCCGTGACCCGGTGGCGGAGTCGATCTGGTTGAACCGAACCGTCTTGCGCGAGACCGCGCTGTAGAGGCCAACAGGGATGTTCACCAGACCGAAACTGATCGATCCGCTCCAGATCGCTCTAGGCGTGACAGAAAGGGTAGTCCGAGTGCGCCCAATGCTCGGTCAGACGCACCCGGGACCCCTTGTTCAGGAGACGCTGCGCCCGGTGAACGCCGCCAGTTGGTCGAGCGCGGAAGCACCCTCCGGACACGGCTGCTCGGCGTCGAAGCGGTCTCCATCACGGGCCTCGGGCGGCACGACCATCGCCCACGTGCTGCGCGCGGTAGCCACCAGCTCATCGCTGGCGTGGATGTGCTGATCGGTGGCCTGGGCGAGATCCCACCCGTGGGTCAGGAGGTCGGCCACACCCACGGACAGCACCATGGATCCCGGCACCTCACCGAAGGGTGTCTGGCGCACGGTGTCGAGATCCCCACCGGCTGCGCCAGTGATCGCCATCTTTCCGTCGTTCCAGCCGTTGACCGGACCCTCGGGCAGGTGATCGACACCGTCGCCGGGCATCAGCGACATGTCGCCGCTCGCCATCGCGGCCACCGCCTTCGAGGTGTTGGCCATGTGATTGACGAGGTCGTGCACCGTCCATTTCTTGCACGGCGTCTTCATCTCGCGATGCTCGGGCGTGAGCCCGGCGACGAGGCCGTCGACGATTCCGGTTGTCTCGGCGAGCGCGTCTGTCACTTCCATGGGGGACTCCAGTTCATTGGTCGGAATCGCATTCTTCGCCACAAAGTACGCTTTTTCAACCAACTTGTCGGAGATCGAGCAAACTCACGGATTCAACAGGACCCTCGCCACGAGGTCTTGACCGAACCCGGTCAGAATCGCCAGATACATCAGCCCGGTCGCCGCCATCACCGCCGAATACTCACGCTCGCGGAGCGCAGCGCGGGTGACCCCGACGAGGATGATCGTGGCCACCACGCACGCGATCCAGAACCACCCGAGCAGCCCGTTGTAGGCGTCGTCGATGGTGCCGTTCAGAACCGACACCATCCCCGTTGGCAACAACATGGCGATCGTCTCCGGAACCCACAGCAGAGCCGTCCACCGGACGAGTTCGAGGATCGGGGCCCGGGCCAGGCCTGGCTGCACCAGATACCAGTGACCGAGCAACATGGCGTCGGACACCACGCCGAGGAAGAGGGCGCTCGTGATCCCCCGGAACACCGTGAGTGCGGCGGGACCACCGGCTTCCAGCGACGCGATCACAACCGCGATGAGCCCGATACCGGATGCGATCAGGTCGAGCACTGGCGGGAACTCCGCCGAGTCCTTGTCGAATCGCTGCTCGTCGCGATCGATCCCGGTCATCTCGGCGACCCGAGCGCTGCGCCGCTCGACGACCTCTCGTTGGCCTGCGACCCCGGCGGCCTTGCGGCCGATCGAAACCCACAGCGCCCCGACCCCGGCGATGATGAACGCCATCGTGGCGATCTCGCGGCTCCAGGTCGGCGTGGTGATGAACGCGGCGGCCAACGAGCCCGCCGCGAGCACGAGGAACGTCAGCCGTTGGAGCCAGCCGTAGCCGAGACCGACCTCACGGCGACGCGTGGTGACCCACAGGAAGAGCCAGCCACCCGCGGCCCACTGGAGGAGAACGGTCGCACCGTCGAGGCGGATCATGAATCAGCCGAGAACAGCGAGTTGGTGATCGACGAGGTTCAGTGGATCGGGGCCGCTGTCGCTGGCCACCACGATGTCCTCGAGACGGATCCCCCACTTCCCGGGGATGTAGATGCCGGGTTCGATCGAGAACGCGTGTCCGTGTTCGAGCGGCTGAGTGTTGCCCTCGACGATGTAGGGGTCCTCGTGGGCCTCGACCCCGATGCCGTGGCCGGTGCGATGGATGAAGTGGCTTCCGTACCCGCCGTCGACGATCTTCTGGCGAGTGATTCGATCGACGTCCTGAGCCGGCGTGCCGACCGTGGCGGATTTGACGCCCGCAGCCTGGGCCTCGTGCAGGATCGCGTAGGCCTCCAGCAACTCGCGATCCGGGTTGCCATCTGTCCACACACAACGAGTGATGTCGGAGCAGTAGCCGATTCCGTCGTCACCGACCATCGTTCCGCCGAAGTCGCAGAGCACCACCTCACCGGCGCGAATCACACGATCCCCCGCGTGATGATGTGGGCTCGCGGCATTCTCTCCGGCGGCGACGATCGCGAAGTTCACACGGTCGTGGCCCTCGTCGACGATCTGACGACCGAGCTCGGCCGAGACTTCAGCTTCTGTCTTCCCGACGAGTTCGATGTCCCCACCCTGCAGACGTGCCGCGATCCGGTCGACCGCGGCTGACGCGGCACGGAGCCGTTCGACCTCCTCGGCGTCCTTCACCGAGCGGATCGGGCTGGTGATCGTGCTGGCCCGACGAAACGTCGTCGATGGCATGGCCTGTGTCAGGTCCACCAGAAAGCCCGCCCACATGTGGTCGCCCACGGCGACATGAGCTGCCGACCCGGCGAGTGCGGCGATCATTGCGATGGGGTCCTGGGTCTCGCCCCACCCCTGGATCGAGAACACATCCGGGCGCTCGTGCACTCTCGGGATCTCGAGCTCGGGAACGACCAGGGTGGCGTCGCCCTCCCGGGGTACCACGAGCATCGTGATCCGCTCGAGCGGCATGGCCTCGTAGCCACTGAAGTACGGCAGGTCGCTGCCCACTGAGAGGAGGAGGGCATCCACCCCGTCGGCTTCCATCCGGGCGCGGGCCCGGTCGAGACGTGTTGCGAACATGGCCATGAGACTACGGCCTCGACGCCGCCACCCCTAGAGTCGCGGGATGCCAGATGAAACCGGTGCCGATCACGAGTGGGGCTTTCGCACCCGGGCCCTTCATGCCGGTGCACGCCCCGACCCGACGACCGGGGCGAGGGCGACACCGATCTTCCAGACGAGCTCCTACGTGTTCGAGGACGCTGACGATGCCGCCGATCTCTTCGCCCTCCAGAAGTACGGGATGATCTATACCCGGCTCGGCAACCCCACCGTCTCTGCGTTCGAGGAACGGATGGCGAGCCTCGAGGGCGGCATCGGCGCCGTTGCAGCCTCCTCCGGCCACGCGGCAGAGTTCCTGAGCGTCACAGCCCTTGCCGGTGCCGGCGACCACATCGTGTCGAGCAGCCACCTGTACGGCGGCACGATCACCATGTTCTCCAACACCCTCGCCCGTTTCGGGATCGAGACGACGTTCGTCGACCCGACCGATGTCGATGCGTTCGCCGCGGCGATCCGTCCCGAGACCAAGCTCATCTTCACCGAGACGATCGGCAATCCGTCCGGCGCCATCGCCGACATCGCCGCGCTGGCCGACGTGGCGCACACCCATGGTGTTCCGCTCGCCGTGGACTCGACCTTCGCCACCCCGGCGCTCTGCCGCCCGATGGAATGGGGTGCAGACATCGTCGTGCACTCCGCCACGAAGTTCATCGGGGGTCACGGCACTTCACTCGGCGGCGTGGTGGTCGAGTCGGGCACGTTCGACTGGGGCTCCGGCCGATTCCCCGAGATGACCGAGCCGGTGCCGACCTACAACGGGCTGCGCTGGTGGGACAACTTCGGCGAATACGCCTACTGCACGAAGCTCCGCAGCGATGGACTTCGCGATGTGGGCGCCACCCTTGCCCCCCTCAACGCCTTTCTCTTCCTGCAGGGCCTGGAGACACTCGACTACCGCATGGCCGGCCACGTGGCGAACGCCCAGGCGGTCGCGGCATGGCTCGATGCGGACCCCCGGGTCAGCTGGGTCAGCTACGCCGGGCTTCCCGACTCGCCACATCACGAGATGTCGCAGCGCTACCTGCCGACCGGGCCGGGCGCGGTGTTCACCTTCGGCCTGACGGGTGGCCGTGAGGCCGGCACCCGATTCATCGAGTCGCTGGAGATGATCAGCCATCTCGCCAACATCGGCGACGCCAAGACGCTCATCCTCCATCCGGCATCGACCACGCACTCGCAGCTCTCCGACGAACAGCTCTCCGCCGGCGGCGTCACCCCGGAGATGGTCCGAATCTCCGTCGGCCTGGAGGATCTCGACGACATCCTGTACGACCTCGATCAAGGACTCGCCAATGCGTGACCCCGTACCCGGCTGGAACCCGCCCTCGGTCAACCAACGCAAGCGGATTCTCGATGACACGCGCTCGATCGCGATCGTCGGTGCGTCGTCCAACCCGGCGCGGGCCAGCTACTTCGTGGCCACCTACCTGATGAGTTCTTCCGCCGACTTCGACGTGTACCTGGTCAACCCGCGTGAGACCGAGATCCTCGGCCAGACGGTCTATCCCTCGCTCGCCGACCTTCCGGTGGTGCCGGACATGGTCGACGTGTTCCGCCGCAGCGACGACCTTCCCCCGATCGCGGAGGAGTCGGCCGACCTCGGTGCAAAGGTGTTCTGGGCGCAGCTCGGGCTCTGGTCCGCCGACGCCGCCCAGACCGCCGCGTCGGCCGGACTCGATGTGGTGATGGATCGCTGCACCAAGATCGAGCACGCCCGCTTCGCCGGCGGTCTCCACCTCGCCGGCTTCGATACGGGCGTCATCAACTCCCGCCGCTGAGTTCTGTGATGTTGGGGCCTGACCCCGACATCACAAAGCAGCGGCGTCGGCGGCCTCGCGGGCGTGGTAACTCGACCGGGTGAGCGGACTGGACTCGACATGGTCGATGCCCATCGCCTCGCCCTGCTCCTTCCAGCGGGCGAACACCTTCGGCTCCCACCAGACCGCCACCGGGAGGTGGTGCGACGTCGGCCGCAGGTACTGGCCGATGGTGACGATGTCGACACCCACCGCAGCGAGGTCGGCGAGCGTCTGCACGACCTCGTCGTCGGTCTCACCCATCCCCACGATGATCGACGACTTGGTGACGAGTCCGTCCTGCTTGGCGCGGGCGAGCACCGACAGAGAACGGGCGTATCCCGCGGAGGGTCGAACCGCACGCTGGAGCCGGGCAACCGTTTCGATGTTGTGGTTGAAGACGTCGGGCCGCGCATCGAAGACCGTCTGCAGCGCATGATCGTCACCCTTGAAGTCCGAGACGAGCACCTCGACTCGACTTGACGGGACCTGTGCCCGAATCGCGGCGACGGTGTCAGCGACGGCAGCCGCTCCCCCATCGGGCAGGTCGTCTCTGGCCACCATGGTGACGACGGTGTGTTTCAGGCCCATGCGATCGACTGCCTCGGCCACTCGAGCGGGCTCCTCGGGATCGACGGGCTCCGGCTTGCGGGTGTCGACGAGGCAGAACCCACATGCCCGGGTGCATCGCTCCCCGAGAATCATGAACGTGGCCGTGCCGTCGTTCCAGCACTCTGAGATGTTGGGGCAGCCGGCTTCCTCGCACACGGTGACGAGCTCGAGCTCACGCATTGTCTTCTTGATCTCGCGGTAGGTCGGCCCGGTGTCGAGCGGGACACGCATCCATTCGGGCTTGCGGGATTTCAGACGAACCGGATCGTCGGCCACGCCGGCTTCGGCCAGGCGCCCGAGCAATCGCACGGAGGTTCCGTCGGCCTGTTCGCCATAGCCGACGCCTTGCTGTCCGATGGGCGTACCGGCCCCCTCACCGCGGGTGAACGGCGCCATGTCATCAGAGGGAACCCTCCAGGCCACGTCCGCCCGGTCGATCGGCCGATCATGGCCCCACCGCCCCGCCGCCTTCTCCGCGACGAGATCCACGATCTCGCGCATCGAGATGTCGACACCCTCGGCGGCCAGGGATGCCACGCCCTTGTCGGTGATTCCACAGGGCACGATCCGGTTGAACCAGCCGAGATCAGGGTCGACGTTGAGCGCGAAGCCGTGCATGGATCGACCACGCGACAGACGAACCCCGATTGCCGCGATCTTGCGGGGCCGGGGACCCTGCGCATCGAGCCACACACCATTCGACCGCGGAATGCGATCGCCCGCGAGTCCGATGTCGGCCAGTACATCGATGAGCAACTGCTCGATGCCGTCGACATAGGCAGCGGTGTCGGCCATCCCGCCCCCGCGTTTGCCGGGCACCGTGAGGATCGGATACCCCACCAGCTGACCGGGCCCGTGATAGGTGATGTCGCCGCCCCGGTCGGTGTGGACGACATCTGCGCCCAGGGACTCGACATCGACGAGCAGATGCTCGAGAGGTGTGCGATTGCTGAGCGTGACGACGTGATCGTGCTCGAGAAGAAGAAGGTGATCGTTCCGACCGGCGACGAGTTGGCGCTGAAGCGCCAGCGCGTCGCGATACCGAACTCGGCCGAGCCAGCGAACCCGCAGGTTCAGGTAATGCTCGACGTCGGCGCGAACGGCAGCGGTCAGTGGATCTCCGCCTCCCAGTCGCGGGTCTCGATGATCTCCTGGATCCGCTGGAGGAACGCGGCGGCGTAGGCACCGTCGAAGGCGCGGTGGTCCCACGCCAGGGCCAGGACACCGACCGAGTGGATGGCAATCGATTCGTTGCCGAACTCATCGGTGACGACGACGGGCTTTCGCTTCACGCCGTCGGTGGAGAGGATCGCCACCTGGGGCTGATTGATGATCGGGAACTGCATCATCGTGCCGTACTGGCCGGCATTGGTCAGTGTGAACGTGCCGCCGGTCAGGTCGTCGGGCGTGAGCTGCTTCGTGCGGGTGCGGGCCGCGACGTCGACGATGTCGCGAGCGATCTGGCGAAGCCGCTTGCCGCCGGCGCCCTTGACCACGGGGGCCAACAGACCGTCGAAGTCGATGTCGACCGCGACCGCAAGGTTGACGTCGTCGTGAACCACCAGATGGTCGCCACCGAAGCTGGCGTTCAGATGTGGGAAATCGCGCAGCGCGTCGACAACTGCACGAACGATGAACGGCAGATAGGTGAGGCTGAAACCCTCCTCGGCCTTCCAGCCCGCCTTGTTCGCCCGACGGACGTGTTCCACTCGCTCGTAGTCGACCTCCATCGCGGTGAGGACGTGCGGTGAGGTCGACTTCGACATCACCATGTGCTCGCCCGTGCGCTTGCGGATGTTGTTGATCGGCACGATCTCGTCGCGCGACCCTGGCGCGGCGATCGGGGCCGCGGGCGCCGCCACAGGAGCAGCCGCGGGCGCCGCAGCAGGTGCAGGAGTGGCTGCTGCCGCGGCAGGCGGCGGCGCCACAGGAGCCGCGGGAGCGGCGCTTGGTGTCGTCCCTGCCGCCTGTGACTGAATGACACGCTCGACATCGGCTCGCGTGATCCGACCGCCGACACCGGTGCCGGAAAGCGTGTTGACGTCGAGGCCGTTGTCGGCGATCAGGCGACGAACGACCGGTGAGAGGATCAGACCCTCCGCCGGTGGTGCCGGAGCAGCCGGGGGCTCTGGCGGAGGTTCGACCGGGGGCGCAGCCGGCGGCGGCGCCGCAGCCGTGACCGGCTCCGGCGATGGGGCGGCGGGCGCGGCGGCCGGCGCGGTGTCGGCGCTTCCCACTCGGGCCAGCACCTGGCCGACCTCGACCACGTCGCCCTCGTTCGCCAGAATCTCGATCAGTGTGCCGGCGACCGGTGACGGGACCTCGGAATCGACCTTGTCGGTCGAAACCTCGAACAGGATCTCGTCCATCGCGACCGAATCGCCGACGTTCTTGAACCAGCGTGTGATCGTGCCCTCAGTGACCGTCTCTCCGAGCTGGGGCATTGTGACATCAGCCATGAATCTGTGGCTCCTTGCTCAACCGTGGAGCGAGCGGCCCGTGAGCGACATGACCGTCTCGCCGAACATCTCGCTCATGGTGGGGTGGGGTTGGATGAATGCGGCCACGTCGTCGACGGTGGCCTCCCAGTTCACGGCGAGGTATCCCTGGCCGAGTTGTTCGGTGACCCAGGGGCCGACCATGTGGACGCCGAGGATCCGGCCTCCGGTGCCGTCGGGGCGCTTCTCGGCGATGACCTTCACCACGCCGTCGGTCTCGCCGACGATCTTGGCGCGGCCGTTGCCGATGAACGAGTGCTTGGACGTGACCACGTCGAAGCCCGCCTCTTTGGCGGACGCCTCGGTGTGGCCGGCGAAGGCCACCTCCGGATGGCAATAGATGCACCACGGCGTGCCGTGGTGATCGAGCGGCGTCGGCTCCTCGCCGAGGATGTCTCGAATCGCGAGCATTCCTTCAGCGAAGGCGACGTGGGCAAGGGCCGGTGTGTTGATGATGTCGCCCACCGCCCAGACGCCCGGCTCAGCGGTGCGACACCGTTCGTCAGCCACGACGAAACCGCGCTCATCGAGCTGCACGGCAGTGCCGTCGAGGCCCAAGAGGTCGGCGAAGGGTCGGCGACCGACCGACATGACGACGAGCTCGACCTCGACGGACTCACCGTCTCCGAACGCGACTGTCGTGGAGCGGCCGTCCGATGACGGGGTGTGCCCGGCGACCATGACCCCGGTGCGGGTGGCGATCTTGCGTTTCTTGAACGAACGTTCGACCACTCGGGTGGCGTCGGGGTCACAGCCGGTGAGGATCTGCGGGAGCGCCTCGAGCACGGTGACATCCACGCCCAGGTCACCCATCATCGACGCGAATTCGCACCCGATGGCGCCGCCACCGATGACGACCCCCGAGGCGGGCAGGGACTCGATCGAGAGCATCTCGTCGGAGGTGACCACGAGCCGACCGTCGATGTCGAAACCCGGAAGGGTGCGAGGTTGCGAGCCCGTGGCGAGAATGACCGAGTTGGCGGTGAGGGTGAGTTGTTGCCCATCGGCGCCGGAAACGGTGACCGTGCGGTTGGGACCGAGCGAACCCGTGCCGTCATAGACGGTGACGTTGCGCGACTTCAGAAGGCTCCCGAGTCCGCCCACGAGCTGGTCGATGATCCCCTGCTTGCGTTGGAGCGTGACCGACCAGTCGAGTTCGGGTTCGGAGGCGTTCACGCCGAAGTTGGCGGCGTGCTGCACGGTGCGGAACACGTGGGCCGTCTCCAGGAGTTCCTTGGCCGGGATACACCCGACATTCAGGCAGGTGCCGCCGAGAATGTTGTATTCGATGAGCCCGACATCGAGCCCGATTCCGGCTCCGTAGAGCGCTGCGGCGTAGCCGCCGGGTCCTCCGCCGATGACGAGGACATCATGCTGTGCGTCCGTCGCACTCACCTCCTCAGGTTGCGGACACCCTATCGGCCGAATCGCACACGGGTCGGAGAGACGCCGCCCGCCGTGAGGGCGGCGTCAGGAGGTGAGGATGTCGAGCAGTTGGATGGCACCGGCGATCAGGATGGCCATCCCGCACAGAAGGGCGGTGAGGATCAGTTTGCGGGTGCTCATGTGTCGCGATTCGATCGATTTCGACGGGCTGACCCCAAGTATGACCGGACAATGTTCACTATGGACTTCCGTGAAACGAATTCTCCCCTGCGTGTTCGTCGTCATACTCCTCGCCGCTGCCTGCGGGAATGATCCGACGACCGAGAACAGCGCTTCGGTGCCCGATGCCGAGACGGCTCTCGCCGACGACGCCGACGGCGGCGAAACACCCGAGTCCGACGACACCGGCAGCGATGCCGCCAACAGCGAAACCGACGGTGGCGGGTCCGCGGCACCCGCCGAGGACGAAGCCGTCGCGGATGAGGACTCCGGCGTGGACTGGCCGCTCACGTTCGCGGGCGAGACGGTCGACGGCTCTGCTTTCGAGGCGGGCGACTACGCCGGCCAGGACCTCGTTCTGTGGTTCTGGGCGCCGTGGTGACCGACGTGCGTCAGAGAATCCGGTGCGGTCGCATCGGTGCAGGAACTATTCGCCGGACAGGTCAACGTGGTTGGTGTCTCCGGTCGTGACGACCTCTCGCCCATGCGGCGATTCGTCACCAACAATGGTGTCGGCGCATTCCCCCACCTCGCCGATCTCGACGGTGAGGTCTGGGAGGCATTCGGCGTTGGCAGCCAGCCCGCATTCGCGTTCGTCAACGACGACGGATCGGTGGAGATCGTGATCGGCGCGATGGGTGAGACGGGTCTCACCGATCGAATGAACGCCCTGATCGACGCCTGAGCAACAACCACCCTCTGTGGTCGTTTGCTAGACTTTCTGTGACCGTTCCGATCTGCTACAAATGGCAGAGAGAACGCCGGTTACGAGGAGGCGCGTGCAATGGAGCAGTTGTTCACCGACGCGCCTGAGCGCGCGAGCGACGCCGCCAACCGGCCGCTCGATCGCTCGGCTCGTGCGTCGGTCACGGCTCTCGCCCAGGCGCTCGATGTCTTCGACCCGTCCGCCGCACGGCGTGCCGCGTTGCGGGCCCATCTGGTCGACCGAATCGCCGTCGCCGCAGGGTCGCCGATCCAGGATCGTGTCGATGCGATCACCGGCGCGCTGCTGGCCGAGATCGGCATCTTGTTGACCCATGTTCGACCTGTCGGCACCGTCGACATCGTGCCTGACCCGGCCTCGGCCGTGCTTTCGTCGAACATGCTGAAGTCACTGCCCGGTCTCGGTGGATGCGCCAACGCGGTGCGCCACCAGTACGAACGCTGGGATGGCAGCGGTGGGCCGCACGCGCTTCGCGGCCCCGACATCCCGTTGTCGGCGCGTCTGTTGTCCCTGGCCGCCACCCTGGTCGGCCACCCGTCGGCGGGGGCCGCCCCCAACTGGACCGCGCGCCGGCGCCGTGTCGACGAACTACTGGGCACCGCACTCGACCCGGATCTCGGCGCGGCCGCGGCGCTCGAACTCGAGTCAGGCGATCCACTCACCGGCGAACTCGATCTCGGCGAGGTCCTGGGCGGCCTCGACCGCTTCGTGCCGACCGAACGCAACTCGCCGGTCGAGGCACTCGTCTCGATCGGTGCCGCCATCCGCGCCGCCGACAACATGACCGACGTGTTGACGGTGATCGCCGACCAGGCGAAGCGGGCACTCAGCGCCTCGTTCATCAGCATCGGTCGGCTCGATCACGAGGAACGCTCACTCGACATCCTGGTCAACACCGGCACCGCCGGTGAACGTTTTCCCGGTGATGAGTCCCATCGCGAAGACGACCGGCCGGGCCTCGAACGACTGCTCGGAGGTCAGGGTTTTGTCCGCTCCACCGACGAGAGCCGGGCGGACGATCCGGGCACCATCTCCTTGCACCGACGCGGTCTGCGCTCCGAGGCGGCATGGCCGATCATCATCGGCGACAGCGTTTGGGGTGTCGTCTGGGCCACGACGGTCGCCGACGTCGGGCTGCTCGATCACGACGATCTCTCGACGCTGCGCCTCGTCGCCACCCATGTCGCGGCCGCGGTCTCGCAGGCCGAACGCATCGCCGAGTTCGAAGAGCTCGCCCTTCGGGACCCGCTGACCGGCCTCGGGAACCGGCGTGTCCTGGAGCAGCAACTCGCCCAGATCTTCGGCCGCTCCCCGATCGACCGCCAGGACGTCGCGTTGATCATGTGCGACGTCGACGGTCTCAAGGCCGTGAACGACACCGACGGACACGCGGCCGGCGACGACCTCCTCGTTCACGCTGCCCGATCTCTGGCCACCGCAGCGGGACCGGTTGAAGGCTCGACGGTCTGTCGAATCGGTGGTGACGAATTCTGCGTCATCCTCGACGGTGGCGGAATGCTCAGTGCCGAGCCGGTCGCTCAGGGCGCGCAGGAACTCTTCGCTGCCACGGGTCCCGGTCGCTCCTTGTCGTGCGGCATCGCATTCGCCACGCACGACATCTCCTCGCCGGGTCAGCTCCTCCGTGCCGCCGATGAAACGCAGTACGAGGAGAAGCGCCGTCGCAAGGGCCTCCCGCGGCCCGAGGACCTGCCATCGATGGCCGAGCGGCGGCGGGCCCGCCGCGGGGCCTAACCCATCAGTCGTTCGATCGCTGCGGCCGCTTCGTCGAGATCGCTGTAGCTCAGCCGGTACATCGCCACGTCGTTGGCGAGCCGAGGGCCCGGCCCTCGGTCGCCATCTGCACACCGTGGAGGGCCGATTCGTCGCGATCGAGCATGATCAGCGACTCCGGGCCGAAGCGATGAAGCTGTCGACACAGTTCCGAACCGATCGAGCCACCGGCGCCCGTGACGAGGACACGCCGTCCGGTCACATAGTCGGCGATGGCATCGATGTCGGTGTCGATCTGATGTCGTCCCAGCAGGTCGGCCTCGGTGAGCGGACGAACATCATCGGCGCCGACATTGCCGTCGATCAGCTCGGTCACGGGCGGCACGATGCGAACCGCGATGTCCGCCGCGAGGGCGCGGGCCGAGAGGTCGCGCAATGAGTCACTGGTGATCGACGGGGCGGCGACGATCAGCATCTCCGCACCGGACTGCTCGGCGACCGTGATCAGTCGATCACGATTGCCGAGGACCGGCACACCGCTGAGTCGGAGGTTGCGCTTGGTGGGATCGTCATCGATGAACCCGAGCGGGGCGAACCGGCCCGACTCATCGCTCTGCATCGACGACACGACCTGTCGCCCGCCGTCCCCCGCACCGAAGATGAGCACCGGAGTCGCTCCATGGCGGGCCCGTCGCATTCCGCGTAGCACGACGAGTCGTTCGAGGAATCGAGCGGCACCGGCAATACAGAAGGCAACCGGGGCAGCTCCGACGACCACACTGATGGGGACGATGCGGGTGATGCCGATCAGCTCGTTGGTCGCGATCAGGATCGCGGCGACGATCCCCATCGCCCGTGAGAGGGCCAGGCCCTCGTCAAGGCTGCCGCGACGCCACCGGCCGCCATACAACCCGGATGGAATCCCGGTCGCCACCATCGCCAGTACGGCGACCGAGGCGAGCGTCTCGGGACGCCATGGCTGCCACAGGGACAGGTTGAAATCGAATCGCATCGCCATCGCGGCGACGATCCCCACACACCAGGCCAGGGCATCCACCCCGGCCAGCACCATGCCGGGAATCTGGAAACGTGGCCCCAGTCTCCCACCACGCATGTCACTCAGCGTTCGCATCACGTTCCTAGTGTCTGGACTCACCCCGGCGAGCCGGGTCGTGTACCGGGTCGCCGTCGGAGACCCTCCACCAGCTCTATCGGCACGTTTTGTACGGTCGTGAGCCATAGAGCCCCGTCACGCCACCCCCAGACGCGTCCGACGCACAGGCCGCGACGAGCGACAGGCGATCGCCATCATCGCCACGCTGGGTGGCTTTGCCGCGTCATTCGGTGGCGCCGCCCCGACGGGTTTGGCCAGTGTCGACACCGCCTACGTCACGGCCATCGGAGCAGCCGTCGCCATCGCCTCCAGCCGGGGTCGTCGCAACTCCTGGATGCTGAGTGCGCTGATCGCCGTCTGGTTCAGTCCGGACCTCACCGCCCTCGCCGGCGTCGGCATCGCCGTGGCCCTCGCGGGCTTCGCGCTGCTGACCGGCAGGCGTCGCTGGGTCGGCGCGATGTGCGGGGCGATCCTCGCGTGGCATGTCGGCCGCCTCGGCGCCGGACCGTTCCACGGATCGACCACCCTGATGGCGGCGGTCGTGACCGCGCCCATGACCATCTCCGGCCTTCGCCACCTTCCCGACGGCCGAGTGAGGATCATCGCCAACGTCGCTGGCGCAGTGGTCGGCGCGGCCGCCCTCGCGTCGATGGTCTTCGCCGTCGTCGCCATCCTCGCGGTCGGGGACGTGAACCGGGGAGTCGACCACGCCAGAGGGGGATTTGAGCTCGCCTCCGACGGTGCGCAGGCCGACGCCGCCCGGGAGTTCGAGTCCTCAGCCGATGCGTTCCGCTCCGTGCAGCGCAAGGTCGGCGGGCCTTGGAGTCTGCCGGCTCGGCTCG
>JAERSO010000066.1 GCA_016845585.1 Acidimicrobiaceae bacterium | reverse complement strand
GCGATCTCGTTCGACCCGGCCAAGCAGGCCGACACCATCCGCAAGCAGGGTGGCTTCATCCCCGGTATCCGCCCCGGCCCTCAGACCGAGCGCTACCTGGCCCGCATCCTGTCCCGCATCACCTTCCCGGGTGCGATGTTCATCGCCGCCGTGGCCCTTGTGCCGTCGATCTTGATTGCGGTCACGATCGGCACCGACTCCTCGTCGGGTGCGGGTGCCGGCGCTGGTGGCTTTGCGTTCGGCGGCATCTCGTTGCTGATCGCCACGGGTGTAGCGCTCGAGACGATGAAGCAGATCGACAGCCAGCTAATGATGCGCAATTACGAAGGCTTCTTGAAGTGAGCGCCCTTCGCATGGTCATCCTGGGCCGTCAGGGCTCGGGGAAGGGCACGCAGTCGCTTCGCCTCGCTGCGCAGTACGGCTGTGTGCATCTCTCCACCGGCGACGTGCTTCGTGCCGCCGTCGAGGAGGGCACCGAGCTGGGTCGGCAGGCGGCCGGCATCATGAACGCTGGCGGGCTCGTCGGCGACGACGTCATGATCCCGCTCGTCGCCGAGCGGGTCGCCAAGCCCGACATCATGTCGGGTGGCGTGTTGCTCGACGGCTTTCCCCGGACGGCCGACCAGGCCAACGGGCTCGAAGCGATGCTGGCCGACCTCGGTCAGGAACTCACGATCGCGATCAACCTCGACGTTCCCGTCGAGGAGGTCACCGAACGAATGATGGCTCGGGGTCGTGAAGACGACACCGAAGAGGCCATCGCTCGCCGTCTGTCCCTCTACGAGGAACAGACGGCACCCCTGCTCGACTGGTTCGCCGAGCGTGGTCTTTTGGCCACGGTCGACGGTCTGGGCGAGGAGGACCAGGTGTTCTCCCGTCTCACGGAGGCCATCGACGGCCGAATGGCCTAGGTGCACGCCTAGCTCATGAGGCCACAGCGGGTTGGTCGACTCCGGTACGTCCGGTAGCGTTGTCGACTGGCCTGCACCAAGGTCACCACGGGGATCCCGCTGGATCACCGTGTTTTCAGGAGGTTCAACTCTGCCGAAGCCCAAAGAAGATGCCATCGTCCTTGAAGGGACCGTTACCGAATCGCTTCCGAACGCCATGTTCCGGGTCGAGCTCGAGAACGGTCACGAAGTGCTTGCGCACATCAGCGGGAAGATGCGAATGCATTACATCCGCATCCTTCCTGGCGATCGCGTCCAGGTGGAGCTGACCCCGTACGACCTCCAGCGTGGTCGTATCACCTATCGCTACAAGTGAGTCCCGGCCGATCGGCCCGGAATCACCCGACACATTCGACAACCCGGCCGGGTTCCGGCCACCAGATTCGGTCGCTCCGGCGGCCGGGAGCAACATGAAGGTTCGACCCAGCGTCAAGAAGATCTGTGACAAGTGCCGTGTCATCCGCCGACACGGCCGCGTCATGGTCATCTGCGAAAACCCGCGTCACAAGCAGAGGCAGGGCTGAGACATGGCACGCATTAGCGGCGTAGACATTCCCCGAGACAAGCAGGTGGGCATCAGCCTCACCTACATCTATGGCATCGGCCGGACGATTGCGATCGACATCTGCAACGCCACCGGTATCGACGCCACCACGCGTGTGCGTGACCTCACCGACGACGAGATCGCGAAGATCCGCGGCGTCATCGATGCTGACTTGCGGGTCGAGGGCGACCTCCGTCGCGAGGTCAGCCAGGACATCAAGCGCAAGATGGAGATCGGCTGCTACCAGGGCCTCCGTCATCGTCGTGGCCTTCCGGTCCGCGGCCAGCGCACCCACACCAACGCTCGTACGCGCAAGGGTCCCAAGAAGACCATTGCGGGCAAGAAGAAGTAGGAACCATGGCGAACCCTTCCGCCGGTGGCCGTCGGCCCCGCAAGCGTCAGAGCAAGAACGTCACGCACGGCGTGGCGCACATCAAGAGCTCGTTCAACAACACGATCATCTCGATCACTGACCAGCGCGGTGATGTGATCGCCTGGGCGTCCGCCGGCAACGTCGGCTTCAAGGGCTCCCGCAAGTCGACTCCCTTTGCGGCCCAGAGGGCCGCGGAGAGGGCCGCCCGTTCCGCTATGGAGCACGGCGTCCGGAAGGTCGACGTTCAGGTCAAGGGCCCGGGTTCGGGCCGCGAGACCGCCATTCGTTCGATCCAGCAGGCCGGCATCGAGGTGACCGGCATCAAGGACTGCACGCCGATTCCGCACAACGGCTGCCGTCTCAACAAGCGTCGGAGGGCCTGACCATGTCGCGCTACACCGGACCTCGCGCCCGCGTCTCGCGGCGCCTGGGAACCAACATCTGGGGCACGAAGGGCGAAACCATCGCGCTCGACAAGCGCCCGTACCCGCCGGGCGAGCATGGCCGTTCGCGTCGGCGCGGCTCGGTCTCCGAGTACCTCCTGCAGTTGCAGGAGAAGCAGAAGGCCCGCTTCAGCTACGGCCTCACCGAGCGGCAGTTCCGCAACATCTTTGCCGAGGCCTCGCGTCGGCAGGGTGTGACCGGCGAGAACATGCTGCGCTTCCTTGAGCTTCGGCTCGACAACGTGATCTACCGCGCCGGGTGGGCTGCCACCCGCCCGCAGGCTCGCCAGTTCGTGGGTCACGGTCACGTCAATGTGAACGGCCGCCGCGTCGACATCCCGAGCTACCGCCTTCGCAAGGGTGACGTGGTCGAATTGCGTCCTGCTGCGCAGGACTTCACCGTCGTACAGTGGAACCTCGACGTCTTGGATCGCACGCCCCCGGCGTGGCTCGATCGCAACGAGCAGTTCCAGGTCACCGTGCGCGAGCTGCCCATCCGTGAGCAGATCGACATCCCCGTCCGTGAACAGCTCATCGTCGAGCTCTACTCGAAGTAGCAGAGGTACCGATGCTCGTCATCCAGCGACCCACTGTCGAAGCCATCGACGAGGCGGAGGGAAACCTCCAGCGCTTCGCCGTCGGGCCACTTGAGCCTGGTTTCGGCCACACCATCGGCAACTCGTTGCGCCGCACACTGCTGTCGTCCATCCCGGGCGCAGCCGTGACGCAGGTGCGCTTCGACGACGCCCTTCACGAGTTCGACACCATCGAGGGTGTTGCTCAGGACGTCACCGACATCATCCTCAACCTCAAGGACCTCGTCCTCGTGGTGCACAGCGATGAGCCGGTGACCCTGCGTCTTGACGCTCGTGGCGCCGCCGAGGTCACGGCCGCCGACATCCAGCCCCACCCCGACGTCGAGGTGCTCAACGGTGATCTTGAGATCGCCAGCCTCAACGGCAAGGGCCGGCTCGCCGTCGACCTGACTGTCCAGAACGGTCGCGGCTATGTCTCGGCCGATAAGAACAAGACCGGCACCACCATCGGCGTGATCCCGGTCGACTCGATCTACTCGCCGGTTCGGCGTGTGTCGTTCGAGGTCGAGCCGACTCGCGTCGAGCAGTCGACCGACTGCGACCGCCTCGTGCTCGAGATCGAGACCGACGGTTCGATCAGCCCCCGCGAGGCACTTGCGTCGGCCGGCGGCACCCTGCGGGCCCTGGTGCAGCTCGTTGAGGAGATGAGCGACGAACCGCAGGGCCTCGAGCTCGGCGAAGCTGTTCAGGTCGCCTCGGGCGGCCCGGACATGGAACTCCCCATCGAAGACCTCGAACTCTCCGAGCGTCCCCGCAACTGCCTCAAGCGTGCCCAGGTCAACACCGTCGGCGAGCTGCTGCAGAAGAGTGAGGACGACCTTCTGGCCATCACGAACTTCGGCCAAAAGAGCCTCGACGAGGTCATCGAGAAGCTTGACGAGCGAGGTCTCTCGCTCCGGAATCGAGACTGATCATGCCCGCACGTCCTCGCAAGGGCGCCCGTTTTGGCGGGAGCGCTGCCCACCAGAAGGCCATGATGGCCAACCTTGTTGCCAGCCTCATCGCGGCCGAGGCGATCACCACCACGGAAGCCAAGGCCAAGGCCATGCGTCCGGTGGCGGAGAAGATGATCACCAAGGCCAAGAAGGGTGGCGTCCACAACCACCGCAATGTTGTGAAGTTCCTGCGCGATCGTGAGATGGCCAGCAAGCTGTTCGACGAGATCGGTCCTCGGTACGAGGACCGTCCGGGTGGCTACATCCGGATCATCAAGCTCGATCCTCGTTCGGGGGACAACGCGCCGATGGCGCGTGTCGAGCTGGTCTGATTTCGTCCGGCTCCGACCGGTTCAGAACGTTGTTCGAAGCGTCCCTCCTCGGAGGGGCGCTTCGCCGTTTTCGCCGTATGCCCGGCGACGACGTCCGGGCCGTCGCCCTAGCCTGACGACATGGCCCCCCGGACCGTCGCCCCGCCGCCCGATGGGCAGGTGCGCGTCCGCATGACGGTCGCCTACGACGGTGCTCCGTTCCACGGGTTCGCCACCAATCCCGATGTACGCAC
>JAERSO010000065.1 GCA_016845585.1 Acidimicrobiaceae bacterium | reverse complement strand
GAGCAGCCCGACTTTCGAGAGGCCCGTGCGGTGTGTCGTCGATGTACGGCTCGGGCGGCGTGCCTCGACTACGCCTTGTCGTGGCCGGAGACGTTCGGGGTGTGGGGTGGGACGTCTCCGGCAGAGAGGGCCGAGATCATTTCGCGGAGACGGTCCCGGTCGTAGGTGTCGACCCGACCGCCGAGGGTCCGGTAGTACCATCGGAGTTCCACGACGGTCAGGTCGTCGAGCGTCACCCGCATGTCTTCGTTCGGTTGACTGTAATTCACGAGGGGAACAGGTACTCGATCGCTGAGACCTTCGCGATCTCCGGGATGTCGGCCGGATCAGGTATGACGCTCGTGATAGCTGCGTCGACGACGTCGAGGAAGTGCGGACGGCGATCACCCTCCCAATGCCACGCGACGAACTCCAGGATCGGGTCGCGTCGTTCTGCGCCCCATCCTCGTCGAGCGTGTTCGTTCGTCACTCGGATCTCGTCTCGTTGAAGGATCATCGCTCGCAGCCAGAACGTCGGCCACTGCGCGCCCTTCCGTCGGTTGTGCTCAGCACACAAGATCCACAGATTCTCGGGGAAGCTTCGACCGCCGAGAGAGACGGGGACGATGTGATCGACGTGAGGCTGGTCGCGTGATCCGCAGACGGCGCATCTGCCCTCGTAGAGCCATGAGATCCGGCGACGGAGTTCGGGCGTCAGTTCGTCGCGCACTGTTTGCCAGTCGTGTCGTTCAGTCATCAGCACGTCCCCCAGCAGGCGTCGGGGCCGAACACGACGGCGAGGCGGGTGACGGCGAGCCACACGAACCCGAGAAGGGCAGCGGCGGCGGTCACGTCGATGATGCGGTTGGTCATGATTGTCCTCCTAGGACTCGGCTGGTCTTGCCGTTGCCGGTACGGAGCCGCCACGCGGCCCGGTACTCGGACTCGCGTTGGCGGCAGGCGTCGCAGCGGCAGCCCTTGTCGTAGCGGGTGCGGGTGCCGTGCTGCGGCTGTTGGGTAGCGATACGGCGATCCCACTCGTCCGTTCCGCGGTGCTGCTCGTAGTGGCGGCGGCACCACCCTCGGGCGTAGGCCGGACTCGTGCAGTCGCTGCATGGCTTCTTCGTCCGCTTCGCCGGTTGCGGCTTCGATGGCTTCGGTCCTGGCTTCGGTGGTGCAGGCTCGCTGGCAGGCTCGATCGCCCAGCCGTACCAGCGTTTCACCCGGCGGGTCTCACTCATCGGTCGTCTCCGTTCAAGTCGATCATCGTGCAGTCCTCGCAAGCGACGACGTTCGGCAAGTCCGGGTGGGTCCACGGCGTGACCCACACCTCGACGAGGCGCAGGCCGTACTGGCCTTCGTACTCGGACTCGGTGAACCCGAGAGGCGTGTCGCATTCGGTGCAGGTGTCGATGTCGTTGATCTCGCGTGGCGTCGTTTCCCACCGTCGCCGGTCGGGTTCGTCGACCTCGACCCACCCATCGGGAGGCCACTCGACGACGCACGGAGCGTCGAGCGACCGGCAGTGGTAGGAACACTCGGCGTAGTCGAGCGGTCCTTCGCCGGGCGGGTACGGTCCCGGCTCGACGATCAGATCATGGCTCTCGTCGATCTTCACGCTGACTCCTTCACGTACTCGGTGAGGTGACGGCCGATCGAGGCGTCGTCGATGCGCCACCAGGACCCGACGTCCTTCGCCATCAGCGTCGCGTCCTTCCACGGCTGCGGGTCGTCGTACACGACCCAAGCGTGGATCGTGTCCCAGCACCACTCTTGGAAGTAGCGGACGACGTGGTCGCCTACGACGGCCGGGTGGAAGTCCTGCTCGACCAGGGGGCGGGCGATGGTGAGTGCCTCGTTGAGCAGTCGCTCGGTCTGAGTGACGTGGGTATAAAACGCCCACGTCTCGAAGTTTGTGTGGTCGTTGGTGGTGGTTGGTGTGGTCATAGTGATCCTCCTTGGATCGTGGTGGTGGTTGGTTATGGACTCAGCCGAGGGCGGCGACGAAGTCGGCGTCGGCGAAGTGCTTGCGAGCCTGGGCGGCAGCCTCGGTGAAGGTGCCGTTGAAGAACTCGGGGTGGCCGTTGCAGTCGCGATCGAACGCGGTGCGGGTGGTCGAAGCCTGGAAGGCCCAGAAGCCGTGACCTCGGGGTTCCTCGCCGTGGCAACGAACGAACGGTGCGGTGGTGACTTCGGGGCGGTTGGTGGTGGTGTTGTTGTTCATGTTGGTCAGTATAACCACGGTTCATGCGTGGTTGTCAACACCGGCGGGGAAGATTCTTCGAGATGTTGGGCCGGGAGTGTTTCATGAGGCAACCGCCCCACCACGAGGCACAACCTGTCACTCGGCTCTCCCGAGGCACCATGCTCCCGGCCCAGATCTCTATGTGGGCCGAAGCCTACAGGATGCGAACCGACCTTGCCTCGCTGGTCGTCTCGGCGAACTCGTCCGGGTCGAGGCCACGGTCCCGCAAGGCGTTGACCCGCCAGTAGCCGATCCCGGCGCACTCGCGGAGGGCGCGGGCGACGGCGACCCACGACGGTTCGACCTCGCCGGTGTCGGCGTTCACGACACGTTCGTCGAGGGCGCGGGCGACGACGTGCTTCGTGACCTCGTCGTGATCCCAGCGGCGGTTGCGGCGCTTCGACACTTCGACCAGGCCGAACGTCGTCTCGGTCTTGCGGCTGGGGGCAGCATCGTGGATCTCGCTGACGAGGAACTGTTCGTGTTCCCGGAGTTGGATGATGCGCTCACGGGTGTCGAGTAGCGCCTCGACGAGTTCGTCGAGGGTGAGGCCGTGGTCGACTTCGTCGGGTGTCATGCTGCTCCCCTCGGGCCGAACCGCAGATGCCACATGGTCGGGTCCCACGCTTCACCATCTCCGATAGCGAGGTGAACGCCGCCGTCGGAATGGCAGACGATCACGACCGTGTCGTCGTCGATCGGTGGGCGGGGAATGACGTGGACGCCTGCTTCGTGCTGCGCGGCGAGTGCGTACATCGACGAGAGCAGGACGGTGCCGTGGACGTCGTCGAACGGGATGCCGATCGAGGCGCAGTCGTCGATGAGGACCGCGATCCATTCGCGTAGCATCGCCGGTTCGCACCAGGTGACCATGATGCCGTACTGGAACACGTCGACCATGTCGTCGGTGTAGAAGAACTCGTCGACGGCGATGATCGCTCGGGCGACTTCGTTGCCGGTGAGTGATGCGTCTCGGGTCATTCGGGGTCCGCCTCGGTGCGGGTCATGATGACCGGGCCGTCCATCTTCGGTTCTTCGGCGATCTGGAAGATCCAGACGCCGTCGGCGTGGCCGAGCGACACGAAGCAGCCGTCGGTTCCGAACACCCACTCGATGTACCGGTGGGCGTCGAAGAACGGGACGAGCATGTCGGGCAGGCCGTGTTCCCACGTCGCCCGGTCGTCAGCGAACCGGGTCAGGTTCGGCCACTCGCCGAGGTACTCGTCCTCGAACGTCTCGGCGGTGACTTCGAGCGGTTCGTCCTGGAGGCGCGCCCACGCTTCGAGCGCGGCCCAGTCGTGTGATTCGATGCGGTCGAGCGGGTCCATCAGAACGCACCTTCCTCGCACGGCACGTCGCCTTCGATGTGGATGCCTCGGGCGCGTGCGTCCTGCTCCCAGCACTCGTTTTGGGCGCAGCGAGCGTCGCGGGTCAGGTCTTGGATGCGGATGCCGAACGGGGTCTGCATGTTCTGCTGGTCACGGTGGAACGTGAGCAGGGCCGCTTCGATGTTCATGAGTTCCTCGACGCTGACGTCGATGATCGCTCGCTTCGGATAGGCGATGATGACGTTCACGATGCCACCGCCTCGGACCCGATCGCCGCGGCAATCGCTTCGGCGATCTCGATCGGCACGAACAGCGACTCGTGGAGCGACAGGCGGACGCCGACGTACCGCTCTTCGGGCAGGCCGCTTCCGGCGTGGCTCTTGACCTTGGCCGTCGGACCCTCGTCATCGGGCGTGTCGGACAGGCGAAGGTGGAGCGCCGTCGACCGCCACGGGCCGAGCTGGCCGCCGTCGAAGGCGTCGACGCGGACGCCGAGGGTGCCGCGGATCGCGACGTCGATCGTCTCGACCGTGATGCCGTCGCTCTGCTTC
>JAERSO010000064.1 GCA_016845585.1 Acidimicrobiaceae bacterium | reverse complement strand
GAATCGTGAGAACATGACCGGACGCATCAGCGGCTGGAAAGCCATCTTGAACACACTCACCGTGCACTACGGCGACCGCATCGCCAACCACATCCGATGAACACCATCATGCCCGAATACACAGAAAATCTGACAGTCCCCTCCCCGGTTTTACGCAGGCATGGTGGTTTGAGTTTTGACCTGTCGGTCTGTGTTGTTGTGACGGTAGCGCTGGTCTTCGAACTCTGCTGGCGGGATGCGGCCGAGTTCGTGGAATAGTCGGCGGTGGTTGAACCAGTCGACCCATTCCAAGGTGGCGAGTTCGAGGTCATCGAGGCCCCGCCAGGGGCCTTTGTTTCGGATCAGCTCGGTTTTGTAGAGCCCGAAGATTGATTCGGCCATCGCGTTGTCGTATGAATCGCCGCGTGATCCAACCGAGTTGACAACGCCGTTCGCGGCGAGTCGTTCGGTGTAGCGAATCGCGAGATACTGGCCTGAACGCCGCGATCGCTGTGGTGAATGAGCCCGTCGAGGTTGGCGCCGTCGCGGGTGCGGTCCCAGATGGCTTGCTCGAGCGCATGCAACGCCAGATCGGTCTTGAGTGAACGCGATGCTTGCCAGCCGACGATCCGTCGAGAGAAGACATCGGTGACAAACGCGACATACACGAACCCCGACCAGGTCCGAACGTAGGTCAGGTCCGCGACCCACAACCGATTCGGCGCCTCCGCATGGAACTGGCGATCGACAAGATCTCGAGGCCGATCCGCCGCATCATCGGCGATCGTCGTGCGTTTGACCTTGCCGCGAACTGCGCCCTGAAGGCCGAGTTCACGCATCAACCGTTCGACAGTGCAACGGGCGACACGGATGCCTTCACGGTTGAGCTGCGCCCAGATCTTCGGCGCTCCATACACGCCAAAGTTCTCGATGTAGACGCGTGCTATCGCGACCTTCAGTTCCTCGTCACGACGAGATCGGGCCGATATCGGCCGGCGTTTGGCTGACCAATACGTCGATGGGGCGAACTGCAGAACCTCGCAGATCGGCTCGACCCCGAAACGTTCTCGGTGTTCGTCGATGTAGGTGATCATCGTCGATGGCCGTCGAGCTCGGCCGCGAAGAAAGCCGAAGCAGACTTCAAGATTTCGTTGGCCCGCCGCAACTCTCGATTCTCACGCTCCAGTTCTTTGAGCCGTTCACGCTCATCGGTGGTCACGCCAGGTTTGCGGCCCTCATCGATCTCGACGCGTTGCACCCACTTCCGAACTGTCTCAGCTGTCGGCCCGAGCTTCTCCGCGACCGAACAGATCGCCTCCCAACGTGAACCGGTGTGCTGTTCAGATTCGAACACCATCCGGACCGCTCGCTCGCGCATCTCCGCCGGGTACCTGCCCGGCCTTCGTTGCTCTGTCATGGCTCCATCCTCCCAAGGACGAGAGCCTGCGCATTACCCGGGGAGCTTCAAGGAGCCGACCGGATCCAAATTGACAGCCAAGGGGACGGACCCATAGCTGCCTCGATGGGCACCCGTGTAGGGGAATGAACCCCGGCGCTCTGGACCCTCGTGGACACTGGCAGACGGGCCGTCGGTGCACGGCATGAGAGGGGTCAGGTTCAATTTCCCTCAGCTCCGCGCCGAGAGGAGGGGACTACGCCCGCAGGCGCAGTCCCCTCTCGCTTTCTCGGGTCGTCAGACGTCAGCGTGATCGTCGAGATATGAGACCTGAAGATCTGATCTCAAGACGGGAGCAAGCGCGTCCAGCAGCCCGGTCTCGACCCGCCAACCCAGATAGGCCTCGTGATGAGCCCGGCTGGCGAACTTCTCCCACAGAACAACATCATCGGGAGCATCAGCGTTGGTAAACACCTCCACGGATTCACAGCCGTCAAAAGCGCGCGTGTCGACCAGCGCCTCCTTCAGGATTCCGACCAGGTCGGCACCGGCGCCCTCGTTGCAGGGAAACACGACATGAATTGTCTGGGACAAGTTACTCCACCTTCATAAGTCAGGCTCCGAGCGAGCCTGGCGTATCTCCATACAACCACAGCAGGCTCCATCGGCGCAGGCCTGGCGACGGAGCCTCTGGTGCCGTCGACGAGCACTCCCGTGGGTCACGCCGACCGCAGCATCCTCGTGGAGGTCCTGCTCGACGCCTACCGGGGTACTGTTGATGACAAAGGGCGAGACCATCGATGAAACTCAGGCGGCCGTCGACCACTTCATCGGCGCCGGCATGGCGAATGCGGCGCGGTATCGGTCGAGCTGCGGTCGGCATGCTCGTCGGATCGCCCGCGGCTTCCAACATCACCGAGGAGGGGGCAATGATCGCCGACGGCGACACCGCCTCGGAACGGCGATTCCTCAGCCTCGACTTCACCCGGCGGGGCTCCTGGGGCTGAGCGAAACGGTCGACTGGGCGGTTGCCCGCTCGACATCGCTCAGCGTCAACTCGATACCGAAACCGGGCGCATCGCTCGGTACGATCGTGCCCTCCACGACAGGTGCCATCCCCGGCAGCGGGCGTAGCGTCGCCATGAGGTCATCGGGAATCGAACCACCGTAGTACATCTCGTTCGTGGTGTTGGCTGCGAGCGCCAATCCGATGTGTTGACCGTATGGGTCGTTGCCTGTGCAGTGCAGGGCGAGCTCGACACCCCCGGCCTCGGCGAGGGCGGCGATCCGGCGAGTCGGTGTGGCGCCGCCGACCCACAGCGCGTCGGGTTGGACGATGTCGACCCAACCCTGCTCGATCGCGAGCTGGAACGCGGCCACGCCGTACCAACGTTCCCCCGAAGCCAGCCTGGTGTCGGGGAGCGCCGCTCGAACCTCGGCGTAAGCCGCCCAGTCCTCCGGGAAGACGCAGTCCTCGATCCAGTCAACGCCCAAAGGGCCGAGCGCCTCGCCGAGGACAATGGCATCCGACGCTCTCTGGATGGCCCAGCCGTCGACGCGGATCGGCATGTCGGGGCCAGCGACCGTCCGTGCGTCGGCAAACCGGTCGGCGTTCAGCTCGGCAGCTGCCTCGACGTCGCTCCCCCAGGGGCACGGCAGTTTGATCGCGCCGAAACCGTCTGCCACGTACTCGTCCACATTGCCTCCTGTGGCGTAGCAGGCGAGCGATTCGCGGGCGGGGCCGCCGAGTAGCTCGAAGACGGGGGCGGACTCCAGCTTGCCGAGCATATCCCACAGCGCCAGATCGACTGCGCTGATCGCATAGCTCAGCACCCCCGACAGGCCCAGGTGCGAGCCCGTCCCTTGCGTCATCAGGTCCCACAGGTGATCGACGTCGACGAGATCGAGACCGGTGATGATCGGACCGAGGAAGTCATTGACCAACGGCACCACTGGTCCGGAATGGCTGGTCATCCCGAGTCCCCAGGTTCCGTCATCGGCGGTCACGATGCAGGCGACATCGGCCCACGGGGGCCGGAACCGCGCAGCCGAGTCCTCGTAGCGGGCATCGTGGCCCATCGGGTTCATCGAGGAGCTCACGAGCGCAGGGTCGAAGCCAGGGGAGGTGCGGCCGAGCGCGGCGGGATCGGTTACCGCCGCCGCGTGCACCGATCGAATTCGCATGCCAGCGGATCGTAGCCGCTGTTTTGGCTGGAATCCGAAGGAAATGGGTTTCATCAGTGGCGCCTTCATGAGTAGAAAACGAACGTCTGTTCGTATCAAATAGTGCCGCAGAGGCGCCCGAGATGATCAGCCAGGGACTGGACGTTCTGCTGACGGAAGGGGTCGATCCAACCTGCGCCGAGACGGCCTCTGAGGCGATCCGAGCTATGGAATCGGCATCGCGGCGCATGGCGGCCGCCCAGATCTCGCTGCTGCGCTCGGTGCGAAGTCGAAACCTGCACCACCACGATGGGCACACGTCGGCGAAGGTGATGGTCCGCCACGAAGCCGACCTGAGCGGTGGTGAGGCAGCAGCGCGCGAGAAGTCGGTCGTCATGCTCACTCCACTCGACGAGGTCGAAGCCGCCCCTGTGGCCGGCGAGCTCGGGCTCGACCAGGTCCGTCTACTCAGCCGGGTCTATGCCAATCGCCGGGTCAGGTCTGCGATGGCCGGTGCCCAGGACTGGTTTCTGGAGATGGCCGAGGAGTACGACTATCCGAACTTCGCGACGGTCGTCCGGCAATGGGAGCGCCTACTCGATGACGACGGGCCCGACCCTGCCTCCATCCGAAGCCGGCTGGTTCAGCCTCGAGCAAGATCCGATCTCTCTCGCTTGGCTCCTCACTGGCTCGCTGAGCTCGGTGGCCGGCGCCCAGGTGAAACAGGTCTTCGACCACTACCTCGGCGCCGATCGGCTCGTCGATTGGGAGAAGGCAGTCGCCGAACCCGGCGACGACGCCTGCACCGACGACATGGTCCGCACCGAGGCGCAGCATCGTGCCGAGGCGTTCTCCCAGGTGTTCCTCGATGCGGCCGACAACCCGGCCAGTTGCTGTCCGGCCGTCTTCGTCACCGACATCGTGATCAACCAGCACACATACGAGTCGGTGCTCTCCCGCCTTGATCGCGGCGCGCACGTCCCTCTCGACCCGACAACGGTCCGCCGTGAGACGCTCGGCGGCACCCAACTCGACCCGAACGAGGCGGTGATGGTGTCGCTCGTCAACGAGTTCCGGCGAGTCGTCCTCGATGGCAGCGGCATCACCATCGACCTCGGCAAACGACGACGACGGCCGGGTCATCGGCCTTATCCAGTTTGTCGAGGAAGTCGACCCTCAGTACCGCCACGCGTCGATCGACATCTATCTCGATCCCGTCGTTCATCGGCGGGGCCACGGCTCGGATGCGATTCGGGCCCTTGCGGACTTCCTGTTCGAGGAGCGCGGCCACCACCGGCTCACGATCGACCCGGCTGCGGACAACGAGGCCGCCATCTCCTGCTACGCGGGCGTCGGGTCCAGCGCCGTCGGGGTGATGCGGGCGTACGAGCGCGGCGCAGATGGCTGGCATGACGGACTCCTCATGGAGATGCTCGCGTCCGACCGTTCGGCCGACTGATCAGCCCAACGGCCGGTAGGCCACGACCTCGACCTCGACGCGCACATCGACCAGCAGGTCACTGACCACCGCTGAACGAGTGGGTGGCTCCTTGGGGAAGTACTCGCCGTACACCGCGTTGAAACCCGGGAAGTCATCACGGTCGCGCAGCCAGACCATCGCCTTCACGACATCGTTCAGCTCACATCCGGCCTCGGCGAGAGTGGCGGAGATGTCGTCCAGTACGGCGCGGGTCTGATCCTCGACCGACCCGGTCGTCATCGGAACGCCGTCCTGCATCGGCACCTGACCGGTGAGGAAAACGAAGTCGCCGGCGCGGATGGCCCTGGACAGGGTCAACACCCGTCCACCGATCTCCAGCGGACCGCCGATTACCTGCTTCTCAGCTGCCATTCGCTTTGCCTTTCTTTCGCGCCACCGTAGTGGTGAACTGTCGCCACCAAACTGGAGTCTTCCGGGAGCGACAACGGCCATGACAGAAATCCGCACCTATCAGATGCTGATCGACGCCGAGTGGGTCGATGCCTCCGATGGCGGCACGTTCCACAGCGTCAATCCGGCAACCGGCGAGGTCTGGTGCAAGGTGCCAGAGGCGACCGAGACCGACGTCGACCGGGCTGTCGAAGCGGCCCATCGAGCGTTCACCTCAGGCCCTTGGGCAACGATGACGCCCACCGAGCGGGGCAAGTGCTTGTACAAGTTGGCCGACCTGCTCGCCGAGGCCTCCGAAAAGCTGGGTCGCACCGAGTCGATCGACTCCGGGAAGATGCTCAAGGAGACCCGCTGGCAGGCGGCGTACATCGCCCAGTTCTTCCAGTTCTACGCCGGCTGCGCTGACAAGATCAGCGGCTCGACGCTGCCGATCGACAAACCCGACATGTTCGTATTCACCAAACGCGAGCCGCTCGGAGTAGTGGCGGCCGTCGTCCCTTGGAACTCGCAACTCTTCTTGGTGGCAGTGAAGATCGGCCCGGCCTTGGCCGCCGGAAACACGGTAGTGCTGAAGGCGTCTGAGCACGCATCCGCTGCCATGCTCGAGTTCGGCGAGCTGATCGAGGAAGCCGGCTTCCCGCCGGGTGTCGTCAACATCGTGACCGGCCACGGCGATCCGTGCGGACGGGCCCTCACCTCCCACCCCAAGGTCGCCCGCATCTCGTTCACCGGTGGACCCGGCGCCGCCCGTCACGTGCTCGACAATTCCAAGGAGAACTTCGCCGAGGTCTCACTGGAGCTCGGCGGCAAATCACCATTCATCGTCTTCGACGACGCCAACATCGACAGTGCCGTCAACGCCTCGATCGCCGGCATCTTCGGGGCGACGGGCCAGAGCTGCGTGGCGGGATCTCGCGTCTATCTCCATGAAGACATCGCGGACGAGTTCCTGGCCAAGATGACCGAGGCCGCCGGCAACATCGTGATCGGCGACCCACTCGAGGATGCCACCCAAATGGGTCCGCTCTGCACCACTGGGCAACTCGACAACATCACCGCTGAGCTCGCCCATGCCCGCAGCGAGGGCGGTATCATCCTCACCGGCGGAAAGCGGCCCGAGGGGCTCGGCGGCCTCTTCTTCGAGCCGACCATCGTCGACTGTCCCCGCCAGGACCTGCGGATCGTCGACACCGAGCTGTTCGGGCCGGTGCTGTGTGTTCTGCGGTTCAAGACCGAGGAGGAAGTCATCGCCCTCGCCAACGACAGCGAACATGGACTCGCGGCCGGGATCTTCACCCGCGACAGCGCCCGATCGCTGCGGGTCGCCGACGCGGTCCGGTCGGGCATCGTCTGGGTGAACACGTATCGGGTCGTTTCCCCCATCGCTGAATTCGGCGGGGTGAAAGGGTCTGGCTACGGCCGCGAGAGCGGCATGCAGGCCATGTACGACTACACCCGCCCCAAGACGATCTGGATGAACACATCGGACGAACCCATGGCCAATCCATTCATGATGCAGTGATGCAACGGTCACTTCCGCCCGCCGCCTACACCGGCGATGACGCGGTGCGCTCCGAGCAGATCATCTTTCGTGGCAACTGGCTCGGCGTCGGCCGCGCCGACATGGTTCCAGCCAACGGAGACTTCCGCACCCTCGATTTCGCCGGCCAGTCGGTCATCCTGGTTCGAGACGAGGAGGGCGAGCTGGGTGCGTTCGCGAACACATGCCGGCATCGCGGCGCCCGGTTGGCTGACGGCGCCGGGAACTGCCGATCCATTCGTTGCCCGTTCCACTCCTGGGCCTATGCGCTCGATGGCTCGCTCGCAGCGGCACCACGGATGTTGGAGGTCGAGGGCTTCCACCGCGAGGACCATGGGCTGATCGGCTACCGCGTCGAGGAACGGCTCGGATTCGTCTTCGTCTGCCTAGACCCGAGCGCGCCCCCACTCAACGACGTTCTCGGCGACTTCGCCGAGATCCACGCGCCCTGGTCACTCGATCGGCTCGTTACCACCCGTCGTCGCGAACTCACCGTCGACTGCAACTGGAAGATCTTCCTCGAGGTCTTCAACGAGTACTACCACCTGCCATTCGTTCATCCGGAGTCCCTCGGTGGGATCTACGCCGACCCCAGCCCGCGTGACGAGACAGTGGGCGCCTTCACCAGTCAGTTCGGTGTCACCGAAGGAACAGGCGCCTTGTTGCGTGACGAACAGGCCCATGCGCTGCCCCCGATGCCGGGCCTCTCGGGTCGCGAAGCCGAAGGTGTGCGCTACACGTGGGCCTTCCCCACAATGACGTTCGCCGCCGGCAAAGAAGCACTGTGGGTGTATGAGGCATATCCGCTGGGAGCCGGCCGCTGCCGAGTCGTGCAGTCGGCATGTTTCCCACCGGAGACGCTGGCCGGCGAGGGGGCCGATGAGAAGCTCGCCGCCTACCACGATCGCCTCGATGCCGCGCTGGACGAGGACATCGTGGCCCTGACCAATCAACAGCTCGGCCTGTCCAACCCAGACTCGAAGCCGGGGCCGTTCCAGCCGCTGCTCGAGCCGAGCGTGGCTGCGTTCGCTGAGTGGTACTCGACCCAGCTCGAAGCCATCGAGGAGATCGACGCATGAAGTTTCAACTGGCGATCAACATGGAGCGGCTCGATGACAGCCTCGAGATGGATGCCGTCGCCCGCCACACCCTCGAGATGGTGCAGATGGCCGAGGCCGGCGGCTTCGACATCGTGTGGGCCGCCGAGCACCACGCCCTTGAGATGACCATCGCGCCCAACCCGTTCCAGATCCTCACCTGGTGGGCCGGCGAGACGAGCACCATTCGACTCGGCTGCGCGGTGGCCGTAGCCGCCTACTGGCATCCGATCAGTCTCGCCGGTGAGGCAGCGATGCTCGACCTGATCAGCGGCGGCCGACTCGAGTTCGGCATCGGGTCGGGGGCCTACCAACGCGAATTCGACCGCATGATGCCAGGACTTCTCCAGACCGATGCTTGGCAGTACATGCAGGAGATGCTGCCCGCGGTGCTGAAGCTGTGGGAGGGCGACTATGCCCACGACGGCGAGTTCTGGCAGTTCCCGACTGCGACTTCGGTGCCGAAGCCGGTGCAGCAGCCGCATCCTCGCCTGTGGGTGGCGGCCCGAGCGCCGATCACCTACGACTACGCAGTCGCGAACAACTGCAACATCATGTGCTGGCCGTTCACCCGTCCCCACGCCGAAGCCGAGCTCTACCGCCGCCAACTCGACGAGTCGATCGCGAGGCATAGCGGCACCGCCGACCCGATCTTCGCGTTGATGCGCCACACCGCGCTCTACGAAGACGAGAGCGGTCGCCGAGAGGCGATCCGCGCAGTCGCTCGAACACTCGGCCAGTTCGAGAACCTCTACCGCAACCTCGGCGACGTCGAGAACGGGTTCCCGCGTGAGATCCCGCTCGATGAGCTCGAAGGCCGCGAGCACTACCAGCCCGACATGCTCGAAGAGAATCTCATGTTCGGCAACCCCGAACGGGTCATCGAGAAACTGAAGATCTACGAGGAACTCGGGGTCGACGAGTACATCTACTACGCCAGCATGGGCCTCGACCACGACGCCCAGAAGCGCTCCCTCGAACTCTTCTGCAACGAGGTCATCCCCGCGTTCCGGTGAAGATGTAACGCTGGGGTCAGACCCCAGCGTTACATGTCGAGACGTTCGAAGACGGCGGCGATGCCTTGGCCACCGCCGATGCACATGGTTTCGAGGCCGTAGCGGGCTTCACGGCGGTCCATCTCGCGGAGCAACGTGGCCAGGATTCGGCCGCCGGTCGCGCCGATCGGGTGACCGAGTGAGATGCCGGACCCGTGGACATTGAGTCGATCAAAGTCCGCCTCTCCGAAGCCCCATTCGCGGGTGACCGCAAGGACCTGGGCGGCGAAGGCCTCGTTGAGTTCGATCAGGTCGAGGTCGGCCATCGTGATACCGGCCGCGGTCAGGGCCTTCTCCGTGGCGGGCACCGGGCCGATGCCCATCGTGGCCGGCGCCACACCGGCCGTCGACCAACTCACGAGCCGAGCCAGCGGGCGGAGGCCGAGTCGTTCCGCATTCTCCATCGTGGTGACGATGCACGCCGACGCACCGTCGTTCTGTCCCGACGCGTTTCCGGCGGTAACGGTGGCGTCGGGATCCTGGCGCCCCATGATCGCCCGCAACGTGGCGAGGCGTTCGAGCGATGTGTCCGCACGCGGGTGCTCGTCGACCGTGATCGCCTCGTCCTTCACCATCACCGAAATGACCTCGTCGGCGAAGGTTCCGTTCTCGATCGCGGCGACTGCGCGCTGTTGGGACCGCAGTGAGTACTCATCCTGTTCCTCGCGAGGAATGGAGTATTCCTTGCGGAGGTTCTCGGCGGTCTCGATCATGCCGCCCTCAACCGGGTGGAACTCGCCGCCGGCCGTAATGCGAGCGCGCGTGAGACGGTCGTGCAGTTGCACCCCGGCGGCACCGGCGCCGTACCGCATTCCCATCGAATAGAACTCGACCTGACTCATGCTCTCGGCCCCGCCGGCAACGACCATCTCGCTCACCCCGGTCTGCACCTGCATCGCGGCGATCGCCAACGACTGCAGACCCGAGCCGCACCGTCGGTCGAGCTGCATCCCGGTCACGCTGACGGGGAAGCCGGCATCGAGCGCTGCCACCCGTCCCAGTGCGGGTCCGTCGCCATTGGGGTAGCCCTGACCGAGGACGACGTCGTCGATCTCGGCCGGATCGATCCCAGCCTTGTCGACGAGTCCCTTCAACACCGTGGCGGCCAGCGTCACGACGGGCACATCGCGGAACATCCCACCGGCCCGGCCGACCGCCGTGCGCACCGGCTCGCAGATCACGGCTTCTCGTCCGTAGGTCGCCATCGTTCGTGTCCTCCGCGGGTCAGGGTTCGGGCGTTGACGCTAGCGGTCGTTAGTCTCGCCTGGATGCGCCACGCCACTCCTCTCGACGCTGACACCGCTGCCGCCGTTCTCGCCGAGGCGTTCAGCGCGGATCCGTTCATGACCTACCTCTGGCCCGATCCTGATCGGCCGGAGTATCCGAACCCCGTCGCGGTCAGGGCATTCATGGACACCGCATTCGCCGCCTTCATCCCTCTCGGCCACTGCTACGTCATCGACGACCGGGCCGCCGCGTTGTGGTCCCCGCCCGGCATCGAAGCCGACAAGGCCGCGGTCGGTGAGATCTTCGCCGAGCACGGCGACCCGGCGATCATGGAGACAGCCGCCCCGAAGTTCGCGGCGATGCACGAGTGCCACCCCGACCAGCCCCACTTCTACCTGGCCGACATCGGCGCCACCGACGCCGCCCGCGGCCAGGGTCTCGGCTCCGCGCTGATCGGGCGGGTGCTCGACGTGTGTGATCGCGACGGCTTTCACGCTCACCTGGATGCGACATCGCGACGAAGCCGAACGCTCTACGAGCGGCACGGGTTCGAGGTCGTGGAGGAGATCGAGTTCGCACCCGGCGTCACGCTCTTTCCGATGACGCGCTCCCCGCGCTAGGCCGTCTCCGCCTCCGGGGTGAGGTTCGGCTCCCAGCTGACGCGGGGACGGTCGCCCCACAACCGCTCGAGTTGGTAGAACTCGCGCTGTTCCTGGTTGAAGACGTGGACGACGAAGGGCCCATAGTCCATGAGGACCCATTCGCGTTCGTCAATGCCCTCGACGCGCACGGGGCTCGGCCCGCCGCTCTTGCGAACCTGCTCTTCGACCTCGTCGACGATGGCGTGCACCTGGCGGCTGTTGGCACCACTGGTGATCACGAAATAGTCGGACACGGCGAACACGTCGCCAACGTCGATGATCAGCGTCTCGCTTGCCTTCTTGTCGTCGGCCGCCGCAGCGGCACAACGCACGAGCGACAACAGGTCAGGCTCGTGGTTCGCAGGATGTGTCACGAAGGCTCCCAATCGGCACCTATCACAATGGTGAGGTCTACCGGCTGATCGACGTTTTCCACGAGTGTGGCGACAGTTCCGAACGCTGCGGCGGCCCGCTCGGCATCTGCCTGGGCCTCGCGGCGATAGTAGGTGACCGTGGTCCGTTCGACGCCGAACTCCAGCGCGTTGCCGATCACCCCGATCGTGATCTCGAGATCGATGAGCAGGTCCATCGCTTCGACGCGGACGGCGCCGTCGTCGGTGCCGTTGAGAAGCCGGACCGTCGATCGGGTCGACCCGGCCGGAGCCACGGGGACGGGCACCATGGCGTCGGCCACCTCCGACAGGAGTTCCAGCTGGTTCGGCGTCAGGGCAAAGAACGCCTCGCGCCCGTCGACGCCGTCGACGACATCCGCAGTGAGAATCGATACGTCAGCAGTGCCTGCCCCGAGGGCGCGAAGGAACGGCGACAGTCCGTCGTCGAAGGGCAAGGTCGCTGCCGCGAGATCGTCAGCTCGGTCGATGGCATCGATCCAGGCGATCCACAGGTCGAGTTGTCGCTCCAACCGGTTGGCAGCGGATTCACCCGGGTTCGAGAAGCTGTAGATCTCAGCCGCGACCTCGGCATCGAGATCCTTGCGGCCACGCCCCAGCCAGACCTCGGTGTCTCCCGACGGAGTGATCTGGACGAGGTCATCGAGCACATTGAACGGGATGGGTTCCACGAGCCGCATCCACTCGCGGAGTTGGGAGGTGTCGAGCTCGGCGCGTTCGACGAACCCGAACCCGAGGAGCTCGCCGACGACCTCCTCGACGGCCTCGACCCCGCCGGCCGCATAGGCCTCGCTCATCGCGAACTCATCGGCGTGCTCGATGTCGAGCACCGGTTGAGCGGGAAGCAACACTGCCGTGCCACCGTTCTCCAGGGCTGTCTGGGCCAGGACGGTCACTCCGACCAACTCACCGCCATCGGTGTGTACGAGCAGCATCGTGGGCGTCGGATCGACGAACGCCTCGAAGCCCGGAGCCGTCGCGTCGGTGACGACGGTGAATTCCTCACCGTCGGTCGAGTCGAGCACTGCCTTGGTGCCCGTTCGCCACAACATCAGAACGGCGGCGCCGGCGGCGATCACCATCAGCGGGAAGATGAAGCGCCAGAACGGATTCGCCCTGGGGGCCGGGCGTCGACGTCGGCGCCGACGTACGGCGGTGTGCTCCTCCAGCTCTCGAAGCTCAGGGCCGTCACCGGAGAGGCCCTCGCCCGGCGGCACGTCGACCGTCGTCATCGACCGCTCCCGTAGAGTCCGCGTTCGGTGACCTGTTCGGTGACCTCGCGCGGGAGAAGCCCGTCGACGGGCCTACCGGCCCCGAAGCGGGCACGCAGGTCGCTGGATGAGATCTCGAGTGCAGGGACGTCCACCACCGTGTGGGGCCAGCCGGTCGGCGGGCGCGCTCCCTGGCGTCCGCCCCGATCCACGACGACGGTGGTGGCGAGGTCCCGGATCTCATGGGATCGCTTCCAGGTGTCGAGTCCGGCCGCGGCATCGGACCCGACGATCAGGAACAACTCGTGGCCGGGGTCACGTAGCGAGGCCAGGGTGTCGGCGGTGTAGGACTCGCCGCCGCGACGGATCTCGATGTCGGAGACGTCGAGTCCGTCCACGGGATCGAACGCGGCGTGGCACAATGCGAGCCGCTGGAACGCCGGCGAGACGATTGACACCGCGCTCTTCTGCCAGGGGTCATTGGCGACGACCATCAACACGTGGTCGAGATGCAGTGCGTGGCGGACTTCCTGAGCGATCGAGATGTGCCCGTGGTGCGGAGGGTCGAAGGTGCCTCCGAACACACCGATTCTGCGCACCGACCCGTCATGCATCGGGTGAGAGTGTAGGCGCATCGTCTCGTCTGCTTGCTGCGGGCCTCCTCGGAAACTGCCAGAACGGCCGACAATGGCCGGATTCGGTCGATTCATGCCGCGAACCTTTCCACTGGCTAAGAATCTTCGGCAATCGGAGATTGCGATTTTCCGCGTCATCTAGCGGCAAAATCCCACACTGCGTCACGCGAGTGACATACGTCATACAGAAATGACGGGACAAACGCATGGATGTGTAGTTCAATACATCGGCTGGACCGGAGTGCGGCGCGTAATCGCTGAACGCGAGCACACGGTACCTGATCTCCCCGGCAATACCACCTACCTGGAATTTCGCATGGGCGAAATCCGTTGTGAGAGATGTTATGAGTGACTCTGTTGGACAATACCTGAACGAGATCGGCGCCGTTGCACTGCTCAACGCGCAAGAAGAGCGCGAGCTCAGCCAGATCATCGAAAAGGGCTTCGAAGCCCGTGCCCGCAAAGAAGATGGTGAGAAGGGCCGTGAGCTCGACAAGGCCATCCGCGAAGCCGCCGCCGCCAAGGACCGTTTCATCCGGGCCAACCTCCGCCTCGTCGTGAGCGTCGCCCGCCGCTACCCGCTGCCCCCCGGCATGGAACTGCTGGACCTCATTCAGGAAGGCAATCTCGGCCTCGAGCACGCCGTCGACAAGTTCGACTGGCGCAAGGGCTTCAAGTTCTCGACGTACGCCACGTTCTGGATCCGTCAGGCCATCGGCCGTGCCCTCGATCAGAAGGCCAGCCTCGTTCGTCTCCCCGGCGACCGTTCCGCTTCGCTTCGTGCGGCCCTGCGTGCCGTGTCCGGCGATGGCGACGAACTCGATGACGAGCATGCGCGCCTGCACCGTCTCACCACGCCGACCAGCCTCGATCGCACCATCGGCGACGACGACTCCAACGAGCTCGTCGACCTCCTCCCCGACTCCAACCCCGGCCCCGAGGTCGAGGTCATGGCCAAGGCCGAGGAAGAGATGGTCACCGGCCTGCTCGACATCCTCGATCCCCGGGCCAAGCACGCCGTCGAGCAGCGCTTCGGTCTCGGCGACGGTCGCAAGCGCTCGTACCGTGAGGTCGGCGAGGATCTCGGCGTCACTGCCGAGGCCGCCCGTCGCCTCGTGAAGCGTGCGATCCACACCGTGCGCGAGCACGCTGCCACCATCGCCGACACGGTCGACGCGGCGTAGCACTCGCACAGCCTGAACGTTTCAGAAAGCACGCTGGGGTCTGACCCCAGCGTGCTTTCTCGTTCAGTCGGTCATCTGGGCGAACAGCGAGCGGTCCATGCGGGCGTCTTGTTCCCACGGGATCACGTCGCTCGTCTCGAAAAGCCAGCGAAAGACCCGACCCTTGAGCTCACCACACATGTCGGCGTGCTCGGGGTCACCGGCCAGATTCGTGGTCTCCCCCGGATCGGCCGCTCGGTCGTAGAGTTCGGGGCCCTCGTACAGCCGCTCGACATAGGTCCACTCGGCCGTGCGAACCGAGATCGCCCTACCGGCCAGTGACGTGTCCTCGTGCTGCAGCTCCTGTTTGTGTCGGTAGTGGCCCTCGCTCCCACTCTCGAGCAGGTGCTCCTCCTCCATGACGAAACCGCCCTCGCTGAACGCCGCGTCCCGGTGAACGTCCGATGCGTCTGACAGGACGGGCAGAAGCGACTTGCCCATGTGGGTGTAGCTGCGATCCACACCGGCGTAGTCCTCGAGCGTGGCGGTGAGGTCGACCATCTCCACGAACGACTCGTGGCGCTGCCCGTGTGGCGCGCGAGGGTCCGCGATGATCAAGGGATTGCGGGTCAGACAGTCATCCAGCCCGGACATCCATTTCTCGATGAGGCCGTAGTCACCGAGATACTCGCCGTGGTCGGTGAAGAACATGGAGACAGTGGACTCATCAGCACCGGCTCGGGCCACGGCATCGACGACTGCGCCGAGCTGAGCATCCACCCGAGAAACCATGCCGTAGTAGGTGGCGACGAGCTCGCGCCAGTCGTCTTCGTCGAGGCGACCGAGGCCGTAGCGATCATGGATCGCCCGGTAGAAGCGCGGCTTGCCGTCGAAAGTCGGTGGAATCGGCACCGGCACGTTCGCTCGATCATGCATCGAGAACCAGGGCTCGTGGACGGCGAACGGCGGGTGCGGATAGATGAGCGGCACCAACAAGCACCACGGCTCGGGCATCCCGTCGGTGATCCAGTCGATGGCTGTCTGCACCGTGGCCTCGTCGAGATCGAACGGCTCGTTCTCGATCAGCCCGTCGTAGAACGCGTAGAACCACTTGTGATCCTCGGGGAAGGCGCTGCCGCGGAAGAAGCTCAGATCGCGGCGCCGCGGCGGCCGGGTCCAACCGTTCCGGTCCGTCGAGGCCTCCGCTGCGCCCCGACCCATCATGTCGCCCCGGGCGCCGGCGAACGCTACGTGGTAGCCACCGTTGCGCAACGTGCGGAACACGTTTGGCTCGTGCGGCTGGAGCAGGTGAGTGAGCGTGCGATGACCAGCCACGTGTGGATACCACCCGGTGAACATCGAGACCCGGCTCTGGCTGCAAACGGTGTGTTGCCCGTAGGCGTTCGGGAAAATCGTTCCCCGCGCGGCAAGCGCGTCGATGTGGGGTGTCTGCACGACCGGATTGCCGAAGGCGCCGACCGAGTCCGCCCGGAGCTGATCGGGCATGAAGAGCAACAGATTCGGGCGATCGGTCGTGGCCATGCGTCAGTCCATCATGTCCCGACGACCGACATCGCCATCGCGACGTCGTTGGCCGACATCGAGAACGCTTCGGCCTCCATGGCCCGCTGGACGTCGTCCCGATCGACCGCGTCGTTCGCGTGGGCGACGCAATGGCGATCGCGAAGTCCATCGGCGATCGACGTCGTGATCGCTCCGGCGTAGACGTGCACCGCGTCGAAATCCGCCGTCTCCGCCGTCCCCAGCACGTACTGCTCGAACACCGTCTCGTTCATCCATGATTGTGGCCGTTGGGTGAACAGACCGATCGTGGCGTCGGGGCGGCTCGCCTTCAGCCGGCAGAGCATCGAGTGATTCCACCCGGTGAACTTCGCCCGGTCATACAGTTCGGCCCGGTCGACGGCATCGATCACCGCATCCATGAGTGCTCGCCCCCAGCCCTTGGTCTCCAACTCGAAGATCCCGGCCGGTAGCGCCAGACCTCGTCGAGAGTCGGCACCCGCTCGCCGGTGAACTCGGGATGAAACCATGCACCCGCATCGAGGGTTCGGAGCTCTGCGAGCGTCGCGTCGAACACGGGGCCGAATCCACTGGTCGTTCGATCGAGCATGGCGTCGTGCATCACCACCGCGTGGCCATCCGTGGTGAGCTGGACATCGAATTCGATCCCGTCAGCGCGAGCTCGAGCGCCCGACGAAACGATGCCATGGTGTTCTCGGGTGCCTCGTGAGACGCGCCCCGATGACCGATCACGTTCAACCGATGTCGTGACATCACCAGACCTTGGCACACCAGCGGCACCGCTTGCGCTCGCCGGCGACGTCCGGGCGACTCATGGCCGGAGGCTTTGCCGGAAATTCGGTTGGCACTGTTGTCCACAGCCTCCAGACTTGACGAGTGACTTCCACCTGGACCTCCAGCTCTTGGCGCAACGCCGAGGCCAAGCATCAGCCGTCGTGGCCCGATCAAGCCGAGCTCGACTATGCGCTGAAGCAGCTCGGCGACCTTCCGCCGCTGGTCTTTGCCGGTGAGGCCCGCAGTCTGACCGAGGCGCTCGGGTCCGTGGCCAACGGCGACGCCTTCCTCCTCCAGGCCGGCGACTGTGCCGAGTCGTTCGACAGCTCCGCCGACTCGATCCGCGACAAGCTCCGCGTGATCCTCCAGATGGCGATCGTTCTCACCTACTCCGGTGGCATCCCCGTGGTGAAGGTCGGCCGCATCGCCGGTCAGTTCGCCAAGCCCCGCTCGTCACCCACCGAAACCCAAGGAGGCACCGAGCTTCCGTCCTTCCTGGGTCAGATCGTCAATGACGTCGGCTTCACCGAGGACGAGCGTCGCCCCGATCCACAGCGTCTGCTCACCGCCTACCACCGCGCCGCATCCACCCTGAACCTGCTGCGGGCCTTCACTCGGGGCGGCTACGCCGACCTGTCCCAGGTCTCGACCTGGAACCGCGAGTTCGTCGCCTCCTCCCCGGCCGGCGAGCGCTACTCGCAGATGGCCGACGAGATCGACCGGGCGCTCACCTTCATGAGTGCCGTCGGGGTCAACTCGGTGACGACGCCGACCCTGCACGAGGTCGACTTCTACACGAGTCACGAGGCGCTCCTCCTCAACTACGAAGAGGCCCTCACTCGCCAGGACTCCCTCACCGGCGACTGGTACGACTGCTCTGCCCACATGCTGTGGATCGGCGAGCGCACCCGTCAACTCGACGGAGCTCACGTCGAGTTCCTTCGTGGCGTCGGCAATCCGCTCGGCTGCAAGGTCGGGCCCACCGCCACGCCGGAGGATGTCCTGGGTCTGTGCGAGGCACTCAACCCCGATCGTATTCCCGGTCGCCTCACCCTCATCTCGCGCATGGGGGCGGAGAACGTCCAGTCCGGTCTCCCCCCGCTGCTCGCGGCTGTCCGCGACGCCGGCCATCCCGTGGTCTGGGCGTGTGATCCGATGCACGGCAACACCTACACGGCCGAGGGCGGTCACAAGACCCGCCACTTCGACAAGGTCCTCGAGGAGATCGGGGGCTTCTTCGCGGCTCACCGCCAGGAAGGCACATGGGCCGGCGGGATCCATGTCGAACTCACGGGCGACTCCGTCACCGAGTGCGTCGGTGGTGGCGACGGTCTCGACGAAGCTGCCCTCGACACGGCGTACGAGACGATGTGCGATCCCCGCCTCAACGGTCGGCAGTCCACCGACCTCGCCTTCCGTGTCGCCGACATCCTGCGCGGCCAGGCCTGACAACCTCCCACAGGCCGTCTAGACCATGACCAATGGTCGAAGGTCCCGCAAGTGTCGTCATCAATCGTCCCGACCCCGAGGTCTTCTCCGCGATCGCCGACATCACCCGCATGGGCGACTGGAGCCCGGAGTGCGTTTCCGGCCGCTGGATCACCCCTACCGACGGCCCGGACCTCGGCGCAGCCTTCGAGGGTGACAACATCGCCAAGCTGGGACCGCTCACCATCAAGAAGTGGACCACGACCTCCGAGATCACCGGGTACGTCGAGAACGAGGTCTTCGAGTTCTCCAGTGAGGGGTACACGACCTGGCGCTACGAGCTCCGCGCCGAGGGGGACTCGACCACCGTCCCCGAATCGTTCGGCTACCCACAGTACGAGGGACTGCAGAAGCTCCTGTACGTCACGATCGGGCGCCGCGACGAGCGGGCCATGACCGCCGCCGTGCAGGCCACGCTCAGCCGTGTCAAGGCCGTGTTGGAGGCCTGACGTAGTCGACTTTGGTGTGCGACGGCCGGAACCCGAGGCGGCGCAGATTTCGCTCGGATGCGCTCCCCTCCTCGGCGCTCGTCATCGCGTAGCGACACCCGGCGTCCAGCGCATCTTGCAGGCGGCGCCGGATCAGTGCGGTCTGAACGCCCTGGCGACGTTCTGCCGGCACTGTCGACATCCCGCCCAGCGTGGCCGCCTCACCGGTGATCTTGAGTGTCGCGCAGCCGACCACCCGATCATCCGAGGCCGACCGGGCGAGCATCAACCCCGGCTCATCGACGAGTGATGCCACCGCCGCGAACGCATCGCTGGCGCGCCGCCGCCCCGGTGTGTCGTGGCCCCATCCGAGTGCCGCGGTCGCCTGCCAGAGTGCCAGCTCGTCAGCTTCGCAATAGTCGATACGAAGCGCCGCTTCCGGGGCATCGAGATCGTCGAGATCGTGGATGAGTGCCACCGTCGAGCCGTCTGCGACATAGCCCCGATCGACGATTTGCCGCACGACCTCCGGTCTCGTCGCCTCACAACACTCGATCGACGGGTCGAGACCCAAGGTGAGCGCTCGGGACTCGAAGTCGTCCAGCTGTGCAGCATCGACATCGGCGTCGAATCCGAGTCCCAGGACTCGGTTGACGTACAGACCGGGTCCGCAGAGTACGGCCAGTCCATCGGCCACGGGGAACGACTCAGTGCCCCAGGCGGGGTCCGAGGCGGCAAGCGTGGCCGCGAAGCCCTGCATCTCACGCATCCAGAGACGTTCGATCTCGACGATGTGTCGGGCACTACTCACGATGGCATCTGCCCGGGCAGTCCCACGTTCGGATTCAGGGTTGGATGAGCGTCACACAGGTGACCCGTCCGGCCCCGCCGGTGAAGTCCGGACACGTCGTGATGGTGACGGTCTCGTTCGCGTCATTGTTGAGCCAGGCCACGTTGCGAATCTTGACGCCATCGGCGGACTCGACCTCGAACGAGGAGTGCTCGAAGCCGGACCGGCCTTCCATCTGGCTCTCGTAGAAGGCCTCGATGGTGGCGAAGGCGTCCTCCGGGTAGCTGAGAACGACAGCGATCTCATCCGACAACTCGAACACGGAGACCGTGTCTCCCCCGTCGAAAACCGGAAGCTCGAGCCGACCTGGGAGGTCCTGGCCGCCGCCGACGCTGATCGAACCATCCTCGGTCTCGAGCGTCAGGGAGTCATCACCCAACACGCTCCGCACACTGGTGATGGTCATCGCGATGCCTTCTTCGCCTGGCGCGATCCTAGGCGGGCAACATTCTCGATGCTTGTCGACCCGCTCCGTCACCCGCTGGGTCGACGTCGGCTACGCCAGGTTCTCGACGAACCCTTCGAGCTGTCGCAGGTTCCGCACCTCGAACGTGCCGTCGCAGTGCTGGGCGTACTCGCCGACGATCGAATCGCCGGTGTCCCAGTAGCTGTTCGGCTCGGGGTTCAACCAGTACACGTCGCGGGCCTTGTCGGCCATGGCGCGGATGATCCAGCTCTCGGATGCGTGGTAGTTGTTGCGGGCGTCGCCCAGGATCATGATCGACGTGCGGGGCCCGATGTCCTTGCCGTACTTCTCCCAGAAGACGCCGAGCGCATGCCCGTAGTCGGAGTGACCATCGACCCAGACCACATCGGCCTCGGTGTTGACTCGATGCACGGCCTCGTTGATATCCTCGACACCCTCGAAGTACGACGTGACCTCATCGAGGCCGTCGATGAACACGAAGGAGCGGACCTTCGAGAACTGACCGCTGATGGCATACACGAGGTGCAGGGTGAACCGGGCAAAGGCGGCCACTGAGCCGGAGATGTCGGCGATCACCATGATGTCGGGCTTGTGCGGGCGCGGGTTGCGGAACTTCGGCTCCGCGGGAACACCGCCATAGCTCAGCGAGGCACGAACCGTGCGACGGAAGTCGAGCGGGCCCTTGCGACCATGGCGACGCTTGCGCTGCAGGCGGGCGGCGAGCTTGCGGGTGAGCGGGTAGATCGCCTTGCGCAGCGACGCCATCTCCTCGCGGGACGCGTGCATGAAGTCGACGTCCTCCGGGAGCGGCTTGCGCAGGGTCTTGGCCATGGCTTCCACTCCGCGGTCGGCCACCAGCCGGCGCCGGATCTCCGCCTCGATCTCCTTCTGCAGCGTGTCGACGCGGCTCTGGTACTCGTCCTTCTGGAGCCGCTGCTCGAAGTCGGACAGATCCTCTTCGTCACCGTCGTTGTTCTGGTCCTGCTCGAGCAGACGTTCGAGCACACCATCGAGGTCGAGGTTCCGCAGCGTGCGATACAGGTAGTACGTGCCACCCACTGGACGCCCGGGCTCCATGCCCGCGTATCGCTTGACTGCCTGGCGGGCGACCCCACGCATCATCTGCCGATCGCCGCGCATCAGCGCCTGGTACAGCATCTCGGCGAGTTCTTCGGGTGACATGTTGTCACCGCCACCGCCCTGTTGATCGCCGGCCCCATCGGGCTGATCGCCGTCATCCTCACCCGTCTCGGCCAACTCATCGGAGTCTTCGCCGATCGAGTACTCGGGACCACGCAACGAGAAGTAGACCTCGAAGACCGTCTCGAAGGCCTTCCAATGGTTGTAGTGCTTGACCAGCGTGGCTGCGAGGGCGTACTTGAAGGTGTCGCGATCACCGAGGGGCACGTGTTTCACGGCCTCCATCGCATCCAGGTTCTCGGTGAGGCTCACCGGCAGGCCGGCCGCCCGAAGCTGGATGATGAAACCATTGAGGAGCTCGAGCAGCGGCTCGCCGACTTCAGCCGGTGTCGACTCGGATCCGGTGTCGTCGGTGAGCGTCATGGCTGCCTCGCCCGGCCTCAGGAGACGCCGTCAGCGGAGCCGAGGTCCTTGAGCGTCTTGTTGATGTCGCTCTGGTACTTCAGCAAGATGTTGATGGTCTCGGCCGCGGTCTGCTCGTCGATCTTCTCGACACCGAGTAGCACGAGGGTCCGGGCCCAGTCGATGGTCTCCGAGACGGACGGCGCCTTCTTCAACTCGATCTGACGGATCGAACGAACCACGCGGGCAACCTGATCAGCCAGATTCTCGGTGATGTCAGGCACACGGGTGAGCACGATCTCCTTCTCGCGATCCATGTCGGGGTAGTCGACGTGGAGGTAGAGGCAGCGACGCTTGAGCGCCTCGGAGAGTTCACGGGTGTTGTTCGACGTGAGGAACACCAGGGGAATCTGCTTGGCCTCGATGGTGCCGAGCTCAGGGATCGAGACCTGGTAGTCGGAGAGGATCTCGAGGAGCAGTGCCTCGGTCTCGACCTCGACGCGGTCGACCTCGTCGATGAGCAGCACGACGGGCTCGTCGGCCCTGATGGCTTCGAGCAGCGGACGGGTCAACAAGAAGTCATCGGAGAAGATGTCGTCGTTGATGTCGTCCCAGTCCTGGGATTCGCCCCGCTCGGCCTGGATGCGGAGCAGCTGCTTCTTGTAGTTCCACTCGTACAGCGCCTTCGACTCGTCGAGCCCCTCGTAGCACTGGAGGCGGATGAGGCGGGCGCCGAGCATCTTGGCCACGCTCTTGGCGAGCTCGGTCTTTCCGGTTCCGGCAGGGCCCTCGACGAGAATCGGCTTCTCTAGCCGATCGGCGAGGTACACCACGCCGGCAATGCCTTCGTCGGACAGATAGTCAACGCTCGCCAGGTCGGACTTGACCGTGGCGACGTCTTCAAAGCGATTCGACATGCCGAGCAGGTTAGCGCCCGTTAACCTCAACTCCCGAACCGATTACGGCCGAACGTGGCCTTCACCGCGGACGATGTACTTCTGAGTGGTCAGTTCGGCCAGACCCATCGGGCCGCGGGCGTGGAGCTTCTGGGTCGAGATGCCGATCTCGGCACCAAACCCGAACTCCTCGCCGTCGACGAAGCGGGTCGAGGCATTGACCAGAACGGCCGCGGCGTCGACCTCACGCGTGAAGCGATCGGCGGCCGCGATGTCTGCGGTGATGATCGCCTCGGAGTGGCCGGTGCTGGTGTGGTTCACGTGGGCGATGGCGTCGTCGAGGTCGTCCACGACCTTGACACTCATCTTCATGTCGAGGAACTCCGTCGCGAAGTCGTCCTCGACGGCGGCGCCGATCGCGGGGGCGTGCGAACGCGCGGCATCGTCCCCGACGAGCTCGACACCCTCCAATGCCGCGACGGCCATCGGGATGAATGCGGCGGCCACATCGGAGTGCACGACGAGGGACTCCGCCGCGTTGCAGACGCCGGTGCGCTGGGTCTTCGCGTTCACGAGGATCTCCCGTGCCATGGGCAGATCCGCTGCCGCGTCGACATAGATGTGGCAGTTGCCGGCACCGTCGATCACGTAGGGCACGGTGGCGTTCTCGAGAATCGACTGGATGAGCGTGTGCCCACCACGGGGGATGAGACAGTCGACGTAGCCGCGCTGTTGCATGAACTCGGTAGCTGCCTCGCGGGTCACATCGTCGACGAGGACCAGGGCATCGGCCGGGAGCCCGGCCTTCGCCATGGCCTCGCGCAGGGCTGCGGAGATGGCGAGATTTGACGAGATCGCCGACGAGGATCCGCGCAGGAACGCGACGTTGCCGGACTTCAAACACAGCCCGAACGCATCGCTGGTGACGTTGGGACGGCTTTCGTAGATGATCGCGACGACGCCGAGCGGCACGCGCACCTTCTCGATCCGTAGACCGTTCGGCCGGACCCACCCCTCGGTGATTTCGCCAACCGGGTCACGAAGCGATGCGACCTGGCGCAGACCTCCCGCCATCCCCTCGATTCGGCCGAGGTCGAGCCGAAGCCGGTCCACGAGCGGCGGCTCCATGCCATTCGCCTCGGCTCGAGCGACATCGTCGTGGTTGGCCTCGATGATCGAGTCGGCCCGAGCCACCAGCAGATCGGCAGCGGCGTGGAGGGCGGCGTCCTTTTCGGCGGTTGACGCAACGGCCAACGCGGCCGTGGCCGCCTTCGCCCGCGCGGCCAACTCGGGGATCGGAGTCGGAGTCTCAGTCACGGGACCCCAGGGTACTCGCAGGGACCACTAGCCTCGCCAGCAAATGTCCGGGTCCTCCCTCTCACGACGAGCGTCAGGCGGTGTCGAGCCGACGGTCTTCCTGGCCGTCGTTTCCCCGATCACGGTCGGATTGGTGGCTGCGGTCGCCGCGCTCACGCTTTTCGCCGGTGGTCACATCGTTCTCGCCATCATCCTGGGCGCGTTGACGTGGATCGGAAGGGTGTTTCTCGCGCGGGTGATCGCCCGCCGAGTGCGAGCACTCCCCCGCCGCATCGACCCGTTCGCGCTCCGTGAACCATGGCGCTTCTTCGTGCGTGATGCCATACAGGCACGCAACCGGTTCGCCGATGGGTTGAGCGACGCGGTCGACGGCCCCCTTCGCGATCGATTGGTCGAGATCGGTGAACGCATCGACGCCGGCGTCGAACACTGTTGGGAAGTCGCCCAGAAGGGTCAGCAGCTCACCGACGCCCGCCGCAAGATCGACATCGACCGCCTACGCCGAGAGCTGTCCGGCCTGAGCGAGGAAGATCCCCGGCGCTCGTCGGTCGATGCCCAGATCGCCAGCCACGACCGCGTCGAGGCGCGCGAAGTGGCCACCCGCGAGCAGCTCGAACAACTCGACGTGCGACTGGACGAGGCCGTCGTTCGCGCCATCGAGCTCGGCACACGCGCCGGCGAGATCGACGAGGTCTCGGCCGCTGGTGAAGCTGTCGACGCCGTCGTCGGTGAACTGGAGGCCCTCCGGGCCGGTCTCGACGACGTACAGGCGATCCGATGACCACCCCCCGCCCCGCACGAAGCGGGTCTGCCCTGGCCGGGGCGGGCATCCTTCTCTCCCGGATCGCTGGTCTGCTCCGAGAGCTGGTCGCCAGCCGTGTGATCGGCCAGGGCCGGATCGCCGATGCGCTCGTTGCCGCCCTGCGCATCCCCAACCTCCTCCAGAACCTCCTGGGCGAAGGCGTGCTGTCCGCGTCATTCGTGCCGGTGTACAGCGAGCTTCTCGAGGACGGCGACGAGCAGGAGGCCAATCGGGTCGCCGGCGCCATCGGCGCCATGCTCATGACGATCACCGCCGTCTGCGTTCTCATCCTGGTCCTGGCGGCGCGACCGATCACCGGGCTGCTCGCCTGGGGCCTGACGGGCGAGAGCTTCGACCTCGCGGTCGACCTCACGCGCATCGTCGCCGTCGGCCTCGGATTCATGGTGATGTCGGCGTGGTGCCTCGGCATCCTCAACAGCCACCGCCGCTTCTTCCTCCCCTACGCCGCCCCCGTCCTCTGGAACGCCGTGCAGGTCGTGGCGTTGGTCATCGCATGGCAACGAGAGTGGTCGATCGCCGACGCCGCCCGCGGCGTGGCGATCGCGCTCGCCATCGGCGGCGCCCTCCAGTTGCTCGTCCAGTTGCCGACCGTCCTTCGCCTGGCCCGCGGCCTGCAGCTGCGAACCGACGGCGACAACCCCCACGTTCGCGACATCCGTCGACGCTTCGGACCAGCCGTCCTCGGCCGCGGCGCGGTGCAGCTCAGCGCCTATCTCGACCTGATCCTCGCGTCGTTCCTGGCGGCCGGAGGGCTGGCCGCCCTCTTCCGAGCACAGATCCTGTACACCCTGCCGGTGAGCCTGTTCGCCATGAGTGTGGCCGCCGCCGAACTTCCCGAGCTGTCGCGACTCAACGCCGACCCCGGAGCCGTCGCGACGCGCGCCGATGCCGCCCTACGCCGGATCGCCTTCTGGATGTTGGGTTCCTCGCTCATGCTCATCGCCGCAGGAGAGCCGGTCGTCAAGCTCCTGTTCGAGGGCCGGAACTTCACCCCGGCCGATTCGAGCCTCGTGTGGCTGATCCTCGTGTTCTATGCCCTTGGTCTTCCCGCGATCGGCCTGAGCCGGATGCTCCAGAACGCCAACTTCGCACTGGGCGACACCTCGGGCCCTGCCCGCATCGCCGCAATCCGGGTTGCCACTGCGGCCGGCGTCGGGCTCCTCGTGATGTTCCCGCTCGATCGAGCATGGATCGGCATCGACGGAATCGAGGGATTGGGCGACGCCCTCGGCCTCCACGGACCGCTGGACGCAGAGATCCGTTCCGACGAGTCGATCGTTCGCCTCGGCGCCATCGGTCTCGCCATCGGCTCGGCAATCGGCGCATGGGTCGAGCTGGCGTTGCTGACGTCGCTGTCGCGCCGACGGCTGCCCGGCCTCCGTTCGCCACTCACCACGTTGCGACCTGCCGCGCTGGCTGCATCAGTGGCGTTCGCCGTCACCGCGGGCATGAAGCTGGTCGCCGGTGATCTCCCCATCATCCTCTCGGTGGTGGCCATCGTCGGCGTCGGGGGGATGGTCTACGTCGTCGCGGCTTTTCGCACCGGCGTCAAGGAAGCCGACATGGTGCTTCGGCCCGCCCGGAAGATCATCTGGCGCTGAACCGCCCCCGTTCCCCGTTCGGTCTACGATCGAGACATGCTCAAGTACCTGAAGAAGCGGTGGAACTATCTCGTGGCGAAGCTCACGAGCAGCCATGAGGAGAATGCCGACCCGAAGGTGCAGCTCGAGCAGGCGATCGCGGATGCGAAGGACCAGCATCGACGGCTGCGCGAGCAGGCGGCCAACGTGGTCGCCAATCAGAAACAGACCGAGATGCGGATCAACAAGGCGATCGAGACGCTCGAGAAGACGAATGCCAATGCCCGCCAGGCCGTGCTCATGGCCGAGGATGCCCAAACGGCCGGCGATGCGGCCAAGGTCGAGTCGTACACGTCTGCCGCCGAGCAGTTCGCCAACCGGCTGATCTCCCTCGAAGAAGAAATCGAGAACCTCAAGGCGATGCACTTCCAGGCCACCGAGGCCGCCGATCAGGCCAAGGGTGCCGTCAAGCAGAACTCCATGATCCTCCAGAAGCGGCTCAGCGAGCGTCAAGCCCTCCTCAGCAAGCTCGATCAGGCGAAGATGCAGGAGACCGTCAACTCGGCCATGTCGACCCTCGGCGAGTCCATCGGCGACGATGTGCCGACGTTCGACGAAGTGCGAGAGAAGATCGAGGCTCGCTACGCGAAGGCCTCCGCCGTGGCCGAACTCACCGAGACCAATGTCGAGGCACGGATGATCGAGATCGAAGAGGCCGCCCGCGGCGTGGAGGCCCACGCCCGACTCGACCGGATCAAGGCTGATCTCGGTCTGGCCGCCGCCGCGGAGCCCGAGGCGATCACCGAGGGCGAGTAGCTCAGCCCGGCAGGGTCACCAGGTCATCGGCGTGAACCACCACGTGGGGCGCGCCCGGCGGTAGATCGTCGCTGCGAAGCCCGCCGATCGCCTGCAGTTCACCGGCGGTGTGCCGCACCAGCCCCTTGGCGAACACGACACCGTCGGTGTCGCGCAACTCGACCGGCTCACCCGGGTCGAACGCCCCGTCGATCGCTCGCACTCCCGCGACCAGCAGCGACTTGCCGCGCTCGAGCGCGGCACGCGCACCGGGGTCCACGGTGATCTGGCCGCGGGCCACGACCGCGAACGCGATCCACAGCTTCCGGGCCGGCAGACGCGAATCACGCGCCCGAACGAGCGTGCCGACACCGGAGACCTCCGAGACGGCATCGGCCAGGACACCGTCGCGACCCGCATGGGCGATCACGGAGGTGACTCCCGACCAGGCGGCGATCTTCGCCGCGGTGAGCTTCGAGGCCATTCCGCCGCTGCCACGCACCGATCCCGCTCCACCCGCCATCGCCTCGTGTTGATGATCGATCTCGACGATCTCCTCGATGAGGCTGGCCGACGAATCGACACGAGGATCGGCCGTCAACACGCCAGGCGTGTCGGTGAGGAGCACGAGTCGTTCGGCGTCGACGAGGTTGGCGACCAGCGCGGCGATCCGATCATTGTCGCCCCAACGGATCTCGTCATCGGCGATGGCGTCGTTCTCGTTGACGATGGGGACCACATCGAGCTCGAGAAGTCGGCCGAGCGTCTGGCGAGCATGGAGATACTGGGCTCGAACGATGAAGTCCTGGGGGACGAGCAACACTTGGCCGGCCACGAGGTCATGGGAGGAGAACGCATCGCGATAGACCTCCATCAGCGCGCTCTGACCGACGGTGGCGACCGCCTGAAGCGTGATGGCATCGGATGGGCGACGGTCGCCTCCCAGCCCGAGTTCCGGGAGTCCGGCGGCGATGGCACCGGAGGTGACGACGACCACACGATGACCCAACGCCCGCACCGCGGCGACCTCGCCGCAGAGCTTGGCAACGACGTCGCGATTGATCACGCCCTCGGCATCGGTTATCGACGACGTGCCGATCTTCACGACGACCGTTGAGCTGCTCACATGTCGTCCTGATACTCGAACGAGAAGCTGCCGATGTGCACGGTGTCGCCGTGGCGCACGCCCGCCCGCACCAGGGCATTGTTCACGCCGATCGCCTTGAGGCGGGTCTGCGCATACTCGAGGGCTTCCTCGTTGGTGAGATCGCTCAAGGCAACGGCGCGCAAGGCGGCGCGTCCGATCACATTCCACGATCCGTCATCGAGACGCACGAGGTCGACCTCACGGCTGGCCGGGCGATGGATCGTGACCGCCTCGACGACGTCAGTCGTCTCGCGAGCTTCGCGGACCAGCGACGCCAATTCACCGACCAGCTTCGGCAGCCCGTCGCCGGTCATCGACGAGGCGGTCATTCCATCGAAGTCGTGGTCGGGCGCCATGTCGACACGCGAGCCGACGACGAGGCGGGGCCGCTCGAGAAGGTCGGGCTGATAGGCGCCGAGTTCACCGAGCAGCACCTCGAGTTGCTGCTCGGGTGACGTCTGGTCATAGGGAGCGAGATCGAGCAGCACCAGCAGGACCCGGGCACGCTCGACGTGACGCAGGAACTGGTGACCGAGTCCCCGACCTTCGCTCGCGCCCTCGATGAGGCCGGGGATGTCGGCCAACACCATCTCGAACCCATCGTCGGTACGCACCACGCCCAGGTTCGGCTCCAGGGTGGTGAAGGGGTAGTCGGCGATCTTCGGTTTCGCCGCCGAGAGGCGACTGATCAGGGTGGACTTGCCAACGTTGGGGAAGCCGACGATCGCCACATCGGCGAGCAGCTTCAGCTCGAGGCGGAGCCAGCGCTCCTCGCCGTGCTCGCCCTGTTCGGCGAACGACGGGGCACGGCGCTTGTTCGAGAGGAAACGAGCGTTGCCGCGGCCGCCCTGGCCCGCCTGAGCGGCGAGCCACCGGTCGCCGTGGTGGAGCAGGTCGGCGATGGGTTCGCGGGTCTCGTGATCGAGGACCACCGTCCCCTCGGGGACGTGAACCTCGAGATCCTTGCCCCGAGCGCCGTGGCGATTGGATCCACTGCCATGGGCACCGTTGGGCCCCTTGCGGTGCGGGTGGTCCCGGAAGGACAACAGAGACGCGACGTTGCGATCAGCGACGAAGTAGATCGAGCCACCGTCGCCACCGTCGCCACCGTCGGGGCCGCCCTTTGCGACATGAGCCTCGCGTCGAAACGCGACACAGCCGGCACCGCCATCACCGGCTTGGACATTGATGTTGCACTCGTCGACGAAGGCGGACACCCCGAAAGGCTACGGCCCAGGCCGACCAGATGTACGACTATTCGAGCAGGCGGACGGGGTCACCAAGGACCTGGACACCCCATGTGGTCCAGTCGACCGAGCTGCTTCCCAATTTGTACCGAACCTGGAACCAGTCATCGGTGAAGGACCCCCAGTTAAGGCCGCTCAGCGGGATCGTGAGTACCACGAGATCGCCCTCGAACACCGAACCCGTGACGTCGAGGCAATAGCTCGAATAGGTGCACGGTGCCGCGTTTCCGGAGGCACCGGCAGTGCCGACCGAGTACGTGACTTCCCAACTGAAGTCGACCGCGTTGCCGACAGGATCGAGAATCTCCATCGATTCCATACCCTCACCGGGGTCCCACAGGCTCACCTGCAACGACTTCGTCTGATGCTCGATGCCGATTTCGGCCAGGTAGAAGATGGCCGGACTCGAGTTCGACGCCGTTCGAACGGGCATCCATTCCCTGGCGTAGATGCCCGGGCACGTGGCGCTCGAGATGGTCTCGCAGTAGCCGGGGAACGTGAGCGACGTCGCCCAGAGTGCGAAGTAGTTCTGACCATTCCTGTCGCTTGAATAGTCGTCGTAGTCTTGATCCCCATCGTGGTCGAGTATTTCGGTCCGCACCATCCACTGGCCGGTGGTGCCGTCCGTCACCAGCGCCGCGTCAGAGGACCAGACGTCGCATCCATCGCCGGCCGCAGGTTCCCAGACACCCCAAACGGGATTGTCATCAAACGTCAACGGCGTGTTGTCGGGCGCATACATCGTGTACCTGATGTTGGCGTCCTTCTTGTCGCTTGGCGGAAGCCCGGCAGGAGGAGGATTGCTCCGCGTGCAGTAGCCGGCATCGAACACCTGGACGGCAACCTGACCACTGTGTCCGGAAGGAACGTCGACAACCCATTGGTAGCCGGTCGGGTCGTGATACGGATTCGGGCTCGAGCCGCAGTTGCTGCCGGACCAGTCGGTTGTGGCGAGACTGATCAGGTCGCCCCAGGCGGAGTTCGAGCAATGACCCATCATTCCCGCCCAGGCGTTGGACGGCGAGCCCATGCCGGCGACCGTCTGTTCACCGGCCCCGATGATGTTGGCGGGTGATCCCATTGGCACGGATTGGCTGTATTCGGCCAACGCTGAACGGGCGATCGCCACGTTCTCCACGAAGAGCGAAGCCAGATAGAGATCCACGCTGGTGTCGGTGATGATCACCTGCAGCTGATTGTCCCCGGTATCGGTGACCGCCACCTCGATGCCATCGACCCCGTGGGTGAATCCGTTGCGAGCCGCGGCGGCGCGCGCGGCCGACTCGGCAGTCGCGAAGTCCGGCTGCCAGACCACACCGGCGAGAGATGCTGAGTCCGCGGCGCGCTGGAGCTCGGAGGCACGCGAGTACCACGCACCCACGTCGACGGCGAAGCCTGCGAAACCCATGAGCGGGATCAAGAGGAGTGCGGTGAGGATCACCGCGTAGCCCCGTTCAGAACGGAAGCGGGATCTGAATCGGTTTCGCATGTCAGAGTCCATCCGGCTCGATTTGCATCACGGTTCGATCAGTGATCGTCACGCCATCACCAGGGAATATCCCGGTGAAGTAGCTGCGTTTGATCCGGACCCATACGCCCACATTCGTCGTGCCCGCAGATTGATCTGTTTCGCGCGCAGACTGTGGACAGAAGTTCACGGACATGCCGCCGGCGCAGTTTCCGTTGTTCGGGAACTCGGTGCACGACGCCGAGCAGTCAACCGCCGCCATGCCGGCCACCTCCGACGCGGAGAAGTAGTTGCAGAGGCCCGCAGAACCCTGGGGGTCGCCGCCTGCGTCGAAACAGGAGCTGTCGGGTTCGCCGTCAGAGGCGGCGGCGTTGTAGATGAGGACGCCCTCGATCGTGAAACCATCGATCGTGGAGAGCGCGGCGTCCAGCGAGAGAATCGCCTCATAGTCGGCGAGATGGTCGTCGCCCAGATTACTGACCACGCGCGCGGCGGCACGGCTGCTCGTCGTCACGGTCAGGTTGTCGCGCCAGAGCGTTCCATACTCGACGATTCCGCCCATCAGGAGGGCCAGCAGCGGCAGGACAATGGCCGTCTCGACCATCGCCAGACCACGTTCGCCCTCGATCCGCCGTCGGCGGGTGAAGCAGCGCTTGAGAGTACGAGGAATGGTCATAGTCCTTGTGGCTCCACCTTCAGCACCACGACGTCCTCGAAGGTCACCGAGGAACCGAAGAGTCCGGTGACGTAGTCGTGGGTGACGCGGATCCAGACCCCGACGTAGTCGAGGCCGGACCCGATGCTGGCTTCTCGATCGAACGGGCACCAGAACCGGTCCGGATCGGGCTCAGGGTTGAAGGCCGTGTCGCATTTGAACTCGTCGACGGTCTTGTTGAAGTCAGCCAACTCATAGACGTTGCAGACGTTCGCCACAGCGGTTCCGGCCATACAGCCCGACGCCGGCAGGTCTCCGGGCGCAGTTGCCCTGAAGACGACGACTCGTTCGATGGCACCGTCGGGCAGCGCCGCCGAGCCACGCTGAATGGCCCGCAGCATGCGGTAGTCCGCGTCTGACGTATTGCCGGCGACGCTCGCCTCCCGGGCACCATCTCGCGTCGCACTCGCCACGCTCAGGTAGTCCCGGAACGCGAAACCGAACTCGAAAATACCAAAAATGAAGAGCAGGAGAACGGGCGTGACGATCGCCGCTTCGACGAGCGTTGCTCCTCTGTCACCCCTCAGGCGACGCTGACGTTCCACCATCTAGTCCTCAAGTCCCACCAAGGATCGACCTTCTTCTTCTTCGGCATCTCACCGGCCGTAGTTGAGTCCGGAGTCCCACAAGCTCTGGGTCCGGCACGTTGACAAGAGGGGCCGAATGCCCCGAAAGACCGGGTCATCCGCCCCACGCCGGCGGTAACCTAGGATCGCTGCGATGCGCGCCACCGACGACCTCACCGAACGCGAAGTCGAGTGGGGCACCACGATGCGTGGTCACAAGCTCGACGGGGTCGAGCTCGCTCACGCCGACACCCATGTCGCGGTCGAGCCCGGGCCGGCGCTCGAACGGGCGGTCCGCGAGCAGATCGAAGACGAATCCATGCGCGCCGGGGCCACTCGAAGCCATGGTGCCGGTGATCGAGACGTCGAGGAAGCCCCCGACCGCACCCGAACGTGCTTCGAACGCGATCGTGACCGCATCCTCCACGCCACCGCCTTCCGCCGCCTCGCCGGGAAGACGCAGGTCTTCGTGTTCCCGGACGACCATCAACGCACGCGTCTCACGCATGCGCTCGAGGTCGCCCAGGTCGCCCGCTCCGTCAGCCGGGCGTTGGGGCTCAATGTGCCGCTGACCGAGGCCATCGCCCTCGGCCACGACTGCGGCCACGGCCCCGGAGGCCACTCCTCAGAGGATGCGCTGTCGCCGTACCTCGACGGCGGGTTCGATCACGCGGTGTGGGGCGCGGACGTCACGCTCCGACCGCTCAACCTCTGCGCCGAAACCCTCGATGGAATCCGAAACCACTCGTGGTCTCGACCGGCCTCTTCCACCCCGGAGGCCGAGGTCGTGAGCTGGGCCGATCGAATCGCCTACGTGTGCCATGACTTCGAGGACGCAGCGAACTCGGGAGTGGTCCGCACCGACGAGCTCCCCGACGAGGTCCTCGACTTCTGCGGTGCGAGTCGCCGCACCCAGCTCGCGGGGTTCATCGCCTCGATGCTCGATGCCACCGAACGCACCGGCCGAATCGGCATGACCCCTGAGGGAGCCACCGCACTGGCGGCGTTTCGGTCCTTCAACTACCAGCAGATCTACCTACGCGCCGAGTCTCGTGAGCAGGCTCGGCGCGTGGTCGCCGTTCTCCAGGCGCTGGTCGAACACCTGACCGCCGACCCGACCCGCCTGCCACCCCGGTTGATCACCGACGACAGCGACGCCGGCGTCCGCCATGCGGCTGTGGCGTGGGTCGCCGGCATGACCGACCGCTACGCCATGCACGCCGCGCAGGAGTGGTTGGGGTTCAGCCATGACGCGCTCCCGCGCGGCATCGACGTCGAATGAAAACGACGAACACCCCGCCGAGGCGGGGTGTTCGGTCACGCTTGGTATCGATCGTCGAGCGATCGAACGCCTCCTAGTTGGGGAGAACGTCGACCAGCTTGCGGCCCTTGCGGGAGCCGAACTTCACGGTGCCGTCAGAGGTGGCGAACAGGGTGTCGTCGCCACCCTTCATGACGTTCTCACCGGGATGGATCTTGGTGCCACGCTGACGCACGATGATGCCACCGGCGTTGATCGCCGCGCCGTCGTACACCTTCACGCCGAGGCGCTGTGCGTTCGAATCGCGGCCGTTACGAGTTGAGCCGCCGCCCTTGGTCTTCGACATGGAGAATCAGCCCTTCGTGATGTCGGTGATCTCGATGCGGGCCAAGGTCTGGCGATGGCCCCACCGCTTGCGGTTGTTGGACTTGTTCTTGTAGACGAACCCGTTGATCTTCGGGCCCTTCGTCTCCTCGATCACCCGAGCGGTCACGCTTGCCTTGGCGAGCTGATCAGGGGTGGCGAGCACGGTGTCACCATCGACAACCAGCATGGCGGGGAGAGAGATCTCGCTGCCGGGCTCGCCGACACGCTCGACCTCGAGGGTCTGGCCCTCTTCCACGCGGTACTGCTTGCCGCCGGTCTTCACTACTGCGTACATAGGGGGACAATGCTAGCGGCGCGATGCGGGTTTCCCGCGGGCTCGACCCCAAGACTCTCGACAGGATCCGCCTCCCCCGCCGACCTGTGCCACACTGAGTCGCATGTTGCGCGTACTCGCGCCCTCGGCGGGCGGAATGATCCTGTTCATTGTGTGGGTGTTTGCGATCTTCGATGTGATCGCGACCGACGAAATGCTCATCAGGAACCTGCCATCGAAGATGGCGTGGAGCGCCCCGGCCCCGCGGACCGGAGGACCACCGCGACTGGGTCGACCGTGCCCGGGCCGAGCGTGGGGAATCAGCCGGTGCGGACCCGGCCGAAGAACGCCGTCTCGCCGAGTGGGAAACCGAGTTGAAGCGCAGTGAAGCCGAACTCGACGGGCGCGAGCCCGCCGAACCGGTCTGACCCGTCCCCAGCGGGACGGGGGTCTGACCCCAGCGTCCCAACTAGTCGAGGAGACCCTCGATGATGCGGTGGCCGCGGCCTTCGCAGTGCGAGCACGGCTCGGAGACGGACTCGAGGAGGCCTTCGCCGATGCGCTTGCGGGTCATTTCCACGAGACCGAGATCTGAGATGTCGAAGACCTGAGTCCGTGTCTTGTCACGGGCCAGCGACGAACGGAACGTCTTGATGACGTCGTCCTTGTTTCGATTGATCTCCATGTCGACGAAGTCAATCACGATGATGCCGCCGATGTCGCGCAGCCGGAGCTGGTGAGCCACTTCTTCTGCCGCTTCGAGATTGTTGCGGTAGACGGTCTCTTCGAGCGATGACTTGCCGACGTTCTTGCCGGTGTTGACATCGATCACCGTCAGCGCCTCGGTGTGCTCGATGATCAGCGAACCGCCCGACGGCAGCCAGACCTTGCGGTCGAGTGCCTTGCGGAGTTGCTCATCGATGTGCTGACGCTCGAACAGAGGGAGACCCTCGGCTTCCTCGTCATAGAACTCGACCCGTTCGGCCAACGCCGGCGTGATCGATTCGACATAGGAACGGATCTCCTCATAGAGCTCACGATCGTCGATGATGACGCCACGGAAGTCCTTGGTGAACTCCTCACGGATGATGCGAACCGCAGCCTCGGGCTCGCGGTACAGCAACGCGGGAGCCTTGGTCTTCTTGGCGAGCTTCTCGATCTCGTCCCACTGCGCCAGCAGACGGGCGACGTCACGCTCGATCTCCTCAGCGGTCACGTTCTCGGCTGCTGTCCGCACGATCACGCCGTGATGCTTCGGCTTCGCCTTGTCGAGGATGTTGCGAAGCCGCTTGCGTTCGCCATCAGGCAGACGCTTCGAGATCCCGTAGGTGCTGCTGTTGGGAACGAGGACGACGAACCGCCCCGGCAGCGAGACCTCCTGGGTGAGCCGCGCGCCCTTGTGGGCGATCGGGTTCTTCGTCACCTGGCAGAGAATCGATTGCTTGGCCTTCAGGATGTCCTCGATCCGAGGCTGCTGGGCCTTCTTGCCCTCGACCTCGTCAGGGTCGTACTGCACGTCGCCGCGATAGAGCACCGCGTTCTTCGGCGTGGCGATGTCGACGAATGCCGCCTCCATACCGGGGAGCACGTTCTGGACCCTACCGAGGTAGATGTTGCCGTGGATCTGGCTGACGTCGTCCGCCGGACGTGACACCTGGTGCTCGACCAGCTTGCGGCCCTCGAGTGATGCGATCTGTGTGGCGTGCTCGCCGACGTGCACACACATCAGGTAGCGGCCGACCGCCTTTCCCTTGCGGGTGCGGCCTCGACGATGCTTCAGTGTCTTCTCGTCGAGCTCGACGGCATCGTCGTTGGTGATGGCTTCGACCGGCGTGGGCGGCTTTCGACCGCCCTGGCCCTGCTGGCCACCACGGTTCTGACCCTGGCCGCCACGGTTGTTGCCGCCCTGGTTCTGGCCGCCGCCCTGGCCGCCACGGCCTCGGCCACGGCCACCACGCCGACGGCGACGCTTCTTGGGCTGTCCGTCGCCGTTCTGGCCCTGCTGGCCGCCCTGTTGTTGACCGCCCTGTTTCTGACCGTCGCCCGATGGGGCGGGCCTACTGTCTCCGATTTTCGGTGCGGGGCGGGAATCGCCGATCTTGGGTTTCTCAGATCCGCCCTGGCGGTCCGAGGGAGTTGATGGGGCCTGTTCGTCGGCCATGTGTGTCGTCTTTCCGATTGGGCAACCGGTGGTGAGCGCTCATGTCGCCCCCCCGGCTGCGGACGCGGCCGCGCCAACCGTCATTGGGTCGGTGCGCTGGCCGTCGTCGGTGATAATCCATTGGTGCGTTCGGTGAACCCGGATTTCGGTGAGTGGGGGGTCGAGCGCCGCCAGGAGCTCAGAGACCCGAACCGCACGCGGTTGGGTGCCGAGCTCGGCGATCAGTGTCGTCCCCGATTCGTTGGGTCTACCTTCTTCATTCGGCGTTTGCACGTCGAGCCTGAGGACGAGGGGTCGGAGGTCATCGGTGACCTGCTTGCCCTTTCGTTCCCTGGTCACGACGATTTCCTCGGCGGCGAGCACACCGGCAACGGCGTTTTTGATCGCGCTGAGATCGTCTTCGGCGACATCAATACGCCAGGTACAACTGGTGACTGCTTGCTGCAATGACGGCATCCGCTTGTCGGCAACGACAACTGCGGTGGCGGTCAGCCCCACGGGCAATTGGGCACTCAGCACGGCGGGGAGTGTATCGAGATCGATGTCGTGGACCCGGTCAGGGTCGAGGTCGATGTCGATGTCGATGTACTCCACGTCGGATTCGTGGCCGGTGGAGAGGGCCAGACCGAAGGACATCTTCAGCCGAGGGTTGAACCCCTCGCTGTAGGCCACCGGGAGTTCGGCTCGCCGCAGGGCTCGTTCCCAGATCCGGGCCACATCACGATGCGACGTGAACCGGACCTTTCCGAGCTTGCTGAACTGGATCCGAAGTCTCATGAGGTGGCAGCTCCGGCGGTCGGCCGATTCTGCAGTACAACCGGAACCGAACCACCAGTACCGAGGTCGACCCCGGTGCCCTGGCTTCCGCCCGCAGGCGGGGTGGCCGAGGCCACCCGGTGTTCGATTCCGTATCCGGTGCACGCGCCGCAGTCATAACACGGCGTCCACCGGCAATCCTCGAGGCCAACTTCCTCGAGGGCATCACGCCAGTCCTGCCACAGGAAATCCTTGTGGAGTCCGGCTGAGAGGTGGTCCCACGGGAGCACCTCGTCTTCGGTGCGGTGCCGGTGCACATACCAGTCGACATCGCAGTCGTTGGCCGCCATCGCTTCAAGCCACAGGTCGTAGTTGAAGTGTTCGGACCATTCCTGGAATGTGCCGCCGTTGCGCCACACGTATTCGATCACCGGACCGAGGCGACGATCGCCACGAGAGGCAATACCCTCGGCAAGCGTGGCCCGCGGGTCGTGCCACTTGAGCTGCACTCCCTTGGTCCGGCGAAGATCATCCTTGAGCAGCCCGACCTTGCGGCGCAGCTCCTCGGTCGTGTTCTGGCCGAACCACTGGAACGGCGTGAACGGCTTCGGCACGAATCCGCCCACGGACACGGTGACCGACGGGGACTTCTGGTGCTTGCGGCCGAGTTCGACACAGTTGCGGGCGAGTTCGGCGATGCCGAGCGTGTCGACGTCGGTCTCGGTGGGCAACCCGGTGAGGAAGTAGAGCTTCATACGACGCCAGCCCTGGCTGTAGGCACTCTCGACAGCGCCGTAGAGATCATCCTCACGGATCAGCTTGTTGATGACCTGGCGCATCCGCCAGCTGCCGGCTTCGGGAGCGAAGGTCAGGCCGGTGCGGCGCGCCCGTTGCAGCTCGGCCGCGATACCGACGGTGAAGGCATCGACCCGCAGGCTGGGCAGCGCGACCGACACCTTGTCGTCGCCGGCGTCGGTGATGGTGCCGGAGATCACGTCCTGGATACCCGAGAAGTCGGCGGTCGACAGGCTGGTGAGCGCCACCTCGTCATAGCCGGTGCGCTGGAGACCGTTGGAGATCATCGAACGGACCTGCTCGGCCGGGCGCTCCCGCACCGGACGCGTGATCATCCCGGCCTGGCAGAAGCGGCAACCACGTGTGCAGCCGCGGAACACCTCGACCGAGAGACGATCGTGAACGACCTCCGTCAGCGGCACCAGCTGGTTCTTCGGGTACGGCCATTCGGCCAGGTCGGCGACCGTGCGCTTTTCCACCGTGGCCGGAACGTCGCTGTAGCGCGGATTGATCTCGCGGAGGTGGGGGCCGTCGTACTCGACCTCGTACATCGAGGGGACATAGACCCCGTCGACCTTCGACAGCTCCCGCAGCAGACCCTCGCGGGTGCCAGCGTTCTTGCCCGAACGCTTCCATTCCCGCAACACGTCGGTGATGTCACCAACGGCTTCCTCACCATCGCCGAGCACCACGAAGTCGACGAAGTCGACGATGGGCTCCGGGTTGTAGGTGCAATGACCGCCGACTGCGACGAGCGGATCACCATCGGCGCGATCAGCCGAACGGATCGGGACCCCGGCTAGGTCGATGCAGTTCACCATGTTGGTGAACGTCAGCTCGGCGCTCAGATTGAACGCGAGCACGTCGAAATCGCCGGCGGCACGATGGGTGTCGACCGAAAAGAGCGGGATTCTTTCGCGGCGCAGCAGCGCCTCGAGGTCCGTCCATGGTGCATAGGACCGTTCCGCCGCGGCATCAGGACGCTCGTTGAGGATCTCGTAGAGGATCTGCAGGCCCTGGTTGGGCAGGCCGACCTCGTAGGTGTCGGGGTAGGTCAGAAGCCACGAGACGATGCCTGGGCCGTGCTCCGGGGTCTGTGCCCCTTCCTCACAGCCGATGTAGCGGGCCGGTTTCTGAACCTGGGGCAACAGCGGCTCGAGCCGGTTCCATATGGTCGCTGATGCCATCGGGGCAGGCTACCGGTAGTCGAAGCGACGCCGGTGCACGCCCAGCACGAGTCCGATGGCCACCACCGATGTGAGCATCGACGAACCTCCATAGCTCACCAGCGGCATGGGAATCCCGGTCACCGGCATGATTCCCATGGTCATCCCTGCGCTCTGGAAGACCTGGAACACGAACATCGCCATCACGCCGACAGCGATCAGCCGGTCGAACTGATCGATCGCTCGCACTGCGATTCGCCACACTCGGAAGATCAACAGACCGAAGAGCAACAACAAGATACCGGCACCCCGCAGCCCCAACTCCTCCCCCGCCACCGAGAAGATGAAGTCGGTCTGCTGCTCCGGCACGAGATTGGAGCCGGTTTGGGTGCCGTCGAACAGGCCTTCCCCCCAGAGCCCACCGTTGCCGATCGCGATCTGGGAATGCTCGGCGTTGTAGGCCACCCGGGCAGCATCGGGCCCGAGTTCGGCGATGGCTTCGTCGTCGAGCACGAAGACGGTCAGCCGGTCCTTCTGGTAGTCCGCCAGCACATCGGACTGGAAGATCATCGTCACCGCCGTCAGCGCGGCGAACACGAGCAGGACGATGTAGCGGAGTCGGACGGTGCTCAGCATGATCATCACACCGGTGATCACGATGTAGACGAGGATCGTCCCCAGATCCGGCTGGCGCAGGATCAGGAAGATCGCCGCTCCCGCCAGCGCAAGGCCCGCGGCCAGGCGACGAAACGACACCTCCTCGGTGGAGAACACCGCGGCGAGAACGAGGATCAGCACGAGCTTGCCGGGCTCGGAGGGCTGGAACGTGAAGCCGCCGAACCGGTACCACGCACGGGCACCGTTGATGTTGGCGCCGAACTGCAGGATGCCGAGCAGCAGCGCGATCAGCCCCACATAGGCCAGCGGCAACAAGGCCCGGATTCGGCGGACGTCGATCAGGGCAGCGACAACGGCAAGGCCGAGGCCGATGATGCCGAACCCGATCTGGCGCTCGAGGAACGCCGTGTTCGCCGGCTCGAGCGCGGTCGCCGGCCCACGAGTGGCGGAGTACACGAGTAGCGAGCCGAGTGCCGTGATCGCCAACGTCGCGAGGATCAGGATCGAGTCGACCACCAACCACCACGGATCGCTTTCGTCGCGGTAGCGGCCGCGCAGCAGGCCACCGGCTTCATTGGTGTCGAACGTGGACGCAGTCATGGCGACGCCGCCGTCTCATCGCTGCCTTCGGCAGGATCATCGCCATCCTCGGCGGCCTGCAGCTCGGCCTCCTCCTCGAGACGAGCGGCCACGAGCTCGGCGATCAACGCCTCGGTCTGCTCGAGCGAACGTGCCGGCTCGACCGTGTCAGTCGCGATCTTCTCCAGGATGCGGGCCGCCACAGGAGCCGCGGCCGAGCTACCGAAGCCGGCCTCTTCGAGGATGACCGCGATCGACACCGACGGTTCCTCGTCGATGAAGATGCCGTACCCCGGATTGTCCGTCGGTCCGTAGGCGGCGAACAGCGAGGAGTCGGCCTTGTCATTCACCTCGGCGGTACCGGTCTTGCCCGCCACCGGCCACGATCCGAGCGGGAAGCCGACCTCGTTGAACGCCCGCCAGGCAGTACCCGAGAACCGGCCGTCACTTCGAGGCACACCGAGCAGGCCCTGCTCGATCGGTGTGCGGAACTCCTGGGGAATCTCCAGGTCGCGCAGGATCCGCGGCCCGATCTCTCGGACCAGCTCGCTCTCCTCGCCGCCCGTCGTGACCCGAAGCCCGATGTTCGGCTGATGCACGACTCCACCGTTGGCAAAAGTGGCGTAGACGTTCGCCAATTGCAGCGGGGTGATCAGCAACTCGCCCTGCCCGATCGAGAGGTTGATCGTGTTGCCGCCCAGCCACTGGCTGGTGGCAAACACCCCGGCATCGAACTGGGACCGGAAGTAGTCGCGGTCCGGCACCGCTCCACCGCGCTCGTACGGAAGCTGGATCCCGGTGTCCGTCCCGAGGCCCATGAGCTTTGCCCACTTCTGGATGCCCTCGTCCTCGGTGATTCCGTCACCGTTGAGATCCTCACTCGGGCGACGCCAGAACCCCTCGCCACCGATCTCGTAGAAGTACGTGTCGCTCGACACCGTCAGCGCGGACGCCAGGTTCACACTGCGCGCGCCCGTGAACGGGCTCCGGTAGATACAGGTGTCCGAATCCTCGAAACACTGCGAATACGTGTAGTCGCCACGATCGACATAGGCATCGTTGACGCCGCGGATGCTGTCGTCATCGTCACCGATCACACCCTCCTCGAGCGCCGCGTAGGCCGACACCAGCTTGAAGGTCGAGCCGGGCGCGTACTGGCCCTGGATGGCTCGGTTCAGGATCGGAGAGAAGTTGTCCTCCGACGTGAGCTCGTTGAACTGGGTGAGCGAGATGCCGTTGACGAAGTCGGCCGGCTCATACGTCGGGTACGACGCCATGGCCAGCACCGCGCCGGTCTGTGGATCGGTCATCACCACCGACCCGGCGGATGCGACGAACGGTGCGTCGGCGGGATCGCGTTTCTCCTGCAACCGGGCCTGGGCCAATCCTTCATCCAGCTCGCGCTCGGCCAACGCCTGGTAGTCGATGTCGATCGTGAGCCAGACGTCGTTGCCGGGCTCCGGGTCGCGCCGGCGATCCTCGTCCTCCCCGATCACATTGCTCGATCGGTCGACCTCCAGGTAGCGGATGCCGGGCACGCCACGGAGCTCATCTTCGAAGACACGCTCGACACCGGTCTTCCCGACCTCGTCATTGAGCTGGTACGGCTTGTCACCGGGCTCGTCGGGGTCGGTGACACTCTCCCACTCGGCTCGGGTGATCGGCCCGACGTAGCCAAGCACATGGGCGGCGAGCGAACCGTAGGGATAGCTGCGGACGGTGCGCTGGACGACATCAACGCCGGGGAACTCGTCCTGTCGCTCCCCGATGAAGACAAGGAGATCGGGATCGACGTCAACCGCGACCGGGATGCTCTCGAACGGCCCATAGGACCGATCCTCGATCTCGGCTGCGATCGCGTCGGCCTTTGTCAAGCGGCCCGAACGGCTGACGGCAATGGCGAGGCGAACGAGCAACTCCTCCTTGGCCTCGTCATCGAGATCCCCGAGCTCGGCCCGGTCAATGGTGACGACCTGGACCACCTTGTTGTCCACGAGAACTCTGCCCTTGCGGTCGAGGATGCGCCCGCGCGGGGCCTCCTCGTAGACTGGTTCGAGCACATTCGTCTCGGCTTCGAACTTGAACTGCTCGTGTTCCACCGTCTGCAGGAACCACAGGCGGGCACCGAGCGCGCCGAGGAGCGTCAACGACAGGAACGCAAAGATTCGCATGCGGAGCCACTGGGGATCGTCGCCCATCAGCTGCGCCCTTCGAGGAGTGCCCAGCGCACAACTGGGGCCAACAGCGGCGTCAGGGCGCCATTGATCACGCCGACGATCGCCGCCACGCGGAGCATCTCGACATCGATCAGGCCCCGCTGACCGACCAGTTCGCCGAAGAGGGCGTAGACGACGACGGATGCCATGCTCCCCAGAGCCACGATCGCGGCGAGCTGGCTCCGGGAGTCGTGGAATAGTCCCTCTTCGAGTGACGCGACCGAAAACGCCACGATGGCGAAGGTGATCGCCGCCACGCCGAGCGGGGTGGGGAGGTAGATGTCCCACAGCAGGCCGGCACCGAAGGCGAGGACCGGACCACGCTCGACGCCGGCGTAGAACGCAAGCAGCACGGCCAGCATGGCGAGCAGCTCAGGAGCGACACCGGCCACGCGGACCTCGACGAAGAGGGTGAGCTGGATCACCACGGCCACGATGCCGATCGAGACGAGCTTGAGCGGGATCATCCACCGTCACCAGTTGTGCCATCGTCATCGGCGCCGTCACCGAAGACGTCGTCGGGGTCGATGCCCGGCGGGACAATCGTGCTCGGCGTGACCGTCTCCGGGAGCGGGACCTGGTCGACGCCCGACGACAGGATCACCGACACGAAGCCGAGGTCATCGACCTCGTTGGCCAGTTCGACCCGCACCACGAGCGAGAGCCCGTCTTCAGAGGTCGCCGATGTGACCCACCCGATCGGGATCTCGGCCGGGTAGCGACTGAAACTCGACGTGACCACGGCGGAACCCACCGGCGGGAGCTTTGCGAGGTCGCCGTCCTCGGGCCAGTCGAGGCCCTGATTGATCACGAAGCTGTCACCGATCGATTGGCCGAGCCCGACCTCATCGGTGGCCACGAGGCGGACACCAACGATCAGACTCGAGTCGCTGATGAGCTGCACCGTTGAGGTGGTGGCGTCGACCCGGTCCACTCGTCCGACCAACCCCGCGCCGGTGACAACGGCCATGCCGGATTCGATTTCGTCTCGATGCCCGAGTCCGATGGTGATCACGTCGGAGTCGAAATTACCCACCGCGCCGCGGACAACGGTCGCGACCTTGGTCTCCAGATTCTGCACGTAGGGCAGCTCCGACGCGAGGAGGAGACGTTCCAGGGCCTGGCGGTCGGCCTGGTTGCGGATCTCGTCCGCCTCGAGTCTGTCGACCTCGGCCTGCAGCTCTTGGTTGTCCCGTTCGAGCTCGTCGTAGTTGAAGATCCCGTTCCAAGCGTCGGAGAAGGGCGACGCAACGGTGCCGGCCACCTCGGTGACGGGATGCAGGATGTCGCGGACGAAACCCTGAGCAGACTCGAGTGGCCCGAAGCCGTTGAGGTCGAGGGTGAGCAGGCTGATCGCCGTCAGCACCAGCAGGATCAGCCGGTGGCGGGATCGTCCGATGCGCTGCGGGAGCGCCATGGCGTGAGGGTCAGAGCTCGCCGGAGCTCAGGACCACACCGCGCAATGCTTCGAACTCTTCGAGGACCTGACCCGACCCTGTGGCAACGGCGAACAGCGGATCGCGTGCCAGGTTGATCGGCATGCCGGTCTCGTCGTTGAGACGATCGCTGATGCCCTTCAGCATCGCACCGCCGCCGGCGATCGTGATGCCTCCGTCCATGATGTCGGCCGCGAGTTCGGGCGGCGTCTTGTCGAGCGTGGACTTCACGGCGTCACAGATGGATGCAACCGACTCCTCGAGCGCCTCACGAATGTCGCGGGTGGTGACCTCGATGGTGCGGGGCAGGCCGGTGACGAGGTCGCGCCCACGGACTTCAGCCCGCATTTCGCGTTCGAGCGGCCAGGCAGAACCCATCTGCATCTTGATTTCCTCGGCGGTGCGCTCGCCCACGGCCAGGGAGTATTCCTTCTTGACGTACTGAACGATCGAGTCGTCGAGTTCGTCGCCCCCGACGCGAACCGACTGGCTCGCCACGACGCCACCCAGGGAGATCACGGCGACTTCGGTGGTGCCACCGCCGATGTCGACGATCATGTTGCCGGTCGGCTCCTGGACCGGCAGACCGGCACCGATGGCGGCAGCCATCGGTTCCTCGATGATGTAGGCGGGCTTGCGGGCACCGGCGAACTCGGCGGCTTCCTGAACGGCTCGCTGTTCGACACCGGTGATCCCGGAGGGAACGGCGATGACCATGCGCGGCTTGGCCCATTTGCGCTGATGCACCTTCTGGATGAAGTAGCGCAGCATCTTCTCGCAGATCTCGAAGTCGGCGATGACGCCGTCCTTCAACGGGCGGATGGCCTGGATATTGGACGGGGTGCGTCCGATCATCCGCTTCGCTTCGACACCCACCGCCAGCGGCTTGCCGTCGTGGGTGTTGACCGCCACGACGGAAGGCTCGTCCAGCACGATGCCCTCGCCGCGGACGTACACGAGCGTGTTGGCCGTGCCGAGGTCGACCGCCATGTCACGACCGGCGACGACGCCGAAGCTCGAGAGAAGTGAGTCTGCAACCATGTGGGCGCCTCAGGGGTCAGATCGGGTGCGGCCGAAGACCGACCCATGGCCGGCTCCCTCCGCTTCGGTACGAAGTGTAGGCCCGAATGGTCACCTAATTGCAACACTTCAGACGAGACGCGTTCATAGCACCACACTCCGTGGCTTTCGCTCGCGCTCGTCGGCTGGATCAGAGAGCCGGGAAGAAGATGCCGATCTCACGAGCAGCGGACTCGGCGGAGTCGGAGCCGTGGATCAGGTTCTCGGTGAATTCGGTGCCGAGGTCGCCCCGGATCGTGCCAGGGGCCGACTTCATCGGGTTGGTGGCGCCCATCATTTCGCGCACGGTCTCCCAGGTGCCCTCGGGCCCCTCGAGCACGGCAACGAGCGCCGGGCCACGGCTCATGAACTCGACGAGTCCGTCGTAGAACGGCTTGCCGACGTGCTCTTCGTAGTGACGGGCAAGCGTGTCGGCGTCGAGGGTGCGAAGTTCCGCGGCCACGATGCCGAAACCCTTCGTCTCGAAGCGGCTGAGAATCTGACCGATGAGGCCTCGTTCGACGGCGTCGGGCTTGCAGATGATGAACGTGCGATCCATGACGGCGAGGCTATCGACGCGCCGGCGACGTCAGACCGAACTGAACCGACTTAGGTGTCGAGTTCGTAGGTCGAGGAATCCGGGATGAGCGTGACGCCGTCGGACGTCTCCATGGCATCGATGGTCACGTCGACCTCGAAGTCGTCCTCGTCCAGGTCCCGCCACTTGAAGTTGACGCGTCCGTTGCTGTTGGTCGTACCAGTGGTCGATGCCGTCGAACCGTCGTCAAGTGTGAATGTGACGGTCACCACTGCTCCCTCGATGCGGTCGCCGTCATCGTCCTCGAGCGTGATCCGGACCTTGGCCGTCCAGTCACCGTCACTCTCTTCGAAGCTCCGGTCCTTCCACGCCACATCGGCGTTCTCAGGCGGAGCTGTGGTCGTCGTCGTGGTGGTCGTCGTCGTGGTTGTCGTCGTGGTGGTTGTCGTAGTCGTGGAGCTCGAGGCGGGGATCGTGGTCGTCGTGGTGGTCGTCGGTGCCGCCGTTGTTGTCGTCGTCGCCGACGAACTCGAGGTCGTGGTCACATCGAATGCCGCGAGGTCCACCTGGCCGATGTCCTCGGCAGTATCCACATAGTGCTCTTCGATGTTGTCATCCATGCTCTCGAACGTGGCGAGGCTGCCCACGCCCACGAGTGAGACAACCAGCGCGTACTCGACGAGCGTCACCCCTCGATCAGAGCCGAACCATGTGCCGAGATGTTTGCCGACCCAGGAACCCACACACCTGATTTCGACGCAACGGACGGTTGCCTGGATAGGTCGAACGACCCAAATCCCCGGCCGGTCCCGGCCGCGGCCACCGCTGCCTCAGAACTCGTCGGCGATGGCGCGGACACGACCGACAACGGTGTTGGAGCCGGCGACGACGACCAGATCATGATCGTCGGCCTGTCCGAGTGCGTGATCGATCGCGGCCTCGACATCGTGGACGGCGTCGACCGTGGCGCCGGCGGTGATCGCGGCATCCCGCACGACCTCGGCCGTGAGTCCGCGAGCTGTAGGTGCCGTGCAGGCCACCACGAGGTGATAGTCCGCAACCTGGAGTCCGTGACAGACCGCAACCGGGTCGCGACCGTCCTGCATGCCGAGCACCAGGAATCGCCGGCGTCCCTCGCCGAAATCCGTGGCAACCGTGGCGGCGAGCACCTCGGCACCCGGCACATTGTGCGCCGTGTCGAGGACCACCAGCGGTGAGCGGTGCACGATCTCCAACCGACCGGGGACCTCGACAGTGTCGAAGGCTTCGGTGATGACATCGTCGGGCAGCGGGGCGTCGAAGAACTCCTCGGCCACGGCCAACGCAAGGCTGGCGTTCTCGGACTGATGGGCCCCATGCAGCGCCACCAGGACATCCTCCGCCCCCGCTCGGGGGGTCCGCAGCGAAACGAGCCGGCCGCCGACCGCAAGTCGATCCTCCACCACCTCGAAATCCTCACCCCGCTGGACTGTGCGGGCAGGGCCCTCGCCGACGAAGATCCTGACCAGTGCGGGGTCGGTCTCGCCGAGCACCAGGACGGATTCGGGTGTGATGATCCCGGCCTTCTCGTCGGCGATGGCAGTGCGCCAATCACCTTCGCCGGTCGTGTGGTCGAGGCCGACGTTGGTGACGACCGCGATACGGGCATCGACCACATTGGTGGCGTCATAGCGCCCGAGCATTCCGACCTCGATGATGGCGACATCGACGGCTTCATTGGCGAAGTGCAACAGCGCGGCACCGGTGAGCGTCTCGAACCAGGTCAGTTCGAGGTCACTCGCCTCAGCAGCGCGGGCGATGTCGCCGATCACTTGCCCGAAGTCGTCGTCGCTGATCACTTCTCCGCCGACCCGGATGCGCTCGGTCAGCGACTCAAGATGCGGGCTCGTGTAGCTACCGACATTCAGTCCCATCGTCGTCAGCAGCGACTCGATCATCCGAATTGTGCTGCCCTTGCCGTTGGTGCCCGTGACGTGAATGACCGGGTACGCGGACTCCGGGTTGCCGAGCGCGGCCATGAGCGCGGCCGTCGGGGCGAACGACAGCCCCTCGATCGCGCCCGCACGCGGTCGGACCTCGTAGTTGATCAGCGCATCGAGATGGTCGAGCGCCTCGTCGAATTCCACGAGGGTTAGCTCGCTCGACGGCCTTCGGCGGTGGTGACGAGCATTGGCTGCTCGTCACCGGTGACGGACTCGCGGGTGACGACGACCTTCGCGATGTCGTCGCGCCCCGGCACGTCGTACATCGTCTCCAGCAGTGTCTCCTCGAGGATCGCCCGGAGTCCACGAGCGCCGGTGTTGCGCTTGATGGCCTCTTCCGCGATCGCGTCGAGCGCATCGGGCGTGAAGTCGAGCTCGACGTTCTCGAACTCGAAGATCTTCGAGTACTGGCGGGCAAGCGCATTGCGAGGCTCCGTGAGGATCTCGACCAGCGCATCGCGCTCGAGTTGGCGGACCGCGCCGACCACCGGCAAGCGGCCGATGAACTCCGGGATCAGTCCGAACTTGGTGAGGTCGTCGGGCATGACGCTTTCGAAGAGCTCGCCGAGGTTCTTGTCCTCGGGGCGACGAACATCGGCGCCGAACCCGACGCCGCGGGTGCCGACCCGGCTCTCCACGATCTTCTCGATCCCGGCGAACGCACCGCCGCAGATGAAGAGGATGTTGGTGGTGTCGATCTGCAGGAACTCCTGGTGCGGATGCTTGCGTCCGCCCTGGGGCGGAACGGCAGCCGTGGTGCCCTCGAGGATCTTCAGCAGCGCTTGCTGCACACCTTCACCGGACACGTCGCGGGTGATCGAGGGGTTCTCGCTCTTGCGGGCGACCTTGTCGATCTCATCGATGTAGATGATGCCGGTTTCAGCCTTCTTGACGTCGTAGTCGGCAGCTTGGATCAGCTTCAGCAGGATGTTCTCGACGTCTTCGCCGACATAGCCGGCTTCGGTGAGGGCAGTGGCGTCGGCGATGGCGAACGGGACATTGAGCATGCGGGCCAGCGTCTGCGCCATCAGCGTCTTGCCGCAGCCGGTCGGGCCGATCAACAAGATGTTGGACTTGGCCAGCTCCACTTCGCCGTCGAGGGTGTTGGCCAACTCGACACGCTTGTAGTGGTTGTAAACGGCAACGGAGAGGATCCGCTTTGCGGTGTCCTGACCGACGATGTAGTCGTTCAGGAACTCATAGATCTCGCGTGGCGATGGCAGTTCGCCGAGGCTGACGTCGGTCGTCTCGGCCAACTCTTCTTCGATGATCTCATTGCAGAGATCGATGCACTCGTCGCAGATGTAGACACCCGGACCAGCGATGAGCTTCTTGACCTGCTTCTGCGACTTGCCGCAGAAGGAGCACTTCAGAAGCTCTCCACCTTCACCGAATTTCGCCACGCGGGCTCCCCTGTCTTCGAAGCTGTGTTGTCGACCGTATTAGCTGATCGCGGTGATCGGGCCGGAGTTGTCGACCACATTACGCGTATCGATGACCTCATCGATGATCCCATACTCCTTGGCCTCCGCCGCGGTCATCACGAAATCGCGGTCGGTGTCGGCCGCGATCTTCTCGACGGACTGACCCGTGTGGTGCGCCAGCACTTCCTCGAGTGAGGACTTCATACGTGCGATTTCCTTGGCGATCAACTCGATGTCGCTGGCCTGTCCCTGGGCACCGGCGTAGGGCTGGTGGATCAGGATGCGGGCGTGCGGCAGGGCGAGACGCTTCCCCGGCGCACCAGCGGCGAGCAGCACGGCAGCAGCCGACGCGGCCTGCCCGAAGCAGATCGTGGTGATGTCGGGCTTGATGTAGGACATCGTGTCGTAGATCGCGAAGAGGGCGTTGATGTCGCCACCCGGCGAGTTGATGTAGAGGTTGATGTCCTTGTCCGGGTTCTCCGACTCGAGGTGGAGGAGCTGGGCACAGATCAGGTTCGCGATCGTGTCATCGATCGGCGTGCCCACGAAGATGATGTTCTCCTTGAGCAGCTTCGAGTAGAGGTCGTACCCGCGCTCGCCGCGGTTGGTCTGCTCGACGACGGTGGGGACCAGATAGTTGCGGGGGTTGATGTCCATCACTCTTCCTCGGAGTCAGGGCTGTCTGCGGAATCAGGGCTGTCGGCTGAGTCGTCGGAATCGACGGAGTCCTCGGAGTCAACCGAATCGGCTGAGCCGTTGTTCCCTTCGGCATCTTCCTCGGGGAACTCCAGCGCTGCACGATCAACTGGATCACCATTCTCGTCGATCAGCTCGACATTTTCGGTGAGCCACTCCATCGCGGCCTGTTTCCCCAGGTCAGAGCGAAGAGCGGACAGCTGCCCGACCTCGGCCAAACGCTCGCGAAGTTCGCCCGCCGACTGTCCGGACATGCCGGCCATCTGTTCGAGCTGCTCGTCGAGCGCATCATCGTCGGGGATCAGACCCTCGGCCTCGGCGACGCTGCGGAGTGCCAGATCGACACGTACGGCCTGCTCGGCGGGCTCACGGAATTCGGCGGCGAGCGACTCCGCGGTCATCCCCATCGCCTCGAGATACGCACCGGGTTCCATGCCCTGCTGCTGCAGGCGCTGGACCATGTCCTGGATGCGGGCATTGACCTCATTGTCGATCATCGACTCGGGGATGTCGTCGAGCACCAGCTCGGCGAGCGCCTCGGCGGTGTTCTGCTGCACCGCCGACTGGGCCTGCTGGATCCGCATGCTCGACAGTCGGGTGACCATGTCGCCGCGCAGCTCCTCGACCGTCTCGAACTCGGAGGTCTCCGCGGCCCATGCGTCGTCGAGCTCGGGCAGAACGGCTTCCTTGACTTCCTTGACCGAGATCGCGAACGCGATCGGATCCTCTTCGTCCGGGTCCGGGTGCTCGGCATCGAACGAGAGCTCGTCGCCGGCGGAGGCACCACGAAGGTGCTCGTCGATCTCGGCGACGACCGCACCGCTGCCGACCTCGTAGTCGTAGTCGGTCGTGGTGAGTCCGGGGATCTCGTCATCGCCGTGCGTGCCGGCGATGTCGATCGTCACGTGGTCGCCGTCGGCGGCGGCCCGCTCGACGACCTCGAGCTCGGCGTAGTGCTTGCGCATCTGTTCGAGTTGCTCGTCGACTTCCTCGTCGGACGGGGTGGGGCTCGGAATCTCGATGCGGAGGCCGTCGTAGCCGCCGGCGTTCACGACCGGGCGAACCTCGACGACGGCGTCGAACTGCACCGGGCCATCCTCCTGCCCACCGGTTATCTCGATGTCCGGCGGGCCGACGACATCGACATCGTGCTCGATGACCGCCTGGGCGTAGTACTCGGGCATTGCTTCACGGAGGGCCTCGTCGCGACCGACCTGGTGTCCGAACTGTGCTTCGAGCAACCGCCGAGGGGCCTTGCCGGGACGAAAGCCGGGCATCCGGACTTCCTTCGCGATGCGCTTGAAGGCGTCGTTCACGGCCTTGTCGAACTCGGATTCATCGACCTCGACCGACAGCTTCACACGATTGTCTTCGAGGGTTTCAAGAGTGCTTTTCATCGGTTGGAAGCCTAACGGTGGCCTCCGGGTTTCTGATCCGGCCCGCCCCACGACCTCACTCGGCGCACCCCACCTCCGAACTGGCGGCACATACCGTCGGATCCCGAGGGTTTATGCCGCCAGTTCGGAGGATGCCCGATACATTGGGCGGCTCACGCGGGTGTAGCTCAATGGTAGAGCCACAGGTTTCCAACCTGTTGACCGGGGTTCGATTCCCCGTACCCGCTCCAGATGAACGTGAAAGGCGTCCCTGCGGGGACGCCTTTTCGTTTCCTGACCGGGCTATGGCACGAACTGGCTGACGACCTCGGTGACCTGACCATCGTTGACGTAGATCCACACGATGCAGAAGTCGGGGCAGGCCTGGAACATCCCGGGATCGACGATGAAGTCGGCGAACGGCACCTGCTGGAACTCGGCGTTGCCATCGAGCCGGTACCCGATCGCGTCTGGCGCAACCGGCAGGGCGCGCAGCGTTGGGTTGTCGTTGGTGATGAGGTAGTCGTTGGGTGGCGGCGACTCCTCGCCGCGTGCGGAGGCTTCGGCCGTCGCCGCGTCACCGGAGTAGAAGCACAGAAGATCGACGTCCATCGACGTCGCCGTCCAAACCGCCGGCGAACCGAACCACACCCCGTCCGGAAGATCGCCGGGACCAGGCGAGCACCCCGAGCCATCCGCTGACCCCGGCACGGTGAGCGAGGAAGGGAACGTGCCCTGACGCGCCACCGAGAACGCCGGCTCGCCCGGGACCGGCGCGCCGGTGCTGATCGGGTCGATCGCGGCGGGGCCGGTCACGCTCGGCGCCGCACTGGATGAGGGTGAGGGTCTCGATGACGTCGACGTGGAGTCGCTCGTGCAGGCGGCTGTCGTCAGGGCCACAACGAAGACCGCAGTGGCGAAGGAGATCCGTCTCATGACCGGTCCGTTCAGATCTTGACCAGGCAGAAGGGATGACCCGCGGGGTCGAGGAACACCCGCCAGTTGTCGGGCGAGGGCTGCACGTCGTGCTTTCGGGCGCCCAGCTCCAGCACCGCGGTCTCGCCGGCCTCGAGATCGGCCACATCGAGATCGAGGTGGGCCTGCTGTGGGGTGCCGTCGGGCCAACTCGGTGCGACATAGTCGTCGACGCGCTGGAATGCGATGTCCGCTCCCGTCTCCGACCGCAGGATCACCCAGAGATCGGCGAACTTCGTGTCGAGTTCCCCGCCGACGATGCTCTGGTAGAACGTGGCGAGCGCGAGCGTGTCCGGGCAGTCGAGCGCAACGAGGGAGAACGAGGCGATTGGCATGGCCCATCGTTGCGCGATTCGGCCGTCTTCGCCACAACCGGGCCATCCTCGACTGGGCCGAACCGACCAGCATTCGGGTGACACAGGTGAACCCTGATCCGGTCGAATGACCGATGTCGCGGCGTCCGTCGTGCGCCGATGACCTCTCCGTGATCGGTCAACGCACGCTCGGACTCGTCGCGGTGGCGGCCATCGGCATCGCCATCGCCCCTGGGATTCCCTTCATGTCCGGTGTCGATGGGGCGACCGAACCTGCCGCGGCACTCTCCCCTCCTCCCGAGGTCGTACCGCTCCAGACCGCGGATCCTGTCGCGCCGGAGGACGGCCTCGTGCACCTCATCGTGTCTCCCGCGGCGGCGCCGGCGGCATCACCGACAGCGACACCCGATGCCACCGAGTCAGGCGACACGATCGAAGCCACCGACGGCGAGTCCGATTGGACGATCAGCCCGGACGCGATCGCCGCCCTCCCCACCGACTCGAAGCTGGTGTTCGTCAACGGCCGGCTGGTGGCGCAACTCCCGAGCGGTGAGATCGTCGAGCTCAAGAGCAGCCTCGAGACCGACACCGAGCCGAGCGCCGACACCGAGCCCCGAACCGGCGAGATACCGAAGGTGAGCCTCGGCCACCCGGTGATCGACGAGCTGGCCGCGACCCCGGGCGTTGTGGACATCCGTCCGATCGGCGACGGCAGCTTCGCGGTGACGGTCGAGTCGAGGGACGTGCTGGACGGCCACGTCCTGGATGTCGTCGATGACACCCTCCTGGCACTCACCCAGGACCCCTACGAGGGCTACCAGTGGGCACTGGAGAACAATGGCTCGAACCTGAACGGCGTCAACGGAGCGCCGGCACAGACTCCCGATGCCGACATCGACGCGGCCGACGCGTGGCGCCACGCCACCGGCCGCGGTGTGATCGTCGCCGTCATCGACTCCGGTGTCGACTTCAGCCACCCGGATCTCTCGAGCAGCCAATGGACCAACCCCGGCGAAGTGTGCGGCAACGGCCTCGACGACGATGCCAACGGCTACGTCGACGACTGCCACGGTTGGGACTTCGGCTACGAGGACCCAACCCCGTTCAACCCGGGGGCGAATGCCCACGGCACCCATGTCGCCGGGATCATCGCCGCCGAGTCGGGCAACGGCGTCGGCGTGTCCGGGGTGGCGCCCGATGCGACGATCATGGATCTCAACGTCGGCACGCTCACCGCCAACGGTCAACCGAGCATCACCTCGAGTGCCCTTGCCCGGGCCATCCGGTACGCCGCGGACAACGGCGCCGACATCATCAACCTCTCCCTCGGCACGCCGCCCGGCACGCCTCGCAGCGCACTGTCGATCGTCGAGTCGGCGATCGTCCACGCCGGGAACCAGGGCGTTCTCGTCGCCGTGGCGGCGGGCAACGACAGCGTGAGCCTCGACGCCACGACGGTCTGGCCCGCGTCGTACGACCATCCCCACGTCCTCACCGTTGCCGCGACCGCCCCGGACGAGACCCTGGCGTCGTTCAGCAACTACGGCTCGGTGGTCGACATCGCCGCACCGGGTCACGTCATCTTGTCGACCGCCCCGGCAGCCAACGGCAGCTACGTCTTCATGTCGGGGACCTCGCAGGCCACCCCGGTCGTGGCGGGCGTTGCCGCGCTTCGCCTCCAAGCCGACTCCGCCATCGACCCGGCCGAACTGATCGCCGAACTGCGCGACACATCCGACCGGCACCAGAGCTACACCCCCTTTGTGTCGACCGGTGCCCGGGTGAACGCGGCAAACGTGGTCGGCGGAACCGAACCGGTCCATGGCTTCGACGAGATCGCCGTGTCCGTGTCCGGCCTCGCCACCGCAACCGCCGATCAGCCGCTCACGGCATCGTTCGACGTCGTCGTTCCGGCCGACGAATACCCGGAGCCCTACCGATGGGAGACCGGGCTGTACGCCATCACCGCCGACGCGACCTACGCACTGGCCGGTCTGGGTGTGGTGATCGACGGTGATCCGATGCTCACCGACGGACGAGGGACAGTCGGGACCGACTCGACCGGCTCGACCCGGTTCGACCTGTCGACCACACTCCCTGCCGGCAACTACGCCCTGGTCCTCGAAGCGGTTCCGACCGACGACCCCCACAGCCGCCTCGGTGACC
>JAERSO010000063.1 GCA_016845585.1 Acidimicrobiaceae bacterium | reverse complement strand
GGGTACGAGTTGGATCCGCTCAACCCGTCGTTTGTCCCGCCCTTCACCCAAATCGCGGATCCGGAGCGACCGGAGCCGACGATCATCGAGTCGGCCGATGGCGTTCATCTCGTCGACAACAAGGGCAACCGGGTCATCGATGCCTGGTCGGGCATGGTGTGCGTCGGCCTCGGCTACGGGCGCGAAGACCTCATCGACACCCTGGCCGAGCAGACCCGGAAGCTGAGCTACGCCCACAGCCTGTACGACACGACCCACGAGCTCCCGATTCGTTTGGCCGATCGGCTGGTGGAGATCACACCGTCGAGCCTCCGGAACGTGTTTCTCTCCATGAGCGGATCGGATGCCGCGGACACACTCCTGAAGGTCATTCGCTACCACAACAATGTCACCGGTCAGCCACAGAAGAAGCACGTCATCGCGCTCGACCGCGCGTACCACGGCGCCAACTCCATGGTGGCCGGGCTCACCCACTTCCCCGAGTGCAACGACAACTTCGACGTGCCGCTGCCTCATCAACACCACCTCCCGTCGCCCTGGCACTTCGGCGCCAATGAGGGGGTGTCGGCCGACGAGATCATCACCAGGAGCGTCGATGCGCTCGAGGCGAAGGTGGCCGAGATCGGCCCGGACAACGCTGCGGCCTTCGTGACCGAACCGGTGATGATCACCGCGGGTGTGATCGTGCCGCCGCTGGGTTGGTTGGGAGCAATGGCCGATGCCTGCATGCGTCTCGGCATCCTCTTCATGGCCGACGAGGTCGTCACCGGCTTCGGTCGCACCGGCAAGATGTTCTCGTGTGAGTGGGACGGCGTGGAGCCAGACATGATGTTCCTCGCCAAGGGCATGACGTCGGGCTACATCCCCCAGGGCGCGGCTCTCATATCGGGCGAGCTCTACCAGGGCATGACCCAGGGGATCGACAAGGGCACCGTGTTCGGCCACGGGTTCACCCACACCGGTCACCCGCCGTCCTGCGCTCGACGCAAATGGGAACCTCGTCGGTCGGGGCGACTTCGGGGCCCAGGCCATCCAGGTCTTCGAGAATCTGGGCATTGCGCTGGCGGCGGCCGGTGCAGGATTCGGCCGGTGCAGGATTCGGCGACGTCATCCGGCTCGGGAGCTACCTCACCGACATCGGCGACCTCGGCGCCCTGCGCGAGACCCGGCTCCGCTACCTGGTCGAGCCCTACCCCTCGGCAACGGCGACCCAAGCCGCCCTCGCCATGCCGGAGCTTCTCATCGAGATCGACGCGCTCGCGGTCCTGGAGGGCTGAAACTCCGTACTCGTGCCTGGCACGCACCGATAGCCTGGTTCCCCGTGGCATTGCTCGTTCAGAAGTTCGGCGGCACCTCCGTCGGTGACCCGGATCGCATTCGTGAAGTAGCCGACCATGTCGCACGCTGTCGCAAGCGCGGTGACCAGGTCGTGCTCGTCGTCTCCGCCATGGGCAAGGAAACCGACGAGCTGCTTCGGCTCGCCGATGAGGTCTCGTCGACCAAGCCGGGCCGAGAGATGGACATGCTCATCACCGGTGGCGAGCGCAAGGCGTGCGCCCTGGTGGCAATGGCGCTGACCGATCTCGGCATCGAGAGCGAATCGTTCACGGGCAGCCAAGCCGGCTTCCAGACCGACACGACGCATCGCAACGCCAAGATCCTCGACGTCAATCCGTATCGCATCAAGGACGCGGTCGACGCCGACAAGGTGCCCGTCGTCGGTGGCAGCCAGGGGGTGTCGAGCGACAACGACGTCACGTTCTTCGGCCGGGGCGGCTCCGACACCACTGCGGTCGCCCTCGCCCACGCGCTCGACGCAGATGCCTGCGAGCTCTACACCGACGTCCCCGGCGTCTTCACGACCGATCCTCGGCTCGTACCCGACGCCCGCAAGATGGACCAGGTCTCATTCGACGAGCTCCTCGAGATGACCGCCACCGGCTGCCCCAAGCCGGCGATGCGGTCTGTCGAGCTGGCTCGCAGCTTCGACGTGAAACTCCACGTCCGGAGCGCTTTCAGCTGGGTGCCGGGCACCTGGGTCACTCAGGAGGAATCCATGGAACGCGCCATCATTTCGGCGGTCACGCACGACACCAGCGAAGCGAAAATGACCGTCTCCGGCGTCTCGGACCGTCCCGGTGTCGCGGCGCAACTGTTCCGCAGCCTGGCCGATGCCGACGTCAACGTCGACATGATCGTGCAGAACGTATCGGCTGAGGGTCACACCGACATCAGCTTCACCCTGCCCCACGAGCAGATCGATGCGGCCACGTCGACCGTGGACGCGCTACTCGAGGAGCTCGGCGCCACCGGTGTCATCAAGGACTCCGACATCGCACGCGTCAGTCTCATCGGTGCCGGGATGCAGACGAACCCGGGTGTGGCCGCCACGATGTTCGAGACGATGTCGGGCGCGGGGATCAACATCGAGATGATCTCGACGTCCGCCATTCGTATCTCCTGTGTGGTGCGAGAAGCGCAGGCGGAGGCGGCGGTCGCCTCGCTCCACGCTGCGTTCCAGCTCGATCGCATCGCCGCGGAACGAGACGATCTCTAGGTAACTCACGTGCCGAGGTTGTCGGCGCAGGAGCCCCACTGCTCTTCGGTGGCGAGGCCGCCACAGAAGCTGGCGAAATCCTCGTAGCCGGAGTTGAGTGGCGAGGTCCAGTAGAGGTCGTCGCAGGCGACCAGATCACCCACAGCGCAGGCGTCCCAGAGCAGGTCGAGTTCGGCGTCATCGCCATAGGTCGATGCCGCGGCATCGGTGAGGTCACTGAGTTCGGTTGCACAGTCGTGCAGCCCGTCCTCGAAGTACCAGCCACACGTGGCACCGAATTCCTCATAGATGCTGTCGATGGGGGAGACGAGCCAGAGCTCATCGCAGGCGGCGAAATCCCAGTTGGCGCAGCCGTCCCACAAGATGTCGAGCGCAGGGTCGTCGCCGTAGTCGAACGGTCCGCTCAGGTTGACGTCGGCGCACGCCGGTGGTCCCTCGGTGAAGAAGTATCCGCAGGTGTTGCCGAAGTCCTCGTACTCACTCCCGATGGGGGACTCCCAGTAGAGGTCGTCGCACGCCTGTCCGTTGCCTTGGGCGCAGGCGTCCCAGAGTCCGTCGAGGTGTGCATCGTCGCCGTAGTACAGGGCATCGCCGCTCGGGACCTCGATGTTCCCACCGATGGCCTCCTCACAGGAGAACGCACCATCCTTGACGCGGTCGCCGCAGGTGTTGCCGTAGTCCTCGTAGTCGCTCCCGATCGGCGAGATCCAGTACAGCTCGTCGCACGCCGCACCATCGCCGCCTCCACACGCGTCCCAGAGCGCATCGAGCTCAGGGTTGTCGCCGTAGGTGGAGCCATCCGAGTTGGCGTCGTCGCGGAAGTCGCCGAACGCGAACGAGTTGCTGTCGAAGAGTTCGTCCATGCAGCTGAAGACGACCGTCATCATCTCCGGTGTCATGACCTCATCGACGTTCTCGCCGGCTCGCAGTAGTTGTCCGAGGTCGATGTCCTGATCCTGGATGGCGTTGACCACGCAGAGGGCGCCCTCTTCGGAGGCCCCGTCCTGCATCATCCCCTGGACCATGCCGCGCTCGATGGCCGACAGGTCGTCGACTGAACGTCCGGAGCCGCTGCTGTCGGAATCACTGCCGTCCGAGTCGCCGTCGTTTCCGGAACCGCCGCTCGTGACGCCGCTGCATTCGGTGGCGATGCGGTCGCGGGTGGCTGCGTCGTCCTCGCTCAGGTCGTCGGACTGGAGAACCTCACTGATGTCCAGGCCGGCAACCTCGTAGGCGTCTTCGTAGCACGCCGCTTCGTCGGTCGTGAAGCCAAGCGCTTCCAGCGCGGAGGTGCTGTCTCCGTCGCTGCCGCAGCTCGAAGCCACGACGACGAGAGCTGTCAGCAGTGCGAGCAGTCGCTTCATGATGGTGTCCTCTCAGGATTTTGCCCTATCCCGAAGGCAATCGGCATCGTAGGGCCGATTCTGAATGTTCCGCGCGCAGGGTGGCGTTCTGTAAACCGCCCGTAACCGGCTCGTCATGTGTGCCGGCCGGGCGCCGTGTTGGGACTAGCGTCGCCCTCATGAGCCAGAACCTTCGCAACTACACCAAGGCCGTCTACGGACTGGATGCCGTCATTCAACGGGTGCCCGACGATCAGTGGGACTCGGCCTCGAAGTGCGACGGCTGGACAGTACGTGATGTGGTCGCGCACGCGGCAGGCGTGATGGACGCAGTGGCGGCAATGGCGGAGACCGGACAGGTCGCCTTTCCCGCGAACGCGGACGTCAGCGGGGGAGCGGTCGAGGCGTGGAACGCGTCGCGTGACCGTGTACTCGCCGCGCTCGATCAGCCGGGCGCGGTGAACCGGGCGGGCGAATACTGGTTCGGTCCCAGCACGATCGGCGACATCATCGGCTTCTCCCAGTACGACGGCATCGCCCACGCCTGGGACATCGCGTCGGCGATCGGAATGGATGCATGTTCGTCGCAGGAACTCGCCGAGGCTGCGTTGGTCTCGCTCGAAGGCGCGGGCGATGGTCTGCGGGCTCTCGGGTTGCTGGCCGACCCGATCGCGGTTCCGGCCGATGCCGATGCCATGAACCGACTCCTCGGAGCCACCGGCCGCAACCCGAACGGCTGACGATCGGAACCGCACGTGTCGGCGTGGATGAAGGTCGCAGCGGCGGCCGCGGGGATCGCGATCTGTTTCGTCCTTCTCCGGCTCGGCATCGCCGCGGACGGAGACGCATCGCGGTTCGTGGTCGCCGGCACCGTGCGGGTCGACCCGTCGGGCGTGCCTGACGAGCTTCACGTCTTCGAGGGCGCCGGCTACGACGGCCAGTTCTCCTGGCGGCTCGCTGCCGACCCGACCGAGATCGGCACCGAGAGACATCTCGGCATCGAGCTCGACTCGCTGATGCGCAGCCAGCGCATCGGCTACCCGTGGCTCGCCTGGGCTGCGTCATTCGGCAGTCTCGGACGCGTGGCATGGGCGCTGATCATCGTCAACATCGTGGCGATCGCGGCGCTCGGCGGAGTCGGAGCGGTGCTCGCCATCGAGGGCGGCCGCTCCCCATGGATGGGCTTGGTGTTGGCCGGCGTGCCGGGAGCAGCGTTCGTCCTGGCCCGCGACCTCGCTGAGTTGGTGGCTGTCGCACTCCTGGCCGGCGGCTTCCTCGCGATCCGGCGTCAACGATGGTGGCTCGCCGCGGGTCTGTGGTCCTACGCCGTGTTGACGAGGGAGCAGCTCGTGCTGGCGATCGCCGCGTTCGGTACGTGGCGGATCGTGGAAGTCGGGCGACGGCGGTCGCGGCCCGACCGCCGCGACCTCGTCTGGACGTTGCCCGCCTTGGCGTTCTGCACGTGGCAGGGGGTGATCCTGACGACACAGGATGGTTTCGCAACGGGTTCAGGGGTCAGCCCACATCTCGGCCTGCCGTTCGTGGGCCTCGTCCGAGGGATGGGTCATTGGGTCGTCGGACTCGACGACAGCCTGGAACAGTTCGTGTCGCACAGCCTCTGGTTCGGGCTGACCGCACTCCTGGCTGCCCTGGCCACATCTGCCCTCGGGACCGCTGTTCCGAGAGAGGACATCTGGGCGAAGTGGATGGTCATCGCGGTCGCAGTGCTCGCGGCGATGCTCACGCACCGTGTCTGGGACGACCCGGCGGATCTGCGAACGATGAGTGATCTGTTCGTCGTGTCGTGGATTCTCTTGTTGGTGTGGGGGCGAGGCGCGGCGATCGGTCGTCTCGCGGGTGCGCAAGCGATCGGTCTCACCGTCGCGGCGGCTGTTCGCATCGCCGCGGTGTGAGGACCCGTGCGCTAGATGTTCGTGAGCGGGTGCGAGACGTCGACCAGCTCCCGTTTGGGAAGGTCGACCTGATTGCTCTGCGCCATCGGGAAGCGCGCCGGCTCGTTGAGTCCGAGGGCGTGAGCCGCGCCATGATCGGAGGTCTCGTTGCGGCGCCGGTTGGCCAGCACCGAGGCCACTGTGATCAGGCTGATGCCGAGGACACCAGCGAGCGCAGCTGGACCGAGCAGTCGCGTCGTGATCGTCTGCACCGCAACCTCAGCGGCGCGATAGCCAGTGGCGGATCCGGCTACCTTCGGCAGCGCCACGGCGGCGAGGGCCGCGAGGAGACCGGCGAGCAGCGCCCATCGCCCTACCCAGGCGAAGACCCGGTCGTAGTGTGGGTGAACGAGCGCAGCGAGCGGAAGGGTCAGGGTCAGCAGGGCGACGACGAGCAGCACCCGTTCGAACTGGGCGACCGGCTCGGCGAGATCGGGCAGGGATTCCGCGGTGATGTCGTACAACTCGCGATCGGGGGGCAGCATCTGCGCGAGCTGTGGTGACTCGATCTCAATTACTGCGACCACGGCCGCGGTCATGGGCGCGAAGTCGAGCGGGGCATCGGAGGGGTTCAGGAGAACCTGCTCGTGGGCTGCGACGATGACGGCTTCGAGCTCGGTGCGGAAGCCGCTGTCCGCGAGGATGATCGGGGCGAGTCGCAGCATCTCATCGGTGACGTCGAAACCGACCGCGGTGGCGACCTGACCCATGTCGACTCCGATGAGCTCTGCTTCGATGGCCGTGGCGAGTTCGTGTTCCAGCTCCTGCTGGACGACGGGGTCGTCGAGGGTCTTGTTGACTGTGTCGGTGATCGTGCCCGGATTGGTCGCCATGAGCCGGATGCCGCCGAGAACCATGGTGGCCGAGAGAGCGATGAGCCCCACGAAGGTCAGCAGCCCGGCCAGTGTTCGGCGGATGCCGCGTACCGCTCGTCCCGTGTGCCGAGATGGGGGCTGGGGGGCGTCGAGATACACGCTGCCAGTCGGCTGAATCATCGGCCATCCACCTCCCGTCATCGGGTCCGTTCACTGCCCGGGTCCGGCAACCGACGGACCTCGCTCCAATGCATCGGAGTGCCGAGGGCGCGGGTGTAGCGGAACATGACCTCCAGCGGGGGGCCATCAGACCCAAATCGCGCGAACGCGTGGGCCGGACGGCCCAGGTTTTGGTCAGTGAGCCGAAGCGGTGCCCGGCGCGAGCGTTCGCCGGCGGTCGCGGATCTCGAGGAGGCGATAGATCACCGTGGTTCCGGCGGCCACCGCCCCCATCACCACGAATGCCTGTCGGAGGCCGATCCATTCGGCGAGCGCGCCGAGTGGCGCTGCCGCGATACCGAAGCCGGCGAAGGAGAGCTGCATCAGAGATTGCACCCGCCCCTGCATTCGGTCGCTGGATTCGGTGAGTGACAACGTGTTGGTCAGCGACTGGAAGGTGGTGGTGAAACCGCCGATCACGAGGACCACGGCGAATGCCGTCCAGATGGACGGCACGAGTCCCATCAACATCACGCCGATGCCGAATCCGACGCCGGAGATGACGATCAGGCGCCGGGCCCCCGGTCCGTCGGCGTGGGCAGCAAGGGGCAACGAGACCGCCACTGCTCCGATGGCGCTGGCGGAGCTGACCAGCCCGACCCAGACGTCGTCGAGCTCGAAGATGCCCTCCACCAATGCGGGGATGAACGCCACATAGTTGAAGCCGAACATGATGACGAAGAACGAACAAACCACGAGGCGTCGTAGGCGCCGGTCAGAGTTGACGTACCGGACACCGTCGGCGATCTCGGTGAAGGGATTCCGGGGCGCCGAGTCCGCGGCGGGACGGTTGGGTAGGCGCCAGATCTGGATGAACGAGGCGACCGACATGATGCCGGACAGGAAGTAGGCGCCTTCGATGCCGACCAGGGCGATGCCGGCGAGGACACCGGCGAGGGCCGGTGCGAAGACTCTCGTCGCGTTCATGCTCAGCAACGACAGTGTGATCGCATTGCCGAGCTGATCTCGACCGACGAGCTCGGACGCCATCGCGACACGCGCCGGACCGTAGAACGCAAAGGCGAGACCCTGGCAGACCGAGGCGATCAGCAGCATCCAGAAGCGAATGACGTCGGTGTGGACGACGAAAGCCATGCCGAAGGCCGCGACGACGATCAGGCCCTGACTCCAGAGCAGGACGCTTCGTTTGGAGAATCGATCGGCGACCACACCGCCGAACGGAATCGTGGCCAGCATCGTGAGCCCGAACATCAGGTAGACGAGACCGAGCGCACCTTCACGTTCGGTGAGATCCCAGGCCAGGAGCCCGCGCAACACGAACTGGCCCTGTACGGACATGAACGAGAACACGCCGGCCCACCAGAGCATTCGGTACTCCGGGATCCGGAGGGACGAGAGGGCGGTGCCCAGCTTCGGCTGGGTGGTTTCGGCGGGGGTCATGTTCGAATCCGACCCTAACGGCCTCGGGCCCGAGGTCACATATCATGAATGGGCCATGACTGCTCTCGCTGCCTCCGCTGCCATCACGCCCGTGCGTCGCGTCCGATGGGTGCGTGGCCCGGCATGGGACCTCGCCATGGCCCTGTCCTGGATCCCGTTCTCGGTTGCTGCCTTCATGTTCGCCGGCGACGTCGACCGGATCGCGTGGCTCGTCGGGATCACCATGCTCTTCTCGGTGTCACACCAGCCGCTGACGATGCCGCTCGTCTATGCCGATGCCCACGTCTACAAGTCGCGGCCGCTGATCTATTCGCTCACCCCGCCGGTCATCGTCCTGCTCGTGCTGATCGGGCTCCAACTCGACCCCGTCGTCATCGCCGTCGTCGCTGGAGTGTGGAACGCCGGGCACACCCTGCAACAGCGCTACGGGATCACTCGGATCTACGGGCGCAAGGTCGGCCAGGGCGATGGCACCGTCGAGCACCGTCTGCTCTGGACAATGCTCGTTCTGGCGCTCACCGTCGCTGGTTTGGGCGGTCGCAACCAGCAAGGCCTCACGATCCTGACCGATGCCGCTCCGGTCGCCCGGGTGCTGCTTCCGTTCCTGATCGCCTATGTCGTCTACCTCGTCGTGCGGTGGGCCCGACAGGAGTTGGCCTCTGAACAGGTGAACCCGGCGAAGTGGTTCTATCTGGGTTCGAGCACCGCCCTCATCGGACTCACGATCGTGTCGCCGATCGCGGGCTTCGTCGGCTATGTCGGCTCACACGCGGCGGAGTACTACCTGATCGTGCACAATCATCTCGGCGATCGCTACCCGGATGAGGTCACCGATGGTGGTGCGCCACTCGGCCGCGCGGTACGGAGCCGATTCGGGCCGCTCGGATTGATGGTGACCTACGCGCTCATCGTGTGGGCGCTGATCCTCGGCCTGCTCGCGTGGGGCACCTATGAGATGTACGCCTTCACGTTCCTCACGCTGGGCGCAATGCACCTGTTCTATGACGGCCTCATCTGGAAACTCCGTCGGCCGGAGGTCGCGCGCGGGTTCCAGATCAGCCAGGCCGACTAACTCACACTCGACCAGCCCTCGCCGGGTTGGCCATCGATGTCGGCAGCGGCCGAGCGCGGTCGGATGCCGAGCATCCGAACGACCGCCCCACTGAGACCGGCACGGTTCAGCGTGTAGAAGTGGAAGCCGCGGATTCCGTGCTCCACGAGTTCTCGGCACTGTTCCGCCGCCACCGTCGCCGCGATCATCTGCCGAATCTCCGGTGCATCATCCAGGCCCCCGAGGAGCTCGTGCATCCATGCCGGAATCGACGCGTTGCACTTCGCCGCGAAACTGACTGTGCGGGCGAAGTCGTGGACCGGCATGATGCCGGCCACGATCGGAACGGTGATTCCGGCTGACCTCGCTCGGTCGTGGAATCGCAGGAACGCGTCATTGTCGTAGAAGAACTGGGTGATGACGCGATCGGCCCCCGCATCGACCTTCCGCTTCAGGCTCTCGATGTCGGCGCGAGCAGACTCCGCCTTGGGATGGACCTCGGGATAGCCGGCGACCGAGATGTCGAAGCGGGCTCCGTCGGGCCGAGCACGAATCGCCCGCACGAGTGATTCGGCGCTCTGGTACCCACGCGGCGGCTGCGATTCGAGGACCTCGGGGTCGTCGCCGCGAAGTGCCACGATCCGTTCCACCCCGATCTCGACATAGCGGTCGATGAGTCGGTGGACATCGTCCTCAGTGCCGCCGACGCCGGTGAGGTGCCCGGCGACGGGCATGTCGAACGCCGCGTTCAGCGTTTCGATCGTGCGCAGCGTGGGTTGGCGCGTTGAACCTCCCGCGCCATAGGTCACCGAGACGAACGATGGCTCGAGGGGTTGCAGATCGAGAGCGGTGTCGATGAGCGTGTTCCACCCGTGGCGGGTCTTCGGTGGGAAGAACTCGAAGCTGACCTGGAGCTCGGACCGGATCGGGGTGACGGGCCAGTGGCGTCGCGACAGTCGGTCTCGGGTCTCTCGGGGATCGATCGGTGGAGTCATGCGCTGGCTTTCTGGGGGGAGATTCGGGAGTGGTCGGGGTCGGCGGCGCTCCACAAGACGACGTGGAGGGCCTCCGGTCCTGCCGATCCGGGCAACCGGGTGGCGGGGCCGAGATCGAGACCGGCGGCCTCGGCCCACAGCTGGATGTCGTCGTCATCGAAGCCGAGATGGCGATGGGCGAAATCGAGATGGAGCCGGTCGATGTCGTGGGATGCGAAGTCGACGATCACCAGCCGACCGTCGGATCGCAGAACGCGCGCAGCCTCTGCGATCGCGGCGGCGGGATCATCGAGGAAGTGCAGGACGTGATGGAGGACGGCGACATCGATTGATTCGTCCGGAGCATCGATGTCGTATGCGCTCCCCTTGCGGACAGCGCAGTGGTGCATCTCCGGCGTGTCGAGCCGGGAACGGGCAATGGCGAGCATCTCACCGCTGAGGTCGATTCCCGAGGCGCGCACCACGTGGGGAGCGAAGAGTTCGAGGACCCGGCCGGTGCCGGTGCCGACGTCCAACAGTTCGGTGATGGCGATGTCGGCGACCTCGTCGAGCAGCGCCTGCTCGACGTCTTCATCGGCGACGTGGAGGTGGCGCATCTCGTCCCAGTCGGCGGCGATCGACGCAAAGTACGCGGCCGCGACGTCGGCGCGCTCCTGGCGGACCGCGTCGAGCCGGGCACGGTCCCGCCCGAGTTGCTTGTCCTCGGGATCCACGAGGGCGAGGACGGATGCCGCGAGCTCCCCGCCCGTGCCCTCAGCGGCCAGTCGGAAGTAGGCGCTCGTCCCTTGTGCGTTGCGTCGCACCAGGCCGGCGTCGAGCAGGAGCTTGAGATGGCGGCTGACCCGCGGTTGCGACTGGTCGACCACGCGACAGATCTCGCCGACGGTGAGTTCGGCTTGCTGGACCGCGTACAAGATCCTGAGTCGGGACGGTTCCGCGATCGAGCGGAGTGCCGACATGAGCTCGTCCATGGCACCAGTATCGGCATTGAGCATCGAAATATCAAGATGTATTTATGTTTAATTGCGAAACCGTGTGGAAGCCGGAAATTACAGCGCTTACATCCGGGCGCGTAGGATCGGCGGATGTCCGAACGCATCGATGCTCTCCGACTGCAGATGACGCCCCGCGAGAAGGCCGACTTCGTCGCGGGTGACGACATGTGGCACACGCTGCCGATCGAGCGTCTCGGCATCCCGGCGATGAAGGTCACCGATGGTCCGAACGGGGCACGCGGCGACGGGTTGATGGGCACTGGCACCCCAACGGCGTGTATCCCGTCAGGAGCGGCGTTGGGGGCCACATGGGATCCGGATCTGGCCGAGGAGCTGGGTTCCCTGCTGGGAGCGGAGTCGCGGGCGAAGCAAGCGCATGTGCTCCTCGCCCCCACGATCAACCTGCATCGCTCGCCGAAGGGAGGCAGGAACTTCGAGTGCTACAGCGAAGATCCGTTCCTCACCGGTGCGCTCGCAGCCGCGTACATCCGCGGCGTCCAGTCCCATGGTGTCGGTGCCACCGCCAAGCACTTCGTGGGCAACGACTCGGAGTTCGAGCGCAACACCATCGACACCCAGATGGACGAGCGCACGCTGCGCGAGGTCGCGCTGCTGCCGTTCGAGATGGCCGTCAAGGAGGGTGGTGCGTGGGGGATCATGACCGCCTACAACCGTCTCAACGGGGTCTATTGCTCGGAGAACGAGTGGCTGATTCGCGACGTGCTCCGCAGGGAGTGGGGCTTCGACGGCATGGTCGTGACTGATTGGTTCGCCAATGGGTCGACCGAGGGCTCGGTCGCTGCGCAGATGACCCTCGAAATGCCGGGCAAGGGTCGCTTCTACGGCGATGACCTCTACGACGCGATGCTCAACGGTCGGGTCGACGAGTCAGCCGTGGACACGATCGTGGACGATCTTCTGCGCATCATGGAGCGCACAGGAGCGTTGGACGACTCGGGTGACCTCGAGGAGAAGCCGCTCGACCGGCCTGAGGATCGGATCCTGATCAGACGGGCGGCCGCAGCCGGCTCGGTGCTGCTCCGCAACGACGGTGTACTGCCCCTCGACTTCTCGGCGGTGTCGTCGGTGGCTGTCATCGGGCCCAACGCGGTCACGGCGAAAGTGATGGGTGGTGGCTCGGCGACGGTGCGCGCGTATCACGAATCCTCCCCGTATGACGCGCTCACCGATCGGTTCCCCGGGCTCGACGTCCGCCAGGCCCAGGGGGCGAACATCGATCGGGTGACGCCGCCGCTCGGGCGGCCGCTGCTCCAGGGCCTGGCCCGCGTTGCGTATGCCGATGGGTGGGACCTCGACGCCGAGTCGACCGTTGTTGCCGAGCGGCCGACCTTCGCCCTTCGGGCGTTCGGTCCGCCCGCCGCCGGAATCGATGCCGAGCGGTGGTGTGCACGTCTCACCGGCACGATCCAGGCCGAGGTCTCCGGACCACATCAGTTCCGGGTCGTGCAGGCCGGCCGCACCCTGGTCCGGATCGATGGGGAAGTGCTGATCGATGCCACCGCGGACGGGATCGAACGCGGTGACTCGTTCTTCGGGTTCGGTTCCATCGAGCTGCTGGCGACCACCGACCTCGTCGCCGGGGAGTCGGTCGCAGTCGAGGTCGAGTACGACACTCGAGGGGCGCGGCTCCTGAGTGGGTTCACCCTCGGGTGCGCGCCCATGGTCGAGCGAGATCTCGTCGGCGAGGCCGTGGCCCTCGCGGCCGAGACCGATGTGGCCATCGTCGTCGTCGGAACCAACGACGATTGGGAGACCGAAGGCCGCGATCGTGACCTGTGGGAGCTGCCTGGGGAGCAGCCCGAACTGATCCGTCGCGTGGCCGCCGCCAACCCGCGCACCATCGTGATCATGAACGTCGGCTCGCCCCACGGTCTCGACTGGCTCGATGACCCCGCCGCGGTGCTGAGCATCGGATTCGCGGGCCAGGAGTTGGGCGAGGCTGTCGTCGACATGCTGACCGGCGAGGTCGAGCCGGGCGGCCGTGCGCCGACGACGATCGGCGCGCGCTATGAGCACTTCGCGGCGTTCACCAACTACCCCGGGGAAAACAGCGTTGTGCGCTACGGCGAGTCAGTCTATTGCGGCCATCGCTGGCACGATTCCCTGGGCATCGAGCCGGCGGTGCCGTTCGGCCACGGCCTCGGCTACACCACGTTCGCGATCGGTGAGCCTCATGCCGAGGCGATGGCGAGTCCGGGCGAGGATGTGTCGCTGGCCGTCAGCCTCACCAATGTCGGCGACCGGATCGGTTCGGAGGTCGTGCAGGTCTACGTCGAGCCGCTCGACCCGGTCGTCCAGCGACCGGTGCGCGAGCTCAAGGCGTTTCGCAAGATCACACTCGAACCGAGCGAAGCCGCCGAGCTGTCGTTCACGCTCCCAGCTCGGGCGTTCGCCTACTACGACCCTGCCGATGCCGTCTGGCCCGAGCTGAGCGGCAATGGCATGGTGCCCGCCGGTGACGGAGCGCTCCATCGTGCTGAGCCGGGGTGGTACGTCGATCCTGGTCGCTATCGAATTCGGGTCGGCCGGTCGAGCCGCGACCTCGCGGGCAGCGTCACGATCCAAATGGAAGGTGACGCCACCCGCGTGTCATGAGGCGGCGCCCTGGAGGTAGCGCCGCCGGAGGGTCATGTTCGCGCCGGTACCCTGGTCGGTCGGCGGGCGGCGAGATGGACGCCGAAGCCGAGCGTGACCATCGACACCGCGATAAGGAGTGCGGGCACCGCGGTGAATCCCGTGTCGGCGAGCTCAGACCCGCTCTCTTGTGCGACGGTGATGCCGAGCACCTCGGCGTCATCCGCCGTGCCTGTTTCGGTGAGGTGATCCGGAGTGCCGATGTCGCTTGTGTCACCCGCCGTGATGTCGGGTTCGCCGTCGTCGGATTGCCCGGCTTCGGCCTCGTGTGAGGCTTCGACCGTCTTCTCGTCGGCCGTGGCATCATCGTCGTTCGCGGCCGCCGGCTTGTCGTTGTCCGCCGGTCCGGTCGAGCCGGTGGTCAGAGCCAGGGTCACGCTGACAGCGAGTGTCAGCGACACGACCAATGCCACTTGTCGCAGGAATTTCCGCATCGCGCCCTCTCCCTCGGTTCGCCAACCGATACCACGGCGAGTAGAACTTCGATCACGTTGTGTTACAAAAAACGAATCAAATGGCCCAGCCGGGAACGCGGATCTGGCCGACGGCGTTCACGAGCTCGGAGGGTCTCAGCAGATCAGGAGAAGCGCATGCTCTTTGGCCGAAACAAGCAGGAAATGCCCGATCCCGCGGATGCACTTCCGGGCCGCCCCCAGGCGGTGGCCCTACAGGATGCACACCTCATCCTCGGCACACCGCTCGACGGTCCGTACCCCGATGGCACCGAAATCGCCATGTTCGGCCTCGGCTGCTTCTGGGGTGCCGAGCGCTTCTACTGGCAGCTCGATGGTGTCCACACGACCGCCGTGGGGTACGCCGGCGGCTACACCGAGAACCCGCTCTATGAGGAAGTGTGCAGCGGACGCACCGGCCACAACGAGGTCGTCCGGGTTGTGTACGACCCGGCCGTCGTGAGCTACGACGAGCTGCTCAAGGTCTTCTGGGAGGTGCACGACCCCACCCAGTTCATGCGTCAGGGCAACGACGTCGGCACCCAATACCGCAGCGAGATCTATGTGTACTCCGACGAGCAGCGCGCCGCCGCGAAGGCCAGCGTCGACAAGTACCAGGCCAAGCTCTCCGACGCCGGGTTCGGTGAGATCGCCACCACGATCGTCGACGCCGGCACGTTCTACTTCGCCGAGGAATACCACCAGCAGTATCTCCACCGAAACCCGGGCGGCTACTGCAACCACGGCCACTGCCAGGTCGCCTACTAGAAGAAGGGACGCTGGGGTCAGACCCCTGTCCCGACTGTTCGCCGTGCGCGGCTACAACGGGATCTCGTAGCGCCGGATCGCTTGGCCATCCTGTCCGGTGCCGGTGCTGACGAGTTGGCCGCCGCAATCTTCGATCACCTTGCGCGATCCGATGTTGTCTTCCGCACAGATCAACAGCGTCGACTCGAGTCCGAGGCTACGGGCGATGATCAGGCCCTGGCGGAGCATCTCGCTCGCGTAGCCGCGCCGGCGGTGATCCGGAACGACGCCGTAGCCGATGTGTCCTCCCTCGGTCCGGAGGAAGTCATTCAGCTCATGGCGGATCGAGACCCGGCCGACGATTTCATCGTCGACGAGCGCGATGAGAAAGGTCGCGGCAACGAGGCATCGGGGAGATCGAGGCCTCGAGCGAAGGCCTCATGGCGCTCGACGAACGCGGCGAACGGTTGCCCTGGATCGAACTGCAATCCCAGTGCGAGCTCGTCGGCCTCCCACAGCGCTCGATGAGCGGCCCGGAAGGCCTCGTCGTCCTCACGCCAATCCGCCCCCAAAAAACCGAAATTGCTGCCCCCTGCCTACCGGACCGGTAGGCCAGCAGCAGCAATTTCGGATTGGGTTAGATCGATTGGGCGGGGAACCCGGGGCCCTCGTGGTCCTTGCCGCCCATGTTGGCGTTGAGACGGGCGTTGGCCATGAGCTCGGCCACGACGGGGCCGAGCTGCGACGGCTCGTCGGGCTGGGTGGCGACGGGGCCGAGGTGCCAGCCCTCGGCGATGCCGAGCTGATCGCCCCGAACATCGAAGACGCGACCGGTCACGTTCTGGGCCTCGGGCGACGCGAGCCAGGTGGCGATGACCGAGATCCAGCGCGGGCTGATGCTCTCCTTGAACTCGTCGGTGGCGTCGTCGCCACCCATCAGGGGAGCAGTCATACGCGACCACGCGGCCGGGGCGAGGCAGTTGACGGTGACGCCGTACTTGACCAGTTCCTGGGCCGCGATCACGGAGAACGCAGCGATGCCGCCCTTGGCAGCGCCATAGTTGGTCTGGCCGACATTGCCGTAGATGCCCGACGGTGAAGCGGTGTTGATGATCCGGCCGTAGACCTCTTCGCCGGCCTTCGCCTTCTCGCGCCAGTAGGTGGCAGCGTGCTGACTCGGCCCGAACGTGCCCTTGAGGTGGACGGCGATGACGGAGTCCCAGTCGTCCTCGCTCATCGAGAAGAGCATGCGGTCACGCAGGATGCCGGCGTTGTTGACGACGATGTTGATGTCGCCGAACGTGTCGATCGCCTGCTGGATCATGGCGCCGGCGTCGTCGAACTTGGCGACGTTGCCACCGTTGATGACGGCCTCGCCGCCCATCTCCTTGATGTCGCTGACGGTCTCCTGCGCGGGGGTGGCATCCACACCCGTGCCGGCGGCGTCGCCTCCGAGGTCGTTGACGACGATCTTGGCGCCTTCGGCGGCCATCATCAGCGCGTGCTCGCGCCCGATACCGCGGCCGGCGCCGGTGATCAGTGCGACTTTTCCATCGAGAATGCCCATGACCCCTCCTGGGGGATTGCGTTGTGCGAAGTGAACGATCGTTAGCGTGCCATCAATCGGCGCGAAGGGCTACTCGGCGGGGGATACTGATCCGATGCCAACTCGTCGGGTGCCGACTGCAGCCCACTGGGGAATCGGATATGCCGTTGTAGAGGACGGTCGGCTCGTCGCCGTCGAACCACGCGACGACGACCCGAGTCCGAGCGCGATCAGGCACAGCATCGTCGATGCGGTCGATGGACCCGCCCGGGTCCGCCACCCCCACGTTCGACGCGGGTTCCTCGAACACGGCCCGGACTCTCGGCGAGACCGCGGCACCGACGAGCTGGTTCGCGTCGACTGGGAGACCGCGCTCGACCTGGCGGCGTCACATCTCGACCGAATCCGCACCGATCACGGGAACCAGGCAATCTTCGGGGGCTCGTACGGCTGGTCGAGCGCGGGGCGCTTTCATCACGCGCAGAGCCAGGTCCACCGGTTTCTGAACTCGATCGGCGGGTACACGCGTCACAAGGACAACTACAGCTTCGCGGCGGCGATGGTCACGACACCCCACGTCGTGGGCAACTACTGGAAGCTGCGTGACCAGTTCACGCCGTGGACGGCAGTCGCGGAACATGGTGAGCTCGTCGTGGCGTTCGGGGGGCTTCCCTCGCGCAACACCCAGATGGGCAACGGAGGAGCGGGGCGTCACGAGATCACCGGGATGATCCAGGCATGTCGCGATCGAGGCGTCGAGTTCATCGGGTTCGGCCCGATCCGGTCGGATCTCGACACGTCGCTCGAGGCGGAATGGCACTTCCTTCGGCCCGGCTCCGATGTCGCCGCCATGCTCGGAATCGCCCACACTCTGATCACCGAGGACCTCCATGACCGGTCCTTCCTCGACCGCTACACCGTTGGTGCCGATCGCCTGATCGACTACATCACCGGTGCGGCGGACGGTGTGCCGAAGTCGCCGGAGTGGGCGAGCCCACTCTGCGGGGTCCCCGCCGATGTGATCGCTTCGGTGGCTCGACGGATGGCTTCGTCGCGCACGGTCGTCAGCACCGCGATCGGCGTGCAGCGGGCGCAGTATGGCGAACAGCCCATGTGGATGACGATTGCCCTTGCCGCTCTGCTGGGCCAGATCGGATTGCCTGGCGCCGGCTTCGGCCTTGGCTACTCACAGAACGCCCTCGTGGGTCGGGCCGCCCACGAGATCGAGTGGACCAGCCTGCCCCAGGGCAAGCGCAGCATCGACTCCTTCATCCCTGTCGCTCGGATCGCCGACCTGCTGCTGAACCCCGGTGACAGTTTCGACTACGACGGTGAACGCCACGAGTACCCCGACATCCGCGCCGTCTACTGGGCCGGAGGCAATCCGTTCCACCATCACCAGGATCTGTTCCGCCTGCGTGAGGCGTTCCGTCGGCCCGAGGTCGTCATCGTCAACGAGCCGTTCTTCACGGCGACAGCGCGCCACGCCGACATCGTCTTTCCGACGACGACCACGCTCGAGCGCAACGACTGGGCGTCCACCAACGCGGAGTTCGTACTGACGGCGATGCACCAGGCGATCGACCCGGTCGGCGAAAGCCGCAACGACTACGACATCTTCACGGCACTGGCGGGGCGCCTGGGTGCGGCAGAGACATACACGGAGGGACGCACGGAGAGTGATTGGCTCCGGTGGTTGTGGGCGTCGAACCGTGAACGGGCGGACTCGATCGGCGTCGAGCTCCCCGACTTCGACATTGCCTGGGAGATGGGATTCGTCGATTTGCCTCCAGCCGGGCGCGACCAACATGTGATGTTCGGCGACTTCCGTGCCGATCCCGATGCTGCGCCGCTGCCGACTCCATCGGGACGCATCGAGCTGTTCAGCGAGACGGTGGCCGGCTTCGGCTACGCCGACTGCCCCGGCCACCCCGCATGGTTCGCCCCGGATGAGTGGCTCGGTGCCGACGGCAGGACCAACCGTCACCCGCTTCACCTGATCTCGAATCAGCCCGCTGCTCGACTCCACAGTCAGCTCGACGATGGCCCGGTCAGTCGCACCACCAAGATCGACGGCCGTGAGCCGCTCACGATCCATCCTGACGATGCAGCCGAGCGCGGGCTTGCTGCGGGCGACGTGGCGCTTGTTCGAAACGATCGAGGTGCGTGCGTCGTCGGTATCCGGATCTCCGACGAGGTGATGCCCGGTGTGGTGCAGATCGCCACCGGCGCGTGGTTTGACCCCTATGACCATCCCGAGCTGGGCCTCATCGACCTCCACGGCAACCCCAATGTGGTCACGTCGGACGTCGGCACCTCGTCGCTCGCACAGGGCCCGAGTTCGTCATCGACGCTCGTCGAGATCGAGCCGTTGACCGTCGACGTTCCCCCTGTTCGCGCCCATCGGGGGACTGCTACCGTCGGCGTCCATGGGACTTGACGTTCGACAGATCGACGGTGCCCCGTTCGGCGGAATCGTCTCCGGCCTCGATGCCTCTCGGATCGACGACGAAACGGCTGATGCACTGCGAGCTGCCTCACGAGACCACCACGGTGTCCTGTGTTTCCGGTTCGACGAGCTGCTCACCGTCGACGAGCTCAATGCGCTGACCACCGTCTTCGGCGAGAACGAGTTCGCGCCGGGGATGATCACCGGCTACGGAAGAGGCCCGGTCGACGGTGAGCCGGGTCGCTCAGTTGCGGAGCAGGTCGCCGAGCTCCGGGCGCGAGGGATCGACCCGTACCTCATGTTCATCGGCAACGTCGACCCGCGTACGGGCGAGCGACGAGCGGTCAACGACAAGTTCTTCGGTGAGTGGGAATGGCACTCCGACATGTCGTACATCTCCGCGCCGCCGGCCTACAGCTTGCTGCACGCGCGACAGGTGCCGGCTGATGGCGGCGACACCGGATTCTGCAGCCAGGTTCTCGCCGCGCGAACGCTCCCCGCCGATCTGCGGGCGCGGGCGCAGGGTCGGGGAATCAAGCACGATTCGACCTACAGCAGCAATGGCATCATCCGCCCCGGGATGGTCGAGCCAGCGACGCCGGCTGATGCCATCGGTGAGATCCATCCCATCCTGCGTCGCGTGCCGGGCACCGATCAGGAGGCACTCTTCCTCGGGCGGCGGACGAATGGCTACATCCCCGGCCTCGCGCTCGACGAGAGTGAGGCGCTCCTCGATGAGTTGTGGGCCCACGCCACGCGACCTGATTTCACGTACCGCCATCACTGGACGGTCGGCGAGGTCGTCGTCTGGGACAACCGGGTGGTGATGCACCGGCGCCATCCGGTCGACCCCGACGAGACCAGGTTCATGTGGCGGACCCAGACCCGCGGCGAAGCCGTCGTCCCTGCCTAGCTGCTTCGCCTACTGACGAATGTCGTACTGCGGAGTCTCGTGGCGGGGTGCCCGGTCGTCCTTGAGTTCTCTGGCCCGGGCCTTCCACTCGCGTCCAGGCCAGCGATGTGGGAGTGGCCGAATCACCGGTTCAGTGGTCGGACGCTCGACGAGTTCGAGTGCCGCCTCGACGGTCTCGCGCTGAACGGTGCGATCGTGAGGCGGCCCGCTCGTGTGGCCGAGCGGATAGTCGAGGAAGGCCGCTCGGGGTGGGTTCGCCGACGCGGTGATGGACCATGCCGAGGACAGGCTCGTGGTGACGAATCCTTCGCCCTCGAGGTGGCGTGCGATCAGACCAACTGTCTGATGGCAGACCGGTCAAACGGGGACGAGCAACACCACATCCGGGGCCATCTCACGGAGGTCATCGGTCAGAGCGGGGATCAACTCCTCGCGAACACGACGCTGAGAGTAGATGCCGCCCATGAAGGTGAGGCCCGTTGGCGCCAGCGAGCCGATGGTGCCGTCGGCGGCCAGGGCCCGAAGTGCCTCGACGGGAAACACGACGTTGGGGTCCGCCTTGGCGTCGGTGGTGTCGTAGGCGAAGTGGCTGATCCGCAACTCGTCGACATCGACGTCCATGGGAATCCGGCGGTGGCTGGTGTCGTCCATGTGGTGGAAGGCGACCTGACCGTCGACATAGATGCCACCGGATGCCACGACTGCGAGCCTGCTCGAGGCCAGATCCACGGGCGGGTTGATGACGGAAGCCTCAGGGTTGTGCGCCCAGCGATAGTCGGGGTAGCCGAGCGACGAGTAGGAATCGCGGGTCTGCTGGATGTAGTCGACGACGTCGAGTTGGGCTGGTGGCTCGATCATGGATCCGAGACTACCCAGCCGTTCGGCTCACAGCCGTGGAGGCCCTTGGTCTGCTGCATCATGATGGGCGCAGGCTGCCCTATGCCCGGGCAGCCCGAATGCCCAGCCCCGTGGATGTAGTGGCCGACCTCGTGATTGATGAGATACCGACGGTACGTGTCGAGATCGGCGGGCCAGTCATCTGTCGCATTGAACCATCGTTCGCTGTTGAACGCGATCCAGCCGTTCCGAGCGCAGGAGTAGCGGCCCAACGTGAGCAGCGGGTAGCAGATCTGGTCGACCCGGTCGGGTGAGGCGACGGCCATCGTGAACAGGCCACCCTCATCGACGAGTCGGAAGCCCGCACCTCGGGCGGTCCATGACCGGGGATCGCTCAGTGTCTCGATGACGAAGGCGACGAGCTCGGCCTCGTCGAGCTCCTCTGCCAGTTCGTCGTCCACCTCGATCGAGAACTCGATCATCGGCGAGCCCTCGATGTCGAGCGTCGAGGGCAGGGTCGTCGTGGTCGTGGTCGTGGTCGTGGTCGTCGTCGTGCTCGTGGTTGTCGTCGTGCTCGTGGTCGTGGACGTCGTGGTGGTCGATGGTGCGCTCGTCGTCGATGGGATTGTCGTCAACGGCGCGGCCGACCCCGCTCCCGAGCCACACGCCGTGACGAGAAGGCTGAGGAGGCCCAGGGCGGCGAGCCTCGACCGGACGGTCGAGATGATCAGACCCTGATGACGAGGGCGTCGCCCTGGCCGCCACCACCACACAGGGCGGCGACACCGATGCCGCCGCCACGACGCTTGAGCTCGTAGGCGAGGGTGATGGCGAGGCGGGCGCCGCTCATGCCGATCGGGTGACCGAGCGCGATGGCGCCACCGTTGACGTTGACGACATCGTCCGGCAGAGAGAGGTCCTCCATCGAGCCGAGGGCGACCGCGGCGAAGGCCTCGTTGAACTCGAAGAGGTCGACATCGGAGATCGAGAGGCCAGCCCGCTCGAGCGCCACCGCGGTGGCTCGACTCGGTTGGGTGAGCAGCGAGGTGTCGGGACCCGAGACCTCGCCGTAGCTGATGATCTCGGCGAGAGGCTCGACGCCGAGCGCCTCGGCTTTGGCCTTGGTCGTGACCACGGTGGCGGCCCCACCGTCGGAGATCTGGCTGGCATTGCCGGCGGTGACGTTGCCACCCTGGGCAAACGCACCCTTGAGCGCGGCGAGCGTGTCGGCGGTGGTGCCGAATCGAATTCCCTCGTCGTCGCTGACGACGAGGTCGTCACCGCGGCGCTGCGGAACGATGACTGGGGTGATCTCTTCGGCGAAGAGGCCGTCCTTCTGGGCCCTTGCGGCGCGCTCGTGGGACATGGCCGAGTATTCGTCCTGAGGTTCGCGGGCCATGCCGGCCGCGGCGGCGTAGCGCTCGGTGCCGGCGCCCATGAGCTCGTGCTCGAGGCTGCAGTACAACCCGTCGAGGGTGAGCGAGTCGTGCATCGTGGCGTCGCCATAGCGATAGCCGCCACGGCCCTGTTGCAGGATGTACGGCGCCTGAGTCATGGACTCCATCCCACCGGCCACGACCGTCTCGGCCTCGCCGAGCGCGATCTGTCGGTGGGCCAACTGGATGGCGTTGAGGCCGGACGGGCATGCCTTGTTGATGCCGGTCGAGGGGACCGACAGCGGGATCCCGCCCTTGAAGGCGGCCTGGCGCGCCGGGACCTGGCCCGCGCCACCCATGACGACTTGGCCCATGTAGGCGTAGTCGATGTCGTCGCCGGCAAGGCCGGCACGGAGAAGTGCTTCCTTGATGGCGAGACCACCGAGGTCGGTGCCCGAAAAGGACGTGAGCCCGCCCGACATCTTGGCGATGGGGGTACGGGCTCCGGAGAGGATGACGGTCTCAGACATGGCTGGAACCGTATCGGCTAACGCGAGGTCAGGCTGCGGTGGGTACCCGCAGCAGAAGACGCTGAATGTCCGTGGCGAACTCGGCGGCCTTGTGGTCAGACGGAAGATCGAACTCGACGACCGACCGATCGTGGAACGTGAAACGGAGCTTGGCCAGGGCGATGCGGGCGGGGATCACGCTCACCAGGTGCAGCGAGCCGAGGGAGTCGCTCCCACCGACGATGACCTCGCCGTTGAAGCGGCTCTTGTTGCACCACAGAACCCGGCGGTCGGTGACGACGACGAGGTTGGTGCGATCAGGCATCTCACCGCTGTTGGCGACCGCTCCTTGTGCATGGCGGCTGAGCACCGAAGGACCAAGCAACGCGAGCGTCGTCTGGTAGGCCGAGTCCTCGACTCGGCCGTTGGCCACGACGGGCCGCCAGGCTTCGATCTGCTCGCCTGCTTCGAGAACGAATTCCAGTGCGTCTTCGAGGTGTTCCTTCGTGCCCATCAGAGTCTCCTGCCCATGTGGTGACGGTGGCGTAGCTGCCACTCGTCACTTCGGGACTGAGAATCAGAGTCTTCACCCGATCGGTTCGTTCGATTCATGGAAATGAACCGAAGGACCCAGGTGGCCTTCGCTTCGGCCTCAGGTCGCCGCCGGCGGCAGGAGCTCACCGAGCAATCCGCTCCATTCCGCGATGCCGCAGCCGTTGGTGCGATCGACCGCCGTATCGATGGCCTGTCCGTCGAGGGTGCCCATGATGACCGCGAGCTCGGGGCCGCCGTATTGCATCGTACAGACCATCTCGTCGGGGAATCCCTCGATCAGACGTGTTCGGATGTCGTCGTCATTGAGGGCGAGACACATCCCTTCGGCGGTGCTCGGTGGAGCGTCGCCGGTGAGGGTCGCAGTGTCGCCGAGGCAGGCCAGCCGGTAGGTGATCGCCGTCGACACGTCGCTACCATCCCCGAACGCAGTGATGGCCAAATCGGCGATCGGGTATGGCCCGGCGCCGAGCGGCTCGTCGCCGTCGGGGGTCGTCGTGCTGGGGGCCGCGGTGTCGGGGAGGGTGTCTTCGGGAACGGTGCCTTCGGGATCGGAGCCGACATCCGTCTCGTTGGAGTCGTCGCCACAGGCTGACGCCACGAGGGCGAAAGCGATGATGACGGTGATGGTGCTCAAGAAGCGGCGCAGGGGGGCTCTTTCGTCTTCGTCGTCAACATGCCCATCGGGCACGTTCGGTACATCTTTGACGATGAAACGACGGTCCTGGTTCCTGGCTGGCAGGCTTTGGTTGTGTTGATCAACTGCTGGAAGAACCAGGGCAGCAAGGATGTCGTCAAAGCGCCCAACCGACCCGCGAAGGACGTCACGGCGCTGCGTGCCGCGATCAAGGCGGCCAGATCGGGCGATGCTGACCCGGGTGCGATCCTGTGGAGTCTCGATCGGGGCTACTCGAACGGCGCCCGCGCGGTCAGTCGGGTGGTGATCGGTGTCGGGTTGGCGGCGGCGGTCTTTCTGGCCATGTTCGCCGTGGTGGCGACTGGACGAGCGCTCGACTACGTCCTCGTGTCGCTCATCGGCGTGCTCTTCGTGAGCGGGGCCACGGCTGCGTTCGCCTACCGGTTCGATGTCGGACTCGTCGTGCGCGGGGACGGCACCATGCGCCGAGAAGGGTGGAGTGGTGTCTCCACAACCGATCTGCGTGCCTACCAGCGAGTGACCGTGGAGCTCGAGCAGACGTCCGACGACGTGGCCTGGTTCGACTCGTCGGACTAGAGACCGCGGCGGAGACGCTTCTCGAGGTACATCGCTCTGTCCGCCGCTTTGATCAAGTCGTCACCGGCCTCCCCGGGCAGCGCGACCGCGGCGCGCCGAACGACGCAGTGCAGGGAATCTCGCTGTGCCGACAGGTGATCGGTTGATCCACGTTCTGACGGACCCGCGCGACCGTTCGGGCGAGGTCGGCCTCGCTGACGTCCTGGAGGAGAACCACGAATTCGTCGCCGCCGAGGCGCGCCACCATGTGGCCGTCGCCAACGGCTGCAACGAGTCGCTCGGCGACGGTGGCGAGCACTCGATCCCCTGCCTCGTGCGTGTAGCGGTCGTTGATCTCCTTGAACCCATCGAGATCGAGGTAGATCGCGGCGCGGGTGTTCGCGGTGCTCTGGTGCGCGAGCCATTTGACCGCCGCGTCGCGAGACGAGACGCCCGTGAGCGTGTCCTTGGTCGCCCACATCATCCGGTCGGCGCGCAGCTGGCTCGTCACCTGGTTCGCCAGGACCTGGAGGGCGCGGAGATCGGACCCAGCGAAGTCTCGTGGTTTCGTGTCGAGGACACAGAGTGTTCCCACCGGCAGATCGGGATCCACGATCAGAGGGACCCCCGCGTAGGAGCGGATGAAGGGGGCGTCGGTGACGAATGGATTGGTGACGAATCGGGGATCGAGGTGCGTGTCGGGCACGACCATCTCCTCGAGTATCGCGACGGTGTGACCACAAAAGGAGATCTCGCGTGCGGTCGCGTCCATGTCGAGTCCGCATGCAGCCTTGAACTATTGGCGGCGCTCGTCGAATCGAGTCTCCGGTGCCGTGTCCAACACAGACAGCGAGGTCAGGGACGCGAGGCGCTGGACTTCGTTCTCAGGGATCACCAGCCGCGTGCCGCCCATTCGTCGAGGTGGGGTGATTCGTTGCCGATCGTCGTGTCGAGCCCGTGGCCCGGCATCACGATCGTGTCGGCATCGAACGCGCGGAAGAGTCGGTCTTCGAGGCTCTTGAGGATCGTCGGGAAGTCGCCGCCCTCGAACTGTGTGGCGCCGGGGCCGCCGGGGAAGAGGGTGTCGCCGCTGAAGACGAGGGGGGCGCCTTCGATGCTGTACGACATCGAGCCGGGGGTGTGGCCGGGGGTGAGGTGCGTGTGGATTCGAAGCTTCCCGACTTCGATGACCGATTCGTCCTCGAGAACGAAGTCGTAGCTCGGCAGCATCGCCGCGTCCTCGGCGGTGATTCCCACTTCGTAGCCGGCGTCGCGGATTGCCGGAACGGCCTGGATGTGGTCCCAGTGGCCGTGTGTTTCGAGCACCTTGCGCACGCCGAGGGTCTGACAGACCTCGAGCAGCATCTCGTGTTCGTTGGCCGCGTCGAGCAGGACGGCATCGCCCGTCTCGGTGCACCGAATCACGAAGACGTTGTTGTCCATCGGGCCCACGACGTACCGGTGGACCTCGAGTCGACTGTCGAACCAGTGAAGCGTCATGCGACGAGGCTATCGGACGCTCGATGGCTGAGCCTGAGCAGCGATTCCTAGGCGGCCGGTTCGTCCTCGACGATGCGGGTCGCCGTGGCGATGATGCCTTCGGAGCCGCAGACCCAGCATCCGGTGGCGGCAGTGCCGCGCCACGTGACGTCGCATCGACCGCAGCGTCGCAGCCGCTCGCTCGTCAAATCGTCTGGAACAGTGGTGTCGCCCACGGGGGCACCATAAATCGCCGCTACCGGGTAGTTGGGTGATGCCTCATGTAACGCATGTAACGCTGGGGACAGACCCCACCGTTACATGCGTGAGCTCCTCGACCTGGACCAGGTGATCTGCCAACGACGTGTCAGCCATGGCGGCGACTCGAGCGCGGTGGAGGGCGACCCTCACGGCCGTCGGTGAGGCGAAGCCGAATGCTTCGGCAATCTCCTGTCGGGTGACGGAAGTCAAACTCGCTGCGGCGAGAATGGCCAGCAGCCGAGGTCGATTCGGCTGTCCGCGCTTCGTCGAACGGAGGGCGGCGGGCGTCGAGCCCGTGACCTGGAGGACGGCGCGTTCGACCTCCGCCAGAGTCGGCTCAGTGGCGGGGTCGCCAGGACGCGGCTCAGCGACCAACGCCTGATAGCCCGAATGGTCGTGGACGAGGCGCAGGATGACGTCGGTCGACATCCAGGTCGGTGAGGCCCGCAGGCCGAGGTAGCAGCGATGTGACGACCACGGATACCGGCTCAATCTGACTCCGAGATCCAGAGGATTGAGCGCGACGTACCGCACCGTCGTGAGGAGTTGCTCATCGGAGGTGATCGGGACCGAGCCGAACCGTCCGCGAAACAGCGGGCCGTCGAGCTGGTGCGCTGCGTTGAACTGTTGCGTGTAGACCTGGCCGAGATACCCCATCGCCCGTTCCAGCGTGGCCGGCTCACAGCGGACGATGAGGTGGTAGTGGTTGCCCATCAGACAGAATGCGTGGACCTCCACGCCGTGCTCCTCGTGCATCGCCCGTAGGAGCGCGATGAAGGAGCGTCGGTCGTGATCGCTCTGAAAGATCGGCCATCGCCGAGCTCCCCGGTTGAAGATGTGGTACCAGCCGCCGGCTGCGTGTACTCGTGCCTGTCTCGCCATGTCCGAAAGCTAGGGCGGGGGTATGACATGTAACGCTGGGGTCTGTCCCCAGCGTTACAACGCCTAGCCTGACGTGGTCGCGGGACGACCCCGCGGCGCAGAGAGGAACAGACATGGCTCCGACCCCTTGTCCCAACGCCGACGGATCGTCGCCGCAGCGTCGGGAGTTCGACGAAGCGCCCGAGATGTGCATCGATCCCACGAAGTCCTACACGGCGACGATGGAGACCACGCTCGGCACCCTGGTGATCCACCTGGACGCTGCGGGCGCCCCCAAGACGGTCAACAACTTCGTGACGCTCGCTCGCTACCACTACTACGACGGCATCATCTTCCACCGCATCATCAACAGCTTCATGTGCCAGGGCGGAGATCCCACCGGCACGGGTCGCGGCGGCCCCGGCTATCGCTTCGAGGACGAGCTCCCCGCACCCGGTCGCTACGAGGTCGGCTCGCTGGCGATGGCCAATGCCGGCCCCAACACCAATGGCAGCCAGTTCTTCATCGTGTCCGGCCCCAGCGGTGTCGGCCTGCCGCCCCAGTACTCCCTGTTCGGCAAGGTCGTCAGTGGTCTCGAGGTCGTCGCCGAGATGCAGGGTGTCGACACCGACCGCAGCGATCGTCCCCACACCGACGTTGTCATCAACTCGGTCACCATCGAAGAGAGCTGAGCGATGGCCATCGAAACGCTTGGTGTCATCGGCACTGGCGCCATGGGCTCCGGCATCATCGAGGTGGCGGCCAAGGCCGGCGTCACCGTCATCGCCCGTGACATCAACGCGGGCGCTGTCGAGGCCGGTCAGGGTCGTGTCGAAGGTTCGATGAACAAGGCGGTCGATCGGGGCAAGCTCGACGAGGCAGCTCGTGATGCCGCGATCGCCAACATCACGTGGACGACCGATCTTGCTGATCTCGGTCCTTGTGATCTGGTGATCGAGGCCGCGCCGGAGAACCTCGAGCTCAAGAAGGAGATCTTCACCGAGCTCGACGGCATCCTCGATCCGGGAGCAATCCTCGCCACCAACACGTCGTCGTACCCGATTGTCGAAGTCGCCATGGTGACGACCCGCCCTGAGCAGGTCGTCGGTATGCACTTCTTCAACCCGGCCACGATCATGAAGCTCGTCGAGGTCATCTCCACCCAGCGCACTTCGGACGAGACGAAGGCCGCGGCGGCGGCGTTCGCCAGCGACGTTCTCGGGAAGCGCGTCGTGCACTGCAAGGATCGTGCCGGGTTCGTGGTCAACATGTTGCTCGTGCCGTACCTGTGTCAGGCCATGCGGATGTTCGAGGCCGGACATGCGTCGGCGGAGGACATCGACGAGGCCATGCAGCTCGGCGCCGGGCACCCCATGGGTCCGCTCACGCTCAGCGACATGATCGGTCTCGACGTGATGCTGTGGACGGCGGAGTCGTTGTACGACGAGTACAACGAGGCCTTCTATGCGCCGCCGCCGCTGCTGCGGCGCATGGTCACCGCAGGCCATCTCGGCCGCAAGACCGGCCAGGGTTTCTACACCTACTGATTCGGGACATGGGTTGGGACAGGGGTCAGACCCCTGTCCCAACTCAGTCGCGGTGCACGACGGCGCTGTAGGGCGCGGTCGGTGAAGGCGCGGTCCGCGGGGCCGAGGTGACGTCGATGTAGCGGATGCTGCCTGCGACGGCGGCGGCAATGAGCGCCAGCGCTGATGCGAGGAGCAGTACGCCGAGGAACTGGCTGTCGGTGGAATCGACGGTCACCAGTGAGGCGAGGATGCTGATGCCGGCCGCCGCGCCGAGTTGGCCGAACATGTTGAGCAGGCCCGTGCCGACCCCGATCTCCGAATCGCCCATTGCCTTGGTGAGCGCGGCGATGATCGGCGGACGACAGACGCCGTTGCCGGCACCCGCCATGCCGACGCCGATCAGCACGATCGGCACGGAGTGCCGGTAGGCGCCGAACCCGACAGCGGCGAGTCCGACGGCGATCGAGAGGGTGCCGAGGACGACGGTGACCCGCCCGCCGAAGCGCTCCACGAGGCGCCCGGCGTTGGCCGATGCCAGCGCGAAGGAGAGCGGGCGCGGCAGGATCATCAGCGAGATCTGAGACGTCGAGAAGTCGAAGACCGACGACAGCATCACCGCGGTCAGGATCAGCCCGGCCATGTAGGGGCCGTTGATGAAGATCTGACTCGCGAGTGCCCGCCACACGGTGTTCTGGCGAACCAGCGCCAGACTCACGAGCGGGTGCTCGACGCGGCGCTCGTACAGCGCGAACCCGACCAGGGCGAGCGGCGAGACCAGCAGCCCGGCGACCACGAGGGGATGGCCCCAGCCGACGTCGGCGGCCCGGTTGATCGCGGCCAGTAGCGAGCCGAACCCGACGGCGAGCAGGATGCCGCCGACGAGATCGAACGAGTGGTGCCTGCGCTCCTGGGTGGTCGGCAAGGCTCGGCTGGCGAGCAGGACTGCGGTCAACATGCCGATCCCCTGGATGACGAACAGGATGCGCCAGCTGGTGAGATCGATCAGTGGACCGCCGGCCACGACACCGATGGCCGGTGACGCCGAGGTCACCGCGCCCCAGGTGCCGGCGATGTGCGTCCGGCGGTCTTCTGGATACACGGACATGATGATCGCCAGAGCCGAGGGACCCGTCGATGCGCTGAACGCCTGGGCGAGGACGCGAGCGCCGATCAGGGTCCCTGCGCTCCATGCGCCCGCCGTGACGAACGACATGATCGCCGCCCCGGTGAATCCGATCAGGTACATCCGACGATGGCCGTAGATGTCGCCGAGCTTCCCGGCCATCGGGGTGAACACGGCGAAGGCGAGCAGCGGCGCGGCGATCACCCAGGTGACGACCGCGACGGTCGAGCCGAGATCATCGGCGATTTCCGCGAGCGCCGCTGACAGGACGGTGATGGTGAACGAACTCGACGCCACTCCCACCAGCGCGACCCACTGGACGGTCCGGGGGGAGTAGGTGCGGTCGCTCACGGCTTACACCGTACGTGAACGATCGTTTACTTCCGCGTGGACCGGCTGTGACCTTCGCGACCGGCCGCCCAGCGCGCCGCTTCTCGTCGGGCCTCCGCCTCGAACGGGATCGCGAGATACGCCTCGTGGTGATTCCGGTGGCGCCGCAGTTCGCGGAGATAGTCGCGGAGGTAGCGGGTGAGGAACCGCCGCGGGCCCAACTCCAGGAATTGCCGTACGTGCACGAGTTCGTGGGCGATCAGCTCGCGCGTCCCGCTGCGGTCTTCGTCGCGTCGCAGGAAGATGAACGGTCCGAACGTCATCCCGTCGGCGCCCGATGCCAGCACCGGCACCCCCACGATTCTCACCTGCTTGGCGAGCGCCGCAGGGATAACGTCGTAGCCAGAGATCTCGGGGCCCTCGAGACGCCGCATCGCCACACCGTAGAGGAACCGCCATGTCAGGAGTTGCCGCTCACTACGGACGGGTTCGTGGTGTGCTCGATCAGATCACGGCCGCGCTGGAGTCGATGGGACTCGATCCGGCCACCGGCGTCGACCCCGCGGTGCTCGCGCCTGCCGATGAGTTCCACCTGGGTGGCCATGAGGCCACGATGGCGCTCACGGCTTCACTCGGAATCGACACCGACTCGAGCGTTCTCGATGTCGGTTGTGGTGTTGGGGGGCCAGCTCGGGAAATGGCCCGCACCTATGGCTGTCACGTCACGGGTATCGACCTGGCACGGGAGTTCGTCTACGCGGCCGAGGGTCTGTCGTTGATGACGGGGTTGGAGTCGCTCACCACCTTCGAGGTGGGTGACGTGACGGTCCTCGACCGCGGCGATCGCGCCTTCGACGCCGCCACCATGCTCCACGTCGGGATGAACGTGCCCGACAAGCCGCTGCTCTTCGAAGCCGTCGCCGCGGCGCTCCGGCCGGGGGGCCGCTTCGGCGTCTACGACATCATGCGCACCGGCGATGGTGAGCTCGGCTACCCCCAACCGTTCGCCGCCGACGAGAGCGACAGCCACCTCGCTGCCCCCGACGACTATGTGTCGGCGCTGGAGTCGGCAGGCATGGAGATCATCCACATCATCGACCGCAGCGAGCTGGTCGGCCGCGTCGTGAAACGAGCAGCCGAAGGCCCCGCGACGCCGCTCAACCTCGGCCTGGTCATGGGTCGGGAGTTCCCCACCATGTTCGCCAACCTCCGCACCGCACTGCAGGGCGGGGTGGTCGGGCCGATCGAGATCGTGGCGGAGAAGCGCTAGAGCCAGCTCGCGAGGAAGTCGGGGAGTTCGTGGAGTGCGCCGAGCGTCGGTGCGCCGTGCGATGCCGCAGCGTCAGGGTCGGCATGCTCCATCTGCCACGTGACGTGATACGGGATGTGCACACCGCGGCCACCGATCTCGATCACCGGCAGGACGTCGGACGGTAGCGAGTTGCCGATCATCACGAACTCACGCGGAAGAACACCGTGGAGTCCGAGAAGTTCCCGATAGGTGCCGGGGTCCTTGTGGGCGACGACCTCGGTGCGCCAGAAGTGATCCTTCAGACCACTGCTGTCGATTCGGGCCAGCTGGTGGTACAGGTCACCCTTGGTGATGATCATCAGGGTGTGATCGCGTCCGATCGACTCCAGCACGTCATCGACGCCGTCGATGAGTTCGGCCGGACGGTCGAGGAGATGATGGCCGAGCTCGATGATCGTTTGGAGGTGCGCGGCGTCGATGTTGCCGTCGGAGATGTCGATGGCCGCCTCGATCATCGACAACGTGAACGCTTTCACGCCGTAGCCGTAGCGATTCATGTTGCGCTTCTCGATGTCGAAGAGTCGATCGCCGACCTCGGCCGCATCGGCCCATGAACTGAGCAGATCCTCGAATGTGCGGGTCGTGGCCTGGAACCCGTCCTCGTTGTGCCAGAGCGTGTCGTCGGCATCGAACCCGATAATCATCCCGGCAGCGTAACGGACCCGTTATCCACAGATTTGGTGACCGTCCCCCAAGGTGAAATCACCTCTCGGTACGTTCCGAACATGGCCGCATGTCAGCGCCCCGGATGTAGTCGCCCGCAGGCGGGCACGATGCTGTTGCATCGCAACGAACGGCGCGCCGAACTCGTTCCGCTCGGTGATGCCATCGGCGACCGGTATGGCCTGCTGCTCTGCGAAACGCACCTGATTCGATCGAAGCCACCGAAGGGCTGGACCCTGGTGGATCTCCGCGATGGGGCCCCCGCCGCCCCTTCGGCGACGCGGCCTCGCGTGCATGGCGCACCCGGATCCTCGACCAATCCGGGATCGACGGGCTGGTCGCCAACCCGTGGACGGCAGGTGCCGGATGTGCTCAGCAGTGCGAGTTCACCCTTGTTGCAGCGAGCCTTCCTCGGAATCGACGAAGGCCTCGCCGGGCTCGAGCGGATGGATGATCAGATCGACCCCGACCCACAGCGTCTTGGCGATGGGGTGGAAGAACGTGGGCACGATGACGGCGACCGCGACGGTGGCGGCCGCCAGCGGGATGAACTCCACGTCGGGCCACATCAGCAGGATTCCGACCACCAGGGTGATCGCGATCAGCCCGAAGGTGACGATGGTGTTCATGCCGACCGCGCCGACGAAGTGGCCGGCCTTGCGCTCGAAGCGGTAGCCACATCGGGGGCAGCTCTCGCGCAGGTGGAGGAAGCGGTCGGTGAGTCCACCTCGGCCGCAGACGGCGCAGCGTCGGGTGAGACCTCTGAAGATCAGGCGGAGGTTGCTGGGGGAGGACACGCTGAGGAGCCTACGGTCGGCCAACTCCGACTTGCGGTCTGACTCAGACTCGTCGCCGTGGCAGTGATCAGCCATCTGCGCGGCGCATTGTCACAAGTCCGTCCCGGGCCGAACTTCTTCGGGCTGATCGTCGGCTTGGTGATCTTCGGGTGGTTGGCCGGGAGCGACGAGCCGTTCACCGGCTCGCCGTGGCTGTTCGTGTTCGTCGTGTGGGCGTGGATTCTCAGCCTCGTGCTGCATGAGTTCGCCCACGCCCTGGTCGCGTTCGCCGCCGGTGACTATTCCGTGCGCGAGAAGGGGTATCTCACGCTCGACGTCGTGCGCTACGTCCACCCGGTGATGAGCATTCTCCTGCCGGTGCTGATCCTGGTCGCCGGAGGAATCGCGCTCCCTGGCGGCGCCGTATGGATCCAGCCCGCCGCGATGAGGTCGCGTGCGTGGCGGTCGGCAGTGTCATTGGCCGGTCCGGCGACGAACCTGTTGTTCGCATTCGCGATGCTCGTGCCGGTCCGGCTCGGTTGGGTCGGCGTGCTCGACTTCAACCTCACCTTGGCGTTTCTGCTCGTCGCCTGGTTCCAGATCGTTGCCGTTGCACTCAACATGTTGCCGATCCCCGGGCTCGACGGCTTCGGTGTGATCGAGCCCTGGCTGAGTCCGGCCGCCCTGCAGAAGGCCGATCAGGTCCGGCCGTACTCGCTGATGCTGTTGATCGCGATCCTGATCGGCGTTCCGGGGGCGGCGTCGTGGATCTTCGGTCTGGCTGACGGCTTCATCGATGTGCGGGCGACCCCCGGCGAGATCTGGCGCACGATCGCCCTCGAACAGTTCCGATTCTGGAACAGCTAGCCCACCGTCGCTGACTAGGTTCGAGGGATGCGGTCGCGCTCGAGTCGAGGAGTCCGGTTTGCCCTGGGCGGGTTGTCGATGCTGCTCGTCTTGTTGCTCGTCCTGATCATGAAGCCGCCGCCCGCCGGCGAGGGCGACCCGCCGGTTGGCGCACCGGCGATCGAGTCGACCACGACCACGACCACCACGACCACGACCACGACCACGACGACGACCACCACCGAGCCGCCCTACGACGGCTGGGTCGATCCCGAGTCGGCCGGCGAGCCGTGGGGCGACACCGTCGAGGGTCTCCTGACCTTTCGCGGCAACCCGACCCGGACCTTCTACGGCGAGGGCCCAGTCCCCACCGACCCCGAGATCCAGTGGCGTTTCCCCGATCAGGCCATGTGCTCGAATTCGTCGGTCGGTGGCGAGAGCGTCAACTGGTGCGGATCGGGATGGACCGGGCAGCCGGCGATCTTCGAACGCGACGGTCAGACGTGGGTGACGCTCGGCGCCTACAGCCGCAAAGTTCACTTTCTCGACGCGGACACGGGTGAACGGCTCCTCGACGACTTCCCGACGGGGGACATCATCAAGGGCTCCGTCACGATCGATCCCGACGGCTTCCCGCTTCTGTACACCGGGAGCCGGGACAACTTCTACCGAGTGGTGGCCTTCGATGGTGACTCTCCACGTGAGCTGTGGGCACTCGCCGCGACCGATGTCTCGCCCACTCGCTGGAACAATGACTGGGACGGAGCCGGCCTGATCATCGACGACCATCTGTTCATCGGCGGTGAAAACAGCCAGTTCCACATCGTGAAGCTCAACCGGGGATACGGCGCTGACGGGATGGTCACGGTCGACCCCGAGCTGGTCTTCAACACCCCCGGATGGGATGACGAGCTGCTCGCGGCCGTCGGCGGCAATGTCTCCATCGAGAGCTCCGTGGCGATCTCCGGCAACGTGGTCTACTTCGCCAATTCGGGCGGATTGATCCAGGGCTGGGACATCACCGGCTTGCAGTCCGGGGTGGAGCCGACGCGGGTGTTCCGGTTCTGGGCCGGTGACGACACGGACGCCACGATCGTGATCGACGGCGAGGGGATGCTCTACGCCGGCATCGAGTACGAACGCGGCAACGCCCGCAGCCAGGAAGTCGGGCAGATCATCAAGCTCGATCCGTCCGATCCGGATGACCCGCAGGTGTGGGGTGTGGCACAGCGGCCGCGCCTCGACTCGGGGATCTGGGCGACCCCCGGGCTCTACGAGGATCTCCTGATCGTGCCGACCGACTCCGGCGATGTCCTCGGTCTCGACACGGCGACCGGCGAGGAACGATGGCGAGTCGAGCTCTTCGGGCCGACCTGGGCATCACCGGTGATCGTGGACGGCATCTGGATCCAGGGCGACTGCAACGGGTTCCTCCATGCGTTCGACATCAGCGACACCCGTGCGGAACCGGTGCCCTTGTGGGAGATCGAACTCGGCGGCTGCATCGAATCGACGCCTGCGTTGTGGCGAGGTCAGATCGTGGTCGGCACGCGGGCGGGCTACGTCTACGCCGTCGGCTGACCTCTGAGGGGCCCGGCCCTCAGGGCTAGGGTCGAGGCGAAGACGACGGGGGAACGGATGAGTGACGACACAGCCGAAGCGGGTTGGTACGAGGACCCGGAGCACCCCGGTCAGCTGAGGTTCTGGGATGGCGCCGGATGGACTGATCGGCGCCAGCCCGCTCCCGGGTCCGCGCCGCCACCGCCTCCTCCGGGAGCGAGTGCGCCGCCTCCGCCTCCCCCGCCGGGCGGTTACGCCGCCAGTGCGCCGGGCCAGGTGCGCTACGGTGACAGCAACGCCAACACCGCGTTGGGGTTGTCGATCGCGGGCATCCTCTGCTGTGGTCCGCTCGCCATCGCCGGGCTGATCATGGGCCGCAGCGAGGTCCAGGCCATCGACCGGGGCAGCGGCGATCCGACGAAACGGGGCACGGCCAACGCCGCTTTCATCATCGGCGTCATCGCGGTCGTGATCTGGGCGCTGGTCCTGATCGGCGGGGTGGCGGTCGGATGACCGCCATCCTCACGCCGCCGCGGCAGTCGGCATCGGTCGCCACCGGACTCGGCACCCTCGCGCTGGCGGCGTTGGTCGTCTCGGCCGACGGCGAGGAGGGAATCGTCGTGTGCCCGTTCCGTCGATGCACCGGCGGCTACTGCCCGGGCTGCGGTGGGACGCGAGCGGTCCGGCACCTGCTGGGGGGCAACCTCCGTGCGGCGTGGACGGATCACCCGTGGGTGGTGCTCGCGCTCGTGCAAGCGGCCGCGGTCGCCGCTGTCGTCGGCCTCGGTCGTCGTCAGCCGGGTGGCCCGGTCCGGCTCGATCGGGCGCGTGGCATCGGGATGCGTCTCGTCATGCCGAACGTCGTGATCCTCGTGGCTGTCTGGATGCTGCGGCTGATGGATGGTTCGATTCCGCGATTCTGGTGACGTGCGTCAGTCGAACAACCCGACCAGGTCGGCGAACCAGGCGCGTGGCGTGTCGTAGTCGTCCTCGGCGGTCTGGCCGAGGCGGACGGCCACCAGGTCGGCTGTCGGCTTGATGAGCACGCGCTGGAACTCGAAGCCGCTGGCCCAGAAGATGCCGTCGTCGTCATTGGCGGTCCACCAGTGGGTGCCGTAGTAGCCACCCTCGTCGTCGGCCGCCCGGGTTCGGCGTTCCTCGTCCACCCATGATCGGGGGAGGACCTGGCGCCCGTTCCACCCGCCACCACGCATGTGGAGGAGACCGAATCGGGCCCAGTCGCGGGCGGTGGCGTGGACGTAGGACGAGCCGACGAACGTGCCCCGTTTGTCGAAGCTCGGTGTGGCCGAGTGCATGCCGATCGGACCGAAGAGATGCTCGTGCATCCACGCTTCGGCAGTGGGGCCTTCGCCGATCAGGTCGCAGACGATGCGTGCGATGACATTGCTCGTGCCTGATGAGTAGTTGAACGTGGTCCCGGGAGCGTGAGCGAGTGGGCGACTGATCGTGTAGCCCGCGTGGTCCTCGATGCCCGCACCGAAGAGCATGTCGATGCAGTGGCTCCAGGCGGCGTTCTCGCCGGAACCGTCGTCAGGAATCGCGTAGGTCTCGTTGAAGTCGAGACCGTCGATCATCCGGAGGAGATGTGTCAACGTGATCTCACCTCGGGAATCGTCGGACCACTCGGGAACCGGGGCAGCGGCAGCCGGGTCGAGCCGGCCCTGCTCCACGAGGATCCCGACGAGCGAGTGCAGGACCGACTTGGCCATGGACCAGCTCAAGAGCGGCGTGGAAGCGTCGGCACCGAAGCCGTAGCGCTCGGCCACGATCCGACCGCGATGGACGAGTACTACCGCGTAGGTCTCACCGAATGTCGGGTCGGTGCCGTCGAACGGTAGGGCGAGCAGGCGCTCGGCCTCTCCGGTGATCGAGGCGGGGAGTGGACCACTGGGCCACCAGTCGTCGGTCGGCCAGGCGGTGCCGATCGGCTGAGCGGGCAAGCCCGGGAGGTCAGCGAGATGTGGTGGCTCGAGGATCGGCATCCCCGAAGCCTCTCACGAACGGTGCCAGACCGGCCCGTTCGGTGTGTCCTCGACGGTGATCCCGAGCGCGGTCAGCTCGTCACGGATGCGGTCGGCCTCGGCGAAGTCCTTGGCTTCTCGCGCCGCGGTGCGGGCCGCAACGAGGGTGTCGATGTCGGGATCGTCGCTGCCACCGACATTCCCGTCGGCTCCGGCACCATCGGCCCCGACCGAGACGCCGAGGGCGCCCGCGAGATCGACCGCCGTGGCGACGAGTGTTGCGGCGTCGGCGCCGTCGGAATCGAGGGCGGCGTTGGCTCGTCGAAGGGTGGCGAACACGATCGCCATGGCCTCGGGCGTGCCCATGTCGTCGTCCATCGCCGCGATGAACTCCGCGACGGCGCCGCTGTCGCGTTCGGCGCCGTCGAGCGGGATACCCGCGGCGCGGGCCTTGCGGGCCATCGCATCGAGCCGCTCGATCGCTGCGCGGCCCTGAGCAAGCACCTCGCCGTTGAGTTCCATGGTCTTGCGGTAGTGCGTCTGCAGGAGCAGGAGCCGAAGGGCGCGACCGTTGAGTGGGTGTTCGTCGAGGAGGTCCTGGATGGTCGTGAAGTTGTTCAGCGACTTCGACATCTTCTCGCCGCCGATGTTGAGCATCGCGTTGTGCATCCAGTGCGAGCAGAACTCCCGCCCGGCCGCGATGGCCTCGGCCCGTTCATTGGTGTGGTGGGGGAAGACGAGGTCAGTACCGCCGCCATGAAGATCGAAGCCGTCGCCGAGGATGCCGAGGCTCATGGCCACGCACTCGATGTGCCAGCCGGGTCGGCCGTCGCCCCACGGGCTCGGCCAGGTCGGCTCGCCGGGTTTGGCCGCCTTCCAGAGCGCGAAGTCGAGTGGATCTTCCTTGTTGTCGTCGACTTCGATGCGCGCCCCTGCGCCTTCGCGAAGGTCGTCGAGGGTGCGGTGCACGAGATCGCCGTAGCCGTCGACCTTGTGGACGCGGAGGTACACGCCGCTGTCGTTGGCGTAGGCCGACCCGTTGTCCATCAGCGTCTGAATGAATGCGACCATCTCGTCCACGTAGTCGGTGGCGTGCGGGCGTTCGTGGGGGTCGAGGATGTCGAGCTTCCCCATGACGTCGACGTAGATCGCCTCCCAATACGCGGCGACCTCGGGCTCGGTGAGTCCTTCTCGGGTCGCGCGGTTGATGATGTTGTCGTCGATGTCGGTGACGTTGGCGATGTGGGTGACCTCGACGCCGCGCCATTCGAGATAGCGCCGGATGATGTCGTACGTCATCGCCTGGCGAGCATGACCGAGATGGGGATGGTCGTAGACGGTCGGTCCGCACGCGTAGAGCGACACCTTGCCCTTGTCGCGCTGGGCGAGAGGGCGCACGTCACCGGTAAGCGTGTCGTACAAGCGGATCACGATCGTCAGCCTTCTTGGTTGCGAGTCAGTCGAGCGGCGCTGGTGGTGCGGTCAGGTCGACACCGCACAGCGCAGCGAGCTCTCGCAAAATGGTAGGCGCGGACTCGTCGGATCCGCCGTGGTTCATCCCGTCGGCCAACGCACTCAGCTCCGCGAGCGCCGCCGGGGCATCGAGATCGTCGTCGAGGGCGGCGCGGAGCCGCTCTGCGTAGGGCTCGGGATCCGGGCCGTCGGGCGCGTTGGCCGCAACGTGGAGACGACCGAGAAGTTCGGCCGCGGCATCGATGTCGCCGTCGAACCATTCCCAGTCACTGCGATAGTGGTGCCTCATGAGGGCGAGACGTATGGCGCGAGGGTCAGCGATCTTCGACAGTTCGCTGACGAACACGAGGTTGCCGAGCGACTTCGACATCTTCGTGCCTTCGTAGGCGACCATGCCGCAGTGCATCCAGTGGGTGACGAACGTGGTGCCGTTGGCGGCCTCACTCTGCGCTCGCTCGCACTCGTGGTGGGGGAAAATCAGGTCGGATCCGCCGCCATGGAGATCGATGGTGTCGCCGAGGGTGCCCTTCGACATCGCGCTGCACTCGATGTGCCAGCCGGGGCGACCGTGACCCCAGGGGCTCGGCCAACTCGGCTCGTCCTCGAGGGATGGCTGCCAGAGGATGAAGTCGAGGGGGTTGCGCTGACGGGGATCATCGGGATGACCTCCACGCTCGGCGGCGTACTCGATCATGGTCGCCTCGTCGTAGCCGCTGACGGCACCGAACGAGTCGAATGTCGAAACGTCGAAGAAGACGGTGCCGTCGACGTTGTACACGTGGCCCTGCTCGTCGAGGGTCTTCACCATCTCCACCATCTCGGCGACCCACTGAGTGGCGTGGGGCTCGTTGAACACGGGGCGGGTGTCGAGGGCGACCATGTCGCCGTGGAACCGTGCCGTCTCGGCCGCGGCCAGTTCGAGAAAGTCGATGCCCAGCTCACGCGCCTTGGGCAGGATCGAGTCGTCGACGTCGGTGATGTTGCGGACGAGCTTCACCGTGTGGCCGATGTCCTCCAGTCGGCGGATCAGCAGGTCGTAGGTGAGATAGGTGTTGGCGTGACCGAGGTGGGTCGAGTCGTAGGGTGTGATGCCGCAGACGTACATCTTGACCTCGGGCCCCGGTTCGAACGGGACGACGGCCTGGCGGGCGGTGTCGAAGAGCTGCACGGCAGGCAACGGTAGCGGCCGACGGACTGAAGAGCGGAAACAGCCCGCCGTTCCGCGGTGACCTTGGTCATCGCCGAAACGGGCGACAGGCTCATCCAGTGCGGCCGGCAAACGTGCCGATGTGATTGTCATGTCATCGCAGCCAGCTGACCTGGGCCCTTGGGAAGAGGCCAGAGCGATCGTCGGACTCGACGATCCACTCCTGCTTCCCACACCGGCGATCCGTGGAATGGCCGAACAGGCCCATGCCCTGCACGAGCAGCGTCGCGCGGCTCACGGCCGAATCCTCGAACTCGAGAGCCTTCTCGGTGCCGCCCGGAGCCAACTCGAGATCTCGACGGCGGCCGGCCTGGATCTGCTCCAGTCCATCCACGACGCATTGAAGCTGCAGACGGTGGCGATGGATGCCGCCATCTCGGGACTGGCCCAGTCATTGTCGCCACCATCCGACATCGTCTCGACATCGCAGTCCGAGAAGGGTCGCAGCACCTCGACGGCCGAGTTGTTGGTCACCAAGTTCCAACTCGACGCGCAGTTCGAGGGCCTCCTCGACATGTTGACCATGCAGGGCCTCTTCAACCCACGTGGTGGCACCGTGCAGGTCCAGGATCGCGGCCGAAACCAGGCCCGATCCGTGCCGCCGTTCGAGCGTGTCGTCGAACTCCTGCTCACCGACGAGCTGTGCTCCTACGTCGGTGACGCCGATCATCTTCAGCTTGTGTTGACCCCGGTCGCGGACGGTCGAGTGGTGAAGGGGATCGGCAGAATCATCGGCTTCAACGACTACACGGTCGTCGGTGGTAGTGACCGGACCGCCGTGAGCCGATTCGTGGACAAGCTCTCGACGAGCTGCGGGAAGGGGGTTGTCGATCAACTCCTCGAGCGATCGCCGATCCCAGGCATGGCGGTCGCGCTCTACGCCGAGTACCGCATCGACAGTAGCGACGGCATCGAGGGTCTCGGCATGTCGCTGCCGGACACCGAGGAGCGTCTTCTCGCCAATATCTCCGACGCCCAGGCAAACGGCGTCGTCGGACGGGCGATGAGCCCGCCGGAGTACATGATGATCCAGGCCATGCGTCAGCGTGCGGGCGAATCGTTCCTGGACGACGCCGACCGCGCCGGTGAGAGCACGGAAACCTGGTTCCCGGGACATCGATCCGGCAATGCGGCCGGCACGCTCGTCTCGCGGCGCACCGCCAACTCGGTCAGATTCCGGCTCGATGAACTCGGTCGTGGTGCGCCGAATCGAGGCCACCGCATGGTGTACGCACCGGCTGCCTGACCTCGTACCCGGGTGTCTTCAGGCAGAATCTGCGAGTTCGTCGGTTGCCGCGATCGACAGCGCTGCCGTCCATGAGAAGTCGCTTGATCCGTGACCGGTTCCGGTGGTCGGATCGAAGTACTCGTGGAAGCCGCCGGCTCGAACGAGTGTCGTGATGCCGTTCCTCAGCCGACGCGCCAGGGTCGGCTCGCCGACTTCGTCGAGTCCGTGCGCGGTGAGCCACATGAGATTGATCCATGCGGGCCCGCGCCAGTAGCGGGTCGGTTCGAAACCGGGGTCGGTCACCGGGACCGTCGGCAGAGCGACTGCGCGGTCGCTGAGCGGGACGAGGATGTCGGACAATGTCTGAACGATCGTGGTGGTCATCTGCGGAGGCGGCGCGGCGAGCAGCGCGGCGAAGCCTCCCGCGATCTGGACCGGAATGCGCTGTGCGGTCCGCACGTCGAGTGACGCGTGCATGCCGAGTGACTCGTCCCAGAGCCGCCGGTGAATCGTGTCGCCGAGCGCGGCGGCGCGGTCGACGTGAAGCGTCGGATCGGCACCCACCAGCCCTGCCAACCCTGCTATTTCGACCTCTGATCGGGCCAGGAGCGAATTGAAGAGCACGTCATGGGCGCGAAACGGGATCGCAGCGGGATCCGTCGGTGCGTAGTTCTGATCGCGGAGGAATGCGGCGAGGTACGCATACCGGTCGTACTCCCAACCGGTGGGACGGTCCGCGGCATCGACCACGGCGGTGTCGACGCGTTCGTAGGCGGGGATCTCATCGGCTCGGGGATGGAGGTTTGCCATCAGGTCATCCCAGGCCGGACTGTTGTCCATGCCCGACTCCCAGGGATGCCAGATCTCCGCAAGCCCGCCGGCGATGGTGCGCTCCTCGAACAGATAGTCGTGCCATGCACACAAGCGGTCGAAGATGCCGGCGAGGAACGGCCGTCCGTCGTCGAGCCGTCGAACGACCGCCCCGACGGCAAGCGCGTGGACCGGCGGCTGACAGATCCCCGAGGTGTCCATCGACGGGGCATCGGGCGACAGACGGCTCTGCCAGAAGGATGCGGACGGGAAATAGTGGTCGTCGGTGGGCCCGAAGACGATGTGGGGAACCATGCCGTTGGACCATTGTCCGCGGAACAACGCGTCGAGTTCGCGGGTGGCGCGGGCCGAGTTCCTTCCGGCGTTGCCGATCGCGATGAACGCTGAGTCCCAGCTCCACTGATGCGGATACAGACGTGGGGCGGGCCGTGTGGACTCACCGAGCCAGTTCTGATCGAGGACCGTCAGAGCCTCCGAGATGAGCTCGTCGCGCTCGTTCACTCGGCCAAGCTATCGGTTGGTGCGAAACGTGACCGTGAAGCGTGCCCCGGCGAGCGGCGACTCGTCGACCTCGATCGTGCCGCCGTGAGCCTCGGCCACGCGACGCACGATGGCAAGACCGAGTTCGGTGCCTCCCGCATGGCGATCGCGGGCATGGTCGGTGCGGGCGAATCGTTCGAAGATCTGTTCTCGATCCTCGGGGGGGGGGCACCCCAGTGCCGTCGTCGTCGACGAGGTTGCGAACCAGGCTTCGGAGTTGAGCCGGGTCCCGAGGATGCGGGTCGGCTCGACCTCCTCGATCACGACCGTGTTGTCGTGGCGCTGGGCCGCGGCTCCCAGCGCGTCGGGCACGAGGTCGTGGAGGCGGACGGGTTCGGGTTGGGGGATCAGGTGGAGGTGTTGTTCTCTCGGAGTTGGCGCATCACGAGGACGACGACGAAGGCAACGCCGATCCCGCCGACGGTGGCGCCGACGACGGCGGTGGTGTCGAGGTCGGGCCACGCGGCGTCGGCCACGATGGCGAGGCCGGAGATGGCGAACAAGAGTCCGAGGATCAGCGGCGTTGGGTCGAGCGGGTGGCGATTCATGTGAGTTCTCCGGTGCGGGGGTGGTCCGATGATGTGGTCGATGAGCCGGCCACGTCGAGCAGGTAGGCGGCGATGAGGCCGATGACGGCGAGACAGATCAGGGGCATGCGACGAGCCCTTCGGTGTTCTGGTCGGTGCACACGGTGAGCACGCCGTGGCCGAGACCGACATCGAGATCGAGGCTCAGAACGCCGGGATCGTCACCGTCCAGGTGAGTGTCGAGGGACACATCGGGTCCGTCGTCGACGAAGTACTCATCGAGCGCCTCGATTTCGATCTCGCCGATGCGGCCGTCGAGGTCCACGTCGACCGTGGTGCTCTCGTTGACATAGACGATGACCTCGCCGATCGTCAGCCCAACAGCGACATCGCGATCCTCGCTGGCGAGTGAGATGCCACTGAGGTCGACGATGAACTGGCCCATGCCCCACGTGTACTCGTCGTTCAGATTGTCGGCGGAGGTGACGGTGACCGTCTTCTCGCCGACACCTTCATTCCAGTCGAGATCGATGGCGGCCAGACCCCATGCGATCGGCAGGATGAGGAAGCCGAGCAGGATGAGACCCCTCGCCCGGCCGATGAAGGCCGAGAGCACCAGTGCAGCGCCGATGACGGCGAGGCAGATTCCGGCGAACACGGCGGGGTCGAAGACGAACCAGTCGAGCTGGGTGCCGAGGACGGCTCCACCCGACAGGATCAGAAGAACGGCCACGGTGAGGGGACCGAGGAACGGCTTGGGCCGAGGGGGTCGAGCCGGGCGAGGTGGTCGAGGAGGACGCTCGGCCTGGCGGCGCCGATAGCCGTGGCGCCACTCCTGACGTTGCTGACGGAAGGACTCGCGGGCCTCCCCGAGCTCCGTGCGAACCTCTTCGCCGGCGGCGGCGAACTCGGCCCGGACGTCATCGGACTCGTCGTCCGCGTGTTCGCCGTGCCAGTGATGGTGTCGGTCGCTGCGATCTCCGGGCCAGATGAGGAGGGCGACGCCCGCGGCGATCAGGAGCAGTGGGAGAGCCAACCCGTCACCGAGTCCGAAACCGGGGAACCAGACGAGAGGACTGGTCAGGATCAGAACTGCGCCGACGGCGAGGACGATGAAGAGGAGACCGCGGCTGCCGTCGGGTGAACCCTGAAGCGCGCGCATGGCGCTGGACGACTCGCGGCCTTCCTTGGCGATGATGACCCAGGCGAGCAGGTAGAGCAGCACGCCGGAGCCGCCGAAGATGGTGAGGAGAATGAAGCCGATCCGCACGATGACGGGATCGATTCCGAAGTACTGGCCGAGGCCGCCGGCGACGCCGCCGATCACACGGTCGGTTCGGCTTCGACGCAGCGGTCCGCGGCCAGCGGCGTACTCCTGGCCGCGCTGACCGTCGCTCGGGTCGGGCT
>JAERSO010000062.1 GCA_016845585.1 Acidimicrobiaceae bacterium | reverse complement strand
GACCGCCTCTGCCTCCTCGGCGGGGATACCGGCGATCCCTCGGAGGTAGTCGCCCATGCCGTCGTCGGGGAGGATCGCCCCGGCGGCAGTCAACTTGGAGACGTAGTCGGCGGTCTCCGCCAAGTCGACGTTGCGTGGCGGCTCGTAGTTCAGGCGGGGGAACCGGTCCTTGGGAACGCCGTTCAAGCGGAGGAGGCGGGGGATTGCGTGCGTGTTGAAAACGTCGGCGATGCCGCCGAGCCATGCGTCGATCGAGTCGTTGAACAACTTGATCTTGGAGACCGACAGGGCTTGTGTGCCGACTCGTTCGTGGCCGAGCAGGATGAAGTCGGCGAGGACGGACATGGCGATCCGGGCGTCGTAGCGGGCGACGATCGCGTTCGTGTCGAACTGTCGTCGGCCCCCGGTGGACAGCAACTTGAGGTCGTAGGCAGGCTGCTTCGTGTCCGGGTCGTAAGCGAGTGGGAAGACGAGGCCCTCTTGTTCGTCGCGGCGAATGTTGCGGACGATGTTCTTGATCTCGTTGAGTGCCGCCTGCTGCTGCGTCGTCGCATTGTCCGACAGCAACTCGGGCGGGACGTAGGCGACGGGGAGCCCGGCGAGGTCGCGTTCAATACCGATCGCCTCGATCTCCAGAATCCGCCGCTGGTAGTACCACGGGACGTATGCGTTTCGCAGGATGGAGCGGCCCTGCGGGTTGTTCATCTTCGTCGTCGTGCGGAACAGGAGCGCCTTGTCGATCGGGATGAACACGCGGCGCCCGGACGACGGGTCGGTCTGCCATGCGCCTTCGAGGCCACCGGCGTCGTCGAACTTCCACTCGGTGATCGTTTCCTGTGCCCGGATCGGCAACTTCCGCCACCCGATCCGTCCGTCAACGAACCCGGACGACTGGCCGTCCTTCTTCGGTCCCTGACGGCGCTTGTAAACGATCTCGTGGAACGAGAACCCGTAGGGCAGCATCGTCAGCATCGACGCGACGGTGTCCGCCCAAGAGTGCGACATGTCGTTGAGTGCGCCCATGACGAACTCGGCTTCGCCGATGGCCTGCTCGTCGTTCGGGTCGGACGGTTCGACCGTCCACTCGACGGACCGGATCAGCATTTCGATCGCGTGGATGAACCCGCCGATCACCGGATGGTTATCGACCATCTCCCGGTACCGGGCGAGCCCCTGTAGGCCCTGAAGTTGCCGCAGGAAGTCTTGATGGATCTGCCCGCCGGACACGGCGAGACCGGTCGCGCCGACCTCCGTGAACGAGGCACGCTGCTTCTGTACGGGTTGTGACCGCTGATTCGCCAACGCCTCGCCTACCTGATCGACCACGGGGACGACTGCTCCGCTGAGAACGGTACCACCACAGGCGCTTTGCGTTGCCCGTCCACGAGGAGTTCGGTGAACGCCCAGACGAGAGCGTCAAGCCGGTCCGGGGATGGGCCGACGCCGGGCACCCACGAGCACAACTGGTCTTCGAGGACGTTGAACGCGCCGACATGGTGGATGCGGCCCTGCTCGTACAGGGCAGCGACCGGTTCGGCCCGGGTGCGTTTCCCCCGGGAGGCGTGAACGAGACGCAACGGAACCGTCGAGTCGACTGTACGGAGAGTGTGTGACACCATGTCGCCGCCTTGGTTCGCTTCGGCGACGATCCGGTCCGCCGAGGTGCGGTGGTACAGGGTGACCGCTTCGGTCGCCCACTCGTGCGGAGAGCCCCTGAGCGACCGGTCGTCGAGAAGGTAGCCGTGGCCGTCGCGGTCGATTCCGGCGGCGACGATGCCCGTCTCAGCGGAATCCTCGTGCGATGACGCTGCCGGGTCGATCGCTACGACGAGGCGTTCCAGCGGCGGGTGGTCTCGGACGCGGTGGTCGTCGAGCATGTCGCGGTTCCACAGGGCGTCTTCGACGTCGTCGAGGATCTCGGCGTGAAGTTCCTGCCTGCCGAGCCGGGTTCCCTCGTAGCGGGCGACGACTTCTTCAAGGAACGACGGGGCGAGGTTCGCCCGGTTGTCGAACGTGGAACCCCGGGTGACATGAACGTCGGTGCGGTGGACGAGGTTCTTCACGAGGGCGACCGGGCGCGGCGTCGTCGTCACCACGGCTCGGGGGCGCTGCCCGATGCGGAGCCCGAAGATCAGCATGTCCCACGCTTCCGGGTACCGCCACGCCGCCAACTCGTCGCACCATGCGAGGTCGTGGTTCGGGCCGCGGAGCCGGTCCGGTTCGTCCGCCGAGAACGTCGTCGCTTGCGCTCCGTTGTGGAACGTGATCCGCCGTTTCGACGGTTCGTACTGGGGGCGGCGATCCGGGGGGAAGATCCTGAGTAGCCCCGACTCACCTTCGACCATCGTGTCGCGGGCATCTGCGGCGGTCGGTGCGACGAGAGCAATGTGCCCGGCGCGGCCAGCGTCGACCTCGGCGCGGACGTACTCGGCTCCGCACCGTGTCTTCCCGAACCCGCGTCCGGCGAGGACCAGCCAGATCCGCCACTCCCATTCTGGGGCGATCTGAGCGTCCCGAGCCCACGACCGCCAGTCGTGGAGTAGGGCAGCCGCCTCGGGCGCTGAGAGGCCGTCTACGACGCTCTGACGGGCCTCTGGTGGGAGGGCGGCTAGGCGTTCAATCGCCGAGAGATCCGTCACCGATCCCGGCCTCTAGCGCGTGCTGGTTGCGTTCCGCGATCTCGTCGAGGCGCTGCTTCAACAGAGCACCCACGTCGGTTTCCAACGGTGCGCCGTCCCGGCCGGTGACCTCGTGCTGCTTCGGAGCGTCGAGGCCCCACAGTTCGGCGCGGCGCTTCTCGATGCGGAGGCACCGGTCGATGGCTTGAAGGTCGCCCTGCCGGGCTGCGAGATACGCCTGCGTGAAGATCGCGTCGAGGCGCATGGATTGGATGATGCGTTGCTCCTCGACGGATTCGATCGCCCAGCGTTCCATCGCCCGCGTGTACGCCTGCTGTGCTCCTTGGCGTCCGGCGTAGCCGGTGCGTTTAGCGATCTCGTCGAAGGAGAGTCCGGCGGTGCGGAGTTCTAGGACTTCGCGGTACCGGTTCAGGGTTTCCGGGGCGATGCGCTTCACGTTGCCTCCCAGATGTGCCCGGCGAACTCGCCGACGCGGAGCCATTCCGTGAACCCGTCAAGAAGGTAATCGTCGAGCGGGCGCTGGACACCGGATAAGGAGAGTTCCTTCTCGGCGATCTCGGCCATCGTTATTCCCGCCGCCCGCTTTTGCGCGAGCGTCAACCGGTGGATCGACGCTCCAAGATAGCCGGGTAGTAACGGGGTCTTATCGACAACGATGACCGCGCCGCCGGGACGGCAGAACTCTCGGAGTCGATTGAGAAGCGGGGCACGCTTCCGTAGCGGAATGAACATTAGCGTCAGGAATAAGACGGCGACGTCGAACGGTTCGTAGTCGTAATCGCAGGCGTCCGCGACAGCGAGCGTTCCGGGTGATTCCCAACGGTCGGCCATCTCCGGGGCGATCTCGATGCCGACGAGGTCGCCGTCCCGCGTATCGAGTACGTCGCTGATTGCTCGTCCGATGTTGCCGGTCGAGGCTCCGATGTCGTAGATCATGCCGCCGGGCGGGAGGTAGCAGCGGACGAGGTGTGCGACGCCGAACGTAGCGAGGTCGTACCACGGCAGCGATTCCCGAACGTGGTCCTCGAACCGGTCTGCTACGGCGTCCGAATGGAACGTCCAGTCGTCGGGAATCCAGCGGGTCATTGGAGAGTCTCGGCTACGACTGCGGCCACAGCGGCCATCATCGGGGGCGGTACGGCGCGCCCTAGCCGTTCCGCTCCGATCCGGTAGCCGCCGGGGAGGACGAAGTCGTCGGGGAAGCCAGAGAGGCGCTTCAACTCGGCGAGAGAGAACTTACGGGTGCCGTCCGGGTGGATCACCGACGCTGCTGTGGGATCTGACGCTTTCGCCGTGATCGTCGAAACCGGCTTCGACACCTTCGGGCGCGCCAGCGAGAAGTACCGATCGGATTGCTCACCCGGACGAAGCGTGCGGGCGGCTTCACCGATGGCGTATCCCGAGATGTCGGTTTCTGATTCGATCGTTTCAAGGCCCGTCTGGTTAGCGAAAGCGTCAGCGATCGTGAACTGGTACGGGAGTGCTTTCGGGAACGCCGGGTCGGCACCGAGGTCGGTTCGGACGCCGACGAAAATGAGTCGCTTCCGCGCCTGAGGGACGCCGAGCCACGAGGCGTCGAGGATCTTCGCTTCGACCCGGTAGCCACAGCCGCGAAGCGTTCGGAGGATGTCGAGGAAGTAGCCCTTCGCTTTCCCGATCGTTAGGCCGGGGACGTTCTCGGCGACGAAAGCCCGTGGCTGGAGGTCGTCGAGGAGGCGGGCGTACTCAAAGAACAAGTCGTCGGCCTGCTGGGGGCGGTCTGAGTACGCCTTCGTCTTGCCCCAATACTTCTCGCGGCTCCCGGCTGTTGAGAACGACGAGCACGGCGGAGAGCCTTCAAGAACGTCGACCTCGCGGTCACCGATCGCCTCTCGGATCGTGTCGCCCGTGACTTGTCGGATGTCGGATTCGTCTACGGGAACGCCGGGGTGGTTCGCCCGGTACGTTTCGGCGGCGGCGGGAACGAACTCGGACGCCCAGAGAGGCTCGTATCCGGCCATCTTGAAGCCGAGGCACGATCCGCCGCACCCGGAGAATGTTGAGATGACCGTTAGCCCGTTCGTTCCGACACGGGCAGCGATCTCGTTCATCGACGGGATCTCGTAGGCGGGTTTCGTTACCATTCGTAGCCGCACTTCGGGCACTCGTGCTGCGTGTCGATCGTGTCCTCGTCGATTGACGGGAAGTCGGGCGGGTCGGCTAGGAGGTCGTCGAGGTCGTCGCCGTCGTACCCGGTACCGAGCAGGTCATCCGTGGAGGCGAGATCGGCGAGGAGCGTGGCGAGGATGTCGTCGTCGTAGGTAGCCAAGTCGTTCGTCCGATTGTCGGCCAGCAGGATGCGGCGGGCGGTCGTGTCGTCGACGTCGATCCAGTAGACGGGGACCTCGGTCATGCCGAGTTGCCGGGCCGCTTGGAGGCGGTGGTTTCCTGCGAGGACATGGCCGGTCGACTTCTGCGCGACGACGGTTCCGTACCAGCCGTTGTGCTGGATGCTGGTGGCGATCGCCCCGATGTCTCCTTGCCTCGGGTTGTCGGGGTGCGGGGTGAGGTTGTCGGTGGCGACGACTTCGATGGTCATGTCCATGAGCGTAGCGTCCACGGTTAGGTCGTCTGGAGAACGAAGAAGCCCCCGCTCCCGGGTGGCGGGGGCGGGGGCTTCTTCGTTCTCCAGACGACCTAACCGTGGACGCTACGCTCATGGAC
>JAERSO010000061.1 GCA_016845585.1 Acidimicrobiaceae bacterium | reverse complement strand
GCAGGTCCTGCTCGAACTGCCAGCCGCCCACGTCCATGATCCGGCCCGTCTGCCCGATCATGTGCCGCACCGAATAGACACGCATCGTGTCGACCGGCATCTCGATGTACTGCTTGTCCGTGACACGAGACATCGACTCGGTGGCAGTGAACGGCACCTGAGCGTTCATCAGCGAAGACAAGCCCCGCCGGACGTAGGTGCTAATCGAGGAGCGGGGCCACGGCGGGTTGATGAGTGCGGTAGTGCCGGTCGAATGACCACTGCTCGCTGACGTCCCGGCGTAGCCCCGGGCCACCGTAACCACGGGGGTCGCATCACTCGACTTTCCTGTGATCAGGACCATCTCGTCGCCGAGCTCCAGAACATCGGTCTGCTGGACACGAGAAGCGTCGTCGACCGTCAGCTGGTTGTCGGTGGCGGAGTCGAGCGCATTCGCCCCAACGGCAACCTGATACGGGCGTTCGGAAGTCCGATACAGCATCTCGAGCGTGTCGTCGATCAGCCCGCCGAGGGTCATCGTCGTGGTGGTAGCCATCTCACCCCCCTACCCGTGGCCCGTCACCGCCGCCGCACATGCGACGGCATCGACCGGTACCGATTCACAGCGATGTGAGACAGATGCTGGGCGACCTCGCCGTACGGGCCGATCACCTCGTACGTCACCTCGAACGACTCGCCCGGAGCGACCGTGAACCGGTCCGACGCCACGTCCGTGTCAGCCACCTCGAAGGTGTCCGACCCGCCGACATCGAGGCCGAGGGCCTCGAGGCCGGCCGCCACGTCGGCGTTCTCCAATCGGATACCAGCCGCCTCGAGGACAGCTACCGCCTCGGCGGCAGTCACCACCACCGACCACGACACCGTCGAATCGGAGCCAGACGCCGAATCGGCCTGTATCGGAAACGACACGTTCAGGAAATCGCCGGCACCCCGGTACGAACGGGCCGACCGGTAATCCAGATCAGCCCGCCAGCTCTGCGCCGACCCGTACCAGACGTGCCCCGAATCCGCCGACTGGACATGCGTGCCCTGCTGGGCCGCATCCACGCCGGCCGCAGCTTCCGTGCCGGCCAGACCGACCCGGCCAGATGACCCTTCGAGGAACGACTGCGAATCGCCCGGCGTGACAACGCCGATACCAGACGGATTGGACTCCTCGAACCGTACCGATTGGACGGTCGAGATCGAGACGGTCAACGTCTCCGACACGGCGACCGTGAGGCTGTCGCCGATCGGATCGTCGACACCGGTCCGGTACTCGGTCTTGGACCGGTACGCCCGGTTGATCCGATACGGAAGAGGGAAGACCCCCGGCTGGTACTTGGCGCCGACCCGGTACGGAGACGACGACCGGTAAGCGAGGGCCCCCACCGTCTACTCCGGCGGGGTCGGCCAGACCACGTCAGACACCCGGGAGTAGGACTGCGGCAGATCCCGAAGGGTCTGACGGTGTACCGCCCATGCCGCCTGCTGCTCCGCCGTCAGGGGAGCGTCCGCCAGCTGGGTCCAGTCGGACGTAGCCAGCAGCCCGTTTCGCTGGCTGCGAACCATGGACAGGTCGAGGGCGGCGGCCGCCGCACGGGCTTCCCGCTCGGCGATCTCTTCGTCGGTGAGCGGGATCTCAACCCCGTCTACGATCTTGATCAAGGACATGTTCTCTGCTCCTATGCGCTGTTCAGCCCATAGAGGGTGAACGTCGTGTACTGCGCCCAGTCTCCGACCCCGTTGTCGATCTTGATGGCATTCACGACAGCGGTGCTTCGCCAATGCCCGTGGGCGAGGGTGTGCTGGTGGTCGTTCACGTCCAAGTGCTGAGTGGTCGCCGAGGTTCCGCCGATCACCGCCGTGAACTTGTCTGTCGACGAGTAGTCGAGGAACCACGCCTCCGATACGGCGTGAGCCGAGCCGGTGCTGTTCGATCCGGTGCCGTCCATCAAGTAGTTGAACCGGAACTCAGACGTGTACTCCGTGGCTAGAGGTATGTTCCCGGCGTGGACTAGGGCCGTCCACGAGTAGTTCCCGTTTGTCGTGTCCCCGTTCAGGTGGATGTTCGATCCGTCGTACCGGCTGTTGCGCTCCGAACGGCCTGAACCTTTCAGGAGCAGGTGCTGGTAGGTCGACGGGATCGACGTGAACTCGACGTATGCGGCCCCGCCGGAACCGACCTCGGTGTGGGCGATGAGCTCGAGGCCAGCCACTAGGAGCTCCTCATCCCGTACAGGGTGAACGTCGACCCCGACTTCCACTGAGCGGACCCGGCCATCGGGGCCAGAAGAATCGAAGTGATGGCGGCCGTGTTGGCCCACAGGGCGCCACCGAAGTACACGAACCCGTTCGAGGAATCTGGCCCACGGCACCCGTACGCCCGAGCTGACGTCCACTTCGACGTTGACCGGTAATCCAAGATGTCGAGGATGAACCCGCCATACAGGCTGCTGTTCGACGGGTCCGACGCAACCGCCCAAAACCGCAAGTCGTTGATGTTGGCATGCTCGTCTTGAGTGTCCGACGAGTTGAACCCGTGCACGCCCTGCTGCGAATAGTTCGCCCCCGAGTCGCCGTTGAACCGGCAGTCGATCCCGTCGTAGCCCGGCGTCGTGTTCAGGGTAGACCGGGCTGAAGCCCGGATCTGGAGGTGCTCGTAGTCGGTCGGCAACGACGAGAAGGTCACCGACGCAGCGTTCGACCCAAGCGTCGTCGTGGCGATGTGCTCGTAAGCGTCAGCCATCAGCCCGTGCTCGTCCTAATCCCGTACAAGTCGAACCTCGACCCGGACTTGAAGCTGCCGTCAGGGTCGAGCGTCATCGTCGTCATGGCCGACGTCGATGCCCACGTCGAAGCGGCAAGGTCCACGGTGTTGTCATCCGTGGCGTGACCCGTCTCATGGCCCTTCAGGCCAAGGATCGTCTTGAAGCGGTCCGTCGCATTGACGTTGAAGAAGTAGGTGATGTCAGCCGTGTAGCAGTTGGCGGTCTGGTCGTCGCCCGACATGGTGGACGGGCGGAAATAGCCGATCGGCCCCGTGCGGGACGCTCCCACCACGGCCCCGTTGGAAGTCAGGACCTCCCAGTTGTAGTTGTTGCCCGAATCGCCGTTGATCGTTGTCGTCACCCCAACGTGGACGCCGTTGTTCGTGCCCCGGGCCGCTGTCACGAGGACGAGGTCTTGGAAGTCTGACCACGGGCTCGACGATCCCGACGACGAGATCGTCACAGAGTCCGTATCGGACCCGAGGACCGTCGAGTGGATCGCCACCCACGAACCCGTGTCACCCCCGCCGCCCGCCGAGGCCGCTGCTC
>JAERSO010000060.1 GCA_016845585.1 Acidimicrobiaceae bacterium | reverse complement strand
CACGTTCTTCTGCAGCAGGCTGAAGAAGGATTCCATGGCGGCGTTGTCGGCTGCGGTGCCGACCTGGCCCATGGATCCGACCATCCGGTGTCGGGTCAGTGCTCGGTGGACTTTCCGTGCATGAAATTGGCCGGACTCAATCGGTGGTCGCAACACCGGCTTGTTGAAGGGAGCGTAGGTGATCGTCGAAGGCCTCGGCGGGCGGCGGCCATCTCGATCGCGGCGACCACGAGGCGTGCTTTCATCCGCTCGTCGATGGCCCAGCCGACGATCCGGTTCGACCACAGATCCTTGATCGCGCAGAGGTAGATCTTGCCTTCGTCGCTGCGATGCTCGGTCAAGTCGACGACCCAGACTTGGTTCGGGCCATCAGCGGCGAACTGGCGCCGTACGAGATCATCGTGCGATGCCGTCGCCGGCGATGACTTCTTGGGTGTCTTCTTCTTGCCGAAACTGCACCACCAGCCGTTCTCTGAGGCGATTCGCCACACGGTTCGGTCACTGACCTCGTGGCCGCCGGCTCGGACCTCATCGGCGAGGAACCGATACCCGACCTCGGGGTCATCGCGATGCGCATCGAAGATCGCGTTCGCCAACCACGCCTCGTCGAGCTCGGTGTCGGTGAACGGCTGATCTCGCCAGCGGTAGTACTGCTGGCGGCACAGTTTCAACACCCGGCACGTCACCGTGACGGGGATCCCGTCGTCGGCAAGGTCACGAACGACCGGGAAGATCATTTTGGGGACAGGTTCGCCTGCGACAGATACGCCGCCGCCCGGCGCAACACCTCGTTCTCCTGCTCGAGCAGCTTGATGCGCTTCTTCGCGGCTCGCAGCTCCGCAGCCTCCGATGTCGAGACGCCGGGCCTATCGCCGTCATCGATCGCGGCCTGGCGCAGCCACTTCGACAACGTCATCGCATGGATCCCGAAATCTTCGGCGATCTGCTCCAACATCACATCAACATCGCGGTTGCGGGCGACCCGCACGACATCGTCGCGGAACTCTTTCGGATAGGGCTTGGGCATGGTGACATCCTTCCAGACCTGCCATCGAGGCAAGCCAGATCAGTTGTCACCGCTACCCGCGGCAGACCCACGGGCCGAGTACTGGGGAGTCATCCTCGAACGAACCAGAGACTTCGGATCTCGTCTCGTCGTCGCCGAAAGGGATAGGAGAATCGTCGGGTTTGCCTGCTTCGGTCCTGCCAACGGCGTGGTCGGAAGGGGTGAGCTCTACGCCATGAATGTGCATCCAGATCACTGGAGGGGTGGGTTTGGGTCTTCGCTCTTGGACTCGGCATCGGAGCAGCTCGTGCAGATGGAACTGCCTCACGCGTTGCTCTGGACTGGTGAACGGAACACTCGTGCACGGGCGTTCTATTTCGTACACGGTTGGCAACTTGATGGGACCGCACGTGAGGACCAGGTACACGGGCTAGCGGTTGCTGAGGTACGGCTCGCCAAGCAACTTGGCTAGCAGCGTGCGCTCCGAACGCTACGACAACCGCCGCAACGCCCCTCGAGTATGAATCAGGCCCAAGCCGAGCACTGCATGGTTCCGGCCGAGGGTGACCGAATGCGCCGGTTCTGCGGCGGGGACTCTGGGTCCGAGGGCCGTGACTATCGAGTGCTCCCCCGACCCCGCCGTCGCCCCGTGCTGTGCCTGTGCTGGTCGGTCCTCAGCTGGCTCGTCTCGCCTACCGATAGTCGAGGGTGGTCCGCATCGCGCCCCTGGTGTTCGTCGCGACACTTGTTGCGTCCTCATGTGCTGCTCAGGGCAGCAACTTGGTCGTCGAAACTGTCGGCAGATTTGAGGATCAAGCAGCCTTGTACGGTGAGGCGAAATGGCAGCTGAGCCCGGATGCCCAGACACCATTGTCCGCTCGTATCGACATCGTCGCTGCGGACAACTGCGGGCTGGTAGCCGAAGGGGCGGACGTTCAGGTGCTAGCGATCTACTCCGAGACGACGGTGGAGCTCAGAGTCTTCGAGGCGACATCGGTTCCTCTTGAGCCAGGCGAGAAGTTTCGTGATCTGGACGGCGCGATCTGGCCGACGGTCGCGATCGCGGTGGAGCCGCTGGGCAATCGGACGATCACTGGTTAGTCGCGAGTTGCGACGAGGGGCGGCGCAAACCGCGCACTGCATAGTCCCGGCCGAGGGCGACCGAATTCGCTGGTTCTGCAGCGCATGGTCCCAGATCGGTGCGATGACCGCATGACCCAACCACAAAATTCCTGACAGCCCCACTCGCGGGGAATCGGTGCAGTGCTTGCCAGAGGCCATCGTCGTCCACCGCGATTCCCGGGTTCCGGCGCCCGGCCGGCTCGACGGTGACCGCGATCGACACGCCGTCCTCGACGTCTAGGAGCCATATCCCAACAAGCACGCCGCCCAGAATGACGGCGACCAGGAGCCCGACCGCCTGGCGCATTCTTTCCGTCGTCGATTACCTGTCGGCTCCCCGGGTCGCGCACCTGAGGGTCTGTCGGGTTCTCCGACTCGCTCACCCTGCCGGGCCGCGGCGCCAGCACAACCACAGCCGCCAGCGCCGCGTCGACCACCTCGTCCGGGAGCTCGGCTGTCGATATGCCTGTGTAGTTCATGTCGCGCTGGGTGGGTCGCTCTGGACAGCATCGATCCGCGCCACGGTTCGTGGGCGGCTTCCTTAGCCGTCGGCCGACATTTACCCTCGGTGTTGTACGACGGTGTCTTGGCGGACCAAAGGCGGGAGCAGTAGACAATGGACGACGAATCCATGGCGGCGCGGCGATCGCGTTCGGTCCGGACAGAGCAGCCTCGTCGAAGGCGTTCGACTCGCGTAGTGGCGATCGTTGTAGCTGTTCTTCTGGCAGCTGCGGGGCTGGCCGTCCCTGCGGCGGGCTTCTCGCGGGACGGCACGACGAGTTGCGGGCAGCAGGTCAAGTTCGCGTTCGACGGCCCTGGCTGGATCGTCGGAAGCAACGACACTCGCCCGACACTGCGTACCTATATCGATGACTGGGAGATTGAGTGGAACTACAACGCCGCTAGCCGCGTTCTCGATGTTAAGGAGAGCTTCGGCGAACTCGTCCTTCAGTGGAAGCCTGACACACACTTCTCAGCGAGTGGGCATGCCGGCGACGGCAACACTCTCGCAGTTCGGCATTCATGCTCATCGGTTCACATAAACGAGGACAATCTCCCCCCGTCGTATCCCCCTCCATCAGACTGGTACGCCGACATGGGTCGCGTGCTGCAACACGAGATCGGCCATGGTTTCGGGTTTGACCACACCGGCTCGGGGGATTCGCACGAGCCGAGCGCGACTCCCGTCATGTCAACCTGCTCCGCCGGCGGGTTCCCCGGCTCCTCAGCCAGGCACGTCGCCCAGGACGACTACCAGGCTGGACAGTACGCCCACGGCACACTCAACCCCGAGACGATGACAGCGAACGTCGGGTTCAACCGAGGCACCTCCTACTACCAGACGAATTCAGGGACGTCCTGGTTCACCGGTTCTGGAGGGGTCTACTGGAAGCCAGATACGTCAGGCGGCGGCTACTTCTTCCAGACAACATCCGTGTCAGAATCAGCTGGGGACTCCTTCGACGCCAAGATCAACTGGCGCAGGACAGTAAACGGACTCAGCGGGACAGTCTGGGTGTATATGTACGCACGCGGAGTCACGTACTCCGGCGCTGGGTGCGCGGCGACCAACTTCAATTCCGGTGTGAATCAGAATGGCACGCGCGACGAAACCATCTGGTACCTCAAGAAATGGAAGGGCGTCTGGAACAACGGCGGAGTGACTTCAGCACTGGCAGGGCTAGAAACGCTTTCGGCGAGCATGACGAGCGCCTTCGTTGATATCCAGATCCGAGCCCGGCACGACATGCGGTACAACTCGGGAAGCTATATCCCGCTCCTGTTCGACAACGTACGAATCAGGGAAAGGTGAAGACCATGCGACACACCCACCGACACACTGTCGCCGTTGGAGTTGCGATCCTCCTCGCCCTTTTAGCCTCGGCTTGCAGCAACGACAATCAACAGACCAACGAATCGACCGGCGAGGCAGAGTCGATCGGAGACTGCCTGCTGCACTACATCCCGTTCGCGACAGTCGCATTCGACCTCGCTCCAGACCGGTCGAGCGTCGCTGACTCCGCGGAGTCGACCGAAAAGGCGATCTTGACTACGTCCGTCGACTCGCTCGAGCCCACTGCGCTCTACCACGCCGTAAAAACGTCTGATCTCGCGGAGATTGAGTTCGTCACGCAGACGCTCGCCGACGAGACGAGAAGGACGCTTTCGGAGCAACCAGAGGAGCGCACGATCGTCCTCGCTCGGACCAACCCGGTCCGAGAGTTCGCAACCGTCCTGATCAAGCATGGCGAGGATGGCTCCTATACGGCCTTCGACCCCTGCACCGGCGAATGGCGCGACGTCACAGCCGAGATTCAGTCAGCGATCGCGGCGACTGGCGCCGAGACGTTCGACGACGCAATGAAGCTTGTCACGACCCGTGAAGGGGGGCACTCCGATGCATTCATCCGCGGTTGGATCGCCGTCGAGGAAGAACGCAACTCATGGATCAACCGCGATCCCGACCGGCGAAACTTCGCTCAAGAAGACTTACCAGGCGACATCGCGAAGACGCTCGTGCCCGGTCAGATCCACCTCGCCAGTACGGCGCAGGTCGACCCCGCAAGCACCTACGCACTGTGCCCACGACAAAGCACAGCGCTCAGCGGCTACTGCATCCCCCTCGCGGTTCTCGCTGAGTCTCCCGACGGACTCGTGCTCGAGATTGCCATCGATCCCAGCGAACCGGTTGAGATCTGGCTCCACGACGAACGCCTCGAACCCGACGGCGGCATCGAATCGATCCTCACCATCACCGACCTGAGCGATCCCATCCGAATCGACGTGAGCGGACGAGTCGACCAGGCAGCCACAGCGAAAGATGCAGCCTCGGAGCTGAGCTTCATCCAACACCTAACGACATCCGACATTCTGCGATGGGCCGAAGACGAAGGCGTGCCGATCGTCGGTGGGTTCGAAGCGCCATCAGCTGCGAACTCCGAGCCAGAAAGCGACCCACCCGAAGGCTTCGACATCGTCGAAGAAGAAGAAATCGAGAATCCATAGGGACTGCACGCCGAGTGACAGATCGTCGAACGCGTCGCGCCCTCACTCTGGTGTGAGATCGGGCACGAGATGTCGTTGTGCGGCAGACCCTTGGGTCCTCGTGTAGGGGTACACGTGACAACTCTGACTGCAGTACTCGCGATGGCCATGGGGCGAATTAAAACTGATGAAGTTCAACTCCCCGCCGGCCTAGGCTGCTCAGCGGCTGTTGGCTCCAATCGGTGACCGTGTCGTTGGTACACGCGCCGCACCCTATGACCGGCCCCGGTGAGACGCGTGGGATTCGGGCGAACATGGCAGATCGTCGCCGGTTGGCGAGTTTCTCTCCAGCGCACAACGGCAATCGTCGGTCACCTCAACAAGGTGAGGACCGGGTGGTTCACACCTCGGTGCCCCTTGCCGGTGGCGTGGAGGCGCGCAATAACAACAGCACAGCGGCACCAGCCAAACCGCCTTGCCCGCCAATGAGCTGCGGGTCGTGCGAGCAGGTCCTCCTGGTCGGCACGCTCGATATTGCGGCCACATAGTCACGGCCACGAACGCCGCAGCTGCGTCACACAACGGCCCGATGCGGCGCCGCATAGTCGGGACTGTCAGATTTTCTGTGTATTCGGGCGTGATGGTGTTCATCGGATGTGGTTGGCGATGCGGTCGCCGTAGTGCACGGTGAGTGTGTTCAAGATGGCTTTCCAGCCGCTGATGCGTCCGGTCATGTTCTCACGATTC
>JAERSO010000059.1 GCA_016845585.1 Acidimicrobiaceae bacterium | reverse complement strand
TCGGCTTGGGCCCAGCGGAAGTTCAGCGGCACCACGAGCCGACCGGCCGCCGGTACGCCGCAGTAGAGGTCGAGTACCGGGATCGAGTTGAGCGACACGACGGCCACCCGGTCACCCCGCTCGGTGCCGAGATCGCGCAGGACCGTCCCGAGCCGGCGCGTGCGACGGACGAACTCGCCGAACGTGATCCGCTGGTCGCCGCAGACCATGCCTTCTCGCGTGCCGTGGTTCTGTTCGGCTCGCAACAGCGCCTGGGTGATCGTGTGCATCTTCGACCTCGGTTCACCACAGCGTCCCCGGCCGTGGGCGGGACCGAGTGTGACCGCTTCCACCCGATGCGTCAACGAACAGGAGTGAACTCAGGGCGTGCGGAGGATCTGCTCGATCGCCTTGCCGCGTGCCAGTTCGTCGATGAGCTTGTCGAGGTAGCGGATCGTCTGCATCATCGGTTCCTCGATCTCCTCGACCCGCACGCCGCACACGACGCCGGTGATGAGACGGCGGTCGGGGTTCAGTGCCGGGGCCGTGTCGAAGAACGTCTCGAGATCGGTCCCGGCCTTCACCTTGGCGGTGAGCTGGCGCTGGGAGTAGCCGGTGAGCCAGCGAACGATCGCATCGACGTCGCGCTTCGACCGGCCCTTCTTCTCGGCCTTCGCGACGTACAGCGGGTAGACGGTCGCGAAGCTCATGCCGTAGATCTTCGGCGTGGCGCCGCTTTGCGTTGCGGTCCTCGGCCTGGAGCGGGTGACGAGAATCGAACTCGCGTTCTCAGCTTGGGAAGCTGATGTTCTACCATTGAACTACACCCGCGGAGGCGGCCGATCGTAGCGGGACGTTCGGCATGGCACACTGCGGCGGTGATCGACGAATTGCTGGCCACGATCGCCGCGTTCCACCGGGGCCGCACCCCGTCGCCCGAGTTCGAGATGGTGATCGAGGTCCTCGACGCGCTCGACGACGTGGCGGCGCCATCGGAGATCGGGCCGGGCCGACCGCTCGAGGCGATCCGTCATCTCGACGCGGTCGAGTCGACCGGTACCGACCCTGCCGTCGCTGCGATCCTCGACGAGTTTCTCCGGATCGGCCCGGAGCTGCCGTGGCGTCAGACCACCGGGTACCTCGATGTGTTGAGCGCCGAGTACCTGGCCAACTATGGCTATGTGCGACAGGTGGGACCCCGGCCGTCGACTATCGAACACCCGTCGGTTCGGGTCGGGCTCGGCCTGTGGGGTCCGGGGCTGCACTACCCGCTTCACGCGCACCCGGCCGAGGAGCTGTATCACGTGCTCGCCGGCGAGCCCTGGTTCGGGACAGAGGACGGCACGTGGACCCAGGCCCGCCCGGGCGACGCGGTGCACAATCCGCCCTGGCGCCGCCATGCGCAACGCTTCGGCCCCGAGCCGACGGTGTTGCTCTATTGCTGGACGGGCGATGTCGTGTCTGACGCGGTGCTTCTGGGGAAACCTGAGGCAGCGGCGGCCCCGGCCCGCAAGTAGGGTCCACGGCGATGGCGAAACTGCGCTTCACCTTCGGCACGATGGGGTCGGGCAAGTCGACACAGGCGTTGCAGATCCACCACAATCTGCGCGCCCGCGGGCTCACCACGATCCTGATGACCCAGCTCGATCGCGCCGAAGGTCGGGTGTCGAGCCGCCTCGGCGTGTCGGCCGAGGCCGAGGTCGTCGAGGCGGCCACCGACCTCTTCGACCTGGTGCGTCAGCGAGCGAAGTCGTTGGGGCATCTCAACGCGGTCATCTGCGATGAGGCCCAGTTCTACGACGCTGCGCAGTGCGAGCAGCTGGCCCGGGTGGTCGACGAGTTGGGCGTCGACGTCTACGCCTTCGGCTTGCTCACCACGTTCCAGGGCGTGATGTTCCCGGGCTCGGCGCGGATGATGGAGCTGGCCGACATGCGCACCGAGATCCAGGTCGAAGCTCGGTGCTGGTGCGGGGAGCGGGCGACCCACAACGCACGGTTCGTCGACGGGGTGCAGGTGATCAGCGGCGCGACCGTGGTGGTGGGAGACACCGGGGGCGCCAGCGCTGCGGCCGAGGTTTCGTACGACCTCCTCTGTCGGGCCCACTGGATGGAAGGCGCCCGCGCCGCCCGAGGTGACCAGCTCGAACTTCTCGGCGATGATGTCGCCCGGCCCGGCGACCATCCCGATCGCAGCGGCCCGGTCGAGGTCGATCCCGAGGCCGTCCCGACGCCGCTACATGCAACCCACACCGCTGGAGACAACGCGTGATCCTGTCCGACCGAACCATCCGCGAGCAGCTCGATGCGGGCCGCATCGTCATCGACCCGCTGGGGCCCAACAGCCTGCAGCCGTCGTCGGTCGATCTGCGGCTCGACCGCTTCTTCCGAGTGTTCAAGAACCACACGATGGGTCACATCGACGTCAAGCAGAACCTGGAGGAACTCACCGAACTGGTGGAGGCCGCGGGCGACGAGCCGTTCATCCTGCACCCTGGCGAGTTCGTGCTCGGCTCGACCCTCGAGCGGGTCGCAGTACCCGACGATCTGGTGGCGCGACTCGAAGGCAAGTCGTCGCTCGGGCGTTTGGGATTGCTGATCCACTCGACGGCGGGCTTCGTCGACGCCGGCTTCGACGGTCAGCTCACCCTCGAGC
>JAERSO010000058.1 GCA_016845585.1 Acidimicrobiaceae bacterium | reverse complement strand
GTCATCAATGGGGTTGTCGGCTTCGCCGGGCTGCCCGTCACCCTCGCAACCCTCGAGGCGGGCAAGCGTCTCGGCCTGGCCAACAAGGAATCGCTGATCGCCGCCGGTCCGGTGGTCCAACGAGCATGGCAGACCCCAGGTGCGGAGCTGGTTCCGGTCGACAGCGAGCACTGTGCGGTGCACCAGTGTCTGCGGGCCAACGGCGTTACCGGCAAGGTCAGCGCAACCGATCGAGTTCATCGCATCGTGCTCACGGCGAGTGGGGGACCGTTTCGAGGCCGCAACCGCCGCGACCTCGAGCAGGTCACGATCGACGATGCGCTGGCTCATCCCACATGGTCGATGGGGCCCAAGATCACGATCGACTCGTCGACGTTGATGAACAAGGGTCTCGAGGTGATCGAGGCCCACGAACTCTTCGGCGTGTCGTTCGACGAGATCGATGTCGTCGTTCATCCTCAGTCGGTGGTCCACTCGATGGTCAGCTACACCGACGGTGCGACGATCGCCCAACTCTCGATGCCGGACATGCGTCTGTGTATCGGGTACGCGCTGGCCTACCCCGATCGGCTCGACGTGCCGTACGGCGCGATCGATTGGACCACGCTCAGCCGACTCGAATTCCAGCCCCCTGATCTGGAGGCTTTCCCGTGTCTTCGTCTGGCCTACGACGCCGGGCGGGCGGGTGAGACGGCACCAGCGTGGCTGAGTGCTGCCAACGAGGTCGCGGTCGACGCATTCCTCGCCGGGTCGATCCGATGGGTCGACATCGGCGAGGTAGTCGACGAGGCACTCCAGCGCTGGCCCGGGTCAGCCGCAAGCGATGTCGATGCGGTGCTGACGGCAGACGCGCAGGCGCGCGATGTCGCATTGGCGGTGATCTCCGCGAAAATGGCGTGATGCAGACCGAGACCCCGGTGCCCCCGCCGGAATCGGACTCGGCGTCGGCGATCGACACCGAGACCACCAACGATTTCAGCGGCCTGATCCTCATGATCACGGCCATCCTCGCCCTTGGCTTTCTCGCCAGCTGGGGCTGGGCCTTTTTCGTCGTCGCGCTGATCGTCATGATCTTCATGCACGAGCTCGGTCACTACCTCACGGCGCGCTGGACCGGCATGAAGGTCACGGAGTTCTTCATCGGTTTTGGACCCCGACTCTGGTCGTTCCGCAAGGGCGAGACCGAATACGGCGTCAAAGGCATCCCGGCCGGTGCGTACGTCCGCATCATCGGGATGAACAATCTCGATCCGGTTGAGCCTGGCGATGAACAGCGGTCGTACCGGATCAAGTCATGGCCGCGCAAGATGCTGGTCGTCTCGGCCGGCTCTGCGATGCACTTCATCATGGCGATCGTTCTGCTCGCTGTGCTTGCGCTCTTCTACGGCGTGCAGAACGATGACGGTGCCTGGCAGGTCTCGCGCACGTCTCAGGCGAGCGCCGCCGCCGAACTCGGCATCGAGCCGGGCGACGTGATGCTCAGCGTCGGGGGTGAGGAGGTCGGCGGCTTCCTGCAGTTCGGCGATCTCGTCCGAGCCCGTGGGGGTGAACTCACTGAGTTCACCTGGGAACGCAACGGCGAGGTCATCACCGACTCCGTGGTCATCGGCAGTCGTCTCACCGCAGAGGGCGCCGACGCCTTTCAGGGGCTCATCGAGCGCGATCGCATCCTTGCGATTGAGGGCACCGACGTCACCAGCTGGGACGACATCCTCATGGTGCTCGAAGGCCGGGAGGGCGAGTTCGTCGATATCACGGTCGACCCGGTCGGTGAGCAGTTCCCTCGTGTCATGATCGACGTCGAGATCCTCGACATCACCTCGGTCGAGAATCCCACCGTCGGGTTCTTCGGTGTGGGCGATGAGCCGCTGCTCGACAATCTCGGTCTGTTCGCCTCGGCATGGCATGGGGTCACGACCTTCGGCGAGTGGATTGTCGTTTCCGGTGAGGCGCTGGTGCAGTTCTTCACGCCGAGCACCCTTGGGAACTTCTTGTCCGACACGCTCGGCGGCGGTGCCGATCTCACCACCGCCACCGATGTGGCCGAGCAGCGCGAGATCAACAGTCGAGCGCTCGACATTCGCAATCCCGACGAGGAGCGGATCCTCTCGATTTACGGCGCCGCTCGACTCGGCGCCAATGCGAGTTTCGAAGGCCAACTCCAACTGCTGGCGATCCTCAACATTTTCATCGGTGTGTTCAATCTCTTGCCGCTACCCCCGCTCGACGGAGGACACGTGGCCATCGGAACCTACGAGCGCCTCCGATCGATGGGCGGCCGCAAGCACGAGGTCGACTACGCCCGAGTGCTGCCCCTGACCTACGCAGTGTTCGCATTCCTCGTCGTCATCGGGGTCTTCGCTCTCGCCCGCGACATCATCGATCCGATCGACATCGGCTGAGCCGGCGGTCGTGCCGCCCGTCATCTCCGAGCGCGCGTCGGGCCGGTAGCGTTGCATTCGTGGAGTTCACGCAGAGCTTCCCTCGCCGGGAGACCCGACAGATCATGGTCGGCGACGTCCCGGTCGGCGGAGGCGCCCCCATCACGATCCAGTCGATGACGATCACCAAGACGGCGGATCACGAAGCGACCCTGCAGCAGATCTACGGGTTGGCCGCAGCTGGCTGCGACATCGTGCGCTGTACGTGTAACGAGCCCGAGGCGGCGGAAGGACTCGCCCGCATCGTGCCGCGTTCTCCGGTGCCGATCATCGCCGACATCCATCACCAGTACCGGCGTGCACTCGAAGCACTCGAGGCCGGGGTCCACGGCCTTCGTCTCAATCCGGGCAACATCCGCAAGCCCGAGCACATCAAGACCGTCGCTCGCGAGGCCAAGGACCG
>JAERSO010000057.1 GCA_016845585.1 Acidimicrobiaceae bacterium | reverse complement strand
GCCCGGAGCGCGTCGACTCCCGCCTCGGTCGCCTCGGGCTGGGCGGCCACCACCATGCCGCTGCCGTACCTGCCCATGTCGGGTCCTCCCGGTCGTGGCCGTCCCTCGGTGGACGGGCCCGGGCCGATCGTGGCAGATTCGTGACGGCGGCCTCGGAGCGGGCCGTGGGCGGGGAGGGTTCGTGAGACGAGTCGTGCGGGTGGGACATCCGCTGGCCCGGGTGTTGATCGCCGTCGCCGTGGTGGCCTCCGGCTGTTCCTCGGGTGGATCCGAACGGCCCGAGCCGGCGACCTCGACGTCATCGTCGGAGACGGCCGTCGAGACCACGACGACCGCGGCCGGGACTCCGTCCACCGCGGCGACGGTGACTTCCGACGATCCGACTCCGGTCCCGGAATCCTCGGCGGAGGCGGATGCCTCCACCGACTCGACGACCACCGTGACGCCTGCTGGCGACACCGACGCGGTCCCGGCGGATGATCCCGCTCCACCCGGGCCGTTGGGAACCACCGCGGCGTGCGCCGACGAGGGCTCCCACTGGTACTGCGTGGCACCCGGGGTCCCGGTCGTCCCCGCCGACCACGGCCGCGACGAGTACTGGGGTCGGCCCGTCGGCTTCAGCCCCGAGGTCTTCTGCGCCCGCGACCTCCCTGAGATGCTGTGTCGCGAGACGACGGTGTCGCTCCTGGTCGCCATGGGCGAGTGGGGCTCCTACGGCCCGGTCGAGTACTGGGTGATGGGCATCGCCGAGGCGCCGTCGGTCGACCTGGTCCACGGCAACGGAGAGCGCCGGGCGGCCCGGGGGCAGCGGTCGCTCTCCGGTTGCCTGGAACGCAATCTCGAGGAGAAGCATGGCCTGCTCTGGTACCACGAGCTCGGGGCCCGGGCCGTGGCCGAGGGGCGGGCGAGGGAGGACGCCTGTCACTGCGGACGGCGCGAGTGGGGCATCCACTGGCTGACCTCGTCGACGCCGTTCGGCTTCACCGACCACTTCCCGGACATCTCCGGCACCGACGTCCAGACCACGCAGTTCCACGAGTTCTTCCACGCCGTCCAGCACGCCCACCTGTCGACCACCGACCACGGGACGCGCTTCGGTGACGCCATGGGCCCGGTGTGGTTCAAGGAGGGGGGTGCCGACTGGATGGGTCACACGGCGGTCCGTCGCCTGCTCGCCGACGGGACCCTGCCCGAGGTCAACGTCGAGGGCCGCGACCCGTTCGACTTCCGGCAGAGGATGCGGTGGCGGATGCTCGACGGGGTCGAGGTGCTGGCCGGCTGTCCGGGCCTGACCCTGGGCGACGTCGACTACGACCACTGCGGGGACGCCGCCTACGGCCTCGGCTCGTGGGGACACGCCTGGCTGGAGCACCGGTTCGGACCCGACGTGCTGCTCGACGCCTTCTACCCGGCGCTCGAGTCCCTGGGTTGGGACGGGGCGTTCAACCACGCCTACGGCATCACGCCCGCCGAGTTCTATGCCGAGTTCGACGACTTCCTGGATCTCGACATTGAGGAACAACTGGCGATCCTGCCCGACCTCCCGACCGCGGGCGGAGCCGACGGGGCGGCGGCGGAGCCGGAGGATGACGAATCGCCTCCACCGACGACCGAACCGCCGCCCACCCCGACGTCACCACCGGCTACGACCCAACCTCCCCCGACGGATGCGTCGGAGACGGCCAAGGAGTACCTGCAGCGGATCGGCCTCAACGAGCCGAAGCTCGACCCGCAGCACTGGTACCTGTTCTCGGAGACCATCCCCGAGGACTTCATCGCCCAGCACGCCGAGATCCACGGACTCCTCGTCGAGGTCCTCGGCGGGTACGACCGGTACGTCCACATCGTCTACAACCTCGACGACCCCAACACCGAGAGCCTCCGGGTACTCAGGGAGCTCGGCGTCATGGGCCGGGATGGCCAACCGGTCACCACCATCGACCAGGTCCACGAGATCCGGAGCTGCCTCTCGGCCTTCTGGGCGTTCAATCGGCACGACGGTCGTCACCAGTACTCCTTCTGCGTGAACCCCAACCCGCTCGTCCCGACCCCCGGCGAGCCTGAGTGGGCGGTGAACGACCGGCGGAACCACGGGCCGGTCAACTACCGGTACGGGATCTTCCACGGGTGGGTCCACGAGTACTTCCACCACTACCAGCGGGCCCACATCTTCGACCGGGCGCTGGCCATGCCCGACGACTGTTGCGGCCTCAACGACCCGGTGAGTGCGCCGGCCTGGTGGGTGGAGGGCTCTGCGATCGCGTTCCCGCACGTCTTCGTGAAGGAGCACTTCGACGACCTGCTGTGGAGCCGGGAGCACGGCCTGACGGTGGCCAATTCCACCGACACCCAGCTCGGGGCGATCCTCCGGTTCCGGTGGGAGGAGATCCTGCGGTCGGCCCGGAGGGAGATCGTGTACGGCGAGGACGGTGGGTGTCGCGGCGTCGGCGTTGACGAGGAGTATCGGCACACCGCCAAGTGCTCGCACCCGCACTGGTTCCTGATGAACGTGTACCTGGCGTACCTGTCGTCATGGCAGACGGTGTGGGTGGACCTGCCCGAGGACATGTGGGCGCTGGACTTCGACGGGTCGTTCGTCAAGCACGTCGGCATGACGGTCGACGAGTTCTACGAGTCGTACAACGCGTTCATGCGGTCCGGTGATCCGGACGATCCGCCGCCGGACGGGTTCTTCCCGGACCGGCCGTTGGCGGACCTGGTGGACTTCTGGGACGTCGAGTCGGGGTGATGCAGGTGTTCGGATCGAGGCGGGTCGTCGTGCTGGCGGTGCTGGCGGCCGCCTGCTCGTCGTCGGCGGAGGTCGCGGCGACCTCGACGACCGCGCCACCGGGCACGACTGCCGAGGCTCCCGTGGCCACGTCCGAACCGCCGTCGGGCACCACCGGCGCGGCGACCACGACGACGGAGGCACCCGCCACTGCAGCCCCGACCGCG
>JAERSO010000056.1 GCA_016845585.1 Acidimicrobiaceae bacterium | reverse complement strand
CAACGGTTTCGGGCAGATCGATGGTGGATGAGTCGAAGATCGGTTTGCCGGCTTCGAGCGTCTCCATCACTGCGAGTTCATCGGCATGAGCCTCGATCAACAGGGCGAACCGCTTGAGCAGGTTGCGCCGATCAGCCGGCGCCATCCGACCCCATGGGCCATTGTCGAAGGCGTCGCGTGCCGCCGCGACTGCGCGATCGATGTCCTCCTGTGCCCCCTCGGCGACCTGGGCGAGCTCTTCGCCCGTCGCCGGATTCAATGTCGCGAACGTGGCACCACTGGCGGACTCGACAGAACGGCCACCAATCATCATTCGGGTCGGCGGCGTGACGGATGCGGCAAGCGCCGCTGGGTCGAACTGGAGGGTCATCTCACGCCTTTCACTTGCCTCCGGCACGGCCGGAGTTCGTCGCTCGGCTCACGCCGGAATTGTGTGTCATCTGGACCAGCCAGTCCTTTTCGTCGTCCCACTCGCGGAATACGAGCGTGTCCCGATTGGTGCCGTTGATCGGCAAGGTCGATAGGGCGGTCTGCAACGCGACCCGACCCTGATGGGTCATCGGCATGACCGGGCGACGGCACGGGCCAACAGCTCGGCCGACCATGTTCGTGGCCGTCTTGACTGCGGAGTTGTACTCGGCGTCGACATTGTTCTCCCAGAAGAACATGTTCGCCGGGAGCATCTGCTCCCAGAGCCTGAGAGCACCGGCATGATCACCGGACTGCACCAGGTTCCAGAGCTGCACGCACTCGTGCGGCATGACGTTGGCCGCACCCCAGATCCAGCCCGCTGCACCCGACATGGCGGCGTACGGCGCCAACGGGTCGGCGCCGGCGAGCACATGGCCGCCGATGCCGATCAGCTTCTGGAGGCGGATCAGATCGCCGGTGGAGTCCTTGATGTAGTCGATGTTCTCCATCGCCATGAGCTGGCGGTACAGGTCGGGATGGATGTCGAAGCCGCTGTTGACCGGGATGTTGTAGAGCACGATCGGGATGTCGATCGCTTTGGCGAGCTTCTCGTAGTGGAAGAGCACCCCGCGTTCGAACGGCCCCTCGAAGTACGGCGGCAACACCATCGCGGCCGCCGCCCCGTGATCAGCGGCCCGGCGCGTGCGTTCGATCGCGTCGGTGGTGGTGATCGCCGAGGTCTGCGCAACCACCGGGATGCGCCCGTCGACGATCTCGCATCCGAGCGAGATAATGCGATCCTTTTCGTCGTCGGACAGGAACGCGAACTCGCCCGTTCCGGCGCACAGCACGAGGCCCTGCACGCCGGCATCGATCAGACCCTCGATGTGGTCGCGCAGGCGACCCTCGTCGAGATGTTCACCGGTGTCGTCGAACGGCGAGGTCATCGCCGCACACACACCGTGCAGCAGAGGCGTGGTCATGGTCACTCCAGGGTCTCCGGAATCTCACGGATCCGACGTTCGATGAAGTCGCGCAGCGCTTCGTCGACATCGTCGGGCAGTTCGGGTTCGACATAGTCGGCGAGCATCTGCCTCGCCTTCTTCGTGCCGCGTGCCTCGGTGTCCTCGGCCCCGGCGGCGAGCCACTGCTCGTAGCCGTCGCTGTCCATCAACTCGGGCATGGCGAACGCGGACTCGAAATTGGCAAGTGTGTGGGCGGTGCCGAGGAAGTGCCCACCGGGCTCGACTTCGCCCATCGCTGCGAGTGCGCCGTCGAGCTCGTCGAAATCGATGCCCTGGACGAAGCGGCGGAACATCTCGGCCTGCTCACCGTCGACCACCGCCTTGGCGTAGCTCTGACACAGCGCCGACTCCATATACCCCGTGGTCGAGAGCACGAAGTTCGCGCCGGCGAGCGCCACGCCGAACATGTTGCGGGCGGCCTCGTACCCGGCTTGGGCGTCGAAGGCCTTCGATGCCGTGCACATGCCCGAGCAGCGCCAGGGCAGCTGGTAGCGACGGGCGAGTTGGCCGACCAGCAGGTTCATGTGGTCGATGTCGGGGGTGCCGGCCATCGGGGCGCCCGACTTCATCGACACCGTGGCGAGCCACTGGCCATAGACCGCTGGCGCGCCGGGCCGAACGATCTGGCTGAACGCAACACCGGCGAGCGCCTCAGCGTTGATCTGCACGACCGAGCCGATCGTCGACGCCGGTGTCGACGCCCCGCCGAGCACGAACGGCGAGAACAACATCGCCTGGTTGGCGCCGCTGTAGACCTTGACGGCGTCGAGCATGGTCGAGTCCCAGACGAGCGGCGAGTTGCCGTTGGCCAGGCACGTCATCACCGTGTTCTCGTCGACGAACTCCTCACCGAACAGCATCTGCGTCATCGTCAGGGAGTCTTCGGCCCGCTCCCGACTGGTGACCGCACCCATGAAGGGCTTCGTCGAGTGCTTCATCAACGAGTAGGTCATGTGCAGATGCCGATGCGGTACGGCGATGTCCATCGGCTCGCAGAGCACACCCCCTGCCATCTGCATCGCCGGGGTCATCTGAGCGATTTTGGCGAAGTTGTGGAAGTCGTCGAGCGTGGCGTTGCGACGAGTGCCATCGAGGTCGCGAACGAACGGTGCGCCGTACGCAGGTGTGAAGATGCTCTTGCGGCCACCGAGGGTCACACTGCGCGCAGGGTCGCGGCCGACCATCGTGTATTCGCTCGGCGCCATGGCGACGAGTTCCATGAGGAACTCGCGATCGATGCGCAGGCGATAGCCGTCGATCGACACACCGCCGCCCGAGCCGGCCTGGCGCCACATCTCGATCGATTCATCGTCGCGGAACTCGATGCCGGTGCTTTCGAGCAAGCGCATCGTGCGGTCGTGCACGATGTCGACCTGTTCGGGCAACAGCGCATCCAGGTACGGAATGCCCCGCTCCATTTCGGGGAGATAGCGCTGGGTGTAGGCGGTGCGAGCGTTGCGGCGGGCGCCGCGACCGCGACGCCCAGTGC